>NZ_CP019706.1:605710-1211420 GCF_002101395.1 Pantoea alhagi | reverse complement strand
AACACCGCACGCGGTTTATGCCGCGCCTGCATAGGATCTTCGCTCCATGCAAGATCGATAAAATCGCCGTCCGGCAGATCCAGACGCTGCCAGTGAGGGCGTAAAGAGATCCGGCGGCGAAACAGACGCGGCAGCACCGTTTGCAGATGGGGATTATGCAGTCCTTTCAGGGGAATAAAGGATTCCTGACTGTGATCAAAGCTCATCGTTTCACGCTTGTACGCATTCAGGCGCACTGTTAGTTTAAACGGGTTAACATTTTACCGGGTGAGGAGCACCCATTTTATGGAACTCAGTCTGTTTTTATCGATGCTTGGTTTTCTTTGGGTGGCGGCGATTACGCCAGGGCCAAATAATACGCTATTGACCACGGCCGGCGCCAATTTTGGTTTTCTGCGTTCGCTCCCCTTAATGGCAGGAATTATGCTCGGTATGCAGCTTATGCTGTTGCTGGTGGCATTTGGCGTGGGCGGGCTGATTCTGGTTTACCCCTCTCTGCATCTGTTTTTGAAAATTGTGGGTAGTCTCTATCTGCTGTGGCTGGCGTGGAAAATTGCAACGGCGGCCTATGAAAAAATTGAGATGGGTGAAGCGCCGCCTCGTCCCATGCCTTTATGGCAGGGAGGACTGCTGCAGTTGGTTAATCCCAAAGCCTGGTTAATGGCGTTGGGGGCCGTGGCCAGCTTTAGCCTGGCAGGTGAAGCCTATCGCAGTTCAGTTGTGGCTATCAGCATTGGTATGGCGCTGGTTAATCTGGTCGCTGGCATTCTTTGGCTTGGCTTCGGCACCCTGATAGGCCGTCTGCTGCGTAGCCGCCGCGCATGGAAAATTTTTAATTTGACGATGGGCGTGCTGACTGCCGCCTGTGTACTGTTGATATGGCACTGATTAGCTGGAGGCGCGTACCACCAGCTCACAGGGGAGCCGCTCATGAACCTGTGGTGCCAGCGGATCCTGAATGCGCTGTAACAGCAGCTGTACGCTGCGCGTGCCCAACTGATGCATTGGCTGTTCCAGCGTACTGAGCGGCGGCGAAAGCATTGCGCTCCATGGAAGGCCGTCAAAGCCCAGCACGGCAATATCCTCAGGGATGGCGAGCTGGTGCTGACGTGCGCAGTGTATCGCGCCTACTGCCAGTACATCAGATACGGTAAACACGGCGTCTGGCGGCTCTTTCGCTTCCAGCAGCCGTTTCATGGCCGCAAAGCCCGCCTCGCACTCTACTTCATTAGCATACTCAACGCCGGACCATGACAAACCCAGTTCGGCTAACGCCGCCCGATATCCCAACTCACGCTGTTGCGCATAGAGATAGCGCGGATCGCCATTGATCATCGCAATCCGTCGTCGTCCGCGCTGCGCCAGATGCTGCACTGCCGCCCGCGCGGCCTGTTGATTATCAATAGTGACCGATGAGCCAGCGACATCAGGATCGCCTTCGGCACACTGTATCCAGGGGGAATCGCCAATCATTTGGCGCAGTTCAGGCAGATTGCTTGCCGCATCCATGGTAATAACGCCATCCACCACTTTGCCGCTCAGCAGCGTGAGATAAGCAGATTCGCGCTGGGTTTGTGAATCGGAATTGCACAGCAGAATATGGTAGCCGTGCGCCTCCGCTTCTGCCTCGATGCCGCGCACCACGCGCGAACAGAAAGGATTGATAATATTGGAAACCAGCACAAGCAACATATGGCTCTGAGAGGTACGTAGCTGGCGCGCCAGCAGGTTAGGCTGGTATTGACAGGCGGCAATAGCGGCTAAAACGCGTTCACGGGTTGCAGGCCGAACGCCCTTATAACCGTTCAGCACACGTGAAACGGTCGCGGTCGATACACCAGCGAAACGGGCAACTTTCTCAATCGACATGGAAAACCCTCTGACAACTCACCAATGAATAGCCTGTAGAACATCGTTATACAGTGGCCGATTCAGGTCCATTTTTCATCAGAAAAATCAGACTTTTTTAATTTTGAGATAAAGATAGCGATATCTCTTCTAAGGCAATTTAGCGATTAAACATAATTTTTAATTACTTCATGCTGTATCCGCCTCTCAGCTACAACTGAGCCATCACGATGATAACAACAGGCGGAACGTAAGATGGTGAGGATCACGCGGTTTTTGGCATGGGCAGTGTCGTTATTGCTGCTGGCGACCCAGGCGCACGCCGTTGAGGTTACGGTGGCTTATCAGACCTCGGCGGAACCCGCGAAAGTCGCTCAGGCGGATAACACTTTCGCTCAGCAAAGCGGCGCGCAGGTCAACTGGCGTAAATTCGACAGTGGCTCCAGTGTAGTCCGTGCGCTGGCATCCGGTGATGTACAAATCGGCAATATCGGCTCCAGTCCGCTGGCGGTCGCCGCTTTCCCGTCAATTGACGCTGAGCCTGACAACCTTAGCGTTGCTGCTGGCGCTGTGGTGGCTGGTT
Source organism: Pantoea alhagi (assembly GCF_002101395.1). Taxonomy (NCBI): domain Bacteria; kingdom Pseudomonadati; phylum Pseudomonadota; class Gammaproteobacteria; order Enterobacterales; family Erwiniaceae; genus Pantoea; species Pantoea alhagi. The sequence goes on along the minus strand of NZ_CP019706.1, from coordinate 1,208,989 downwards.
ACCGCGCTGCAGCTGATTGCGCCGCTGTTTTTATCGCCGCCGCAGCAGGTACGGCTGCGGGCGGCGCTGTCGCTGGGAGCCAGCCGCTGGCAGCTGCTACGTCTGGTTATTTTGCCCGGCGCGCTGCCGGAAATCCTTACCGGTCTGCGCATCGGTTTAGGCGTCGGCTGGTCAACGCTGGCGGCGGCGAACCATCCACCGCTGCTGCATCCGGTGGTACGCACCCATCCGGTTAGCGGCCAGCAGGCCTTATTTGTAAATCAGGGGTTTACAACAAGAATTGTTGATTTAACACCGAAAGAGAGCGACGCGCTGCTGGGCTTTCTGTTTGCCCATATAAACAAGCCGGAGTTCCAGGTACGCTGGCGCTGGCGGGCTAACGATGTTGCCATCTGGGATAACCGGGTCACGCAGCACTATGCGAACGCCGACTACCTGCCCGCCAGACGCATCATGCACCGCGCCACCATTTTGGGTGATAAGCCGTTTTATCGTCCCACCTGAGCCGATCAGGGCAGGGAAAGCAGCGGGGCTGGCTGACCGGTTAGCCAGCCCTGTATATAATCAACGCCCAGCTCGGTTAACAGCGCTTTTTGCGCCTCGGTTTCCACATACTCCGCTACAACGGATACGCGTTTTTCCCGGGCGATGGCGCAGATCGATTTAATAATAATGCGATCGATATTGTCATCAAGGCTGTTTTTAACAAACAGGCCGTCAATTTTAATAATATCGGCGCTAAGGTGTTTTACGCGCTCATAGTTGGCGAAACCGGTACCGAAATCATCTATCGCAATACGAAAGCCTGCCTGACGCAGCGTGGCAATCGCATTATTGACCTGCGGGTTATTGATCAATCCCTGCTCCTCGGTCACTTCGAAAATAACCGCTTCAGAGGAGACGGAAAAGCGCTGAAAAAGGGCAATGATCTCCTCCGCTACTCCCGGCTCGGTCAGCGTCATTGGCAACAGATTAATGGCCAGGCGCGGCGGCGGGTTATTCACGCGTTGACGCTGATGAATAAACGCCACGGTTTCCTTTACTACCAGGCGATCAAACTGGGCGCTAAGGCGAAACTCTGCAATCAGCGGAATAAACCGATCCGGCATAATAAGTTCGTCTGCCGAACGTAGCCGCGCCAGCACTTCGTAATAAAGACAACCCTGTTTACAGGGGACAATCGGCTGTGCAAACAGCACGATATCCTGCCCGGTTAGCGCCTGTTTGATTTTTTGTAGCAGTAAAACCTGGGCGGAGACATGACCAAGCAAGCGTGAATTATCCTCATCCAGCAGCGCTACGCCGCCCGCCATCAGGGCCTGTTCCGCCAGATAATTTAGCTGCCCTGCCAGACGATAAAGATTACTGTTTTCCCTGGTGAATTTACCGGCGGCAAAAGCATAATCGATATCTATCAGCTGGTTGTGCCAGAAAATCCGTTGCTGTTTTAGGCGCGTGCGTAGCTGCGACAGACGCTCGCCGATGCCTTCACCCTGTAGCAGCACAATAACGCCATCGCAGGTGATTTGGTAAACCCCTTCATTTTGCTGCAGATGCGTGCCGATCTCATCAATAATGCAGCGTTTGGTATAGGTTTTCATCATCAGGCCATAATGGCAGCCAAGAAATTTCAGCTGATGCAGATGGAGATAGCAAAGGGTGCCCGATGGATGCTGTTTAAGTTTTTTCTGTAGCGCTCGCAGATTAAGCCGCTGGACCACCGGATCGGTCACGGCAAGGTTAAGCGCAATGCGCTGCAGGCGACGGCTTTTCCAGTATCCCGCCGCGATATAAAGCAGGCTGATGGTAAAAGCGATAAACGCTGAGGATAAAAAGGTGGCGGAAAAGATGGATCTTAACGGCAGCACATCAAGGTTAAAGTGCATCAGCAACAGACAGCAGAGTGCCCAGAGCCAGAGCACGCTCCGTGAGGTGAAGCGCATAATGCCGTAAGTGAAGATAACGAAAACCAGCGGGACCAGATAGCTGGAAATCAGCATATGGCGCACCGGAAAGCAAAGCATCAGCATCAGCGCGGCCAGCAGGCAGCCCCACCAAAGCGCGCTCAGGCAGTTTCCATGCAGGGCTTGACTGGCCCGACGACAGAAAGTAAAGCCGCTGCGCGGCGCGGCCAGCATACGCAGCGGAAAGTAAAACAGAATGGTAAACAGCGTCGCGGAGAGCATCAGGTTTTGCAGACTGAGTACGCTGAACATATCCAGCCTGCCGGTAAAATAGCTGCCGGGCATCTCCGGGATCGCCGGCAGTTTTTGCCCGAGCGCTGCCAGCAGCAGCATTGTCAGGACAGGGGCCAGCGTATTCAGCAGGAGCAGCCGGACACCCAGTCCCTGGTTTCCAAGGTTATAGCGCCAGCGGCGACCAAGCCAGCGGCGAGTCAGCCAACAGCTAACAAACAACGGCGTTAAAAAAGCAAAGGCGAGCGCCGCCGCCAGCGAGAATAGCGGAAAGCAGAGCTGGAAAGTAATAAAGAAAGCCAGATAAAGGGGAACCACGGCCGAGCGGCCGAAAATATAAATGGCGGCGATCGCCAAACCGTAGGGCAAATAGCAAAGGTAAACAGTGCGATCCGCAACCAGGTACAAGGGTGATAAAAAATGGGCAAGTGGCGTGAAAAAAACCAACAGCCCAAAAGCCGTCAGGTTTTTTTTCAGTAAATTTACGCAACGCTCTGACACGGTTTACCCTGAGTTCAAAAAATAAGCAACTTATGCAGGGCGCAATAGTAAAAACATTGAACTCTGCGCACAAGGAAACAGAACGTAAAAAATTCGATAAACGTTGGTTGTTTATGAAGAAAATGATGCGGAAAAAGTACAACGCAGCCAGGTGAAGTTCGGCGAACCGTTTCTTTTTATTTGAAAAGCACTTCGCCGCTTTAAATTGTTAACAGGCGCTGCTCGCCAGTTAAAAGCCCGGCCTTATTTTGCATTTAACAACCTCAGCAGAATAAGGCCGGAGCGAGAGTTAATGAGTCAGCATGATTTCCAGCTGTTCCTGAGCATCCAGCCAGGCCATTTCGCACTCTTCCAGTGCCGATTTCGCTGCGGCCTGCTGCTGTAACGCGGCGGTCAGATCGGCTTTACGACTCGCATCGTAAATAGCCGCATCGGCCAGCTTCGCCTCTGCAGCGGAGAGCTGAGCGTTAAACTTCTCCATCTCTTTTTCCAGCTTTTCGATCTGTTTACGCAGCGGTTGCGTTTGCGCACGCAGCTCGGCTTCGCGGCGCTTCTGATCTTTACGCGCCTGAGCACTGTTGCCGTTATCCTGTTTTGGCTCGCTCACTTGCGTCTGCCGTTTTTGTAAATCGCTTAACCACTGCTGATAATCATCCAGATCGCCGGCGAACACTTCCACTTTGCCGTCATGCACCAGATAAAGATCGTCAGTGGTGGAACGCAGCAAATGACGATCGTGCGAAACCACCACCAGCGCGCCCTCAAAATCGATCAGCGCTTCGGTTAATGCCTGACGCATATCAAGATCGAGATGGTTGGTTGGTTCATCCAGCAGCAGCAGATTGGGACGCTGCCAGACGATTAGCGCCAGCACCAGACGCGCTTTTTCGCCGCCGGAAAAACGCTCGGTCGGTTCGCTGACTTTATCGCCCTGGAAGCCGAAGCCGCCAAGGTAATCGCGCAGCTGCTGCTCCGGCAGTTTTGGCGCCAGACGTGCCAGATGCTGCAGAGGAGACTCTCCGGCGCGTAAAAATTCCAGCTGATGCTGTGCGAAATAACCCAGCTGGACTCCTTTCGCCAGGCCGATCTCCCCTTTTTGCGGCGCGAGTTCGCCCGCCAGCAGTTTAATTAGCGTGGATTTCCCCGCACCGTTGCGGCCGAGCAGGCCAATACGCGAACCGGGCACCAGATTCAGTTTGATCGAATCCAGCACAACGCGATCATCATAGCCAGCGGTAACCTTCTCCATATTCAGTATCGGGTTGGGCAAGTTTTCCGGCGCGCGGAAGCTGAAACTGAAAGGATTATCCACATGTGCGGGGGAGATAAACTCCATGCGCTCAAGCATTTTAATACGGCTCTGCGCCTGTTTCGCTTTACTGGCTTTGGCGCGGAAACGATCGATATAGCTTTGCAGATGCGCCACTTTACGCTGCTGATGCTCATACTGCGACTGCTGCTGAGAGAGTCTGGTGGCACGCTGCTGCTCAAAAGAGCTGTAGTTGCCGGTATATTCAAACAGGGACTGCTGTTCGATATGCAGGATTTTATCCACCACCGGATCAAGAAAATCGCGATCGTGCGAAATCAGAAGCAGCGTACCGTCGTAACTCTTCAGCCAGCGCTCCAGCCAGATAACCGCATCCAGGTCGAGGTGGTTAGTGGGTTCATCCAGCAGCAGCAGATCGGAACGGCATATCAACGCCTGCGCCAGATTGAGACGCATGCGCCAGCCGCCGGAAAAGTCACTGACCGGGCGCTGCAGCTGTTGCTGGCTAAAGCCCAAACCGTGAAGCAGACTGGCTGCGCGCGCCTGTATGCTCCATGCCTGTATCGCATCCAGCTTGCCGTGCAGCAGCGCGATTGCGTTGCCGTCGTTTTTTTCATTGGCGCGCTGTAGCTCGGCTTCAAGCTGTCGATATTCACGATCGCCATCAATAACGTACTCAATGGCGGGCACCGCCAGCGCTGGCGTTTCCTGGTTAACCCAGGCCAGCGACCAGGTGCCGGGAAAGGTGACGCTGCCCGCATCGGCGCTGAGCTCATTTTTTAACAGCGACAGCAGCGTCGATTTGCCACAGCCGTTTTTACCCACCAGCCCAACTTTTTGGCCAGGATTGATGGTGGCAGTGGCATTGTCCAGCAGCACGCGGGTACCGCGTCGGATCTGTAACGAAGAGAATACAATCATAAGCGCCGTATTGTCAGAATATGTTAATTTATTGTCATCATAATCAGTCAGGAATCATAGATTCCGTTATGTCGTGCATGGTAGCGGAAATCCTGCATCATGACGACGATTTGGAGGAGAGAGATGGCGCAGCCGCCTAAGGTTTTGCTGCTGTATGCCCATCCGGAATCACAAGATTCGATAGCCAATCGGATCTTGCTGCAGCCGGCGCAGCAATTATCCCACGTTACCGTACACGACCTGTACGCACACTATCCCGATTTTTTTATCGATATTCATTTTGAACAGCAGCTGCTGCGGGAGCATCAGATCATTATTTTCCAGCATCCTCTTTATACCTGGAGCTGTCCGGCATTGCTGAAAGAGTGGCTGGATCGCGTGCTTTCGCGTGGCTTTGCCAGCGGCGTCGGCGGTGATGCGCTGAAGGGAAAATATTGGCGCAGCGTGATTACTACCGGCGAACCGGAGGCGGCCTATCATCAGGATGGCCTTAATCGCTATCCCATGACGGAGATTATGCGGCCCTTTGAGCTGACGGCACAGATGTGTCGTATGCACTGGTTATCGCCGATGATTGTTTACTGGGCGCGTCGTCAACCGCCGGAAATTATGAAAAATTATGCCGAGGCCTATGGCAGCTGGCTTTCCTCTCCTTTGTCTGCTGGAGCGTTATAAATGGAAGGGCATACTTTACTGTCGGCAGGCGTGGTCTATCTGTTTGCCGCCGTGGTCGCGGTCCCCATCGCCGCCCGGCTGGGAATTGGCGCGGTACTGGGCTATTTGCTGGCGGGTATTGCAATTGGCCCCTGGGGCCTGGGCTTTATCAGTGACGTTGACGAGATCCTGCACTTTTCGGAAATCGGCGTAGTATTCCTGATGTTCCTGATTGGCTTGGAGCTGAATCCTTCGAAGCTATGGGCGCTGCGCCGCTCGATTTTCGGCGTAGGTGCCGCTCAGGTTATCTTTAGCGCTGCGGTGCTGGCCGGGCTGCTGCTGTTAACCGATTTTTCATGGCAGGCGGCACTGGTTGGCGGGATCGGCCTGGCGATGTCCTCAACGGCGATGGCTTTACAGCTAATGCGCGATAAGGGAATGAATCGCAGCGAGGCGGGGCAACTGGGCTTTTCCGTACTGCTGTTTCAGGACCTGGCGGTGATCCCAGCGCTGGCGCTGGTGCCGCTGCTGGCTGGCACTGATAGCGGCCATACCGACTGGATGAAGGTAGGCATTAAGGTGCTGGCTTTTGCGGGCATGCTGATTGGCGGCAGGCTACTGCTGCGACCCATCTTCCGCTATATCGCCGCTTCCGGCGTACGCGAAGTTTTTACCGCTGCGGCGCTGCTGCTGGTGCTCAGCTCGGCGCTGTTTATGGATGCGTTGGGGCTGTCGATGGCGCTGGGCACCTTTATTTCCGGCATTCTGCTGGCGGAAAGCGAATATCGCCACGAACTGGAGATCGCCATTGAGCCATTCAAAGGCTTGCTGCTTGGGCTGTTTTTTATTTCCGTTGGCATGGCGCTGAATTTGGGTGTGCTCTATACGCATATTTTCACGGTGCTGCTTGGCGTGCTGGTGCTGGTGGCAGTCAAAACGCTGGTGCTTTATCTGCTGGCGCGGATTTATGGTCTGCGTAGCTCAGAGCGTTTACAGTTCGCCAGCGTGCTGAGTCAGGGCGGTGAGTTCGCGTTTGTACTGTTTTCTGCCGCCTCGGCAGTGCGGCTGTTTCATGACGATCAACTGCCGCTGCTGCTGGTGACCGTTACCCTCTCTATGATGACCACGCCGTTACTGATGCGGAGCGTAGACCGCATTCTGGTGCGGCGTTTTAACGATGGGGATGAGCAAACGGAAAAACCCTGGGTAGATGACGATCAGCCGCAGGTGATTGTGGTGGGATTTGGTCGTTTCGGTCAGGTGATTGGACGTCTGCTGATGGCGAATAAAAAACGCATTACCGTGCTTGAACGGGACATCAGCGCCGTAAGTCTGATGCGCAAGTATGGTTATAAAGTATACTATGGAGATGCAACAGAACTGGAGCTGCTACGGGCCGCAGGCGCTGCCAGCGCGCAGTCGATCGTGATTACCTGTAACACACCAGAAGATACCATGAATATTGTTCATCTCTGTCAGCAGCATTTTCCGCATCTGCATATTCTGGCGCGCGCGCGCGGGCGCGTTGAGGCCCATGAACTGCTGCAGGCGGGGGTAACGCAATTTTCCCGCGAGACGTTCTCCAGCGCACTGGAGCTGGGACGTAAAACATTGATGTCGCTGGGCATGCATCCGCATCAGGCGCACCGCGCGCAGCAGCACTTCCGGCGGCTGGATATGCGTATGCTGCGCGAACTGATGCCTGTCCATACGGATAATGCGCAAATCTCCCGTGCGCGTGAGGCGCGGCGCGAGCTTGAAGATATTTTCCAGCGCGAAATGCAGCAGGAGAAGCGCCAGCTGGACAGCTGGGATGAATTTGAATAACTGGCGCCGCTGAGCGCGTTGACCCAAAATGCAGGAAAGAAAAATGCGTAAACGTTTTATTGCTGATGCAACCTGCCCGCACTGCCAACAGAAAGATACGTTGGCAATGTGGCGTGAAAATAATGTCGATGTGGTGGAGTGCGTGAAATGCGGTCATCAAATGCGCGAGGCGGATAAGCAGGTACGCGATCAGATCCGCAGTCAGGAGCAAGTCATCGGAATTTTTCATCCAGAGTAGCGGAACAGCGCAGCTTTTTTTAAGCTTACCCTTACAGCGGCACTGAATTCCGTTACAATCGGCATCGTTAACATTGCCTGAGCGTATTGCCTGTATGGCACGCAAAGGGTCAGCATCTGGATCTTTCTGGTTGGTGTTATTGCACGCAAAAATAGACCAATGAGTCGGGATCAAAGCTCTCAACGGTTAGGAGATATCATGAAAGTAGCAAAAGACCTGGTGGTCAGCCTGGCTTACCAGGTACGTACAGAAGACGGTGTGTTGGTCGACGAGTCTCCGGTGAGCGCACCGTTGGACTATCTGCACGGTCATGGTTCCCTGATTTCTGGTCTGGAAAAGGCACTGGAAGATCATGAAGTCGGCGACAACTTTGACGTGCATATTGCCGCCAATGACGCTTACGGCCAGTATGATGACAACCTGGTTCAGCGTGTGCCTAAAGATGTGTTTATGGGCGTGGATGAACTGCAGGTTGGCATGCGCTTCCTGGCTGAAACCGATCAGGGTCCGGTACCGGTAGAAATCACCGAAGTGGAAGACGAACACGTTGTGGTTGATGGTAACCATATGCTGGCGGGCCAGAACCTGAACTTCCACGTAGAAGTGGTTGCTATCCGTGAAGCGACGCCGGAAGAACTGGCTCATGGTCATGTACACGGCGAACACGATCACCACCATGACCATGACCATGACCATGATCATGACCACGGTCATGAACATGGTAAAGGCGGCTGCGGTACTGGCGGCTGCGGCTGTCACTAATCGTACGTACAGCATGATAGTGGGGCAGGGAGCGGTGCGCTCTCTGCCCTTATTATTTGCGCCTTAATGCTTTCCAGAGCGGATGCATTTTGCACAGCCTGATAGTATGGTTTCCCTTCAGTCTATCCCTGGCATTAAACGCAATAAAATGCGTCAGGCCGCATCGATCCTTCCATTTTATGCCCGCGTTGGCCTTCTCTGAAAGAAAACCCACCATGACTAACTAACAGAGCTGGCAGCAAGCGAGCTACGCAGCGACCCCCAATAAGGTGCCGCAGCGTTAGTGACTGCGGGACAGTTAATAGTGCGGTGGCGGCGTTTCTTCCGATGGATGTGCGACCATTGAAGGTGCCGCAGCTTTTAGTTTATCTATCAGCAGCCGTATTTGCTCACGCATCTTCGCCATTTCCATTTCGTGCTGTACAACCGTTTGGTTCAGATCTTCAATGGTTTGTTCCTGAAAGGCGAGTTTGCTTTCCAGCCGTTCCAACTGTTGTTCAAAGGTATATTGCTGCATAGCTGTTCCCCTGTTGCCCGTGCCAGACATGTCGGCTTGCCTTGTGTAAGATAAAACCGCATATCCGACGTTAGATTGTCCGATTTTGCCCGCGATGGTTGAAAAAGCACAGCCTTATCGTCATATCTGTTGGAACTTCCCGACACAAAAAAGGGTCGGATGTACACTTAAGTTTGCCGGGCGGGCATGATAAGTTGTTCCGCACAGTTATAGTACAGGCCTGATGGTCTGCAACGATTGCCGAGGTGAGAGGCTTCGGTTTTGGAGATAATGGATGAAATCACTGTTTAAAATTACGCTGTTAGCCGCCACGATGGCCGCCACGCTCAATGCATCTGTGGCATTGGCAGCAGACTCCGCACCGGCTGAACAAGCTGCGCCTCAGGCCCCTAAAAATGCGGCTTTCAACAACGAAGACCAGCAGTCCGCTTATGCACTGGGCGCATCGCTGGGCCGCTATATGGAAAATTCGCTGAAAGAACAGGAAAAACTGGGCATTCAGTTAGATAAAGCACAGCTGATTGCTGGCGTTCAGGACGCCTTCGCCGGTAAGAGCAAATTATCCGATCAGGAAATTGAACAAACCCTGCAGTCTTTTGAAGGCCGTGTGAAGGGTGCCGCTCAGGCGAAGATGGAAAAAGATGCGAAAGAAAACGCGGAGAAAGGGGATGCCTACACCGCAAAATTCGCTAAACAGAAGGGCGTGAAGAAAACTGACAGCGGCCTGCTCTATCTGGTAGAAAAAGCGGGTAGCGGCGACGCGCCGAAAGATAGCGATACCGTTGTGGTTAACTATAAAGGCACGCTGATTGATGGTACGGAGTTCGATAACTCTTACACGCGTGGCGAGCCGCTCTCTTTCCGTCTTGACGGCGTGATCCCAGGCTGGACCGAAGGCCTGAAGCACGTGAAGAAAGGCGGGAAAATCAAGCTGGTTATTCCACCGCAGCTCGCTTACGGTAAAAACGGCGTGCCGGGAATTCCGGCTAACTCCACGCTGGTGTTTGATGTTGAATTACTGGATATCAAACCGGCACCGAAAGCTGACGCGAAAGCGCAGGCCCCGGTCGCCGACGAGAAAGCACAGTAATTCTGCAACCGCCGCGTTAACGCGGCGGTTTTATTTGTATGACTCGTACTCCCCGGCTGGACAAAAATCTGGCATAACCTGCAGACATTTGCCAGACTAGCGCTGCGCAAATTTGTATGATGAGTCTGCCCTGGCCGCGCTGAGACAGGCTCCAGCCAATTAGGGTAATGTCTTTCATGTCTAATCCATTCAATCCAGGCGATCTGACCGATATCGATTTACTGGAGCAACATCCGTTCGATCAAACGGACTACGATATCCTGAAATCTTACGAAGCCGTCGTTGATGGCCTTGCGATGCTGATTGGCTCTCATTGTGAAATCGTGCTGCACTCGCTGGAAGATTTGAAATGTTCCGCAGTGCGTATCGCCAATGGTGAACATACTGGCCGTAAAGTCGGCTCGCCGATTACCGATCTGGCGTTGCGTATGCTGCATGATATGACCGGGGCCGACAGTAATGTCTCCCGGGCCTATTTCACCCGCGCGAAAAGCGGGGTGTTGATGAAGTCGGTAACCATCGCTATCCGTAATCGCCAGCAACGTGTGATCGGCCTGCTGTGCATCAACATGAATCTGGACGTTCCATTCTCACAGATTATGTCGACCTTTATGCCGCCGGAAACGCCGGATGTTGCTTCACAGGTTAACTTCGCCTCCTCAGTAGAGGATTTGGTGACGCAAACGCTGGAGTTCACCATTGAAGAAGTTAGCGCCGATCGCAACGTAGCAAACAATATGAAGAATCGTCAGATTGTTCTTAATCTGTACGAAAAAGGCATTTTCGATATTAAAGATGCGATTAACCAGGTCGCCGACCGTCTGAATATTTCCAAACATACGGTCTACCTCTATATCCGCCAGTTTAAAAGTGGCGATATGCAGGGGCAGGAACGTTAATGCATTACACGCTTTTGGTAACGGGGCCCGCTTACGGCACGCAGCAAGCGAGCAGTGCGCTGCTTTTTGCACGTGCGCTGCTGAAAGCCGGCCATCAGCTGAACAGCATCTTTTTTTATCGGGAAGGCGTGCTCAACGGTAATCAGCTTACCGCTCCCGCTGGCGATGAATTTGATATCGTGCGCGCCTGGCAGGCGTTGCAGCAGCAGGGCGTGACGCTGAACATCTGCGTGGCGGCAGCATTAAGGCGCGGCGTAACCGATGAGCAGGAGGCCACTGGGTTGGGATTAGCTGCGGCGAATCTTCAGCCTGGTTTTACGCTGGCAGGGCTTGGCGCATTAGCTGAAGCGATGCTCACCAGTGACAGAGTGGTGCAGTTCTGATGAAATCGATTGCCTTTGTTTTTACCCGCGCGCCTCACGGCAACAGCAGCGGAAGAGAAGGGCTGGACGCGGCGCTGGCTACTGCGGCCCTGTGTGAACAGGTTTCACTCTTTTTTATCGGTGATGGCGTGCTACAGCTAAGCGAACATCAACAGCCGGAAAAAGTGCTGGCGCGTAATTATATCGCCACGTTTGGCGTACTGCCGCTGTATGACGTTGAGGAATGTTATATTTGCGCGGACTCGCTTGCGGAGCGCGGGCTAACGCCGGAGAGCCCACGCGTGCTGCCTGCTGAGGTCCTTGATAGCGCTGCGCTACGTGCGCGTCTGTCGCAGGCTGACCATATCCTGACCTTTTAAGGAGCGCTAATGTTGCATACGCTGATGAGTTCTCCCTGGCAGTGCGATTATAATTTATTACTGCGCATGCTACAGGCGGATGACGATCTATTGTTGATGCAGGATGGTGTGCTGGCCGGTCTGCAAAATAATCGTCTGCTACCACAGCTGTTGCAAGCGCCAGCGCGGCTGTGGGCGCTGAAAGAGGATGTTGACGCGCGTGGATTGGCTGCGCAAATTTCATCCAAAATCACCGTTATCGACTATAATGATTTCGTCATGCTGACGGTAAAACAGCAACAACAAATGCCCTGGTGAACATAAGACGCCTGGTTATTTCTTGACACCTTTTCTGCTCAGCCCTAAAATTCTGCGTCCTCGTATTAATACGAGGCGATTTATTACGTGTTTACGAAGCAAAAGCTAAATCCCAGGAGCTATTTAATGGCAACAGTTAATCAGCTGGTTCGCAAACCGCGCGTACGCAAAGTTGCTAAAAGCAACGTGCCGGCGCTGGAAGCTTGCCCGCAAAAACGTGGTGTTTGTACCCGTGTGTACACCACTACCCCGAAAAAACCGAACTCCGCACTGCGTAAAGTATGCCGTGTTCGTTTAACCAACGGTTTCGAAGTGACTTCCTACATTGGTGGTGAAGGCCACAACCTGCAGGAACACTCCGTAATCCTGATTCGTGGCGGTCGTGTTAAAGACCTGCCAGGTGTGCGTTACCACACCGTTCGTGGCGCGCTTGACTGCTCTGGTGTTAAAGACCGTAAGCAGGCTCGCTCCAAGTATGGCGTGAAGAAGCCAAAGGCTTAATGGTTCTCCGTTAAGTAAGGCCAAACGTTTTAAATTAAATGTCAAAATAAACTCGTAGAGTTTTGGACAATCCTGAATTAACAACGGAGTATTTCCATGCCACGTCGTCGCGTCATTGGTCAACGTAAAATTCTGCCGGATCCTAAGTTCGGATCTGAGCTGCTGGCCAAATTTGTAAATATCCTGATGGTAGACGGTAAAAAATCTACCGCTGAAGCAATCGTATATACCGCGCTGGAGACCCTGGCTCAGCGTTCAGGTAAAACCGAACTGGAAGCTTTCGAAGTAGCTCTGGACAACGTACGCCCGACTGTAGAAGTTAAGTCTCGTCGCGTTGGTGGTTCTACTTATCAGGTACCAGTTGAAGTCCGTCCGGTCCGTCGTAATGCTCTGGCAATGCGTTGGATCGTAGAAGCTGCTCGTAAACGCGGTGATAAATCGATGGCTCTGCGCCTGGCGAACGAACTTTCTGATGCTGCTGAGAACAAAGGTACTGCAGTGAAGAAACGTGAAGACGTTCACCGTATGGCCGAAGCCAACAAGGCGTTCGCTCACTACCGCTGGTAATAACCGCGTAGTTATTGTTAACCCAGCGGGCGCTCAATTAGCCAACCCGCTGGGGATGACTTATTTTGAACGTCCGAGAATCAGAGGAATCAAATGGCTCGTACAACACCCATTTCACGTTACCGTAACATCGGTATCAGTGCTCACATCGACGCCGGTAAGACCACTACCACCGAGCGTATCCTGTTCTACACCGGCGTTAACCACAAAATCGGTGAAGTACATGATGGCGCTGCAACCATGGACTGGATGGCTCAGGAGCAGGAACGTGGTATCACCATTACTTCTGCTGCAACCACCGCGTTCTGGTCAGGTATGGCCAAGCAGTTTGAGCCGCACCGCATCAACATCATCGACACCCCGGGACACGTTGACTTCACCATCGAAGTTGAACGTTCCATGCGTGTTCTTGATGGCGCGGTAATGGTTTACTGTGCGGTTGGTGGTGTTCAGCCGCAGTCTGAAACCGTATGGCGTCAGGCTAACAAATATAAAGTTCCGCGCATCGCGTTCGTTAACAAAATGGACCGCATGGGCGCTAACTTCCTGAAAGTTGTTGGTCAGATCAAAACCCGTCTGGGTGCAAACCCGGTTCCTCTGCAACTGGCTATCGGTGCAGAAGAGAAATTCACCGGTGTTGTTGACCTGATTAAAATGAAAGCCATCAACTGGAGCGAAGAAGATGCAGGCGTGACCTTCACTTATGAAGAGATCCCGGCTGACATGGTTGACCTGGCTGAAGAATGGCATCAGAACCTGATCGAATCTGCAGCAGAAGCCTCTGAAGAGCTGATGGAGAAATACCTCGGCGGCGAAGAGCTGACTGAAGAAGAGATCAAAAAAGCACTGCGTCTGCGCGTGCTGAACAACGAAATCATCCTGGTTACCTGTGGTTCTGCATTCAAGAACAAAGGTGTTCAGGCGATGCTGGATGCAGTAGTTGAATTCCTGCCAGCACCGACCGACGTTCCGGCTATCAAAGGTATTCTGGACGACGGTAAAGATACTCCGGCAGAGCGTCACTCTGACGATAAAGAGCCGTTCTCTGCTCTGGCGTTCAAAATTGCGAACGATCCGTTCGTTGGTAACCTGACCTTCTTCCGCGTTTACTCAGGCGTGGTTAACTCAGGTGATACCGTACTGAACTCTGTGAAATCACAGCGTGAGCGTTTTGGTCGTATCGTACAGATGCACGCCAACAAACGTGAAGAGATCAAAGAAGTTCGCGCGGGCGATATCGCAGCGGCGATCGGTCTGAAAGATGTGATCACTGGTGATACCCTGTGTGATCCGAACAACCCGATCATCCTGGAACGTATGGAGTTCCCGGAGCCGGTTATCTCTATCGCGGTTGAACCGAAAACCAAAGCTGACCAGGAAAAAATGGGTCTGGCTCTGGGCCGTCTGGCGAAAGAAGACCCGTCATTCCGCGTATGGACTGATGAAGAATCTAACCAGACCATCATCGCTGGTATGGGTGAGCTGCACCTCGACATCATCGTTGACCGTATGAAGCGTGAGTTCAACGTTGAAGCGAACGTAGGTAAACCGCAGGTTGCTTACCGTGAAACTATCCGCGACACCATTAAGGATGTCGAAGGTAAACACGCGAAACAGTCTGGTGGTCGTGGTCAGTACGGTCACGTTGTGATCGACCTGTACCCGCTGGAGCCGGGCGGCAAAGGCTACGAATTTGTCAACGACATCAAAGGCGGTGTGATTCCTGGTGAATACATCCCTGCGGTTGACAAAGGTATCCAGGAACAGCTGAAATCTGGTCCGCTGGCTGGTTATCCGGTAGTTGACCTTGGCGTTCGTCTGCACTTCGGTTCTTACCATGATGTGGACTCCTCTGAACTGGCATTTAAACTGGCTGCTTCTCTGGCGTTTAAAGATGGCTTTAAGAAAGCGAAGCCGGTTCTGCTTGAGCCTATCATGAAGGTTGAAGTTGAAACGCCGGAAGAGAACATGGGTGACGTAATCGGTGACCTGAACCGTCGTCGCGGTATCATCGAAGGTATGGATGACACCGCTACCGGTAAGACCGTTCGCGCTCAGGTACCGCTGTCTGAAATGTTTGGTTATGCTACTGACCTGCGTTCTCAGACCCAGGGCCGTGCTTCTTACTCCATGGAGTTCCTGAAGTACGCGGAAGCGCCGAACAACGTCGCTCAGGCCGTTATTGAATCTCGTAGCAAATAAGCTACGGTTTTAGAATATTGAACAGATGCCCTCATCATGGATGAGGGCATAACAGTAAGGAATATCGCCATGGCGAAAGAGCAATTTCAGCGTAACAAAACGCACGTTAACGTTGGTACTATCGGCCACGTTGACCACGGTAAAACCACTCTGACTGCAGCTATCACCACCGTTCTGTCTAAAACTTACGGTGGCCAGGCTCGTGCATTCGATCAGATCGATAACGCGCCGGAAGAGAAGGCTCGTGGTATCACCATCAACACCTCTCACGTTGAATATGAAACCCCGACCCGTCACTACGCGCACGTTGACTGCCCGGGCCACGCCGACTATGTGAAAAACATGATCACCGGTGCTGCTCAGATGGACGGCGCTATCCTGGTTGTTGCTGCGACTGACGGCCCGATGCCGCAGACCCGTGAGCACATCCTGCTGGGTCGTCAGGTTGGCGTTCCTTACATCATCGTGTTCCTGAACAAATGCGACATGGTTGATGATGAAGAGCTGCTGGAACTGGTTGAAATGGAAGTGCGTGACCTGCTGTCACAGTACGACTTCCCGGGCGACGACACTCCGATCGTTCGCGGTTCCGCGCTGAAAGCGCTGGAAGGCGAAGCAGAGTGGGAAGAGAAAATCATCGAGCTGGCTGGTCACCTGGATTCTTACATCCCTGACCCGCAGCGCGCTATCGATCTGCCGTTCCTGCTGCCGATCGAAGACGTATTCTCAATCTCTGGCCGTGGTACCGTTGTTACCGGTCGTGTTGAGCGTGGCGTGATCAAAGTTGGTGAAGAAGTTGAAATCGTTGGTATCAAAGATACTGCGAAATCTACCTGTACCGGCGTTGAAATGTTCCGCAAACTGCTGGATCAGGGCCAGGCTGGTGAGAACGTTGGTGTTCTGCTGCGTGGTATCAAGCGTGAAGAGATCGAGCGTGGCCAGGTTCTGGCTAAGCCGGGCTCCATCAAGCCGCACACCACCTTTGAATCAGAAGTTTACGTTCTGTCCAAAGACGAAGGCGGCCGTCACACTCCGTTCTTCAAAGGCTACCGTCCTCAGTTCTACTTCCGTACTACTGACGTGACTGGTTCCGTTGAACTGCCGGAAGGCGTTGAGATGGTAATGCCGGGCGACAACATCAAAATGGTTGTTACCCTGATCCACCCGATCGCGATGGACGACGGTCTGCGTTTCGCAATCCGTGAAGGCGGCCGTACCGTAGGCGCGGGCGTTGTTGCTAAAATTATTGCTTAATAAGCTTTAATGCGAATAAATGCTTCGGTATTTATTCAATGAAAAGGGCGCTTCGGCGCCCTTTTTTTATCCCTTCCCTTCGTTAGTTCCCCTCTTAATCCCCACAAAGTGCAGGTTTGAAATAAAAATCATTCTCATTTAAAATGCGTTCAGTATTTGTACTGGAGCATATAAATGTACGTCTGCCTGTGTAATGCGATAAGCGATAAAACCGTACGTGAAGTTGTTCGGCGTTATCAGCCAAAATCTATTCAACAACTGCGTCATCTGGTGCCGGTTGGTAAGCAATGCGGTAAGTGTATTCGTGCAGTACGTGAAATCATGGATGAAGAGCTGAAGAATCCGCCGATGTATAAAGAGATCGCCTGAGTATACCCACAGTTTTTCCGTTGCCTTTTTGACTTCTTTCTAACCGCATCTACGCTCTAATTAACTGGAAGCGGAGGAAGCGTAATGAAAGGCGATGCAAAAATCATAAGCCATTTGAATAAACTATTAGGAAATGAACTGGTTGCGGTTAATCAGTATTTTCTTCATGCGCGAATGTTCAAAAACTGGGGACTGATGCGCTTGAATGATGTGGAGTATCACGAGTCCATTGATGAGATGAAGCATGCGGACAAATACATTGAACGCATACTTTTTCTGGAGGGTGTTCCAAACCTTCAGGATTTGGGCCGTTTACGCATTGGTGAAGATGTAGAGGAGATGCTGCGGTCCGATCTGGCGCTTGAGATGGAAGGGGCAAAAGATCTGCGTGAAGCCATCGCCTGGGCAGATAAGATTTATGACTACGTCAGCCGGGATATGATGATTGAAATCCTGGCAGATGAAGAGAAGCATATCGACTGGCTGGAAACCGAACTGGATTTAATCCAAAAAATGGGTATCCAGAACTATCTTCAGGCGCAAATCAGGGAAGAGGAGTAACGTTACCCGCCTGCGTTTGCCAGAAGAGTACAGCCCAGCCAGCTATAGCCAGACAAGGGCCAAATGGCTGTCGGCGTTGCCAGCCGGCAGCTTTGTTACACAGACCACAACAGACAAAAAGCGTCAGGCCAGATAATGCTGCAATGGTTGCAATCAAAGGCAGCGTTTGCCAGCCGCTCCACGCGCCTAATGCAGCAAAGAGTTTTATATCGCCATATCCAATCCCTTCCTGACGACATAATGCCAAAAATCCCCAGTAGAGCGCCCACAGGGAAAGCCAGCCGAGTAAAACGCCTGCTACCGCCGAGGCTAACCGCTCCTGACACAGCGTCAAATGATATAGCAGGCCCAGCCATAACAGAGGAAGCGTAACTGCGTCAGGCAATATGAAATGACGCTGGTCAATAAGGCTGAGCACAATCAGTGCTGCACTGAACAGCAGTAGAAACATCAGCGGGACCAGAGAACTTTGACAACCTGCCAGTAAGACAAAGAGCAGGCAGGTTAGCGCCTCCGTGATAACCAAACGCAGCGGAAGCGTTATCTGACAGTAACGGCATTTGCCCCGGTATCTGCACCAACTGTAAACCGGCACCAGCTCGCTGATTTGAAGACGGTGGCCACACCCGGCGCAGTGCGAAGCGGGGAGGGCAAGCGTTGATAGCCATTGCCGTGAGGTAAAGCCGGGCTGATAGCGATCGGCAGCCAGGCAGAGAAAGCTTCCTGTAGCGAGCCCAGCCAGCCCTGAAAGAAAAAGCGCCAACATAAAATTCCCTTTTATCCCTGATAGTTATTTCAGGATAAGGCCTGACACAAATGCTGTCTCCTGCCGCTTACCTGACACTGAAGTGGAGTCGCAAAGAAAAAGCGACGGTTGCGCTGCACCCAATAAGCATGCGCTTTGGCTTCCACTTTTTTAGGGCAATATTGTTCGATGGGTTGCTATCTGAGCGAATTCCCGTATAATGCGCGGGCCTGCTAATATTGCAAGCGCGATTCGAGCAGAATCGCAGGCTGGTCGGATCTCGCCTGGCCTGACAATACTCCCGATTGGGGAGTTATATGCTGAACGATTACACTCCCCCATCAATCGTAATGGGTGTGAGGAGTAATTTTTTTCGTTTATAAAATAATTGGAGCTCTGGTCTCATGCAGAACCAAAGAATCCGTATCCGTCTTAAAGCGTTTGATCATCGTCTGATCGATCAATCAACCGCGGAAATCGTTGAGACTGCCAAGCGCACTGGTGCGCAGGTACGTGGTCCGATCCCGCTGCCGACCCGCAAAGAGCGCTTTACCGTTCTGATCTCCCCGCACGTTAACAAAGACGCGCGCGATCAGTATGAAATCCGCACTCACAAGCGTCTGGTTGACATCGTTGAGCCAACTGAAAAAACCGTTGATGCTCTGATGCGTCTGGATCTGGCTGCCGGTGTAGACGTGCAGATCAGCCTGGGTTAATCAGGTCATCGAGCGATTGAGAGGTTGAAACAATGATTGGTTTAGTCGGTAAAAAAGTGGGTATGACCCGCATCTTCACTGAAGAAGGCGTTTCTATCCCTGTAACCGTTATCGAAGTTGAAGCAAACCGCGTTACTCAGGTTAAAGGTCTGGACAGCGACGGTTACCGCGCCATCCAGGTTACCACCGGTGCTAAAAAAGCAAACCGTGTGACCAAACCTGAAGCAGGTCATTTTGCTAAAGCTGGCGTAGAAGCTGGCCGTGGTCTGTGGGAATTCCGCACCGCTGAAGGTGAAGAATATACCGTTGGCCAGGACATCAGCGTTGAAATTTTCGCTGAAGTTAAGAAAGTTGACGTGACTGGTACCTCCAAAGGTAAAGGTTTCGCCGGTACTGTTAAGCGCTGGAACTTCCGTACCCAGGATGCTACACACGGTAACTCCTTGTCTCACCGCGTTCCGGGTTCTATCGGTCAGAACCAGACTCCGGGCAAAGTGTTCAAAGGCAAAAAAATGGCAGGTCAGCTGGGTAATGAGCGCGTAACCGTTCAGAGCCTGGACGTAGTACGTGTTGACGCTGAGCGCAACCTGCTGCTGGTTAAAGGTGCAGTTCCCGGTGCTACCGGTAGCGACCTGATCGTTAAACCAGCTGTGAAGGCGTAAGGGGATAGCAATGGAATTAGTATTGAAAGACGCGCAAAGCGCGCTGACTGTTTCCGAAACTACCTTCGGTCGTGATTTCAACGAAGCGCTGGTACATCAGGTTGTTGTTGCTTATGCAGCTGGTGCCCGTCAAGGTACTCGTGCCCAGAAAACCCGTGCTGAAGTAACTGGTTCCGGTAAAAAACCGTGGCGCCAGAAAGGCACCGGCCGTGCGCGTGCAGGTTCTGTTAAGAGCCCAATCTGGCGTTCAGGTGGTGTGACTTTCGCTGCGAAGCCGCAGGATCACAGTCAAAAAGTTAACAAAAAGATGTACCGCGGCGCGCTGAAAAGCATTCTGTCCGAGCTGGTACGTCAGGATCGTCTGATCGTTGTCGAGCAGTTCTCTGTAGAAGCGCCGAAAACCAAGCTGCTGGTACAGAAACTGAAAGATATGGCGCTGGAAGACGTGCTGATCATCACCGGTGAACTGGATGAGAATCTGTTCCTGGCTGCGCGTAACCTGTACAAGGTTGACGTGCGCGATGCAGCGGGTATCGATCCGGTTAGCCTGATCGCCTTCGACAAAGTCGTTATGACTGCTGACGCAGTTAAGCAAGTTGAGGAGATGCTGGCATGATCCGTGAAGAACGTCTGCTGAAAGTAGTGCGCGCACCGCACGTTTCTGAAAAAGCGTCTACCGCGATGGAAAAAACCAATACCATCGTTCTCAAAGTTGCGAAAGACGCGTCCAAAGCAGAAATCAAAGCCGCTGTGCAGAAACTTTTCGAAGTTGAAGTCAAAGACGTAAACACCCTGGTCGTTAAGGGCAAGGTTAAGCGTCATGGACAGCGTATTGGTCGTCGTAGCGACTGGAAGAAAGCTTACGTCACCCTGAAAGAAGGCCAGAATCTGGACTTCGTCGGCGGCGCAGAGTAAGTCGGAGGAGAAGAACAATGGCAATTGTTAAATGTAAACCGACATCTCCGGGTCGTCGCCACGTAGTTAAAGTGGTGAACCCAGAGCTGCACAAGGGCAAACCATTTGCTCCGCTGGTGGAAAAAAACAGCAAATCCGGTGGCCGTAACAACAATGGCCGCATCACCACGCGTCACATTGGTGGTGGTCATAAGCAGGCTTACCGTATCGTTGACTTTAAACGCAACAAAGACGGTATCCCGGCAGTTGTTGAACGTCTTGAGTACGATCCGAACCGTTCCGCGAACATCGCGCTGGTTCTGTACAAAGATGGCGAACGCCGTTATATCCTGGCCCCTAAAGGCCTGAAAGCTGGCGACCAGATTCAGTCTGGCGTTGATGCTGCGATCAAAGCAGGTAACACCCTGCCGATGCGTAACATCCCAGTTGGTTCCACTGTTCATAACGTAGAAATGAAACCAGGCAAGGGCGGTCAGATTGCTCGTTCTGCTGGTGCTTACGTGCAGATCGTTGCGCGTGAAGGTTCCTACGTAACCCTGCGTCTGCGTTCAGGTGAAATGCGTAAAGTCGAATCTGACTGCCGCGCTACTCTGGGCGAAGTCGGTAACGCTGAGCATATGCTGCGCGTTCTGGGTAAAGCAGGTGCTGCCCGCTGGCGTGGTGTTCGTCCGACCGTTCGTGGTACTGCGATGAACCCAGTTGATCACCCGCACGGTGGTGGTGAAGGTCGTAACTTTGGTAAGCACCCGGTAACTCCGTGGGGCGTTCAGACCAAAGGTAAGAAGACCCGTAGCAACAAGCGTACTGATAAATTTATCGTACGTCGCCGTAGCAAATAATATTAGAGGATAAGCCATGCCACGTTCTCTCAAGAAAGGTCCATTTATTGACCTGCACTTGCTGAAGAAGGTAGAGAAAGCGGTGGAAAGCGGTGACAAGAAGCCCCTGCGCACTTGGTCCCGTCGTTCAACGATCTTTCCAAATATGATCGGTTTGACCATCGCTGTCCATAATGGTCGTCAGCACGTACCTGTCTTTGTTTCCGACGAAATGGTTGGTCACAAACTGGGTGAATTCGCGCCGACTCGTACTTATCGCGGTCACGCGGCTGATAAAAAAGCCAAGAAACGCTAAGGCAGGAGGAAGAGATGGAAACTATTGCTCAACATCGCCACGCTCGTTCTTCTGCTCAAAAGGTTCGCCTGGTGGCTGACCTGATTCGCGGTAAGAAAGTGTCGCAGGCTCTGGACATCCTGACCTACACCAATAAAAAAGCGGCTGTACTGGTCAAGAAAGTTCTGGAATCTGCCATTGCTAACGCAGAACACAACGATGGCGCTGATATCGACGATCTGAAAGTCGCGAAAATTTTCGTCGACGAAGGCCCAAGCATGAAGCGCATTATGCCGCGTGCGAAAGGTCGTGCAGATCGCATCCTGAAGCGCACCAGCCACATTACTGTGGTTGTGTCCGATCGCTGAGACTCTGGAGACTAGCAATGGGTCAGAAAGTACATCCTAATGGTATTCGACTGGGTATTGTTAAACCCTGGAACTCTACCTGGTTCGCTAATACCAAAGAATTCGCTGACAACCTGGACAGCGATTTTAAAGTGCGTCAGTTCCTGACTAAAGAACTGGCTAAAGCGTCTGTTTCGCGCATCGTTATCGAACGTCCGGCTAAAAGCATCCGTGTGACCATTCACACCGCTCGCCCGGGCATCGTTATCGGTAAAAAAGGCGAAGACGTAGAAAAACTGCGTAACGTCGTAGCGAATATCGCTGGCGTACCGGCGCAGATCAATATCGCCGAAGTCCGTAAACCGGAACTGGACGCGAAATTGGTTGCTGACAGCATCACTTCTCAGCTGGAGCGTCGCGTGATGTTCCGTCGTGCGATGAAGCGTGCTGTACAGAACGCAATGCGTCTGGGCGCTAAAGGTATTAAAGTTGAAGTTAGTGGCCGTCTGGGCGGCGCAGAAATCGCACGTACCGAATGGTACCGCGAAGGTCGCGTACCGCTGCACACCCTGCGTGCTGACATCGACTACAACACCTCAGAAGCGCACACCACTTATGGTGTAATCGGCGTTAAGGTATGGATCTTCAAAGGTGAGATCCTGGGTGGTATGGCTGCTGTTGAACAACCGGAAAAACCGGCTGCTCAACCGAAAAAGCAGCAGCGTAAAGGCCGTAAGTAAGGAGAGTCGCTGATGTTACAACCAAAGCGTACAAAATTCCGTAAGGTGCATAAAGGCCGCAACCGTGGTCTGGCTGCCGGTACGGATGTGAGCTTCGGTACTTTCGGTCTGAAAGCTGTTGGCCGTGGTCGTCTGACTGCTCGTCAGATCGAAGCAGCACGTCGTGCTATGACCCGTGCAGTTAAGCGTCAAGGTAAGATCTGGATCCGTGTATTCCCGGACAAACCGATCACCGAGAAGCCGCTGGAAGTGCGTATGGGTAAAGGTAAAGGTAACGTGGAGTATTGGGTTGCCTTGATCCAGCCGGGTAAAGTCCTGTATGAAATGGACGGCGTACCGGAGGAGCTGGCCCGTGAAGCATTCAAGCTGGCAGCAGCAAAACTGCCTATCAAAACCACCTTTGTTACTAAGACGGTGATGTAATGAAAGCAAAAGAGCTGCGTGAAAAAAGCGTTGAAGAGCTGAACACTGAGCTGCTTAACCTGCTGCGCGAGCAGTTCAACCTGCGCATGCAGGCAGCATCTGGCCAGCTGCAGCAGAGTCATCTGCTGAAGAATGTGCGCCGTGATGTTGCACGCGTTAAAACTTTACTGACTGAGAAGGCGGGTGCGTAATGACCGATAAAATTCGTACTCTGCAAGGTCGTGTTGTTAGTGACAAAATGCAGAAATCTGCAGTTGTTGCTATCGAGCGTTTCGTGAAGCACCCGATCTACGGTAAATTCATTAAGCGTACGACTAAGCTGCACATCCATGACGAGAACAACGAATGCGGTATCGGCGACGTGGTAGAAATCCGCGAATGCCGCCCGCTGTCCAAGACTAAGTCCTGGACTCTGGTTCGCGTTATTGAGAAAGCGGTTCTGTAATAGAATCTCCTTTCTTATTGAAACCCTCTGCCTCTGGCAGAGGGTTTTTTTTTGCCTGCGATTGTGTATCTGTCCGCTGCCCACGACCTAATGATCTTAATTAGCAAGGTTGTACTTGCCGTTTAACATGGCGAAGTTAACGCTGTGGTTAACATTTAGCGTTTACTCAGTGCCTTAATCCCCTTATCAAGCCCCGCGTTGAAGAATAACCAGCAATAAGATGAAGAAGTGTGCAGATTACGATTGCTACATAGTGAACAATTCCTTAGAATGTCGCGTTCCTTAATTTACAGGTTCAAATATCGGCTCGACATGAGCCGTTTATTTTTTCTACCCATCTGCGGGGACCGGTGTTATAATGCCGCGCCCTCAATTATGGGGCTTTCTAACGACCCTCTGTTTGGGTCCCGAAGTAGTAGTTGACATTAGCGGAGCACTAAAATGATCCAAGAACAGACTATGCTGAACGTCGCCGACAACTCCGGTGCACGTCGCGTAATGTGTATCAAGGTTCTGGGTGGCTCGCACCGTCGCTACGCAGGCGTAGGCGACATCATCAAAGTTACCATCAAGGAAGCAATTCCGCGTGGTAAAGTGAAAAAAGGTGATGTGCTTAAGGCGGTAGTGGTGCGCACCAGGAAGGGTGTTCGTCGCCCTGACGGTTCTGTCATTCGCTTCGATGGTAATGCATGCGTTATTCTGAACAATAACAGCGAGCAGCCTATCGGAACGCGTATTTTTGGGCCGGTAACTCGTGAACTTCGTAATGAAAAGTTCATGAAAATTATCTCCCTGGCACCAGAAGTACTCTAAGGAGCGAGCAATGGCAGCGAAAATCCGTCGTAATGACGAAGTTATCGTGCTGACCGGTAAAGATAAAGGTAAGCGCGGTAAAGTAAAAAATGTCCTGTCTTCTGGCAAGGTCATTGTTGAAGGTATCAACCTGGTGAAGAAACATCAGAAGCCGGTTCCGGCTCTGAACCAACCGGGCGGCATCGTTGAAAAAGAAGCTGCAATTCAGGTTTCTAACGTTGCTATCTTCAATGCGGCTACCGGCAAGGCTGACCGTGTAGGCTTTAGATTCGAAGACGGCAAAAAAGTCCGTTTCTTCAAGTCTAACAGCGAAACTATCAAGTAATTTGGAGTAGTACGATGGCGAAACTGCATGATTACTACAAAGACGAAGTAGTTAAAAAACTCATGACTGAGTTTGGCTACAATTCTGTCATGCAAGTCCCTCGGGTCGAGAAGATCACCCTGAACATGGGTGTTGGTGAAGCGATCGCTGACAAAAAGCTGCTGGATAACGCAGTAGCTGACCTGGCAGCAATCTCCGGTCAAAAACCGCTGGTCACCAAAGCACGCAAATCAGTTGCAGGCTTCAAAATCCGTCAGGGCTATCCGATCGGCTGTAAAGTAACTCTGCGTGGCGAACGCATGTGGGAGTTCTTTGAGCGTCTGGTCACTATTGCTGTACCGCGTATTCGTGACTTTCGTGGCCTGTCTGCGAAGTCTTTCGATGGTCGTGGTAACTATAGCATGGGCGTCCGTGAGCAGATCATCTTCCCAGAAATCGACTATGACAAAGTCGATCGCGTTCGTGGTTTGGATATTACCATTACCACTACTGCGAAATCTGATGATGAAGGCCGTGCTCTGCTGGCTGCTTTTGACTTCCCGTTCCGCAAGTAAGGTAGGGTTACTTAATGGCTAAGCAATCAATGAAAGCACGCGAAGTCAAGCGTGAGAAATTAGCAGACAAATTCTTCGCAAAACGCGTTGAACTGAAAGCGATCATTTCTGATGTGAACGCCTCCGACGAAGATCGTTGGAATGCTGTTCTCAAGCTGCAGAGTCTGCCGCGTGATTCCAGCCCGTCTCGTCAGCGTAACCGCTGCCGTCAAACAGGTCGTCCGCATGGTTTCCTGCGGAAGTTCGGGTTGAGCCGTATCAAGGTCCGTGAAGCCGCTATGCGCGGTGAAATCCCGGGTCTGAAAAAGGCTAGCTGGTAATTGTCACCAATTGAATCACGGGAGTAAAGACAGATGAGCATGCAAGATCCGATCGCGGATATGCTGACCCGTATCCGTAACGGTCAGGCCGCGAACAAAGTTGCGGTCACCATGCCTTCCTCCAAGCTGAAAGTGGCAATCGCCAACGTGCTGAAGGAAGAAGGTTATATTGAAGATTTCAAAATCGAAGGCGACATCAAGCCGGAACTGGAACTGACTCTTAAGTATTTCCAGGGTAAAGCTGTGGTAGAAAGCATTCAACGTGTTAGCCGTCCTGGCCTGCGCATCTATAAGAAAAAAGATGAGCTGCCGAAGGTAATGGCTGGACTGGGTATTGCTGTTGTTTCTACCTCTAAAGGTGTTATGACTGATCGTGCAGCGCGCCAGGCTGGTCTTGGTGGCGAAATTATCTGCTACGTAGCTTAACGGAGGAAAAAATGTCTCGTGTTGCTAAAGCACCTGTCGTTGTTCCTGCCGGCGTAGAGGTAAAACTCAACGGTCAGGAAATTTCGATCAAAGGTAAAAACGGCGAGCTGACTCGTACTATCAATAATGCTGTTGAAATTAAGCATGCTGACAACGCTCTGACTTTCGCTCCGCGCGAAGGCTTCGTTGATGGCTGGGCGCAGGCGGGTACTGCCCGTGCGCTGCTGAACGCAATGGTTATCGGTGTTACCGAAGGCTTCACTAAGAAGCTGCAGCTGGTTGGTGTAGGTTATCGTGCAGCCGTTAAAGGCGATGTCGTGAATCTGTCACTGGGTTTTTCTCACCCGGTTGAACACGCTCTGCCTGCGGGAATCACTGCAGAATGTCCGTCTCAGACTGAAATCGTACTGAAAGGTGCTGATAAACAGCTGATCGGCCAGGTTGCGGCTGACTTGCGCGCCTACCGTCGTCCTGAGCCTTACAAAGGCAAGGGTGTTCGTTACGCCGACGAAGTCGTGCGTACCAAAGAGGCTAAGAAGAAGTAAGGTAACACTATGGATAAGAAATCTGCTCGTATCCGTCGTGCGACCCGCGCACGTCGCAAGATCAAAGAGCTGGGTGCTACTCGCCTGGTGGTACATCGTACCCCGCGTCATATTTACGCACAGGTCATCGCCCCGAACGGCTCTGAAGTTCTGGTTGCTGCTTCTACTGTAGAAAAAGCTATCTCTGAACAACTGAAGTACACCGGCAACAAAGACG
Source organism: Pantoea alhagi (assembly GCF_002101395.1). NCBI lineage: Bacteria > Pseudomonadati > Pseudomonadota > Gammaproteobacteria > Enterobacterales > Erwiniaceae > Pantoea > Pantoea alhagi. Next base: position 1,182,316 of record NZ_CP019706.1, on the reverse strand, counting down.
CTGCGTCTGCTGTAGGTAAAGCTATCGCTGAGCGCGCGCTGGAAAAAGGCATCAAAGACGTTGCTTTCGACCGTTCCGGTTTCCAATATCATGGTCGCGTCCAGGCACTGGCAGAAGCTGCCCGTGAAGCTGGCCTTCAGTTCTAAGGTAGAGGTCTAAGATGGCACACATCGAGAAACAAGCTGGCGAACTGCAGGAAAAACTGATCGCGGTAAACCGTGTATCTAAAACTGTTAAAGGTGGCCGTATTTTCTCCTTCACCGCACTGACTGTAGTGGGTGATGGTAACGGTCGCGTAGGTTTTGGTTACGGTAAAGCGCGTGAAGTACCGGCAGCGATCCAGAAAGCGATGGAAAAAGCCCGTCGCAACATGATTAACGTCGCGCTGACTAACGGCACCCTGCAGCACCCGGTTAAAGGTGCACACACAGGTTCCCGTGTGTTCATGCAACCGGCTTCTGAAGGTACCGGTATTATTGCCGGTGGTGCAATGCGCGCCGTCCTGGAAGTCGCTGGAGTTCATAACGTTCTGGCTAAAACCTATGGTTCCACCAACCCGATTAACGTGGTTCGTGCAACTATTGATGGCCTGGAAAATATGAAATCTCCGGAAATGGTCGCTGCCAAGCGTGGTAAATCCGTTGAAGACATTCTGGGGTAATTGACCATGGCAAAGACGATCAAAATTACACAAACCCGTAGTGCAATCGGCCGTTTGCCTAAGCATAAGGCAACGCTGCTTGGCCTGGGTCTGCGTCGCATTGGTCATACCGTTGAGCGTGAAGACACGCCTGCTGTACGCGGTATGGTTAACGCTATTTCCTATATGGTTAAAGTGGAGGAGTAACAGATGCGTTTGAATACTCTGTCTCCCGCCGAAGGCTCAAAACAGGCGGGTAAACGCCTGGGTCGTGGTATCGGTTCTGGTCTCGGTAAAACCGGCGGCCGTGGTCACAAAGGTCAGAACTCTCGTTCTGGCGGTGGCGTACGTCGTGGTTTCGAAGGCGGCCAGATGCCGCTGTACCGTCGTCTGCCGAAATTCGGCTTCACTTCTCGTAAAGCAATGGTAACAGCGGAAGTTCGTCTGTCCGAGCTGGCGAAAGTGGAAGGCGGTATCGTTGACCTGAATACGCTGAAAGCAGCAAACATCATCGGTACTCAGATCGAATTCGCGAAAGTGATTCTGTCTGGCGAAGTTTCTGCACCGGTTACGGTTCGCGGTCTGCGTGTCACTAAAGGCGCTCGTGCTGCAATCGAAGCTGCTGGCGGTACAATTGAGGAATAAGTAGCAGATGGCTAAGCAACCAGGATTAGATTTTCAAAGTGCCAAGGGCGGTTTCGGCGAACTGAAACGCAGACTTTTGTTTGTCATCGGTGCGCTGATTGTATTCCGCATTGGCTCTTTTATTCCGATCCCTGGTATCGATGCCACTGTACTTGCCAAACTGCTTGAACAACAGCGTGGCACCATCATTGAAATGTTTAACATGTTCTCTGGTGGTGCATTAAGCCGTGCTTCTATCTTTGCTCTGGGTATTATGCCGTATATTTCGGCATCAATTATTATCCAGCTGTTAACGGTGGTTCATCCCGCCCTGGCAGAAATAAAGAAAGAAGGGGAGGCTGGCCGTCGTAAGATTAGTCAGTACACCCGTTACGGTACTCTGGTGTTGGCTATATTCCAGTCGATCGGTATTGCTACCGGTTTACCGAATATGCCTGGAATGCAGGGCCTGGTAATCAATCCAGGCTTTGCTTTCTACTTCACCGCTGTTGTGAGTCTGGTTACAGGGACGATGTTCCTGATGTGGCTGGGCGAGCAGATTACTGAACGAGGTATTGGTAACGGTATCTCGATCATAATCTTTGCTGGTATTGTTGCGGGGCTTCCGCCGGCCATTGGCCATACCATCGAGCAAGCGCGGCAAGGCGACCTGCACTTCCTTCTGTTGCTGTTGGTTGCAGTTCTCGTATTTGCAGTGACCTTCTTCGTTGTTTTCGTTGAGCGTGGTCAACGCCGCATTGTGGTGAACTATGCGAAACGTCAGCAAGGCCGTCGTGTCTATGCTGCACAGAGTACACATTTACCATTGAAAGTGAATATGGCAGGGGTTATCCCGGCAATTTTCGCCTCAAGCATTATTCTGTTTCCAGCTACCATTGCTTCATGGTTTGGTGGCGGTACAGGGTGGAACTGGCTGACAACTATTTCGATGTATTTGCAGCCAGGACAGCCGCTTTATGTGCTACTCTATGCGACTGCAATCATCTTCTTCTGTTTCTTCTATACGGCGTTGGTTTTCAATCCGCGAGAAACAGCAGATAACCTGAAGAAGTCTGGTGCATTTGTACCAGGAATTCGTCCGGGAGAGCAAACGGCGAAGTACATCGATAAAGTGATGACGCGTCTGACGCTAGTTGGTGCGCTCTACATTACTTTCATCTGCCTGATCCCGGAGTTCATGCGTGATGCGATGAAAGTACCGTTCTACTTCGGTGGAACCTCACTGCTTATCGTCGTTGTGGTCATCATGGACTTTATGGCTCAAGTGCAAACTCTGATGATGTCCAGTCAGTACGAGTCTGCATTGAAGAAAGCAAACCTGAAAGGCTATAGCCGCTAATCAGGCGCTTGAGAAGTTACGGAGAGTAAAAATGAAAGTTCGTGCTTCCGTCAAGAAATTATGTCGTAACTGCAAAATCATTCGTCGCGACGGCGTCGTTCGTGTGATTTGCAGTGCCGAGCCTAAGCATAAACAGCGCCAGGGCTGATTTTCTCGCATATTTTTCTTGCAAAGTTGGGTTGAGCTGGCTAGATTAGCCAGCCAATCTTTTGTATGTCTGTACGTTTCCATTTGAGTATCCTGAAAACGGGCTTTTCAGCATGGTGCGTACATATTAAATAGTAGGAGTGCATAGTGGCCCGTATAGCAGGCATTAACATTCCTGATCAGAAACATGCCGTAATCGCATTAACTTCGATCTACGGTGTCGGCAAAACTCGCTCCAAGGCCATCTGTGCTGCTGCGGGTATCGCTGAAGATGTTAAGATCAGTGAGCTGTCTGAAGAACAAATCGACACGCTGCGTGACGAAGTTGCCAAATTTGTCGTTGAAGGTGATCTGCGCCGTGAAGTGAGCATGAGCATCAAGCGTCTGATGGACCTTGGTTGCTATCGCGGTTTGCGTCATCGTCGTGGTCTGCCAGTGCGCGGTCAGCGTACCAAGACCAACGCCCGTACCCGTAAGGGTCCGCGCAAACCGATCAAGAAATAATCGGGGTGATTGAATAATGGCAAAGGCACCAGTTCGTGCACGTAAGCGTGTAAGAAAACAAGTCTCAGATGGCGTGGCTCATGTCCATGCTTCTTTTAACAACACCATCGTTACCATTACTGACCGTCAGGGTAACGCACTGGGTTGGGCAACTGCCGGTGGTTCCGGTTTCCGTGGTTCTCGTAAATCTACGCCGTTCGCTGCACAGGTTGCTGCTGAGCGTTGCGCAGAGGCCGTGAAAGATTACGGTATCAAGAATCTGGAAGTTATGGTTAAGGGTCCGGGTCCGGGTCGCGAATCTACCATTCGTGCTCTGAACGCCGCAGGTTTCCGCATCACTAATATTACTGATGTGACTCCGATCCCTCACAACGGTTGTCGTCCGCCGAAAAAACGTCGCGTATAACGCCCGTTTTTAGGATAGTTGGAGAAAGAAAATGGCAAGATATTTGGGTCCTAAGCTCAAGCTGAGCCGTCGTGAGGGCACAGACTTATTCCTGAAGTCTGGCGTTCGCGCGATTGATTCCAAGTGTAAGATTGAACAAGCCCCTGGCCAGCACGGTGCGCGTAAACCGCGTCTGTCTGACTACGGCGGTCAGTTACGTGAAAAGCAGAAAGTTCGTCGTATCTACGGCGTGCTTGAGCGTCAGTTCCGTAACTATTACAAAGAAGCAGCGCGTCTGAAAGGCAACACCGGTGAAAACCTGTTACAACTGCTGGAAGGTCGTCTGGACAACGTAGTTTATCGTATGGGCTTTGGTGCCACTCGTGCAGAAGCACGTCAGCTGGTTAGCCATAAATCCATCATGGTAAATGGTCGCGTTGTTAACATCGCTTCTTATCAGGTATCTCCGAATGACGTAGTCAGCATCCGCGAGAAAGCCAAAAAGCAGTCTCGCGTGAAAGCCGCTCTGGAGCTGGCTGAGCAGCGTGAAAAGCCAACCTGGCTGGAAGTTGATGCAACTAAGATGGAAGGTGTGTTCAAACGTATTCCTGAACGTACTGATCTGTCTGCGGACATTAACGAACACCTGATCGTCGAGCTTTACTCCAAGTAAAGCTTAGTACCAAAGAGAGGACACAATGCAGGGTTCTGTGACAGAGTTTCTAAAACCGCGCCTGGTAGATATCGAGCAACTGAGTTCGACGCACGCCAAGGTGACCCTTGAGCCTTTAGAGCGTGGCTTTGGCCATACTCTTGGTAACGCACTGCGCCGTATTCTGCTGTCATCCATGCCGGGTTGCGCGGTGACCGAGGTTGAGATTGATGGTGTACTTCATGAGTACAGCACAAAAGAGGGCGTACAGGAAGATATCCTGGAAATCCTGCTTAACCTGAAAGGGCTGGCGGTAAGAGTTCAGGGTAAAGATGAAGTCATCCTTACGCTGAATAAATCTGGCATTGGCCCTGTGACTGCAGCCGACATTACCCATGATGGTGATGTCGAAATCGTCAAGCCGCAGCACGTGATCTGCCATCTGACCGATGAAAACGCATCTATTAATATGCGTATCAAAGTTCAGCGTGGCCGTGGTTATGTGCCGGCTTCTGCCCGAATTCATTCGGAAGAAGATGAGCGCCCAATCGGTCGTCTGTTAGTCGACGCTTGCTATAGCCCTGTAGACCGTATCGCCTACAATGTTGAAGCTGCGCGCGTGGAACAGCGTACCGACCTGGATAAGCTGGTCATCGAAATGGAAACCAACGGCACAATCGATCCTGAAGAGGCGATTCGTCGTGCGGCTACCATTCTGGCTGAACAACTGGAAGCTTTCGTTGACCTGCGTGATGTGCGTCAGCCGGAAGTTAAAGAAGAGAAACCAGAATTCGATCCGATCCTGCTGCGCCCTGTTGACGATCTGGAATTGACTGTCCGCTCTGCTAACTGCCTTAAGGCAGAAGCTATCCACTACATCGGTGATCTGGTACAGCGTACCGAGGTTGAGCTACTTAAAACGCCTAACCTTGGTAAAAAATCTCTTACTGAGATTAAAGACGTGCTGGCTTCGCGTGGTCTGTCTCTGGGCATGCGCCTGGAAAACTGGCCGCCGGCAAGCATTGCTGATGAATAACCAGATCGCAGGTTAAGGTTTTACTGAGAAGGATAAGGTCATGCGCCATCGTAAGAGTGGTCGTCAACTGAACCGCAACAGCAGCCATCGTCAGGCTATGTTCCGCAACATGGCCGGCTCTTTGGTTCGTCATGAGATCATCAAGACGACCCTGCCGAAAGCGAAAGAGCTGCGTCGCGTAGTTGAGCCGCTGATTACTCTTGCCAAGACCGACAGCGTAGCTAATCGTCGTCTGGCATTCGCCCGCACTCGTGATAACGAGATCGTGGCAAAACTGTTTAACGAGCTGGGCCCGCGTTTCGCGAGCCGTGCCGGTGGTTACACTCGCATTCTGAAGTGTGGCTTCCGCGCTGGTGACAACGCTCCGATGGCTTACATCGAGCTGGTTGATCGTCCAGAAGCTCAAGCAGAAGCTGCAGCAGAGTAATCTGCTGTATGTTAAAGAAACCGGGCCTGGTGCCCGGTTTTTTTATATTCTCATTTTATCTCTGCTTTACCTCCCACTCATCTGCGCTATCCTGAAGCTCTGATATTTTCCGGAGCATGACATGTGGCTAATCGATCAACTGGCTGAACAACATATTCGCGAAGCACAGCAGAGGGGCGAGCTTCAAGGTTTGCCTGGAGAAGGTGCTCCACTCATACTGGATGATGACAGTCATGTTCCACCAGAGCTTCGTGCTGGCTACCGCATGTTAAAGAATGCCGGTTATTTACCGCCGGAACTGGAAATACGGCGTGAAGCGCTGGAACTCAATGACTTATTGAAACAGCTTGATCCCGACGAGATAGCCCAAAGTGACCATCTAAAACGCCTGCGCCTGCTTGAAATAAAACTGTTGCAGGCAGGTTTGAACACCGATTTTCTTTCCGGGGAGTATCGTAATGCGATTGCCCAACGTTTTGCAGGAGAGTAAATATGTACCGTATCGGTGAGCTTGCCCGGTTGGCTGCCGTCACGCCAGATACCATTCGTTATTATGAAAAAGAGAATATGATGGATGCGCCAGCCCGCTCGGCTGGGGGATTCCGGTTATATAACGATGATGACCTGCGGCGTCTTAAATTCATCCGGCACGCTAAGCAGCTAGGGTTAACGTTAGATGCGATCCGGGATTTACTCTCGATCCGTATCGATCCGGCACACCATACCTGTCAGGAGTCTAAAAATATCGTACAGGCTCGCCTGCATGAAGTTGAAATTCGTATTGCGGAACTACAGATGATGCAACGTTCCCTGCAATGTTTAAGTGATGCCTGCTGCGGTTCGGCACATACCAGCCTTGACTGTTCTATCCTGGAAAGCCTGGAACGGGGAACGGTAAAAAAAGGTGAGCTGAACCCTGGCAAACATTGATTTCAGCAAAAATTAGATCTATATACATATCCGACTTTCATCAAAGGAGACGTTATGTCTGGTTATCAGCATAAAAAAGGTAAAATCAAAAACAATGCCATAGAGGCTTTACTGCATGACCCTCTGTTCAAAACGCGGGTCGAGGTGAATGTAAAAGGTAAAGGCAGCTATCGGCGTAAAGCAAAACACAATAAAGCAGGCTGGGAGGCCAGTGGTAAAGCAGACTTTACCACTGGCCTTTTAGTTGGCGAGAATGCATCTGGCGCGATACTGCCGGCGAAGACTTATGCATTTATTCAGCATAGCGCCGGGATTTAGCCTTTATTATTCTGTTCTTTCATTAAATCACGGATTTCAGTCAACAACGTTGCTTCTGCGCTGGGTTTAGCGACCGGCTTTTCTACTTCCTTTTTCTTGTGCAGTTTATTCATCAATTTGATAGCAATGAAAATCGCAAACGCGATGATGATGAAATCAAAAATATTCTGCAAAAAGATGCCGTACTCCATCACGACCGGTGGCGTTTCTCCCTGAGCTGGCTTTAATATCCATTTGAATTGTTTAAAATCTACCCCACCGATCAGCAATCCCAGTGGCGGCATAATAATGTTTGCAACCAGAGATGAAACAATCTTGCCAAAGGCAGCACCGATAACCACACCAACGGCCAGATCGACAACGTTGCCACGCATTGCAAAATCACGAAATTCTTTTAAAAAACTCATAAACAGCTCCTTTCCATTGCCAAACCATAAAGTCTAACAAACGAATCAGTGTTTGCCATCGGCAATTAACGCAGCGGGAGCAGAGCAGAACGTATCAGCAGCTTCCTTGCTGCTGATGGTTTACAGGAAAAACGGGCTGGGCTGGAAAAGACGTTCCACATCAGGCACAAACTTTTTGTCCGTCAGGAACATAATGACATGATCGCCTTGCTCAATACGGAGATTATTATTTGCGATCATAATGTCGTCACCGCGTACAACGGCACCGATAATGGTACCCGGAGGCAGTTTGATATCTTCAACCAGACGGCCAACAACGCGGGATGTTGTTTCGTCTCCGTGTGCAATCGCTTCGATAGCTTCAGCAACACCGCGGCGTAGCGATGACACACTAACAATATCGGCTTTACGAACATGACTAAGCAGGGCTGAGATAGTTGCCTGCTGTGGGGAGATGGCGATATCAATTACGCTGCCCTGGACTAAATCGACATAGGCGCGCCGTTGAATAAGCACCATAACCTTTTTGGCACCCATTTTTTTAGCCAGCATCGCAGACATGATATTTGCTTCATCGTCGTTAGTAACGGCGATAAAAAGATCCACCTGATCGATATGCTCTTCTGCTAACAGCTCTTGATCTGAAGCATCACCATAAAAAACGATCGTATCCTGCAACAGCTCTGCCAGCTCGGCAGCACGCTGCTGATTACGTTCAATCAGTTTCACGCTGTAGTTTTTTTCCAGCCGCAGCGCCAGGCCGTAACCGATATTGCCTCCGCCAACGAGCATTATTCTTTTATAGGGCTTTTCCAGCCGTTGCATTTCGCTCATCACTGCGCGGATATGCTGGCTGGCAGCGATAAAAAAGACTTCATCGCCAGCTTCGACAATGGTTGAACCCTGCGGACGGATAGGGCGATCCTGACGAAATATGGCTGCAACACGCGTATCGATATGGGGCATATGTTCACGCATTATCGATAACGGGTTACCAATCAGCGGCCCGCCATAATAGGCTTTCACCACAGCCAGGCTCACTTTACCTTCAGCAAAATTCACCACCTGTAACGCGCCGGGATACTGGATCAAACGATAAATATTATCTATTACCAGCTGCTCGGGTGAAATCAGGTGATCGATAGGCACCGCTTCCGGTATAAATAACTTCTCTGCATCGCGGATATAGTCGGCAGCACGAATGCGCGCAATTCGGTTTGGCGTATTAAACAGCGTATAAGCGACCTGGCAGGCAACCATATTCGTTTCATCAGAGCTGGTGACCGCAACCAGCATATCGGCATCCTGCGCACCCGCTTCACGTAATACCCTCGGGTGGGAACCGTGTCCCTGAACCACGCGTAAATCGAACTTATCCTGTAGCTGACGCAGACGTGTGGCGTCTTTATCCACCACGGTAATATCGTTATTTTCGCCCACCAGGTTTTCTGCCAGCGTGCCGCCTACCTGGCCTGCTCCGAGAATGATTATTTTCATCGTTGTTTCAACTTATAGGTTGTCGCAGCGCATACTACGTTATCTTTTTATTAGCTTAGCGTAAAAGAATCCATCGCCATCCTGTGGATGCGGGAAACACTGCAGGCCGATGGTTGAATCATCACTAAGTGGAATATGTTCAGCATCCTGATGACGCTCCAGGAAGCTTGCAATCTGCAAATGATTCTCTTCCGGCAGGATGGAGCAGGTGGCATAAACCAGCGTGCCGCCAGCTTTCAGATGAGGCCAGATGGCATCCAGGATTTCGCGCTGCAGCGCGGCCAGTTCGGATATATCACGGTCGCGCCGTAACCATTTAATATCAGGATGACGACGAATGACGCCGGTTGCAGAGCAGGGAGCATCCAGCAAAATGCGGTCAAACTGCGTATCGTTGCACCATTGATCCGGGAAGCGCCCATCGCCCTGTTTTACTTCTGCCTGCATATTCAGCCGCTTAAGATTTTCATAAACACGCTGCAATCGCTGCGCATCGATGTCTACAGCCATAACGTGCGCATCCGGCGCTGCTTCAAGAATATGGGTAGTCTTGCCGCCGGGCGCAGCGCACAAATCAAGGATACGCTCTCCATTTTGTGGCGCAAGCCAGGTAACGCAGCCCTGAGCTGAAGCATCCTGTACCGTGACCCAACCCCGCTCAAAACCGGGTAGCTGACCTACCGATGTAGGGGCCTCTAACATTAAAGCATCGGGATAAACGGGATGAGGTGTCGCATTGTTGCCGCTTTCCTGCAGCAATGCCAGCCACTGTTCACGGCTATGATGCTGACGATTAACGCGCAGCCACATTGGAGGACGCTGATTATTCGCCTCCACAATTTGTTGCCATTGCTCTGGCCATGCCAGTTGCAGACGTTTTAACAGCCAGGCCGGATGTAAAAAGCGCTGTGGAGATTGCTCAAGCTGCGTCATCAAATCGGGCTGCTGGCGCTGAAACTCACGCAAAACGCCATTTATCAGGCCTTTCATCTGGGGCCGTTTCAATACGGTGGCGCCTTCAACCGTTTCAGCCAGCGCGGCGTGAGCCGGGATACGCGTATAAAGCAGCTGATACAGGCCGACCATAATCAGGAAATGCAGGGAGCGCTGTTTACCGGTTAACGGGCGAGACATAAGCTGCTTAATCGCTGCTTCAAGAAGCGGTAGCGTGCGCAATACGCCGAAACAGAGTTCCTGTAACAACGCACTATCTTTATCGGAGAGATTTTTCTGCGCCACCGGCAGCAGGTTGCTCAGTGATTGTCCCTGTTCTACCACGCGCTCAAGTGTTTGGGCCGCAAGACTGCGGAGATTAACCGTTTTTTTCATATTTGGATCATCAATAAACAGGCCCGGAGTGATTACCGGGCTGTGAATCAGGCGAGGCGCGTTCCTGGCGTAAACCACTCGCGGCGTGAGTTCAGGATATCCTGGGCCGACATGGCTTTTTTACCTGCAGGCTGCAGGATTTGGATATTTAAGATGCCTTCAGCGGTGGCAACCTGAATGCCATTTTTATCAGCCTGTACAATTTCGCCTGGCTGATAACCCGCCTGATGCGGCAGTACGCTGGCCTGCCATACCTTCACCGGCTGCTCTTCAATGTAAAAATAGCTAACAGGCCAGGGATTAAACGCGCGGATACAGCGTTCAAGCTGAGCGGCTGAAAGAGACCAGTCGAGCTGAGCTTCTTCTTTACTGAGCTTCTCTGCGTAAGTGGCAAGAGCCTCATCCTGCGGTTGTGGCTGCGCGCTACCCTGACTTAAATGCGTCAGCGTTTCCAGTAATCCTTGCGGGCCTAATTCCGCCAGCCGGCTATACAGCGTTGCGCTGGTATCCGCAGCGGTGATAGGGCATGCCAGTTTCAGCAGCATAGCACCGGTATCCAGGCCAATATCCATTTGCATAATGGTGACGCCGGTCTCGCTGTCGCCAGCCCAAAGCGAACGCTGAATGGGCGCCGCGCCGCGCCAGCGAGGAAGCAGAGAACCATGAACATTAATACAGCCGAGGCGTGGCATATCCAGTACCGCCTGCGGCAGGATCAAGCCATAGGCGACCACCACCATCACATCCGCCTGCAAATCGGCCACAAGCTGCTGACTTTCTGCCGGGCGGAGCGATTTCGGCTGGAATACCGGAAGATGATGTTGCTGAGCCAGGAGCTTAACCGGGCTGGGCGTGAGTTTATTACCGCGTCCGGCAGGGCGATCGGGTTGGGTAAAAACACCCACTACCTGATGCTCAGACGTAAGCAACGCGGCAAGATGACGCGCTGCAAAGTCAGGGGTGCCGGCAAAAATTATTTTTAGTGATTCGGACACGCTATTCCTTACTGTCAGGAGGCTCGGGTATTAAGGCGAGCCAGCTTTTCCAGTTTTTGGCGAATACGCTGGCGTTTTAACGGGGAGAGATAATCGATAAACAGCTTCCCGACCAGGTGATCCATTTCATGCTGAATGCAAATTGCCAACAGGCCATCCGCTTCCAGTTCAAATGTGTTGCCTTCACGATCCAGCGCGCGAATTTTTACCCGCTCTGAACGAGGAACCAGCGCACGCTGTTCAGGAATAGAAAGGCAGCCTTCCTCAATGCCTGTTTCACCACTTTCTTCCAGCAGTTCAGGGTTAATCAGCACCAGACGCTCATCACGATTTTCGGAGACGTCAATAACAATAATACGCTGGTGGATGTCTACCTGCGTAGCTGCCAGGCCAATACCTTCCTCAGCGTACATCGTCTCGAACATATCATCGACAATGCGCTGGATTTCCGCATCCACTTTTGCGACCGGTTTCGCGACAATGCGCAGACGATCGTCGGGATAATGTAATACTTGTAAAACTGACATAACTTTCCAGATCTGTATTCAGAGAAGTAACCATCGTTACCTCTTATTGTAGACATTTCACTCCTTGATTGACAGCATTGCGCACCAGGGAAAGCGGCTACTGGCGCACATTGACAGGGAATACGAAATGACTTCAGAAGAAGTGTGGTTACGCCTGATGAACGTAAAAGGGCTGTGCGGCGAAAAAATGCTAAGAGCCGCAAAATTGTTAAGTCACGGCGGCCATAACGAACCGCAAAATTATATCGCAGCAGGCTTCGACGCCATACAGATTGAGGCGTTTCAGTCAGTGCCCGAACCCGTTCTCGAACAGGCAGTGCGTTGGCTTGAACAGCCGGATCATCATCTCATTACGGCTGAGGATGCCTTGTTCCCGCCCCTGTTAAAAAACGTTGCGCGCTATCCCGCAGTCTTAATGCTGCGCGGCGATCCGCATCTCCTTGCTACACCACAGCTGGCAGTAGTGGGTAGCCGCAACGCTTCACATTATGGTCGGCAATGGGGGGATTATTTTACTCAAATCCTGGCCGCAAGCGGGCTGACCATCACCAGCGGTCTGGCACGCGGAATTGATGCCGTAGCCCATCGCGCCGCCTTAACGGTAAAAGGCAAAACGGTCGCTGTGCTGGGAAGCGGACTGGAACAACTGTATCCGGCTAATCATCAACGACTCGCGGATGAGATTGTTATGGCTGGTGGCGCGCTGGTGTCCGAGTTTCCGCTGAATACCCTACCGCATGCGTATAACTTTCCACGTCGTAACCGTATCATCAGCGGCCTTAGCCTGGGCGTTCTGGTGGTTGAGGCTTCACTTAAGAGTGGCTCGTTGGTTACGGCACGCTATGCGCTGGAGCAAAACAGGGAGGTTTATGCCTTGCCAGGCCCCCTGGGAAGTGACGTTAGCGCGGGAGGGCACTGGCTTATTCAGCAGGGTGCGTTATTAGTGGCCCATCCCAATAATATTCTTGAACAGATCAACAGTGAGCTACAGTGGCTACCGCTTTCCGCGCAGAATACAATTAATTCTTCAGACAATGCTGATGGTCCATTGCCATTTGCCGAGGTGTTGGCTAACGTAGGAGATGAGGTTACACCTGTTGACGTCGTCGCTGAACGTGCCGGCCAACCTGTGCCAGCCATCATAGCTAAACTGCTTGAGCTGGAGTTAGCAGGATGGATCGCAGCTGTACCCGGCGGCTATGTCCGATTGAGGAGGGCATGCCATGTTCGACGTACTAATGTACTTGTTTGAAACTTATATCCACAGCGAAGCAGAGATGCGCGTTGACCAGGATAAACTGACTGATGATCTGGCTGATGCTGGTTTTCATCGTGACGATATCAATAATGCGTTGAACTGGTTGGAAAAATTAGCAGACTATCAGGACGGGCTTGTCGCTCCGATACTGCTTACCACCGATCCGCTCTCAATGCGTATCTATACAGAGGAAGAGAGTCAGCGCCTTGATGCCAGCTGCCGCGGCTTCATTCTGTTTCTGGAGCAGATTCAGGTTTTGAACCTGGAGACGCGTGAGATGGTTATCGAACGGGTTATGGCCCTGGATACGTTTGAATTTGATCTGGATGATCTTAAATGGGTGGTGCTGATGGTGCTGTTCAACATTCCAGGATGTGAAAATGCTTATCAGCAAATGGAAGAGTTACTTTTCGACGTCAATGAAGGAATGCTGCACTGAGTTGTTTCACAGTGACATAACAGAATGAGTAAACCAGCACTTTTCACAGTGCGAAAACATGAATCCTGCCCCACCTGTGGGGCAAATCTTGTTATTCGCTCCGGAAAGCATGGTCCTTTTCTTGGCTGTTCACATTACCCAGAGTGTGACTATGTCCGCCCCCTGAAAAATCAGACGGATGGGCATATTGTTAAAGTTCTGGAAGGGCAACACTGTCCGCTGTGCCAGGCTGATCTGGTATTACGGCAGGGGCGTTATGGCATGTTTATCGGCTGTAGCCGCTATCCTGAATGTGAGCATACTGAAGTGATCGATCGCCCAGATGAAACCTCTATTGCTTGCCCACAGTGCGAGCAAGGGCATCTGGTACAACGGCGTTCGCGTTTTGGTAAGAGTTTTCACGCCTGCGATCGTTATCCTGATTGCCAGTTTGCAGTGAATTTCACGCCAAAAGAGGGAACGTGCCTGTATTGTCATTTCCCCTTATTAATCGAAAAAAAGACAGCACAAGGTTTGAAACGTTTTTGCGCCAGCAAAGCGTGCGGTAAACCCGTTGATGCAGGAAACAGAAGTGAATAAAGAAATCATTCCCGGAACAGTTGGCTGGTGTGTTGAACAACTTCAGCAGCAAGCGGTTATTGCCTATCCCACAGAGGCGGTATTTGGTCTGGGTTGCGATCCGGACAGTGAAGAAGCCGTTATGCAGTTACTGGCGTTCAAGCAGCGTCCGGTAGAGAAAGGGTTAATTTTAATTGCCGCTGATTATCAGCAGCTTATGCCCTATATTGCCGACCATGAACTTTCTGTCACGCAGCGCGAAAAAATGTTTGCCTCCTGGCCTGGCCCGGTAACCTGGGTATTGCCAGCGCTACCGCATACGCCACGCTGGTTAACAGGGCGTTTCGATACGCTGGCGGTACGGGTCAGCGATCATCCTGCAGTACAGGAACTTTGCCGTCAGTTTGGTAAACCTCTGGTTTCAACCAGTGCTAACCTGAGCGGCCAGCCTCCTTGCCGTAACGTTACAGAAGTTGTGCAGCAGTTTGGCGATAGTTTTCCTGTATTACAGGGTGAAACCGGTGGCCGGCTTAATCCTTCTGAGATTCGCGATATTATCAGCGGCGATATTATTCGTCAGGGATAGGATATGGATAACTTCGTGGTTATTGGCAACCCGATTGCTCACAGCAAGTCGCCTTTGATCCACCATGAATTTGCGAAACAGACGGGCATTGAGCATCGTTATGGGAGATTGCTCGCACCGCTCGATAGCTTTGCTGCAAGTTTGCATGACTTCTTACGCCAGGGCGGGAAGGGAGCCAATGTGACGTTACCGTTTAAGCAGCAGGCTTATGAGCTTGCTGATGTGCTAACGGAGCGGGCAGCGTTGGCGGGGGCCGTCAATACCTTATACATGCGTCAGGATGGAAAATTAGTGGGAGATAATACTGACGGGATCGGTTTATTGAGCGATCTGGAACGATTATCTTTTATTAAGCCTGGCGATAATATTCTGTTAGTGGGCGCTGGCGGCGCGGCGCGCGGCGTCATTTTGCCCTTGCTTTCCTTTGGATGCTCTCTGACATTAACAAATCGCACTCCAGCACGAGCCAACGAGCTGGCCGCTATTTTTGCACATACCGGCGAAATTGAAGCGTTAGCCATGACGGAGTTGGCAGGCAAAAAGTTTGATCTGATTATCAATGCTACCTCCAGTGGCGTTGATGGTGCTGTCCCGGCGCTGCCCGCTTCACTCATTACTCCCGGCACGCGCTGCTACGATATGTTTTATCAGCAGGCAGCGACACCTTTCCTGAACTGGTGTCAGCACGCAGGCGCAACGGCTACGGCAGATGGAATAGGCATGTTGGTGGGGCAGGCGGCACATGCTTTCCTGCTTTGGCATGGCATATTACCGGACGTCGCGCCAGTACTGAGTCGCTTGCAGGCGGAGTTGGCATCATGAATCAGGCGATTCAGTTTCCCGACAGAGAAGAGTGGAATGAGACACGCCGGGCCGTCTGTTTTCCCGCCATGGTGAACGGCTTTCAATTAACCTGTGCAATTAAAGGGGAGCTACTTTGCCAGCGGTTCGGCAAAGGCGAACCGCTGGATCTTTTCCGTGCTAACCGCTGGGATCTGGAAGATCAGGCGCAAGAGCTAATAGAAGCTCATAAAGAAGATGATGAGGGCTGGATCTGGCTTTCCTGATCCAGATAGTCATCTTTCCAGGTGACATAATTGTTTGCGGAATAGCGTAACCCTTCGATCTCTTTTTCATTTAGCGGGCGGATTTGTTTAACCGGGCTGCCAAGATAGAGGTAGCCTTTTTCGAGTCGCTTACCTGGCGGGACCAGGCTGCCTGCGCCGATCATCACGTCATCTTCTACTATCACACCATCTAAAAGAATCGAACCCATGCCAACCAGCACACGGTTGCCAATAGTGCAGCCATGCAACATCGCTTTGTGACCGACCGTCACATCTTCTCCGATGATAAGAGGAAAGCCTTCCGGACGTGCGGCTGATTTATGCGTCACATGTAAAACGCTGCCATCCTGAATATTGCTGCGTTTACCGATAACCACGCTATTCACATCTCCCCGTATCGCCACTAATGGCCAGATACTGACATCATCTTCCAGCGTTACATCACCAACGACTACGCTGGTGGCATCAACCATCACACGATTACCTGTACGGGGAAAAAAATGCTTATAAGGACGTAAAGCAGTAGTCATGATATTGCTCCTTTGATGTGAGGTCATGCAGCGTAGCGAATAAGAGATGAAACCATCTTTGATATTGTGCGGTAATTTTAAGCCGATCGCATAAGATCACAGCGAAAAGAATGAAAAGTCAGCAACCGGCAAAAAAGATCGAAAAAAGGCTTGTGCAATGAATTCGGATCCCTATAATGCGCCTCCATCGACACGGCACAACGGCTTACGCCACGCGGTGTTGAGCGGTTCAGCGAAGTCTGAATCGCCGGAGAAAAACTTCTGAAAAAAGGGGTTGACTCTGAAAGAGGAAAGCGTAATATACGCCACCTCGCGACAACGGCACGAAGCGCCGGTCGCACTGCTCTTTAACAATTTATCAGACAATCTGTGTGGGCACTCACGGACGGGATATCGCAAAAACTATTGCAGTATCAAGTCTCAGAGTGAACACGTAATTCATTACGACGTTTTTCTCGAGCATCAGACTTTTAAATTGAAGAGTTTGATCATGGCTCAGATTGAACGCTGGCGGCAGGCCTAACACATGCAAGTCGAACGGTAACAGGGAGCAGCTTGCTGCTCTGCTGACGAGTGGCGGACGGGTGAGTAATGTCTGGGGATCTGCCCGATGGAGGGGGATAACCACTGGAAACGGTGGCTAATACCGCATAACGTCGCAAGACCAAAGTGGGGGACCTTCGGGCCTCACACCATCGGATGAACCCAGATGGGATTAGCTAGTAGGTGAGGTAACGGCTCACCTAGGCGACGATCCCTAGCTGGTCTGAGAGGATGACCAGCCACACTGGAACTGAGACACGGTCCAGACTCCTACGGGAGGCAGCAGTGGGGAATATTGCACAATGGGCGCAAGCCTGATGCAGCCATGCCGCGTGTATGAAGAAGGCCTTCGGGTTGTAAAGTACTTTCAGCGGGGAGGAAGGGAGCAAGGTTAATAACCTGGTTCATTGACGTTACCCGCAGAAGAAGCACCGGCTAACTCCGTGCCAGCAGCCGCGGTAATACGGAGGGTGCAAGCGTTAATCGGAATTACTGGGCGTAAAGCGCACGCAGGCGGTCTGTCAAGTCGGATGTGAAATCCCCGGGCTCAACCCGGGAACTGCATTCGAAACTGGCAGGCTAGAGTCTTGTAGAGGGGGGTAGAATTCCAGGTGTAGCGGTGAAATGCGTAGAGATCTGGAGGAATACCGGTGGCGAAGGCGGCCCCCTGGACAAAGACTGACGCTCAGGTGCGAAAGCGTGGGGAGCAAACAGGATTAGATACCCTGGTAGTCCACGCCGTAAACGATGTCGACTTGGAGGCTGTGAGCTTGACTCGTGGCTTCCGGAGCTAACGCGTTAAGTCGACCGCCTGGGGAGTACGGCCGCAAGGTTAAAACTCAAATGAATTGACGGGGGCCCGCACAAGCGGTGGAGCATGTGGTTTAATTCGATGCAACGCGAAGAACCTTACCTGGCCTTGACATCCACGGAATTCTGCAGAGATGCGGAAGTGCCTTCGGGAACCGTGAGACAGGTGCTGCATGGCTGTCGTCAGCTCGTGTTGTGAAATGTTGGGTTAAGTCCCGCAACGAGCGCAACCCTTATCCTTTGTTGCCAGCGATTCGGTCGGGAACTCAAGGGAGACTGCCGGTGATAAACCGGAGGAAGGTGGGGATGACGTCAAGTCATCATGGCCCTTACGGCCAGGGCTACACACGTGCTACAATGGCGCATACAAAGAGAAGCGACCTCGCGAGAGCAAGCGGACCTCATAAAGTGCGTCGTAGTCCGGATCGGAGTCTGCAACTCGACTCCGTGAAGTCGGAATCGCTAGTAATCGTGGATCAGAATGCCACGGTGAATACGTTCCCGGGCCTTGTACACACCGCCCGTCACACCATGGGAGTGGGTTGCAAAAGAAGTAGGTAGCTTAACCTTCGGGAGGGCGCTTACCACTTTGTGATTCATGACTGGGGTGAAGTCGTAACAAGGTAACCGTAGGGGAACCTGCGGTTGGATCACCTCCTTACCATGCTGAATCCCGACCGTGAAGTGCTCACACAGATTGTCTGATAGAAGTAATGAGCAGTAAAACCCCGGCAGGCTTGTAGCTCAGGTGGTTAGAGCGCACCCCTGATAAGGGTGAGGTCGGTGGTTCAAGTCCACTCAGGCCTACCAAATTCTTTCTCAAGCTGCGTTATACGCCCGGTCGTTTACCACAGTAAACTTCCCGAACGTACGCCTTGCCTGAAAAAGAATTTCGGTTCTTCGCGGGTTTTACAACACATCTGGGGCTATAGCTCAGCTGGGAGAGCGCCTGCCTTGCACGCAGGAGGTCAGCGGTTCGATCCCGCTTAGCTCCACCATCAACCGCTGGTTGATGAACACTCCAGAGTGCATTTGCGAATGTACTGTGAAGTTTTGCTCTTTAACAATCCGGAAACAAGCTGAAAATTGAAAACGGAACAACTTTATTGTTGTTCACGATTCTCTCAATTCTCGCACTCACGAGTGTCGCAAGACGCTTGCGGGTTGTGAGGTTAAGCGAATAAGCGTACACGGTGGATGCCCTGGCAGTCAGAGGCGATGAAGGGCGTGCTAATCTGCGATAAGCGCCGGTAAGGTGATATGAACCGCTATTAACCGGCGATACCCGAATGGGGAAACCCAGTGCAATCCGTTGCACTATCATGTCATGAATACATAGTGGCATGAGGCGAACCGGGGGAACTGAAACATCTAAGTACCCCGAGGAAAAGAAATCAACCGAGATTCCCTGAGTAGCGGCGAGCGAACGGGGAACAGCCCAGAGCCTGAATCAGCATGTGTGTCAGTGGAAGCGTCTGGAAAGGCGCACGGTACAGGGTGACAGTCCCGTACACGAAGATGCATGTGCTGTGAGCTCGATGAGTAGGGCGGGACACGTGGTATCCTGTCTGAATATGGGGGGACCATCCTCCAAGGCTAAATACTCCTGACTGACCGATAGTGAACCAGTACCGTGAGGGAAAGGCGAAAAGAACCCCGGCGAGGGGAGTGAAACAGAACCTGAAACCGTGTACGTACAAGCAGTGGGAG
The DNA here is from genome assembly GCF_002101395.1 of Pantoea alhagi. Taxonomy (NCBI): domain Bacteria; kingdom Pseudomonadati; phylum Pseudomonadota; class Gammaproteobacteria; order Enterobacterales; family Erwiniaceae; genus Pantoea; species Pantoea alhagi. The sequence goes on along the minus strand of NZ_CP019706.1, from coordinate 1,163,037 downwards.
CCTACTCGTTAGGTGACTGCGTACCTTTTGTATAATGGGTCAGCGACTTATATTCTGTAGCAAGGTTAACCGTATAGGGGAGCCGTAGGGAAACCGAGTCTTAACCGGGCGTTAAGTTGCAGGGTATAGACCCGAAACCCGGTGATCTAGCCATGGGCAGGTTGAAGGTTGGGTAACACTAACTGGAGGACCGAACCGACTAATGTTGAAAAATTAGCGGATGACCTGTGGCTGGGGGTGAAAGGCCAATCAAACCGGGAGATAGCTGGTTCTCCCCGAAAGCTATTTAGGTAGCGCCTCGTGAACTCATCTCCGGGGGTAGAGCACTGTTTCGGCTAGGGGGCCATCCCGGCTTACCAACCCGATGCAAACTGCGAATACCGGAGAATGTTATCACGGGAGACACACGGCGGGTGCTAACGTCCGTCGTGAAGAGGGAAACAACCCAGACCGCCAGCTAAGGTCCCAAAGTCATGGTTAAGTGGGAAACGATGTGGGAAGGCCCAGACAGCCAGGATGTTGGCTTAGAAGCAGCCATCATTTAAAGAAAGCGTAATAGCTCACTGGTCGAGTCGGCCTGCGCGGAAGATGTAACGGGGCTAAACCATGCACCGAAGCTGCGGCAGCAACACTGTGTGTTGTTGGGTAGGGGAGCGTTCTGTAAGCCGCTGAAGGTGGACTGTGAGGTCTGCTGGAGGTATCAGAAGTGCGAATGCTGACATAAGTAACGATAAAGCGGGTGAAAAGCCCGCTCGCCGGAAGACCAAGGGTTCCTGTCCAACGTTAATCGGGGCAGGGTGAGTCGACCCCTAAGGCGAGGCCGAAAGGCGTAGTCGATGGGAAACGGGTTAATATTCCCGTACTCGGTGTTACTGCGAAGGGGGGACGGAGAAGGCTATGTTGGCCGGGCGACGGTTGTCCCGGTTTAAGCGTGTAGGCTGACTTTCCAGGCAAATCCGGAAAGTTAAGGCTGAGGCGTGATGACGAGGCACTACGGTGCTGAAGCAACAAATGCCCTGCTTCCAGGAAAAGCCTCTAAGCATCAGGTAACAACGAATCGTACCCCAAACCGACACAGGTGGTCAGGTAGAGAATACCAAGGCGCTTGAGAGAACTCGGGTGAAGGAACTAGGCAAAATGGTGCCGTAACTTCGGGAGAAGGCACGCTGGCGCGTAGGTCGAGGGACTTGCTCCCCGAGCCGAAGCCAGTCGAAGATACCAGCTGGCTGCAACTGTTTATTAAAAACACAGCACTGTGCAAACACGAAAGTGGACGTATACGGTGTGACGCCTGCCCGGTGCCGGAAGGTTAATTGATGGGGTTAAGGGCAACCTGAAGCTCCTGATCGAAGCCCCGGTAAACGGCGGCCGTAACTATAACGGTCCTAAGGTAGCGAAATTCCTTGTCGGGTAAGTTCCGACCTGCACGAATGGCGTAATGATGGCCAGGCTGTCTCCACCCGAGACTCAGTGAAATTGAACTCGCTGTGAAGATGCAGTGTACCCGCGGCAAGACGGAAAGACCCCGTGAACCTTTACTACAGCTTGACACTGAACATTGAGCCTTGATGTGCAGGATAGGTGGGAGGCAGTGAAGTGCGGACGCCAGTTCGCACGGAGCCATCCTTGAAATACCACCCTTTAATGTTTGATGTTCTAACCTGGCGCCGTAATCCGGCGTGGGGACAGTGTCTGGTGGGTAGTTTGACTGGGGCGGTCTCCTCCCAAAGTGTAACGGAGGAGTACGAAGGTCAGCTAATCACGGTCGGACATCGTGAGGTTAGTGCAATGGCATAAGCTGGCTTGACTGCGAGAGTGACGGTTCGAGCAGGTGCGAAAGCAGGTCATAGTGATCCGGTGGTTCTGAATGGAAGGGCCATCGCTCAACGGATAAAAGGTACTCCGGGGATAACAGGCTGATACCGCCCAAGAGTTCATATCGACGGCGGTGTTTGGCACCTCGATGTCGGCTCATCACATCCTGGGGCTGAAGTAGGTCCCAAGGGTATGGCTGTTCGCCATTTAAAGTGGTACGCGAGCTGGGTTTAGAACGTCGTGAGACAGTTCGGTCCCTATCTGCCGTGGGCGCTGGAAGACTGAGAGGGGTTGCTCCTAGTACGAGAGGACCGGAGTGAACGCACCGCTGGTGTTCGGGTTGTCATGCCAATGGCACTGCCCGGTAGCTAAGTGCGGAAGAGATAAGTGCTGAAAGCATCTAAGCACGAAACTTGCCTCGAGATGAGTCTTCCCTGGGGCCCTGAGCCCCCTGAAGGGACGTTGAAGACGACGACGTTGATAGGCCGGGTGTGTAAGCGCAGCGATGCGTTGAGCTAACCGGTACTAATGACCCGTGAGGCTTAACCTTACAACGCCGGAAGCGTTTTGGGAACTGAGAGTATTTTCAGCCTTGTTGACGGATATGCGTGCGTGGCCCTGCGGGCGGCGTGCGGAAACAGAATTTGCCTGGCGGCGAGAGCGCGGTGGTCCCACCTGACCCCATGCCGAACTCAGAAGTGAAACGCCGCAGCGCCGATGGTAGTGTGGGGCCTCCCCATGCGAGAGTAGGGAACTGCCAGGCATCAAATTTAGTGTGCTGATATGGCTCAGTTGGTAGAGCGCACCCTTGGTAAGGGTGAGGTCCCCAGTTCGACTCTGGGTATCAGCACCAGTTTTATCAGGGCGGCAGTAATGTGGCCCATGCTTAAAAAGCAACAGTTTAAATAAGTCGTCTTAGACAACTTATAAAAAGATTTGCCTGGCGGCAAGAGCGCGGTGGTCCCACCTGACCCCATGCCGAACTCAGAAGTGAAACGCCGTAGCGCCGATGGTAGTGTGGGGTCTCCCCATGCGAGAGTAGGGAACTGCCAGGCATCAAATAAACGACAGAGCCTCAGCGAAAGCTGAGGCTTTTTCGTTTCTGATTATCAAAGAAATTTTTGCTGGCCGTTAATAGATATATCTCTGTTAGGCAGTTATACACTATCTACCCCAGCCCGGAGTAGAGTTCCAAACTGGCTTAATGAATAACCTGCGATAAAAACATACGCGTACGCTCTGATTTAGGATGCGCGAAGAATTCTTCAGGGGGTGCCTGTTCTACAATCTCCCCGCGATCCATAAAGATCACCCGATCGGCTACGGTACGGGCAAAGCCCATCTCATGCGTAACGCAAAGCATCGTCATACCATCTTCTGCCAGACCAATCATGGTATCCAAAACCTCTTTTACCATTTCAGGATCAAGCGCTGATGTCGGCTCATCGAACAGCATAATTTTAGGCTTCATACAAAGTGAACGAGCAATCGCTACCCGCTGCTGCTGACCGCCAGAAATCTGTCCGGGAAATTTATGAGCATGTTCAGCGATACGAACCCGCTCCAGGTAATGCATCGCCAACGCCTCAGCCTCTTTTTTGGGCGTCTTTCGCACCCAGATTGGCGCAAGGGTACAGTTCTGCAGCACTGTCAGGTGCGGGAAAAGATTAAAATGCTGGAATACCATGCCGACTTCAGTACGGACTTTTTCAATATTGCGCAGGTCGTTATTTAAATGAATGCCATCCACAATGATTCGTCCCTGCTGATGCTCTTCAAGATGATTAATGCAGCGGATTGTCGTTGATTTTCCGGAGCCGGAAGGGCCGCACAGCACGATACGTTCACGCGGTTTTACCGTAAGATTAATATTTTTCAGCACATGAAACTGCCCGTACCACTTGTTCACATTTTCAAGCGTAATCATTGTATCTGCAGAATGAGTCACAGGTTTCATTAGAATATTCCTTAATGTGCTTTACGCCCGGTGTTAAAACGGTTCTCAAGGTGCTGACTGTAACGTGACATACCGAAGCAAAAGATCCAGTAAACCAGCGCAGCAAAAACGTAGCCTTCAGTCGACATACCGAGCCAGGCTGGATCGACAGTAGCCTGCTGTACGCTACTGAACAGATCAAACAGACCGATAATGATGACCAGACTGGTATCTTTGAACAGGGCGATAATGGTATTGACCAGGCCAGGGATGGTGAGTTTGAGGGCCTGAGGAAGAATAATTAACAGTTGGGTTTTCCAGTAGCCGAGCGCCAAAGATTCCGCCGCTTCAGTTTGTCCTTTTGGCAACGCCTGTAATCCGCCGCGTACCACTTCTGCAACATAGGCCGACTGAAAGAGAATAACGCCCACCAGGGCCCGTACCAGCTTATCTATCGATGTTCCCTCAGCCATAAACAGCGGCAGCATAACGGATGACATAAACAGTACGGTAATCAGGGGCACGCCGCGCCAGAACTCAATGAAAATCACTGACAGTGCCCGTACCACCGGCAGGGTGGAGCGGCGTCCCAGAGCCAGTAAAATGCCCAGCGGTAAAGCGCCGGCAATCCCAACAGCTGCAATAATCAACGTCAGCGTTAAACCACCCCATTGACGCGTTTCTACGCGCTCAAGGCCAAACAGACCGCCATAGAGCATCAGCCAGACAAAAAGGGGAAATACCATAGCCCAGACGGCAATATAGCGACCACGGCGTGGCATCCGCCTGATAAACATCGGTATAAGAGAAAGCAGCCCGATGATTAATGTAATATTGATACGCCAGCGCAGTTCATGCGGATAAAGCCCATACATAAACTGGCCAAAACGGGCGTGAATAAATACCCAGCATGCCCCTTCTTTTGTACAGTCGGCACGGCTTTCGCCAAACCAGTTAGCCTGGAAAATCAACCAGTTCAGCGCAGGCGGAATAACGCTCCATATAATCCATAAGCAGAGCAAAGTCAGCAGCGTATTGAACCAGCTGGAAAACAGATTTTTATGTGCCCAACGCGACATGCGCATAACAACATTTGTCGGGACGGGAGACGGATCGTGTGTGGTTACTGTCATGGTAAGTCGTACCTTTTAACGTTCAACCAGAGCGATTTTGCGGTTGTAGATGTTCATAAGCAGCGAGATCAACAGGCTGATTGTCAGATAAACCGCCATCGTCATGGCAATCGTCTCTATTGCCTGGCCGGTCTGGTTAAGAACCGTGCCGGCAAACAGCGAAACCATATCGGGATAGCCGATGGCAGCCGCCAGCGAGGAGTTTTTTACGATATTCAGATACTGGCTGGTTAGCGGTGGAATAATGACCCGCATCGCCTGCGGAAGGATGACCTGTCGCAAGCTAACCGGATTAGGCAAACCCAACGACATGGCAGCTTCATGTTGTCCATGCGGTACTGACTCAATGCCTGAACGGATCACCTCGGCGATAAACGAAGAGGTATAAATAGAGAGCGCCAGGGTGAGCGCAGCCAGTTCAGGTATCAATACAAAACCGCCACGAAAGTTAAAACCACGCAGTGCAGGAATATCCCAGTGCATCGCCGCGCCGAACAGCAAATGGGCGATCAGCGGTAAAATAACCAGCATTGCCACAGCTGCGGGCCAGGTGCGGCGTAGCCTGCCGGTTTTCAGCTGATAGTTGCGATTAAAACGAAACAGGGCAACGGTAGCGATAGTGGCCAACAGCAGGGCAACGATAAAAGGCCACGTCCCTGGAGCATACTCCGGCCAGGGAATATAAAGCCCGCGATTACTGATAAACGCCAGATCTAAAGCATTCAGCGCCTGTCTGGGCCCGGGCAAATTTCGCAGCACGGCGAAGTACCAGAAGAATATTTGCAGCAGCGGCGGAATATTACGGAAGGTTTCGATATAGAAGGTTGAGATTTTACGCAGCAGCCAATTATCAGAAAGGCGCGCCAGGCCGATAAAAAAGCCCAGTACGGAAGCAAAAACAATACAAAGCGCAGAGACCAGCAGCGTATTGGTTAAGCCAACCAGAAAAACACGCGCATAGGTATCACCATCAGAATACTCGATAAGGTGCTGAACAATCCCGAAGCCAGCGCTGCGTTCCAGGAAGCCGAAGCCGGAGGTAATGCCCCGGTTGGCCAGATTGAGAACGGTATTATGGATGAGGTATCCCACTACGGCGAAAACGGCGACAACGGCGAAAATCTGGTAAAGCCAGGCGCGAACCGCAGGATTAGAGAATGAAAAGTCCCTTTTCACGGTTGGGCGTTGAGACATGATCGACCTCAAAAGCGAAAATTCTGGCGAGGGCACCGTAAGCGGTGCCCGGTGTACTGGCAGGAATTAACGTACGGGAGGTGCGTACTGGATGCCGCCATCTTTCCAGAGCGCGTTTTGCCCACGCGCTATTTTAAGCGGGCTATCTTTACCTACGTTGCGATCGAAACTCTCCTGATAGTTGCCGACCTGCTTGATGATGTTATAAGCCCATTTATTATCCAGCTTCAGATCCTTACCGAAATCGCCTTCTGAACCCAGCAAATGTGCCATATCCGGCGTGCTGGGTTTGGCCGCCATTTGGTCGACGTTTTTCGAGTTAATACCCATCTCTTCGGCATTCAGCATGGCATAGAAAGACCATTTTACGATAGTGAACCAGTCATCATCGCCTCGACGAACAACCGGGCCAAGCGGTTCTTTTGAAATCACTTCAGGCAGGACAATAAATTCGTCAGGCTTGCCCAGCTTGATGCGCAAGGCATAGAGCTGTGACTGATCGGAAGCCAGCGTATCGCAGCGACCGCTGTCGAGCGCCTTCGCTGACTCATCGGAGCGATCGAAGGTAACGGGCGTGTACTGCATCTTGTTCGCTTTAAAGTAATCCGCCACGTTTAGCTCGGTGTCGGTCCCGGCCTGGATACATACGGTGGCGCCATCAAGCTCTTTCGCGCTTTTCAGCCCGGCTTTGTTATGGGTAAGAAAGCCGATGCCGTCATAGTAGTTGACGCCAGCAAACAGGAAGCCCATACCGCCGTCGCGTGAGGATGTCCAGGTGGTGTTGCGCGATAAAATATCAACTTCGCCCGATTGCAAGGCAGTAAAGCGCTCTTTAGCGGTAAGCGGGGTATATTTTACTTTGGTTGCGTCGCCAAATAGCGCGGCGGCGGTGGCCCGGCACAAATCGACATCCAGCCCGGTAAATTTACCGTTGGCATCAGCATAGGAAAATCCTGGCAGGCCATCGCTAATCCCGCACTGAATAAACCCTTTCTTTTTAATGGCGTCAAGCGTAGCGCCGGCATGAGCCTGATTTGCGATAGCCAGCAGCGACGCGGTAGCTAACACAGCGGAAAGCATCGTTTTATTCATAAATCATCCTGTGTGGCGTGATCATATCGTTATGGGGTGACGAGCGCTTGTGCTGCGCTTTTCCTGTCTGCGGCGGTTAGCCATTCACAACTGTGCAAAGAGAGTGCCAGAGTTGCAGGATCCTGGTTCTTTGTAGAAAAGCGATTAATAACGGAAGGTAACGGAAAAGTTTGGCTACTATCGCGCACCAGTATGAGGCGACGTAAGGTGTGGCGATCACAAAGAGTGCAAAGAGTTAAAGAGGATGACTGGAATGTGAACTGGCGCGCACATTACACCTGTGCCGCGATCTGCATAAAAAAAGCCCGTTAGTGTTACCACTAACGGGCTTTCATCGATCGGGTTAACTAATAGAGTGAGGCAGTGCCTACCGGACGGGTTTTAAAACGACGGTGTAGCCATAGATATTGGCTTGGTGCGCGCAGAATTTCCCGTTCAATAATTTTATTCATATAGGCAGCGGCAGCCTGTTCATCTTCCAGCGGATAGTTTTCCAGCTCTGGCTGAATAACCAGTTCATATCCCTGGCCACGCTCTTTACGAATCAACACCACGGTGATCATCGCCGGTTTCGCCATGCGGGCCAGCATAAAGGTACCGTTAGTGGTCGCCGCCTGCGGAACCGCAAAAAGCGGAGCAAATACGCTGCCTTTCGGGCCGTAATCCTGATCGGGAGCAAACCATACGGCCTCGCCTTGCTTAAGCGCTTTTACCATACCGCGCAGGTCACGACGGTCGATCATGGCTTTATTAGAGCGCATACGGCCTTTGGTTTGCACCCATTCCATCAGTTTGTTGTTATGCGGGCGGTACATCGCCATCATCGGCTGACACAGGCCCATCGTGCGGCCGCCCAGCTCCAGCGACATAAAATGCACGCCAATAATCAGCGCGCCGCGTTTGTTTTTCTGTGCTGCCTGGAGGTTATGTAAACCATTGACGGTAAACCAGCGCTTCACGCGTGCGTCGGACCAAAACCACGCCATGCCGGTTTCCATCAGGCCCATACCTAACGATTCGAAATTATGGATGATGCGTTGTTCCAGCTCGGATGAGCTAAGATCAGGGAAGCAGAGCTCTAAATTACGACGTGTAATACGTACCCGGCGCGGCAAAAAGCGCATCGAGGTACGACCCATCCAGACACCCAGCTTCTCAAGCAGCGGAAAGGGAAGCTGAACCAACAGAAACAGAACGCCAAGACCAAACCAGGTAAGCCAGTGGCGGGGATGCAGCATATCAAGGGTAAAACGTGGTGATGATTTCATGACGCTCTCATATGCGTAAAAAAAAGATGTAACGCATAAAGATGGCAATCAGTCGCGGTACAGTTTCTCAGACAACGATGGTAAACAGAAGTTAGGCCGGGCAGGCCAGATTTACAAAAAACGGACAATTCTTGAGGTCCAGACATTAAAAAAGGCGCATCCGAATGGAGCGCCTTTTTTCACAGCGAAGAAATTAATTCATGCCGTATTTTTTCAGTTTCTTACGCAGCGTACCGCGGTTGATACCCATCATCAGGGCTGCACGGGTCTGGTTGCCACGGGTATATTGCATCACCATGTCCAACAGAGGCTGCTCTACTTCAGCCAGTACCAGCTCATACAGATCATTAACATCCTGACCATTCAGTTGAGCAAAATAGTTCTTCAGTGCCTGTTTTACCGAATCACGCAGCGGCTTTTGCGTCACCTGATCCTGTGAGTTAACGGTAGAAACGGTCAGTACGTCAGAATTTACGCGTTGTTCGAACATAGTTCTGTCAGCTCTTTATTTCGTTTACGCAAGTTTTTCGAAGTATGCCTCCAACGCCTCCAGCTGTTCGCTGGCATCCTCAATGGCGTTGAATGTGCGCCGAAACTGGTCGTTTGGGGCGTTTTCCTGGAGATACCAGGAAACGTGTTTTCGTGCAATACGGTATCCCTTGCCGTGACCGTAAAAGTCGTGCAGTTCCCGTATATGCCCGATGAGCAAGCGCTTCACTTCTGCCAGCGGCATGGGTGGGAGCAACTCCCCAGTGTCCAGATAATGCTGGATTTCCCGGAAGATCCACGGTCTTCCCTGAGCGGCGCGTCCTATCATCAGAGCATCAGCTCCCGTATAGTCGAGCACCGCCCTGGCCTTGTGCGGGTCAGTAATGTCTCCGTTCGCGATAACCGGAATGGAAACGTTCTGCTTAACTGTCCGAATGCTGTCGTATTCAGCGTTGCCATTGAACAAACAGGCGCGGGTTCGGCCATGAATGGTCAAAGCCTGGATACCACAACGTTCAGCCAATTGGGCAATTTCAGTGCAATTACGATTATCTCTATCCCAGCCGGTACGAATCTTTAAGGTAACCGGCACCTCTACTGCATTAACCACAGCGGTAAGAATATTCTTCACCACGTCGGGATATTGCAGCAGCGCAGAGCCTGCCATCTTACGATTAACTTTTTTGGCCGGGCAGCCCATATTGATATCAATAACCTGAGCGCCGGACGCAACATTAATCCGTGCCGCTTCAGCCATTTCATCAGGATCGCAACCGGCAATCTGCACGGCGCGAATTCCGGGCTCGTCACTATGTACCATACGCAAACGAGACTTATCGCTGGCCCAAACTTCTGGGTTTGACGACATCATCTCGGAAACGGCCATTCCGGCCCCCATCTGATAACAGAGCGTTCTGAAAGGCCTGTCAGTAATACCGGCCATCGGAGCGGCTATCAGTTGATTACGGAGCTGGTGTTGTCCAATGCGCATGAAAGAAGTGACCGTATCTACTCGCAAGGCGGCGTATATTACGCATTTTTTACTGAAGATGAAAGGCCAAACTTTGAACAATCATTGGGTAAAAATCATAGAAAAGTCGGTTACTCCATGACCCTCAAAACTTTGTCCTTTAAAAACATGCATTTAAAATTTCTCGATTAAATTGTGTGCAAAGATTTTTATTAAAATGTGATCTCATCCACAGGATAAAAGCGTCTTTCCGGCGCTTAAAACCACAGATATGACATCAATAACGCCTCTGCAACCCGCTATGGCTTTATCTGGATAGCGTTAAGGCACCATCTTATTCCACGATTTGCCGGCCATATCACGCCTTCCGTACAGGGCGGCGTGGTCAGGGAACCGCTGAACCGGTAATAATGTTTATCCTGCGGAAAAAGCAACGCTAAAGAGAGGTTTTTCGGCAGATTTCCCGCGACAGGATCGCTGATATCAATGGGTGACTGGTATCGTCCTTTATTGCAGAAAAACCACTGCTCGTTGAGTTCGCTCCAGTGCCCTGGTGAAGCACTCCCTTTATAGGACCATTGATTTTCTGCAAGGACCGATGCCGCCCAGGCCAGCGGCAAGCTCAGCAGCACGGCTATTGTTTTTTGCATCATGCTATCCCTTTTTTGTTTATCAGAGGCGTCTTTAATCCGTGCTGATAGTACAAAAAACAGACAGCTATCTGTAAGCAGAAAAGAGGAAAAAGGAAATGGCGCGTTGCGATAGCCACTCACAACGCGCGGGCAGGCAGGCTTAGCGGCGAATACCGGTAATGCGGCACCACTCCTCTTTTTCCGCCACAGGGTCAAGCTCAAAGCGTTCGCTGTAAGCTTCACAAACGCTGTCTGCCTGACTGGCAAGAATACCCGACAGACCTAAGTGGCCACCCGTTTTCGGCAGGACGCTGATAAGCGGTGCTAGCTCACGTAGCGGTCCGGCAAGGATATTCGCGACCACCACATCGGCGCTCAGGTTATCTGGCTGCTGGTGGGGCAGATAGAGCGATAAGCGCCCGGATACGCCATTGCGCTCAGCATTGTCGCGGCTGGCCTGAATGGCCTGCGGATCGATATCGATCCCGATCGCCTGCGCAGCGCCAAGCTTCAGGGCCGCGATAGCAAGAATACCGGAGCCACAGCCGAAATCGATCACGGTTTTGCCCTGTAAATCCAGCCCGTCAAGCCAGCTCAGGCACATAGCGGTCGTAGGATGCGTACCGGTTCCAAAAGCGAGACCCGGATCGAGCATCACATTAACCGCAGTGGGATCGGGCACGTCGCGCCAGCTTGGGCAGATCCATAAACGTTGCCCAAAGCGCATCGGGTGGAAATTTTCCATCCATTCGCGTTCCCAGTCTTTATCTTCGATCTGTTCGATCTTATGGCGAAAGCCCTGGCCCAGCAGCGGATCCTGTTCCAGCAGGCTAACCACTTCCGCCATATCCGTTTCGGCATCAAACAGGCCGATAGCATCGGTATCGCCCCACAGGCGCGTCTCGCCCGGCAGCGGCTCAAACACCGGCGTATCGTGAGTATCCTGGAAGGTTACCGACACGGCTCCCTGTTCCATTAACAGGTCACCCAGCGCTTCTGCATCCGCGCCGGTTGTGTTGATCTTGATTTGTATCCAGGGCATAGCGATTCTCTTTATTCATACAGTGAGGAGGCGTCCGACGCTGAAGCCGGGCGACCAAACTGGTTACCGATAATAAATGCCAGCAGGCTTAACAGCAGGGCCGGCACGATAGGATGAAAGCCTGCTGGCTGCAGCTGCAGCGCTGCCAACAGGGTATAACAGGTCGCGCCGACAATCATCGCGCTCAGAGCGCCAGCGGCATTGGCTTTTTCCCAATAGAGGCCTAACACCAGCGGCCAGAGAAAGACCGCCTCCAGCCCGCCGAACGCCAGCAGATTCAGCCAGATCAGCATATCGGGCGGATTCCACGCCGCCAGCAGCAGCAGCATTCCCAGCACCAGCGTAACGATGCCGGAAAGACGGCGCAGCCGTGGCTCGTTCTCCAGCTGCTGTGGATAAAGCCGCAGATAGAGATCTTTAACGATCGTTGCAGAGGATTGCAGCAGCTGAGCATTGATCGTCGACATAATTGCCGCCATCGGCGCGGCCAGAAAGATCCCGGCGGCAAAGGGCGGCAGGACGGTCAGCATCAGGGTGGGAATAACCCGATCCGGGATAGTCAGATCGGGCAACAGCGCACGACCGAGCGCACCGGCCAGATGCATACCAAAAACCAGCACCGAAACCACAATCGTGCCAACGATAATGCCGCGATGCACCGCTTTGCTGTCTTTATAAGAGATGCAACGCACGGCGGTATGGGGCAGGCCGATAACGCCAAAACAGACCAGAACAATAAAGGAAGAGAGAAAAGTGGGCGTAATAATATTATCGACGCCCTGCGGCGTGACCAGACGCGGATCGATATGCTGTAGTTTACTCACCGCCGCATGCATACCGCCTGCCTCATGTATCACGGCGAACAGCAGCAAAAAGGTGCCGATCAGCATCACCAGTCCCTGCATCGCATCGTTCAGCACGCTGGCACGAAAACCGCCGAACGCGGTATAGAGCGCAATGGTGCCGCCGAAAATCAGCAAACCGGTATCGTATGGAATGCCTGCTGCGGTTTCCAGCAGCCGGGCGCCGCCGATAAACTGTACGGTCATGGCACCAACAAACGCCACCAGCAGGCTAATACTGGCCAGCCAAACCACCAGCGAGCTGCGGTAGCGCGCGTAAAGCATATCGTTAAGGGTTACCGCATTGTAACGTCGCGCCAGAATGGCGAACTTTTTACCCAGCACGCCAAGCGATAACCAGACGGCGGGAACCTGAATCATCGCCAGCAGTACCCAGCCCAGCCCATATTTATATGCTGCGCCAGGCCCGCCAATAAAGGAGCTGGCGCTGATATAGGTAGTGGTCAGCGTCATCGCCAGTACGAAGCCGCCCATAGAGCGCCCGCCAAGAAAATATTCGTTAAGAAAGTTTCCCTGACGGCGTTTACGCATGGCGTAGACCGAGAGCAGGGCAATCAGCAGCAGGTAACCAAGCAGGGGAAGAATAACTTCAGTTTGCATCCTCATCCTCCAGCGGAATATCACGGAAGCAGACGCGAACCATCAACCAGCACAGGAAAATAAACAGCAGGGGCGCAAACAGACAGGAAAGCTCGAACCAGCGCGGCAGGCCGGTAAAGCCGGGTTGTACACCGCCCAGCCAGGCTGAAAGCGCCCAGACGGTAAGATAAGCCACTGCCAGCCAGAAGGACCAGCGGGCCTCACGGTGTGCCTGAATAAAGCGCGTATCGAGAGAAGTGCTTTTCATCATCAGCAAAACCAGAAAGAAAAAAGGCCGGACAAGCCGGCCTCAGACAGGACAACAGAAAAATTATTTCTCTGCCAGACCCAGCTTTTTCTCCAGATAGTGGATATTGGTACCACCGTGCTGGAAGTTTTCATCGCACATGATCTTCATCTGCAGTTCGACGTTGGTTTTAATCCCGTCGATGATCAGCTCAGCCAGCGCGTTTTTCATGCGGGCAATCGCCACATCACGGTTTTCACCGTAAGTGATCAGCTTGCCAATCATGGAGTCATAGTACGGCGGCACGGTGTAACCGGCATAAATATGCGATTCCCAACGTACACCAAAACCACCCGGCGCATGGAAGCGCGTGATTTTGCCCGGACTTGGCAGGAACGTATTCGGATCTTCCGCGTTGATACGGCACTCCACCGCGTGGCCTTTCACCACCACTTCTTCCTGTTTGATCGACAGCGGCTGACCTGCAGCGACACGCAGCTGCTCTTTGATCAGATCCACGCCGGTAATCATTTCGGTCACCGGATGCTCAACCTGAATACGGGTGTTCATCTCAATAAAGTAGAACTCGCCGTTTTCATACAGGAATTCAAAAGTACCCGCGCCGCGATAGCCGATCTCAACGCAGGCCTGGGTGCAGCGCTCACCGATATAACGGCGCATTTCAGCGGTAATACCTGGTGCTGGCGCTTCTTCCACGACTTTCTGGTGACGGCGCTGCATAGAACAGTCGCGTTCAGCCAGATAGATCGCGTTGCCCTGGCCGTCAGCCAACACCTGAATTTCGATGTGGCGCGGGTTTTCCAGGTACTTCTCCATATAAACCATGTCGTTGTTGAAAGCGGCTTTCGCTTCCGCACGCGTCATGCTGATGGAGTTTTCCAGTTCTTTATCGCTGCGGACAACGCGCATACCGCGTCCGCCGCCGCCGCCGGAGGCTTTGATAATAACCGGATAGCCGATACGTTTCGCGATCGCCCGGTTCTTATCCATATCATCGCCCAGCGGGCCGTCAGAGCCAGGTACGCAAGGCACGCCCGCTTTTTTCATCGCGTTAATCGCGGAAACTTTATCGCCCATCAGACGAATCGTTTCGGCACGAGGACCGATGAAAATAAAGCCGGAGCGCTCAACCTGCTCGGCAAAATCAGCGTTTTCTGACAGGAAGCCGTAGCCCGGGTGAATCGCTACCGCGCCGGTGATTTCCGCAGCGGAGATCAATGCCGGAATATTCAGATAGCTTTTTACAGACGGCGCCGGACCGATACAAACAGTCTCGTCTGCCAACAGCACATGTTTTAAATCACGATCCGCGGTGGAGTGTACTGCAACGGTTTTGATGCCTAATTCTTTGCAGGCACGCAAAATACGCAGGGCAATCTCACCACGGTTGGCAATAACAATTTTATCCAGCATGGTTCGCCTCGTTATTCGATGACGACCAGGGGCTCGTCAAACTCAACAGGTTGACCGCTCTCGACCAGGATAGCTTTAACCACGCCCGCCTTGTCTGCTTCGATCTGGTTCATCATTTTCATGGCTTCAACGATGCACAGGGTATCGCCGATATTCACCTTCTGGCCCACTTCAACAAACGCTTTAGCGTCCGGGCTCGGGGTACGGTAGAACGTCCCGACCATTGGTGAGCGAACAATGTGACCACTCAGTTCAGCGGCGGCAGGCGCTTCGATAGCCGGCGCGCTGGCTGGGGCAACGGCGGTCGCCAGCGCCGGCTGCGGAGCCGGTACGGCGTAAGCCTGTTGCATCATGGGATAAGGAGCGGCTGCAGGTGCGCGGCTGATACGAACTGATTCTTCGCCTTCGGAAATTTCAAGTTCAGCGATACCGGATTCTTCAACCAGTTCGATCAGTTTTTTAATCTTACGAATATCCATGAGTGTGGTTCCGTACTCTGTTTAATTTGATTTTGACAGGCGTTTTACTGCCGTTTGTAAAGCCCAGGAGTAACCGTCGACGCCAAGTCCACAGATTACGCCGGCAGCAATATCAGAAAGCCAGGAATGGTGGCGGAAAGACTCACGGGCATGCACGTTGGTGATATGTACCTCAATAAAGGGAATATCCACCGCCAGCAACGCATCACGTAGCGCTACGCTGGTATGCGTGAACGCCGCCGGGTTGATAATGATGTAATCAACATTGCCTTTCGCCTCGTGAATACGATCAATCAGAACGTGTTCTGCATTCGACTGTAAATGGCTTAATTTCACATTTAACGCGCTGGCCTGCGATGTCAGATCGTCTACGATCCCGGACAGCGTGTCGTGCCCATATTTGTCTGGCTCACGCGTCCCCAATAAATTGAGGTTGGGGCCATTCAAGAGCAGAATATGAAAATCATGCGCCATTTTGCTGCTATCTCCTGCAATAAGTGAGGCATCGCGTAAAATACCTCGTGAAAAGCCATTTGTCACCTTTCTGAAGTGAAAAGAGTCTTTCATAGCAACCGAAGCCGGGCATTATATCTATTTCGTTACTTTTCGCAGCTAAATACTGGTCGTATCTGCGGAGATTATCAACGCGGGTGGCAAAAGTTTCCTGGGAGTTAGACAGATATGTGGGATGCGGCACAAATTATGCCGCTATTTAGACCACCATCGGCGAAGTTTCTTATAACGCCAGGCCAGCAGGATTATTGCCAGTAATGCGTAAATAAGCGGCTGCGGAGAGATCACTTTTACCGACCAGATATAGTGAACTGGCGCGAGAATCGCCACCAGATAGACAAAGTTATGCAGCGTTTGCCAGCGAGTCCCCATTTTACGCTGGAATTTTTGTAACGAGGTTACCGCCAGCGCCAGCAGAATCGCCCAGCTGATAATGCCCAGCGTTAAATAGGGACGTGAAATAAGCTCTGAACCCAGCAGCGACAGATTACTGATCCCCAGTTCCAGCAGCGCATAGCTCACCAGATGCAGCGTAGCCCAGGCAAAGCACCATAAACCCAGCAGGCGGCGTACACGAATCAGCAGCGGCTGACGGCCATAGCGCGCCAGCGGGGACACCAGCAGCGTAGCCAGCAAAAACTTTAGCGCCATACGCCCGGTAAAATGCTGAATATCTTTTGCCGGATCGGCGCTAAATCCTGTGCCCTGCACGATGGAAAATATCAGCCACAGCAAGGGCAGTAATCCCGCCAGGTGCAGCAGAACCTTCAGCCCCGTTATCTGTTTTAACGTCAGGCGCACTCAGTAATTCTCCCTTAAATCAAGCCCGCGGTAGAGCGAAGCAACCTGCCCGGCATAGCCGTTAAAGAGCTGCGTCGGCTGACGTTTCACATCCAGAATGCCGCCGCTGCCGATAAAGCGTTCGCTGGCCTGCGACCAACGCGGATGGTCCACATGCGGGTTGACGTTGGCAAAGAAGCCGTACTCATTCGGCGCCAGCTGATTCCAGGTCGTTGGCGGCTGCTCACGCGTTAGCCTGATATGAACAATCGATTTAATGCCTTTAAAACCATACTTCCACGGTACCGTCAGGCGGATCGGAGCGCCGTTTTGCGGCGGCAGCGCTTTGCCGTAAACGCCGGTGGTAAGCAGCGTCAGCGGATGCATCGCTTCATCCAGACGCAGTCCTTCAACATAGGGATAATCCAGTCCACCGCCAATAAAGCGATCTTTTTGACCTGGCATCTGGTCGGGCGCATAAAGCGTCTGGAAAGCGACATAGCGCGCATGACTGGTGGGTTCAACGGCTTTCAGCAACGCGCCCAGCTCGAAGCCGACCCAGGGGATCACCATCGACCAGGCCTCCACGCAGCGCATACGGTAAATACGCTGCTGCTGGGGAAAGCGTTTAAAGATATCGTCCATATCCAGCGTGAGCGGTTTCGCCACTTCACCGTCGATGCGGATTTTCCAGTTTTCAGTTTTCAGCGTGCCGGCGTTGGCGGCAGGGTCCGCTTTATCCAGACCAAATTCATAAAAATTGTTGTAACCGCTGACTTTGTCTTCTGGCGTGAGCGGCAACGCGGCCTGCCACGCCTCGGGTTTGCTGAAATCCAGCGGGCGGCCAGCGGGCGCAGGCGGACGATCGTTGCCCCTGAACCAGGAAAGCACATCGGCACGTGCGCCTCCCGGCACGCTGAGCGCCGCCGCGCCCAAACCCAGCGCCTTAAGCACCTGACGACGCTGCTGGTGGAAAATCGTTTCGGGGGTGACATCCGCTTCGGTGAGCTTATTTACCGGCTTCATGGTTCTACTCCTGTGCAGGCTCTCCGCAGCGCTGGCGGAGAGCAGATAACTAAGCATGAAGCAAAACGTCGAACCAGCGCAGTTTTTCAGGTGAAAATATGAAATTTCCTGGCGTGCTTTATCCCTGAGCGATTTTCACCAGCGTACGACCCGTGACTTGATTATCCAGCAGGCGCTGGGCGGCATCAGCCGCTGCCGATAAAGTCACCTCGGTGGTGGCCTGTTGAAAGAAACTGGCCGGTATGGTTTTCACCAGGCGTTTCCAGGCTTCAATCCGTCGGGGCGCTGGCGTTTGCACCGAATCCACACCCTGCAAACGAACATTGCGCAGAATAAAAGGCATGACAGAGGTGGGCAGCGCTGATCCGCCAGCCAAACCACAGGCGGCCACCACGCCGGAATAGTGCATTTGCGCCAGCACCGAGGCCAGCACCTTATCACCAACGGTATCGATCGCGCCTGCCCAGCGCTGTTTCTCCAGCGGGCGGCTTTCAGTTGCAAACTCGCTGCGCGGCAGGACTTTTACAGCACCAAGCTGACGCAAGTAATCCGTATTGCTTTCCCGGCCGCTGACGGCGGTGACCTGATAGCCCAGCGCGCTGAGCAGAGCCACTGCCGTACTGCCGACGCCGCCGCTGGCACCGGTCACCAGTACATCACCTTTATCCGGGGTAATGCCGCCTTCCTCCAGCGCCATAACGCACAGCATGGCAGTAAAACCCGCCGTGCCCAAAATCATGGCCTGACGCGCCGTCAGTCCTTCCGGCAGCGGCACCAGCCAGTCGCCATCGACTCGCGCCTGTTCCGCCAGGCCGCCCCAGTGCGTTTCACCCACGCCAAAGCCGGTTAGTAAAACCTGCTGTCCCACATGGAAGCGTGGATCTTCGCTGTGGTGCACGGTGCCTGCAAAGTCGATGCCGGGCACCATCGGAAACTGGCGAATAATTTTGCCTTTACCGGTAATTGCCAGCGCATCTTTATAGTTGATGCCCGACCAGCTAACATCTACGGTCACATTACCTGGCGGCAGCTGCTGTGGCGAAATATCGCTCAGCGCTGCGTGATAAGCGCCGTCAGCTTGTTCAATCAGTAAAGCCTGCATGAGATTCTCCTGAATTTTGTTAGTCGATGGTAACGATAAAGTCTTTGGCAACTATACTCGCCGAATGGTAGCAGAGGCTGACCCGCCGCAAATAAATCGCAGGCTATTGATTTTTTTAGCGCTGGCCGGGCGAATAACCTCCATATGTTTACCCTCTGACACCCGCTTCTCATCGTGGCGGCGTAGTCATAACGCAGTGAAAAAGGCACAGGGATGCGATCAACCACAAAACTCTCAGCGTTTGTAACGCTGCTTATTACTCTGGCAATAGTATTAATGTTGGCGGGCAGCACGCTGAGCTTTTTCTGGCTACGTAGCGAATGGGCTGAGCAGCAGATAGAGACGCTGAAAACAGAAGTGGATCAGGCGCTGCTGACCCAAAGTCCTGCCGAGCTGACGCCATGGCTACGGCGTACAATGCCGCTTATGGATATAGAACGCTTACAGATCCTCGGGAAAGAAAAAGCCATTCTTGCGCTTTCTCACCGTCAGTATCCTCTACTTGATGACGTTCCCAATCGCTTCCGCCGTTACGATCTGCCGCTAATGCATCAGCCCGGCTGGGTATTGCGTGTTGAGGTACTTGATCCGGCGAATACCTGGTTTAAATCTTTTATCGGTTCCTCGGTGATTATTGCCGTTGTGCTGGTAGCGGCATTTATGTTGCTGCTGCTGGTGCCTACACAGCGCTGGTTATGGCGTCAGCTCAAAGGAATGGAGAGCCTGGAAAAGCGAGCAGAACGCATTATTGACGGCGAACGGCGTGGGATTGGCCGCGGCAACGTCAATGAGTGGCCATCGAAAGCCTCCACGGCTATCGATCTGCTGCTGGACGATCTCCTGGAAGCGGGCGAGCAGCGTACCCGCATTGATACCCTTATCCGCGCCTTTACTGCGCAGGATGCGGCGACCGGCCTGAATAATCGGCTCTTTTTTGATAATCAACTGGCGACCCTATTAGAAGATCAGGAAAAAGTGGGCACGCACGGTGTGGTAATGATGATCCGTCTGCCCGATTTCGACAGCCTGAGTGAAAGATGGGGTAGCGGGGCGGTACAGGATTATCTCTTTTCCCTGGTCAATATGCTTTCGACGTTTGTTATGCGCTATTCCGGCGCTCTTCTGGCGCGCTATTTTCGCAGTGATTTTATGGTGCTGTTGCCGCACCGCACGCTAAAAGAGGCGGACGGCATCGCGGCTCAGCTAATCAAAGCGGTTGATGCGCTGCCGCCGACGGTAATGATCGATCGGCAAAATATGATTCATATCGGCATTAGCGCCTGGCGTAGCGGACAAACCACACAACAGGTGATGGAGAGCGTTGAGCAGGCCACACGCCATGCTGCGTTGCAGGGCGGCAACACATGGGTGACGGCGGAAGGAACGGATGTGGATGGCGGACGCGGCAGCGTTAAATGGCGTACGCTGCTGGAGCATACGCTGAAGCGCGGCGGCCCACGGCTCTATCAAAAGCCGGCCGTACTGCGCGATGGTCGGGTGCATCATCGTGAGATGTTGCCGCGCATTTTTGACGGCGAAAAAGAGCTGCAGGCAGCAGAGTTTATGCCGTTAGTACAGCAGATGGGACTGGCTGAGGCGTACGACCATCAGCTGATGCAGCGTATTATGACGCTCTCTGCCTGCTGGCCGGAAGAGACGCTGGCGGTGCCGATGACGATTGATTCATTATTACAGCCGACATTTCAGCGAACGCTGCGTGATATGCTGCTGCAGTGTACTAAATCGCAGCGGCAACGTTTTTTATTTGAACTTGCTGAGGCAGAAGTGTGTCAACACTTCAATCGTTTGCAACCGGCGCTGCGATTGCTTAAAGGTTTTGGCTGTCGTCTGGCGGTCAGCCAGGCTGGCTTAACGGTAGTCAGCACCGCCTATATTACCCAGGCGGGCGTTGAGCTTATTAAGCTTCATCCGGGTCTGGTGCGTAATATTGAACGACGAACTGAAAATCAGCTGTTTGTGAAAAGCTTAATTGAGGTGTGTAGCATGACGCCGGCGCAGGTTTTCGCCGCAGGCGTCAGAACGCGGGAAGAGTGGCAAACGCTGTCAGCGCTTGGTGTTGCAGGTGGCCAGGGCGACTTTTTCTCTACTTCACAACTGGTTAATAGTAATGTGAAAAAATATTCGCAAAGAGTTCGGGTTTAGCCGGATGATTTGACATAATGGCGCGCGGTTAAGGAGCCAGCGGCTAGTTGCGGCTGCCAACCGCCGTGGAATTTAAATGTTAGATTTTATAACTGTTATGTCCGCTTATCAGCCCGATTTCGCGGGTATTCAGCTGCTTTTTCGGCCGAATATTGCTGCATCCGTTCGATGAGGTGGTAACAAGCGCGAGATAGCATGATTTTTCACCGAAGTAGAACGTTTTTGCGCCTTGTGGCGGCTTCGCGTGGTTGGTAAAGTAAGCGGATTTTATTTTCCGCCCCCAGCTTGCAGGATTATCCTTTAGTATGTTTAAAAAATTTCGTGGCATGTTTTCCAACGACTTGTCCATTGACCTGGGTACCGCGAATACCCTGATCTACGTCAAAGGCCAGGGTATCGTGCTGAATGAGCCCTCAGTCGTTGCCATCCGCCAGGATCGTGCCGGCTCTCCCAAGAGCGTTGCGGCTGTCGGTCATGATGCAAAACAGATGCTTGGTCGTACGCCAGGCAATATTGCCGCTATTCGTCCAATGAAAGATGGCGTAATCGCTGATTTCTTTGTTACTGAGAAAATGCTGCAACACTTTATTAAGCAGGTGCATAGCAACAGTTTTATGCGTCCCAGCCCGCGCGTGCTGGTATGCGTTCCGGTCGGCGCTACTCAGGTTGAGCGCCGCGCAATCCGCGAATCTGCTCAGGGAGCAGGCGCGCGTGAAGTTTTCCTGATCGAAGAACCAATGGCTGCCGCAATCGGCGCAGGCCTGCCGGTATCTGAAGCAACCGGTTCTATGGTAGTGGATATTGGTGGCGGTACCACCGAGGTCGCGGTGATTTCTCTTAACGGCGTGGTCTACTCCTCCTCCGTGCGTATCGGCGGCGATCGTTTTGATGAAGCTATTATTAATTATGTACGCCGTAACTACGGCTCACTGATTGGTGAAGCAACCGCAGAACGTATCAAGCATGAAATCGGTTCTGCCTATCCGGGTGATGAGGTTCGCGAAATCGAAGTGCGCGGCCGTAATCTGGCTGAGGGCGTACCGCGTGGCTTTACCCTTAATTCCAACGAAATCCTGGAAGCCCTGCAAGAGCCGCTAACCGGTATCGTTAGCGCTGTAATGGTTGCGCTGGAACAGTGTCCGCCAGAGCTGGCATCCGATATTTCAGAGCGCGGCATGGTCCTGACCGGCGGCGGCGCGCTATTGCGTAATCTTGACCGCCTGCTGATGGAAGAGACCGGCATTCCGGTCGTGGTAGCGGAAGATCCGTTGACCTGTGTCGCTCGTGGCGGCGGTAAAGCGTTGGAAATGATCGACATGCACGGCGGCGATTTGTTCAGCGAAGAATAATCTGCCAGAAGGGAGTGCGCGGCGAAAGCAACACTCCCTTTTTTTGATGTCGGGGAATACGCAGAGTTTATGAAGCCAATTTTCAGCAGGGGGCCCTCCCTGCAGCTCCGCCTTTTTCTGGCGGTTATTGTGGCCATCGGCATCATTATCGCCGACAGCCGCGTGGGTTCGTTTACCCAAATCCGTAACTATATGGACACGGCCGTAAGTCCATTCTATTTTCTGGCCAATGGGCCACGACAAATTCTGGACAGCGTTGCTGAAACGCTGGCCTCTCGCCAGCAGCTTGAAAAGGAGAATAAAGCGCTGCAGCGCGAACTCTTTCTGAAAAACACTGAGCTGCTGATGCTGGGACAATACCGGCAGGAAAATGCGCGTCTGCGCGAGCTGTTAGGATCGCCGCTGCGTCAGGATGAGCATAAAATGGTGACTCAGGTGATTTCTACCGGCACCGATCCCTATACCGATCAGGTGGTGATTGATAAAGGCAGCATCAATGGCGTCTATGAAGGGCAGCCGGTAATCAGCGATAAGGGCGTGGTTGGGCAGGTGATTGCGGTGGGGCAGATGACCAGCCGCGTGCTGCTGATTTGCGATGCGTCTCATGCTCTGCCAATTCAGGTGCTGCGTAATGATATTCGCGTTATCGCTGCCGGCAACGGCTGCACCGAAGATCTGCAACTGGAGCATCTGCCGGGCAATACTGATATTCGCGTTGGCGACGTGCTGGTCACCTCCGGCCTCGGCGGGCGTTTCCCGGAAGGGTATCCGGTCGCGGTAGTATCATCCGTGAAAGTGGATACGCAGCGCGCCTATACGGTGATTCAGGCGCGTCCAACGGCAGGGCTGCAGCGTCTGCGCTATTTACTGCTGCTGTGGGGCGCAGATCGTAACGGCGATATGCCAATGGCACCGGATGAAGTGCATCGGGTAGCGAACGAGCGCCTGATGCAGATGATGCCGCAGGTGCTGCCGCCAGCCGGAGAGATGGGGCCGCCGTTGCCGCCAGCCGCTGAAGGCGCGCCGGCGCAGGCAAATCCTTCAACGCCTGCCTCAGCGACGCCTTCAACCGATAGCCGCACTGCCGTACCGGGCAGCCAGCCTGCCGCGCAGGGAGGCCGTCCTTGAGTCGTTATCGCAGCCATGGCCGCTGGGTTATCTGGCTATCCTTTCTGGTGGCGCTGATCCTGCAAATTATGCCGTGGCCGGACAATTTTTATATGTTTCGTCCCTCCTGGCTGCTGCTGATCCTGATTTACTGGCTGCTGGCCCTACCGCATCGGGTGAGCGTCGGCACCGGTTTTGTCATGGGCGGCATTATGGATCTGATCTCCGGCTCCACGCTGGGGGTACGGGCACTGGCGCTGAGCATTATCGCCTATCTGGTCGCTTTCAAATTTCAGCTTTTCCGTAACCTGGCGTTGTGGCAACAGGCGTTAATGGTTATGGTGCTGTCGCTGGCAATGGATGTCATTGTTTTCTGGGCTGAGTTTTTAGTTATCAATATTTCGTTTCGGCCAGAGATTTTCTGGAGTAGCGTGGTAGACGGTATTTTGTGGCCCTGGCTATTCTTATTGATGAGAAAGATTCGTCGTCAATTCGCTGTTCAGTAAGGACAACTATGTTATCCCTTTATCTTGCCTCCGGTTCACCGCGTCGTCGTGAACTGCTGACGCAGCTTGGCCTGCATTTTGAACGTGTTATTACCGACGTAGAAGAGCAGCGCCGGGAGGACGAGAGCGCGCCGCAATATGTGCGTCGGCTGGCGCGTGAAAAAGCGCAGGCGGGCGTGGCTGTGGCACCGCAGGATCTGCCGGTGCTGGGCGCTGATACGATTGTGGTACTGAACGGTGAAGTGCTGGAAAAACCGCGCGATGCGCTACATGCTGCAGAGATGCTGACGCGTCTCTCCGGCCAGACGCATCAGGTGCTGACGGCCGTGGCGCTGGCGGATCGTCAGCGTGAGCTTGACTGTCTGGTGACTACGGATGTGACCTTCCGGCTGCTGACGCCGCAGGATATTCAGGCGTACATCGCCAGCGGCGAACCGATGGATAAGGCCGGCGCATACGGTATACAGGGGCTTGGCGGCAATTTTGTCAGAAAAATTAACGGAAGCTATCACGCCGTGGTTGGCCTGCCGCTGGTGGAAACCAGCGAACTGCTCAGCCATTTTCAATCGTTGCGTGAGGTAAGTAAGGGGAGATGATGACGGCTGAGCTACTGGTTAACGTCACGCCATCAGAAACACGCGTGGCCTATATTGACGGCGGTATCCTGCAAGAAATCCATATTGAGCGCGAAGCGAAGCGCGGCATCGTCGGCAATATCTACAAAGGTCGCGTAAGTCGGGTTTTGCCAGGCATGCAGGCTGCTTTTGTGGATATCGGCCTGGACAAAGCGGCGTTTCTGCATGCCTCCGATATTATGCCGCATACCGAATGCGTGGCTGGCGAAGAACAGAAGAATTTCAGCGTCCGCGATATCGCAGAGCTGGTGCGTCAGGGCCAGGATCTGATGGTGCAGGTGGTAAAAGATCCGCTTGGCACCAAAGGGGCACGTCTGACTACCGATATCACCCTGCCTTCGCGCTATCTGGTTTTTATGCCGGGTGCCTCTCACGTTGGTGTATCACAGCGCATTGAAAGCGAAGCCGAGCGCGACCGTCTGAAAGCCGTGGTTTCCGCCTATTGCGATGAGCAGGGCGGATTTATCATTCGCACGGCGGCGGAAGGCATTGGCGAAGAGGAGCTGGCGCAGGATGCCGCTTTTCTCAAGCGCCTGTGGACCAAAGTCATTGAGCGAAAAAAGCGTAATAAAACGCGCTGCCGTCTGTATGGCGAATTAGCGCTGGCGCAGCGCGTACTGCGTGATTTCGCAGGCGCCGCGCTCGATCGCATTCGCGTTGATTCACGGCTGACCTATGAGCTGTTGCTGGAGTTCACCTCAGAATATATGCCGGAAATGACGGCCAAGCTGGAACATTACAGCGGTCGTCAGCCGATTTTCGATCTTTATGATGTGGAAAATGAGATCCAGCGTTCGCTCGATCGTAAGGTTGAGCTGAAATCGGGCGGCTATTTGATTATCGACCAGACGGAAGCAATGACGACTATCGATATCAATACCGGCGCTTTTGTGGGTCATCGCAATCTGGATGAGACCATTTTTAACACCAATATCGAAGCGACGCAGGCGATCGCACGTCAGCTGCGGCTTCGTAACCTGGGCGGCATCATCATTATCGATTTTATCGATATGAGTAATGAAGAACATCGCCGTCGCGTACTGCACTCGCTGGACAGCGCGCTGAGTAAAGATCGGGTGAAAACCAGCATCAACGGTTTTTCCGCGCTGGGGCTGGTGGAGATGACGCGTAAGCGTACCCGCGAAAGCATTGAGCATGTGTTATGTCAGGACTGCCCGGTCTGTAAAGGACGCGGCACGCTGAAAACGGTGGAAACCGTCTGCTACGAGATCATGCGTGAAATTGTACGTGTTCATCATGCTTATGACTCCGACCGCTTTCTGGTCTATGTTTCACCCACCGTTGGCGAAGCGCTGAAAAGCGAAGAGTCGCATGCGCTGGCTGAAGTGGAGCTGTTTGTCGGCAAGCAGGTAAAGGTGCAGATCGAACCGCTCTATACCCAGGAGCAGTTTGACGTGGTGATGATGTAAAATCTGGTTAATATTTTGGTCTGTATTTGAAGATTTCACTCCGGTCAAGCGCTAAAAATGCGCCTCTGTTTCAGGTAAACTCTGCTGACCTGATTCTCCCTGGCTGCTGCAACGGCACGTTCGGGAATATGAGCCAGCTTATTCATCCGTTCAGTTTGCGCAAGACAAGGAGAGGAGTGTGAGGCAACTGCCCAGGATCCTGTTACTTACAGGCGTTGCGGTAATCGTTATCGTTGCGCTACTGGTCAGTGGCTTGCGGCTGGTGATGCCGCAGTTAAATCATCATCGCAGCGCGCTGCTTGGCGCCGTTTCCTCCGCGACCGGTTTAAAAATGGATGCTGCCTCATTGCAGGGGCGCTGGGAAAACTTCGGCCCGACGCTGGATGTGCGCCGGTTGGCCGTTTCCCTGCCCGACGGCGGCTCGCTGGATATTGGCCGCGTGACGCTGGCGCTGGATGTCTGGCAATCCCTGTTGCACGCCCGCTGGCAGTTTCGTGAGCTGACTTTCTGGCAGCTCGACCTCGATAGCCGTTCGCCGCTGATCAGTAATGATAAAAATAATCACACGCTAAAAGCGGGTCAGATCAACGATCTGTTCCTGCGTCAGTTCGACCATTTTGATCTGCGCGATAGCCGTATTCGTTTTCAAACGCTTTCCGGGCAGCGCGCCGAGCTGGCGATACCGCGGCTGAGCTGGCTGAATGAAAAAGCGCGCCATCGGGCAGAAGGGGAAGTCAGCCTCTCCAGCTTTACCGGCCAGCATGGCGTGGTACAGGTACGCTTAGATCTGCATGATGAGAATGGTCTGTTGAATGACGGACGCATCTGGCTACAGGCGGACGACGTGGATGTTAAGCCCTGGCTGGGGCAGTGGATGCGCGATAATACCACGCTTCAGAGCGCGCGTTTCAGCCTGGCCGCCTGGCTTAGCCTGAAAGAGGGCGAAGTGTATGATGGCGATGTCTGGCTGAAACAGGGCGGCGCACGCTGGCAGGGCGATAAGCAACCGCATCGGCTGGAGGTGGATAACCTGACGATGCATCTGGCGCGCTGGCGCAGCGGCTGGACGGTAACCGTGCCGCAAAACAGCTTACGCACCGATGGCCAGCCATGGCCAAAAGGGCACTTTTCTCTGGCCTGGCTGCCGCAGCATGCTATCGGCCCGGAGCCGCAAAGCGTGGAAGAGCTGCGCGTACGCGCCACCGGGCTTAATCTCCAGCGGCTGGAACCGCTAATTCCGTTATTCTCCCGCCTGTCGCCGCAGATGCTGGAGAACTGGCGCACCCTGCAGCCGCACGGGCAAATTGATGCGCTGGCGCTGGATATTCCGCTGCAGCAGCCGGATCAAAGTCGCTTTCAGGCGCGCTGGCGCGATTTAAGCTGGCAACACTGGCAGCTGCTGCCGGGCGCGCAGCATGTTACCGGCACACTGAGCGGTAGCCTGCCGGATGGTCGGCTGGATATTGGCATCAAAGACGCGGTAATGCCTTACGGCACCATGTTTCGGGCACCACTGGAGATCAAAAGCGCCACCGGCACCCTGAGCTGGCAGCAAAGTAAAAATGCGCTGGCGCTGCAGGGCAAAAACCTTGATGTACAGGCGCGCTCGCTGTGGGCCAAAGGGGATTTCAGCTACCGTCAGGGCACCGGACTGGCGCCGCGCCTCGATATTCTGGCCGGGATCCATGTCACCAATGCTGGCGATGCCTGGCGTTACTTCCCTGAACCGCTGATGGGCACTCACTTAACCGATTATCTCAGCGGGGCGATTAAAGGCGGGCAGGCCGCTAACGCTACGCTACTGTTTGCCGGCAATCCAAAACTATTCCCCTTCCGCCATAACGAAGGCATGTTTGAAGTCTCTGTGCCGCTGCGTCGCGCAAGCTACGCTTTTCAGCCAGGCTGGCCGGCGCTTGAAAATCTGGATATCGATCTCGATTTTGTTAACGATGGCCTGTGGATGACAGCGAAGCAGGCGATGCTCGGCAAGGTTCAGGCAAACAACGTCAGCGCCGTGATACCGGATTACCTGAAAGAGAAGCTGATCGTTAATGGCGATCTGCGCGGCGAGGCGGCTGACATCCGCGCTTACTTTAACCAGACGCCGCTGCGATCTTCGCTGGGTGCCGCGCTGGATGAACTGCAGTTGGGCGGAGAAACCGGCGGGCACCTGCAACTGGATATTCCGCTGGATGGCGAGCAGGTTCATGCGCGCGGTGATGTGCAGCTGGCGAATAACACGCTGCTTATCGCCCCGCTGAATAGTCGTCTTACCGCGCTTAACGGCAGTTTTACCTACGATAATGGCAACCTGCACAGCGATACGCTGCGGGCCAACTGGTTTGGGCAGCCGGTTAGCGTTAATTTTCATACCGAAGAGCGGCCGCAGGATTATCAAATTGGCGTTAGTCTGGCGGCTGAGTGGCAGGTTAATAAACTTGCGGCGCTGCCCGCAGGCGTGAGCCAGCAGCTGAGGGGCACGCTTCCCTGGCAGGGCGATGTTGCTATCACGTTGCCAAATAAGGGCGGAGCGAAATATAAAATTGATCTTGCTGGCGACCTGAAGAATGTAAGCAGTAACTTACCTTCTCCGCTGGCTAAAAAGCGCGGCGAAGCGCTGCCGCTAAAGATAACGGCAAGCGGCGATCTGCAGCACTTTGACTTACAGGGCGTAGCAGGTGATCAGCAGCGCTTTAACAGCCGCTGGCTGCCTGGTAAACAGCTGCGTCTCGATCGCGGTATCTGGCTGAACGAGGCGAAAAGCACGCCAGCCCTGCCGGATGCGCGCGGTATGGTGCTGCAGCTACCGCCGCTGGACGGCGACAGTTGGTTGAAACTGCTGATGGCCGATGGCGGAACGCAGAAAGCCGCCTCAAAAACCGGCGGCGGCGGTGCGATAACCGGTAACCGGCTACCTGGCGATATCACGCTGAGTACGCCCGCTCTCCAGCTGGCAGGACAGCAGTGGCGCGATACGCAGATTACGCTGCGCCAGCTGATGGCTGGGGGAATGCAGGTCGAGGCGCAGAGCCGTGAAATCAACGGCAAGTTAGATATTCCCCCCAGTGGGCCATGGCGCGCGCATCTTGGCTGGCTTTATTACAACCCGGAATGGCAAAGCGGCAGCGAAGAGGCCTCACCCACTCAGCCGCAGGAAAGCAGCGCGATTAACTTTGCCGGCTGGCCGGCGCTGCAAATCAACTGTGACGATTGCTGGCTGCGCGGACAAAAGTTCGGACGCATCCAGGCATACCTGACGCCGCAGAAGGATACGCTAATGCTGACCAACGGGCTGGTGGATACCGGCAGCTCGCGCCTGACCGTTAGCGGCGAGTGGGTTAATCGCTCCGCCGAACAGCGTACCTCGCTGAAAGGCAAACTCAGCGGCAGCAATATCAATAATGCCACCAACTGGTTTGGCGTGAATACGCCGCTACGCGATGCGCCTTTCGCGCTCGATTATGATCTGCACTGGCGTGCTGCGCCCTGGCAGCCATCGGAATCGTCGCTAAGCGGCGTGCTGAAAACCCATTTTGGCAGAGGGCAAATCGCTGATGTCAGCAGTGGACGTGCCGGTCAGCTGCTGCGGCTGGTTAGCTTCGACGCACTGCTGCGCAAGTTGCGCCTCGATTTTAGCGATACCTTTAGCGAAGGGTTCTGGTTTGACTCTATTAACGGCACGGCATGGATCAAAGATGGCGTGATGCAAACCGACAATCTGCTGGTAGATGGGCTGGAAGCGGATATCGCCATGCAGGGCAAGCTGGATCTGGTGAAGCGGCAGATTGATATGGAAGCCGTTGTTGCCCCTGAAATTTCAGCATCGGTGGGGGTTGCGACCGCGTTTGTGATCAATCCGGTGGTCGGCGCAGCGGTTTTTGCTGCCAGCAAGGTGCTGGGACCGTTATGGAACAAAATCTCACTGCTGCGTTATCACATCAGCGGCCCCATCGATAAACCGGAAATTAACGAAGTGTTGCGCAAACCGCGTGAAAAGAGCGCGAAGTGAATTTGACGCCGCAGGGGAATTACCGCAGGCTATAGCAATAATGTCACACAACGAGTGAGAAACGATGAGTCTGAATCTGGTAAGTGAGCAATTGCTAACTGCGAACAACATCAATCAGCAGGATTTGTTCACCCTGCTTGGGCAGCTTTCAGAACGTCGCCTGGATTATGCCGATCTCTATTTCCAGTCCAGCTACCATGAGTCCTGGGTGCTGGAGGATCGCATCATTAAAGATGGCTCCTGGAATATCGATCAGGGCGTTGGAGTACGCGCCGTTAGCGGTGAGAAAACCGGCTTCGCCTATGCTGACCAAATTACCCTGAACGCACTGCAGCTAAGCGCGCAGGCTGCCCGCAGCATTGTTCGTGAGCAGGGCAACGGCAAGGCGCAGGCGCTGGCTGCGGTATCGCATCAGGCGCTTTATCCCGCTTTCGATCCTTTACAAAGCCTGTCGCGCGAAGAAAAAATCGCTCTGCTGCACCGCGTCGATAGCGCGGCACGTATGGCGGACAAGCGCGTGCAGGAAGTCAGCGCCAGCCTGACCGGCGTATATGAACTGGTGCTGGTGGCGGCGACCGACGGCACGCTGGCGGCAGACGTGCGTCCTTTGGTGCGCTTGTCGGTCAGCGTACTGGTGGAAGAGGATGGCAAACGCGAGCGCGGTTCCAGCGGCGGCGGCGGACGTACCGGCTATGATTTCTTCCTTGCTGATGAAGCGGGCGAAGTGCGGGCCGAGCGCTGGGCGCGCGAAGCGGTACGCATGGCGCTGGTTAACCTCTCCGCCGTTGCGGCGCCTGCGGGCTCAATCCCGGTGGTGCTGGGCGCAGGCTGGCCTGGCGTGCTGCTGCACGAAGCGGTCGGGCATGGGCTGGAAGGTGATTTCAACCGACGCGGCACCTCTATGTTCAGTGGGCAGATGGGCAAACTGGTGGCATCTGAACTCTGTACGGTGGTAGATGATGGTACGCTGGATGGCCTGCGCGGTTCGTTAGCCATTGATGATGAAGGCGTACCGGGCCAGTACAACGTGCTGATCGAAAATGGCATATTGAAAGGCTATATGCAGGATAAGCTTAACGCGCGCCTGATGGGGGTTAAGCCCACCGGTAATGGTCGCCGTGAATCTTATGCGCATCTGCCAATGCCGCGCATGACCAATACCTATATGCTGGCGGGGCAGTCGACGCCGCAGGAAATTATTGAAAGCGTGGAGTATGGCCTCTACGCGCCTAACTTTGGCGGCGGGCAGGTGGATATCACCTCCGGCAAGTTTGTTTTCTCTACTTCAGAAGCCTATTTGATCGAGAAAGGAAAAGTGACGCGTCCGGTAAAAGGCGCGACGCTGATTGGATCGGGTATTGAAGCGATGCAGCAAATTTCCATGGTCGGCAACGATCTGGCGCTGGATAAAGGCGTGGGCGTATGCGGCAAGGAAGGGCAGAGCCTGCCGGTAGGTGTCGGCCAGCCAACGCTGAAACTGGATCGTTTGACCGTAGGCGGCACCGCCTGATTTGCCTTCCCTGGCAGGTTCTCTGCCAGGGATTTAACCGCTGTTGCGATGTTCCTGATAGATCTCCGCCACCTTTTTAAACCAGACGCTGAGATAATCAATACACACCTGTACTTTCAACGGCAGCTTATCTTTCTGCGTATAAAGAGCATAGACCGGACGCGGATCTGACTGATAGCGACTAAACAGTATCTCCACTTCACCCGCCTTAATCTCTTCGATCACCCACATCAGCGGAACATAGGCGATGCCGCAGCCTGCCTTCAGCCAGCGGATCAGCGTTTGTGAGTCATTGGTAACAAAGCGCCCCTGCGGCGAAAGATGCGTGCTGATCCCTTCCGGCGCGATCAGTTCGAAATCGCTGTCTGGCCGCACGCTATATTCCAGCCATGAAAAGTTAGCAATATCGGCGGGTTTCTCGGGCGTACCGTGCTGCTCAAGGTAGTGTTTCGCGGCGCAAACCACCATCGGCATTGAGCCCAGGCGGCGCGAAAACAGGCTGGAATCCTGTAACGCCCCGACCCGGATCACCACGTCCAGCCCATCGGCAATCAGATCGGGTGCCGGAATACCGGTTACCAGATTCACCGTCAGGCCGGGATATTCCTGCAGCATTTCCGCCGTCATATTCGCCAACACGTTTTGCGCCATGGTGGATGAGCTGCCGATGCGCAGCGTGCCGATCGGCAAGTTATTAAAAGCATACAGCTGTTCATGTACCTGATGCGCTTCCGTCAGCATCCGGCGACACCCCTGATAGTAGATGCGGCCCGCCTCGGTCAGCCCAAGGCTGCGGGTGCTGCGATTGAGTAATTTAACCTGCAGTTCATCTTCCAGTTTAGAGACAATCTGGCTTATTGAGGAAACGCTCATCTGTAACTGACGCGCAGCGGCAGTAAACGACCCCAATTCAACCACTTTGGCAAAAACCGACATACCCTTGAGTCGTTCCATTATTCACTCTGGCTTAAAAGTGATTTAGATCACATTATGTAGATAACTTATAGTCAGGCGCGTTACTATATGACGCCGGGTTGCCGTCTGGTGACTCACCTTTTGTGCCAGGACACTTAAGTACACGCTATGCTTTAGGTGCTGATATTCGTCTGACAGTGTACCTGTCGTCCGATCATCATCAACCCGTAATATGAAACTACCTGTATATGCAGGCCGTTTCGCGCTGGCATCACGGTATGGCCCGGTTACGTATCAACAAGGATAAAAGATGAGTGTGTTACCGGTTATTGTCATATTTGGGCTCTCTTTTCCGCCCATATTTTTTGAAATCATTGTCTCGCTCTTGCTGTTCTGGCTGGTACGTCGCGTATTGCAGCCGGTTGGTTTGTATGATTTTGTCTGGCATCCGGCGCTGTTTAATACCGCACTCTATTGTTGCCTGTTCTATTTAGTATCCTGTCTGTTCGTCTGAGGTTTTAAGTGAAAGCTCTAATAAGAAAAATTGCGCGCTATGCCATTACCCTGATTCTGGTTGTTATCGCCGTGGTGGTTGTTTTCCGCGCCTGGGCTTTTTATACCGAATCGCCCTGGACACGAGATGCTAAATTCGCCGCTGACGTGGTGGCTATCGCCCCTGACGTCACCGGTCTGATTACTGACGTGCGCGTGCATGATAACCAGCTGATAAAAAAGGGCGACGTGCTGTTTACCATCGACCAGCCGCGTTTCGAGAAAGCGCTCGCGGAAGCGGATGCGGATGTTCAGTATTACCAGGCGTTGGTTAATGAGAAACGTCGTGAAGCGGCCCGCCGCAACAAGCTGGGCGTGATCGCCATGTCACGCGAAGCGATCGAACAATCCAATAACGATCTGCAAACTGCCGAACATCAGCTGGCGAAGGCGCAGGCCTCGCGCGATTTGGCGAAGCTGGATCTGGAACGTACGGTTATCCGGGCGCCGGCTAATGGCTGGGTTACCAACCTCAATGTATTTACCGGTGAGTTTATTACGCGCGGCACAACTTCCGTGGCGCTGGTAAAACAGAACTCCTACTACGTGATGGCCTACATGGAAGAGACCAAGCTGGAAGGTGTTCGTCCCGGCTATCGTGCTGAGATCACACCGCTGGGCAGCGATCGCGTGCTGCGTGGTACGGTTGATTCGGTGGCTGCTGGCGTGACCAACAGCAGCAGCAGCGTCGACAGCAAAGGTATGGCTACCATCGATTCGAATCTGGAGTGGGTGCGTCTGGCGCAGCGCGTGCCGGTCAAGATCCGCCTCGATCGGCAGCAGGGTAACCTCTATCCTGCGGGCACTACTGCCACTATCGTTATCACCGGCGAGAAAGATCGCGAGCAGAAACCGGAAAATCCTCTGACCCGGCTGCTGCATCGCCTGCGTGAGTTCGGCTAAGCGAGGGCGTGATGCAACTCGAACGATTACGCTTTCCGGTTAAGCTGACTTTTGCCATTCTTACCGCGCTACTGATTGGCTTTCATTTTAATCTGGAAACGCCGCGCTGGGCGGTGATGACTGCCGGGATCGTCGCCGGCGGTACCGCCTTTGCCGCAGGCGGCGACCCTTACTCTGGCGCGCTGCGCCATCGCGGTATGCTGCGTATCATCGGCACCTTCCTGGGCTGTCTGGCGGCGTTGGTGATTATGATCGCCACCATTCGCGCGCCGGTGGTCATGATGCTGCTCTGCTGTATCTGGGCTGGGTTCTGCGTTTGGGTTTCCTCTTTGATGCGTGTAGAAAACTCCTATGCGCTGGGGCTGGCGGGTTACACCGCATTGATTATTGTGATCAGCGTGGATTTAACCGCTAGCACGCCGATGCTGGCTCCGCAGTTTGCGGTAGAACGCTGCAGTGAGATTATTATTGGCATCATCTCAGCAATTTTGGCGGATATGGTGTTCTCGCCGCGCTCGATCAAAAAGGTGATCGATAAAGAGATCGAAACTCTGCTGTTAGAGCAGTATCGCCTGCTGCAGCTCTGCGTGGCTCATGGCGATAAAGAAGAGGTGGATAAGGCGTGGGGCAACCTGGTGCGGCGCACCACGACCCTTAACGGCATGCGCAGCCAGCTGAATATGGAGTCGTCACGCTGGCAGCGGGCAAACCGCCGCCTGAAAGGGATACACACGCTTTCGCTGACATTGATTACGCAGGCAGCGGAAACGTTCCTGATCCAAAACTCGCGTCCTGAATTTATACCGCCGCAGTATCGTGTTCTGCTGGAAAAAGAGGTCAACAACCTTAGCGATCTGCACAAGCATCTGAAAAATCTGCGACGCGTGATAAGCGCATCCGGCAGTAAAAGCACGCCGATGACGCTGGTGAGCTGGACAGGCGCTGCGACGCAATATTTGATGCTGTTAAAGGGCGTACAAACCAATAGCAGCATGAGTCAGCAGGAAGAGGCTTTGCTGAACCATGAAGTGGAAGTGGTGCGCGCGCGCTCAGCGGAAACCCATCATGCGATGATTAACGGCATCCGTACTTTCGTTGCTACGGCGCTGGGGACGCTCTTCTGGCTCTATAGCGGCTGGACGTCCGGCAGCGGCTGTATGCTGATGCTGGCGGTGATTACCGCGCTGGCGATGCGTGCACCGAATCCGCTGATGATGGCGAAAGACTTTCTTTACGGGATGACGGTGGCGGTACCGCTGGGGGCGCTCTATTTTATGGTGATTATGCCCTCTACGCAGCAGAGTATGCTGCTGCTCTGTATCGCGCTCGGTACACTGGCGTTTGTCGCCGGTATCTTTATCCAGCGGCGTCAGTTGGGTACGCTCGGTGCATTTGTCGGCACGCTGAATATTCTGGTGCTGGATAATCCAATGACGTTCTCGGTAAATTCCTTCCTTGATAATGCGCTGGGCCAGGTTATCGGCTGTTTTGTGGCGCTGATGGTGATCCTGATTATTCGCGACAACTCACGCGCCCGCACCGGACGCACCTTGCTGAATCGGTTTATGTATGCAGCAGTATCGGCTCTGACGACCAATCAGGCGCGACGTAAAGAGAACCATCTGCCTGCGCTTTATCAACAGCTGTTTTTACTGTTGAATCTGTTCCCTGGCGATATTGATAAGTACCGTCTGGCACTGACTTTGATTATTGGTCATCAGCGTTTGCGGAATGCAGAGATCCCGGTGAATGCCGATCTCTCGGCGTTTCATAAGCAGCTGCGTTATACCGCTGACCGGGTGATCGCTTCACGTAGCGATGACAAGCGACGTTATTATTATCAAAAGCTACTGCGCGAGTTTGATACCTATCAGGAAAAGCTCCAGCTCTATCAGGCGCCGCTAAGCGTTACCGAGCCGGTTAAGCGCCTGGCCGATATGCTGAAAAAATATCAGAATACCCTGATCAATATTTAATCCTGCCGTCGGTGCCCTCAGGCACCGGCCTTTGCGCCCGTTTTCCCTGTTTTCCTGCCGTGCTGAAACCGAAGGCCCACGCTTTGCCAACTATACTTGGCACAACAGGACAGTGAAAACAGGAGCGTAAAATGACCCATTCCCTGCAAGATCATGAACTTTTCCAGACGGGCTGTCTGATTAACGGCCAGTGGCAAAACCTGAGCGAAACCTTTGAGGTGCTAAATCCGGCTACCGGCGAGGCGATCGCGCGCGTAGCTAAAGGCGGCAAGCGCGAAACCGAACAGGCGATCGCGGCAGCCGGGCAAGCTTTTCCCGCCTGGCGTGCCCTGGCCGCGAAACAGCGATCGGAGATTCTTTATCGCTGGTATCAGCTGATTATTGAGAATAAAAGCTGGCTCGGGCAGCTGATGACCGCTGAACAGGGCAAACCGCTGAAAGAGGCTGAAGGTGAAGTGGAGTATGCCGCCAGCTTTATTCAGTGGTTTGCCGAGCAGGCCAAACGCGTCAATGGCGAAATCATTCCACCGGCCAAAAGCGGCGCGCGCATTCTGGTCACCCGGGAACCGGTGGGCGTGGTAGCTGCCATTACGCCGTGGAATTTTCCAATGGCAATGCTGACGCGGAAGCTGGGCCCCGCGCTGGCAGCAGGCTGCACCGGCATTATCAAGCCTGCCAATAATACGCCGCTTTCCGCTTTTGCGTTGCTGGCGTTGGCGCAAAAGGCAGGCGTACCCGATGGCGTGCTGAACGGCGTTGCTGGTGATACCCATGCTATCAGCGATGCCATTATGGCCAGCGGCGCGGTGCGTAAAATTTCCTTTACCGGCTCCACTGCCGTAGGCAAAACCCTGATGCGTAACGCTGCAGAAACCATGAAAAAAATTTCTATGGAGCTGGGCGGCAACGCGCCTTATATCGTGTTTGAGGATGCGGATATTGAGGCTGCGGTTAAAGGGGCGATCGCCAATAAATTCCGTAATGCCGGCCAGGTTTGCGTTAGCGTGAATCGCTTTTTTATTCACGATGCGGTTTATGAGCGCTTTGTTGAGCGGCTGGCAGAGGAGGTTAACAAACTCAAGGTCGGCAACGGCATGGAGGAGGGCGTAGTGGTTGGCCCGTTAATCAATCATGCTGCGGTAGAAAAAGTTGAGGAGCATGTAAAAGATGCGCAGGCGAAGGGCGGACGTATCGTGACCGGCGGCGCACGGCATGCTTTAGGCGGTAATTTCTGGCAGCCCACGGTTATCGCCGAGGCCAGTGAAGAGATGAAGTTAGCGCATGAAGAGACTTTTGGCCCGGTAGCAGCCTGTTTTCGTTTTACTGATGAAGATGAGGTTATCCGTCGGGCAAACGCCACGGAATATGGCCTTGCAGCCTATTTTTATACGCAAAACCTGCAACGGATCTTTCGCGTATCTTCCGCGCTGGAAAGCGGCATGATCGGTATCAATGAGTGTGCAGTATCAACCGAACTGGCACCTTTCGGTGGCGTAAAAGAGTCCGGCCTGGGACGTGAAGGCTCGGTATTAGGTATGGAAGAGTATCTGGAAGTAAAAGCCCTGCATATTGGTGGCCTGTAAGCAGATTGGGCGCGTGGCGCCCAATATCCTGGTAAGGAGCAACCGGCATGAAGAAAGAGATTTTTGACTTTAATGAGATCGTCGATCAGGCGCACTTTTATCGCCAGTTTAGCGAACGCTTTGCGCTTAACGATCGGTTAATTGTTGATCTGGATTCATTATGGGACGCTGTTACGCAATCGCAACTGCCATTACCGGTAGAAATTGAGTTTATCCATTTAGGCGCCGGGCAAAAACGCCGCTATGGTGCGCTGATTTTGCTGTTCGATGAAGCAGAAGAGGAGCTGGAAGGTCAGCTTCGCTTTAATGTCCGTCAGACGCAAAAAAGCCAATAAAAAAGGCCCTAAACAGCAGGGCCAAGGGGTTCGTCAAACAGCTGACGAGGAATTATTTATAGCGCTTTATTCAATGTCACGTTCAGCCTGTCAGACCCGCTAATAATTCAGGTATTTTTACTGGATATCACGTTGAGGCCGTCGGCCCGGTAATTATTTGTAGATTTCAGCAGTCGCGTGATAGTTACCGTTGGTATAAGCCTCAACAACGCGATAGGCAGAAGCGCCTTCTTTATCTGCTTTCCGGGACAGATGCTGACGAATAGCTGTTGGGCTGGCATCAATACCGCTTACGGAAATGGTGCCGATGGGTTGCAGATTCTGGCTGGCGACGTCTTGCTGAGTAACCAGATCGGCTGCAGCTGCGCCGAATGAAAGGACGGAAGCCAGACCTAAAGCAGCAAAGGTAAATGTAGTTTTCATTTCTTACTCCTGAATATCGATGTTACGGCAGCCGGGATGGCTTGATAGCGATTATTATTTCTGAGGCTGCCTGAGTCGTTCATGCATTAAACCGGTATGCACCCGGCAGTCACATTGCGCTTATTTATACAGCTCAGCAGTAACGTGATAGTTGTCGTTGTTACGCGCTTCGATAATGCGATAAGCGCTGGCACCCTGACGCTCAGCTTTTGCCTGCAGCGCCTGATGAATATCCATCGGCGTACCTGCAATGCCGCTAATGCTTACCGTACCGATTGGCTGCAGATTCTGCGCCTGATCGGCGTTGATAGATTCTGCTGCAAAAGCACTGAATGAGAGAGTAGAAGCAAGTCCTACGGTTGCGATGATAGTTTTAATGTTCATTGATCTGTTCCTCGTCTTCTATTTTTGTCTTTGTTTGCTCTGTGATCCACATCACGAAAACAAGTATAGATCTAATCACGTATGAAATTAATATTCTGCTAATAATGTTTTGTTGTTACGCTTTAGCTAATGGCGCTTTTTTTATAACCAGAAGTTATATAGGGAGGTTATTTATTGTGCAGAATTGGTTATTTTTTAATTAAAACAGTGTTATAAGTGACTTTATCTATTTGTGCTTTGCCTTCTGGTCGAATCAGCCAGTAAAAATTCTCAGGCAGTCATATCTCCTGTATTGTTATGAGGAAGGCAGCACGATATGCGAATGTGTTGAGATGGCAGCCAATAAAACAAGGCGCTCTTATTCCATTTAACGCTGACAGTGACGTTTGAAACACAGAGAGGCAGAAAGCAAGAGAAGAACGGGTAGAGGATAATAAGCGCAGAACACAACCATGCCGAATTAACAGAAAAACAGGATCGCCTACTAAAAGCCAGCGATCCCGCTTTGCTTACAGTTCCTGTTCAAACAGATTCAGGATAGCTTCATAAAGTTGTTTCACGGTAAAGGCGCGCGCTGGCGTGATAAAAATGGTGTCGTCGCCTGCAATCGTACCAAGGATCCCTTCCGCTTTGCCTAATGAGTCCAACAGGCGGGCAATCAACTGTGCTGCGCCGGGACTGGTATGAATCACCACCAGCGCCTCGTTGTAATCAATATCCAGCACCAGGTTTTTAAGCGGAGAGGTTGTGGTGGGCACCCCCAGTTCGGCTGGCAGACAGTAAACCATTTCCATCTTCGCGTTACGGGTACGCACCGCACCAAACTTGGTCAGCATACGAGAGACTTTCGACTGGTTGATATTGTCGAAGCCTTCATCCTGCAGGGCTGTCACAATTTCACCCTGCGAGCTGAATTTTTCCTCTTTCAATAAAGCCTTGAATGCTTTAATCAGATCTTCTTGTTTCGATGGGTTACGCATAGGCTACCGATAATATAAAAATGCTGTGAAGCCCGTCCAGCAGGCAATACATTATTATGCATTTAAATGAATGTTTATGCAAATACGCTGCGGTGAACAGTGGCGTTACCGCGCAGTGGGCGCGCATTTTACCAGACTTTCGGCGCAGATAAAATTTACGCGAAGCGCATAGCTATGGCAGACGAAGTGAAGGGATTGTTATAAAATTGATGTTGTTCTGCTAAGCGCGGACGGTGTAAGGTATTGTTGATTAATTTATCTGTATCCGGTTACGCCCAGTGTCAGGCCTGTACGTAATGCGGTCATTTTCACCCGTTTCTGCTGGCTTTTATCGGCCAGGTAAAACGATGACAACGTCCTCGCTATTACTTCTCAGGTCGTCCAGCATAGTACCCCGCTGGATTCCGACATTTTTATGCTCACAATAATAAGGAGTTTAGGATGAAAGTTGCAGTTCTCGGTGCGGCTGGTGGTATCGGCCAGGCACTCGCACTTCTGCTGAAAACCCAGTTACCTGCGGGTTCAGAACTCTCTCTGTATGATA
Organism: Pantoea alhagi; assembly: GCF_002101395.1. Classification (NCBI taxonomy): domain Bacteria; kingdom Pseudomonadati; phylum Pseudomonadota; class Gammaproteobacteria; order Enterobacterales; family Erwiniaceae; genus Pantoea; species Pantoea alhagi. Next base: position 1,123,139 of record NZ_CP019706.1, on the reverse strand, counting down.
TTGCTCCCGTAACGCCCGGTGTGGCCGTTGATTTAAGCCACATTCCTACGCCGGTTAAAATCAAAGGTTTCAGCGGTGAAGATGCAACGCCTGCGCTGCAGGGCGCCGATGTGGTATTGATCTCTGCCGGCGTGGCACGTAAGCCTGGTATGGATCGCTCCGATCTGTTTAATGTTAATGCCGGTATCGTACGCAATTTGATCGAGCAGGTGGCTAAAACCTCTCCTAAAGCGCTGATTGGTATCATTACCAATCCGGTAAACACTACCGTTGCCATTGCCGCAGAGGTGCTGAAAAAAGCCGGCGTTTACGATAAAAATCGTCTGTTCGGCGTGACTACGCTGGATATTATCCGCTCAAACACTTTTGTGGCAGAGCTGAAAGGCAAACAGCCGACCGAACTGAATGTACCGGTAGTGGGCGGACACTCCGGCGTCACCATTCTGCCGCTGCTTTCACAGGTGCCTGGCGTCTCTTTCAGCGAACAAGAAATAGCCGATCTGACCAAACGTATTCAGAACGCGGGTACGGAAGTGGTTGAGGCCAAGGCGGGCGGCGGATCCGCTACGCTGTCAATGGGACAGGCGGCTGCGCGCTTTGGTCTGTCACTGGTACGTGCGCTGCAGGGTGAAAGCAATGTGGTAGAGTGCGCCTATGTTGAGGGTGATGGTGAATATGCACGATTCTTCTCGCAGCCGCTGCTGCTGGGCAAAGAGGGCGTGGCCGAGTATCGTCCCATTGGCCAACTGAGCGACTTTGAGCAAAAAGCGCTGGAAGGCATGCTGGAGACACTGAAGAAAGATATTCAGCTGGGCGAAGAGTTCGTTAAGTAATATCACTGATGTTAAAAAGGGAGCCACAGGGCTCCCTTTTTTATTACGCAGCAGAAGACCGTTTTAAAAGGAGCCTTCGAACGTCTTGTTACGGCGTCGCTATTGCGCCGGATATTCCTGAATGGTGACTTTCAGCGTCAGTTTCCTGTCGTTACGAATAACCTGCACATCAATCACCGAACCGGGACGTATCTCGGCCACCTGATCCATGGTTTCCTGCGCAGAAACGGCGGGCTTGCCGTTAACGCTGGTAATCAGATCATTCACCTGAATACCGGCTTTGGCTGCCGGGCCTTCCGGCGCAACGTTATTCACTACAATTCCCTGAATATGATCCACACTGGCATTCTGTCCATGCAGCGGTGGCACTTCACGACCGGTAATCCCGATGTAGCCGCGAATAACGCGCCCGTCACGAATAAGCTTATCCATGATTTTTGTCGCCAGCGCGGTAGGGATTGCAAAGCCGATCCCTTCCGGCGTCTCGCCATCGTTACTTTTATCAAACGAAAGCGTATTGATGCCCATCAGCTCGCCCAGTGAGTTAATGAGCGCGCCGCCAGAGTTGCCCCGGTTAATCGAGGCATCGGTTTGCAGAAAGTTTTGCCGCCCGGAAGGGCTTAAGCCAACGCGGCCAGTGGCGCTGATAATGCCCTGGGTGACGGTTTGCCCAAGATTGTAAGGGTTGCCGATAGCCATCACGATATCGCCCACGTGCGCGATGCGTTCCGGGTTAATGGGAATAACCGGCAGGTTAGTGGCGGTGATTTTCAGTACCGCCAGATCGGTCAGGCTGTCAGAGCCAACCAGCATAGCCTCAATAAAACGCCCGTCCTGTAACGCGACAATAATCTGATCGGCACCGTTGATAACGTGACGGTTGGTCAGGATATAACCTTTATTATTCATTATTACGCCGGAGCCAAGCGTAGTAATGCCTCGTCCGTTACTGCTAGACGCGCTGCGGTTATAGACGTTTACCACGGCCGGAACGGCGCGGCGTACTCCCTGATTAAAGCTAAAAGGCGTTTGATCGGCGCTGCTTTCCGGCACAGAAAGCAGGCTGCTGCCGATGCGCAACGCGGGCATCACCGCCAGTAAAATACCTGCGACGATCAGCCCCAGAACTACCGAGCGCAAGAGTTTAAGAAACATGATGTTAAGCTATATCGGAAAAGAACTGGGGCAGAATATCATGAGTTGCGCGGACACACACGGGCTTGTGTCCGCAACATGATATGGCGCTTTTTAGCGCAGCAGCAGATAGAGGCTTTCCCCGCCGCGTACGATATTTAGTGCCAGGAAAGGCGGCTTGCTGGCCAGTGCCTTACGCATCTCATCCAGGTTCTGAACGCGCGTGCGGTTAACGCCAATGATGATATCATCTTTTTGCAAACCGATCTGCTCGGCTGGCGTCGCCTTTTGTACGCTATCTACCTTAACGCCTTTATTACCGTCAGGCAACTGACCATCGCTGAGCGACGCGCCCTGTAACGCAGGCGTCATCAGTTCGTCGCTGGTCATGGTACGCGCGCTGGCATCAAGCTTCACCGTGACGCTAAGCGGTTTCCCTTCGCGCAGCAGGCCGATTTTTACCTCTTTGCCCGGCGGCGTGGTACCGATTTTCACCCGCAGTTCAGCAAAGCTGGTAATCGGCTTGCCGTCTACAGAAGTAATAATATCGCCAGACTTGATTCCAGCGGTCGCCGCCGCAGATTTAGGCAGCACTTCAGAGACGAAGGCGCCGCGTTGGGCATCCACATTAAAGGCGCGCGCCATATCAGCGGTCATTTCCGTGCCTTTAATGCCCAGCTGACCACGTTTTACTTCGCCGGTCTCAATCAGCTGCTTAGCCAGCTCCATAGCCATATTGCCCGGAATAGCGAAGCCGATGCCAATGTTGCCGCCGCTGGAGGCAAGAATAGCGGTATTGATGCCGATCAGCTCACCGTTAAGATTTACCAGCGCGCCGCCGGAGTTACCGCGGTTAATGGCAGCATCGGTCTGAATAAAATTCTCCAGGCCTTCCAGGTTCAGCCCGCTACGACCCAGCGCAGAGATAATGCCTGAAGTTGCTGTCTGACCGAGGCCAAAGGGGTTGCCGATGGCGATAGCGAAGTCGCCGACCCGTAACTGGTCTGAATCTGCGATTTTAACCTGCGTCAGGTTTTTTGCATTCAACACCTGAATAAGCGCAATGTCAGTCTGAGCATCGCGGCCCAGCAGTTTAGCGTCATATTCACGGCCATCGCTCAGCTGAACGCTGATTTTATCAGCGCCGTTAACCACATGGTTATTGGTTAAGATATAGCCTTTCTGGGCATCAATAATCACGCCCGAACCCAGTCCTTCGAAAGGCTGAGGCTGCGCATCCCCCTGTCCCTGACCGAAAAAGCGTTTTAACGGCTCAGGCAGGTCCTGCGCCGCGTTTTCGGTCGCCGTGCCTTCAACATGAACGCTGACCACGGCCGGCAACACTTTCTCCAGCATAGGTGCCAGACTGGGCAGGGCCTGATTCTGGACCTGGGAAGGCAGCGAAGCCATGGCTGAAGGTGCCAGGCTGAAATTTAAACCAACGGATAAGGCTACCGCGCTCAACAATAATGATTTTTTCTTCATCGTTACGACGCTCTCGCTGCTTAACAGGGGATTGACAGAGTGACTTGCCAGCTCAGGTAGCTGGCCTGAAAAAGCAAAAGAAAACAGGGCGCTGGCGCGCCCCGTGAATCAATTGCGTGGCGTGCGCTCACCACGCAGCAGACCGGACGCATTTTCTGAATAATCACGCGGGATCTGCACCGGTGCCTGATCGTTATCCGCTTCCGCTTCGGTAAGCTGATAAGAGAACGGGTTTTTCTCACCCGGCAGGTCAGGCAGCAGATCGTTAGAACCTTTCGCCATATGCTGATAAAGCTGACGATAATCACGCGCCATGTTATCCAGTAGCTCTGCGCTATGAGCAAAGTGATTGGTCAACTCTTCGCGGTAATCCGCCAGCTCCGCTTTGGATTTCTCCAGTTCATACTGCAGGCTGCGCTGCTCGCGCAATTTCTTATTACCAAAACGCATGGCGACAGCGCCGATAATAATGCCAACAACTAAACCAATTAGCCCGTATTCCCAGGTCATAATGACTCCCGTATTGTCCTCGTTGTTCCGTAGGGCGTTCCACTTCAATAGTAGCCACTATAACCGTTAATCTAATGGAAGTGGAATCCTGCGGCAGCATCGCTTAGTGTAGAACGAACTTTTTTTCGACAAACAGGCAGTTGCCTGACATTTTTTAGGGAAGCAGGATCAAGAATGCAAACGATGTCTCCGCTGGCGCGTTATCAGCAGGCGCTGGATAAAGGTGAATATCAGCCTGATGAAGTTCAGCATACGGCGATAAGCCGCCTGGATGCGATTCAGCAGGCGCTTATCGCCCGTCAACCTTCAGAGCAGCAACCCATTTCAGGCTGGCGCGGCAAGCTCAATAAGCTGCTGGGAAAAGAGAAAAACAGTCATCAGCCGCCGGTGCGCGGCCTCTATATGTGGGGCGGCGTCGGGCGCGGCAAAACCTGGGTGATGGATCTCTTTTTTCAGTCTATTCCTGGCGAGCGCAAGCTGCGGCTTCATTTTCATCGTTTCATGCTGCGGGTGCATGAAGAGTTAACCGCGCTGCAGGGCGAAAGCGATCCGCTGGAAATTGTGGCGGACCGCTTTAAAGCCCAGGCGGATGTGCTCTGTTTCGATGAGTTTTTTGTCTCTGATATTACGGATGCCATGCTGCTGGGCACCCTGATGGAAGCCCTGTTTGCCCGTGGCATTACTCTGGTCGCCACCTCCAATATCCCGCCTGATGAGCTCTACCGCAACGGCCTGCAGCGCGCGCGCTTTTTACCTGCTATTGAGCAGATCAAGCAGCATTGCGAAATCATGAACGTCGATGCAGGCATCGATTACCGCCTGCGTACGTTAACGTCAGCGCATCTCTGGATGTCGCCGTTAAGTGAAGAAACGCGTCAGGCAATGAGCCGCATGTTTATCGCGCTGACAGGGCAGGCTGCCGAAGAGCGGCCGGTGCTGGAAATCAATCACCGTCAGTTACCGACGCAGGGCGTGGAAAAGGGCGTACTGGCGATCGACTTCGCCACGCTGTGCGGAGAAGGGCGCAGCCAGCATGATTACATTGAACTTTCGCGGCGTTTTCATAGCGTGCTACTGCTGGATGTCCCGGTTATGCAGGCGCGCAGCGAAGACCGTGCGCGGCGTTTTCTGGCGTTAGTGGATGAGTTTTACGAACGGCACGTAAAGCTGGTGGTTTCCGCTGAGGCGTCGCTGTTTGATATTTATCAGGGCGAGCGGCTGAAATTCGAGTATCAGCGCTGCCTGTCGCGTCTGCAGGAGATGCAAAGCGAAGAGTATTTGCGCTTAAAGCATCTCACCTGAGCCTGGCGCTTTTTTTGTTGAAAAGTGATCGATCTTTGGCGGCGACTTCTCTATAATCTTGCGACCCCACGTTACGGCAAAGTTTTTTTTCCCAGAAACTTTGTAGCACCGGCAAAACTGTCCGAGGGGGTGGCTTGCTGGTCGATAAGGTCGTGTGAGCCTCAACCGTTTATTCAAGCGTTTGGGATTTCACCAACGTGTAACTTAATTTGGGTAAGCTTTTAGATGAAAACTTTTACAGCTAAGCCAGAAACCGTCCAACGTGACTGGTATGTCGTTGACGCGACGGGCAAAACTTTAGGTCGTTTAGCGACTGAACTGGCTCGCCGTCTGCGTGGCAAGCATAAAGCGGAATACACTCCGCACGTTGATACTGGTGATTACATCATCGTTCTGAACGCAGAAAAAGTTGCCGTAACCGGTAACAAGCGTAGCGATAAGATCTATTACCATCACACCGGTCATATCGGTGGTATCAAGCAAGCGACCTTCGAAGAGATGATTGCTCGCCGTCCTGAGCGCGTAATTGAAATCGCGGTTAAAGGTATGCTGCCGAAGGGCCCGCTGGGTCGTGCTATGTACCGTAAACTGAAAGTTTACGCGGGCAACGAGCACAACCATGCGGCACAGCAACCGCAAGTTCTTGACATTTAATCGGGATTACAGGCAATGGCTGAGAATCAAAACTACGGCACTGGTCGCCGCAAAAGCTCTTCCGCTCGCGTCTTTATCAAGCCGGGTAGCGGTAACATCGTTATCAACCAGCGTTCTCTGGAACAGTACTTCGGTCGTGAAACTGCCCGCATGGTAGTTCGTCAGCCGCTGGAACTGCTGGATCTGGTTGGTAAATTCGATCTCTACATCACCGTTAAAGGTGGTGGTATCTCTGGTCAGGCTGGTGCGATCCGTCACGGTATCACCCGCGCTCTGATGGAGTACGACGAGTCCCTGCGTGGCGAACTGCGTAAAGCTGGCTTCGTTACTCGTGATGCTCGTGAAGTTGAACGTAAGAAAGTCGGCCTGCGTAAAGCACGTCGTCGTCCGCAGTTCTCCAAACGTTAATTGTTTCTGCTTCGGCAGCAACAGTTACAAAAAACCCGGCGCTTTGCGCTGGGTTTTTTTATGCGTAAAAAGCCGTAAAACAGAGGTAAATCCCGCCTTTTTACCGGCAATTCTTTTTGCCCATCCCCACAAGCTGCCTAAAATCTGGTAAACTGACTGTCACTTTGCGCCCGTTAAACGGAGAGCGTCCTGACAGGAAAGGATTGGCGTCGCTCCGCTGCGGGTGGTTTCGTCAAGCAGGTTAGTCGCCGCGCGGTTGGCTATTCGCACTGTATTCTGGATAAACTTGGAGGTTTTCATGGCTGTCGCTGCCAACAAACGTTCGGTAATGACGCTGTTTTCTGGTCCGACTGACATTTTCAGCCATCAGGTGCGTATCGTACTGGCAGAAAAAGGTGTCAGCGTTGAGATCGAGCAGGTTGAAATGGATAATCTGCCGCAGGATCTGATTGACCTCAACCCGTATCGTACCGTACCTACGCTGGTCGATCGTGAGCTGACGCTGTATCAATCACGCATCATTATGGAATACCTCGACGAGCGCTTCCCGCATCCACCGCTGATGCCTGTTTATCCGGTTGCACGTGGTGAAAGCCGTCTGATGATGCATCGTATTGAGCAAGACTGGTACAGCCTGATGCGCACTATCGAAATCGGCTCCGCTCAGCAGGCGGAAACGGCACGTAAGCAGCTGCGTGAAGAGCTGCTGGCGATTGCGCCACTGTTTACGCGCACGCCTTTCTTCCTGAGCGAAGAGTTCAGCCTGGTCGACTGCTATCTGGCTCCGCTGCTGTGGCGTTTACCGCTGCTTGGCGTGGAACTGGTGGGCAGCGGAACGAAAGAACTTAAAGGCTATATGACGCGCGTATTTGAGCGTGACTCTTTCCTCGCTTCGCTGACCGAAGCAGAACGCGAAATGCGCCTGCAAGCCCGGGGCTAACGGCTATGGAAATGTCTCAGCTTACCGCTCGCCGTCCTTACCTGCTGCGCGCTTTTTATGAGTGGCTGTTGGACAACCAGCTCACGCCGCATTTAGTGGTGGATATCAATCTGCCTGGCGTGTTAGTGCCGCTTGAGTATGCACGCGATGGACAGATTGTATTGAACATCGCGCCGCGTGCTGTCGGCAATCTGGAGCTGGGTAATGATGAGGTGCGCTTTAACGCGCGCTTCGGCGGCGTTCCTCGCCAGGTTAGCGTGCCTATTGCGGCAGTGCTGGCTATCTATGCGCGTGAGAATGGCGCTGGCACCATGTTTGAGCCAGAGCCCGCTTATGAGCTGCAGGATATGGATGAGCTGTCTCAGGGACAGGAAGAGACGGTCATGTCCGTGATTGACGGCGACCGTCCTGATGATGCCGAACCCGAAGGCGATAATCCTGATGACGATCCGCCGCCACGCGGTGGCCGTCCTGCATTACGCGTCGTTAAATAAAAATAAAAAGCCCGCCAATAATCAGGCGGGCTTTTTTTATTGGGCTGTCCGGTCAAACTTCAAGATAGTTCATAATCCCTTCAGCAGCTTTACGCCCTTCAGCAATCGCAGTCACCACTAAGTCAGAGCCGCGTACCGCATCACCGCCAGCAAAAATTTTCGGGTTAGTGGTCTGGAAAGCATTTTCTTCTGCTTCCGGCGCAATGATTCGGCCCTGTGCGTCAAGCTCGACGCTAAACTGCTCCAGCCATTCCATTTTATGCGGACGGAAGCCAAAGGCGACGACTACCGCGTCGGCGGGCAGAATATGCTCAGAACCGGCAACAATTTCAGCACGACGACGGCCTTGCGCATCGGGCTGGCCCATTTCAGTGCGGGCAACCCTGACGCCACAGACGCGACCGTTACCGTTTATCTCCACGCCTAACGGCTGCAGATTGAACTGGAATTCCACACCTTCTTCACGCGCGTTTTTAACTTCCCGACGTGAGCCCGGCATGTTCTCTTCATCCCGGCGATAGGCGCAGGTTACGTGCGTAGCGCCCTGACGAATAGAGGTGCGTACGCAGTCCATCGCCGTATCGCCGCCGCCCAATACCACCACGCGTTTGCCTTGCATATTGATATAAGGTTGCTCAGCCAGCTCGTCAAAGCCCATGATTTGACGCGTATTGGCGATCAGGAACGGCAGGGCATCGTACACGCCCGGCGCATCTTCATTTTCCAGTCCACCACGCATTGACTGATAGGTGCCAACGCCCAGGAACACCGCATCAAAATCACTGATCAGATCGCTTAGCTGAACATCACGGCCAACTTCAGTATTCAGCTGAAACTCAATGCCCATCTCGGTAAACATTGTACGGCGACGCGTCATAACCTCTTTTTCCAGCTTGAAAGCCGGGATACCAAAGGTGAGCAGGCCGCCGATTTCCGGATGACGATCGTAAACCACCGCTTTGACGCCATTGCGGGTTAAGACATCAGCGCAGGCCAGGCCAGCCGGACCCGCACCGATGATCGCTACGCGTTTACCGGTGGGCTTAACGTGCGACAAATCGGGACGCCAGCCCATCTCCATCGCTTTGTCATTGATATAACGCTCAATGTTGCCGATGGTGACAGCGCCAAACTCATCGTTAAGCGTACAGGAGCCTTCGCACAGGCGATCCTGCGGGCAAACACGCCCACATACTTCAGGCAGACTATTTGTCTGGTGCGATAGCTCAGCCGCTTCGATAATTCTTCCCTCATTGGCCAGCTTAAGCCAGTTCGGGATGTAGTTGTGTACCGGACATTTCCATTCGCAGTAGGGGTTACCGCATGACAAACAGCGATCCGCCTGGGCTTTCGCCTGGCTTCCCGAAAAAGGTTCGTAGATTTCTACAAACTCAATTTTACGGATCTTGAGCGGTTTTTTCGGCGGATCAACGCGCTGCAAGTCGATAAACTGATAAACGTTTTGGCTCATTGATTACCTCTTACTGCGCCTGCACCCGCAGCTCGGCTGCGGAACGACTGCGATGCCCCAACAAGGCTTTGACATCACTGGATTTTGGTTTGACCAGCGCAAACCGGGAAGCCCACTCCGGCCAGTTAGCCAGGATCTCTTCGCCGCGCGCCGATCCGGTATACTGAACATGCTCGGTGATTAAACCACGCAGATGCTCTTCATGAATCGCCAGCTCGTCCACATTCAGCACTTCTACCAGCTCCGGGTTAACCCGTTTGCGGAATTCGCCATCTTCATCCAGTACGTAGGCAAAACCACCGGTCATCCCTGCGCCAAAGTTGACGCCGGTTTTACCCAGGATGCAAACAATGCCGCCGGTCATATATTCACAGCCGTTATCGCCGATGCCTTCTACCACAGTAATCGCACCTGAGTTACGCACGGCGAAACGTTCGCCTGCGCGGCCTGCCGCAAACAATTTACCGCCGGTCGCGCCATACAGGCAGGTATTGCCGGCAATGGTGGCTTCGTGGCTGCGGAATGCTGAACCCACTGGCGGACGGATAGCCAGTGTGCCGCCAGCCATCCCTTTGCCCACATAGTCATTGGCGTCGCCGGTAAGGATCTGCTCAACGCCGCCGGCGTTCCATACGCCAAAACTTTGTCCTGCTGTGCCGCTGTAGTGCACTCGGATTGGATCGGCTGCCAGTCCCTGATCGCCATGGATTGCGGCGATAGCGCCGGAGAGCGTCGCGCCAACGGAGCGATCGGTATTGCGAATGTCAAACCAGAAAGTTTTGCTCTGCTTCGCTTCTACGTAAGGCATCGCCTGTTGCAATAGCGCTTTGTTAAGGTCGCCATTATCAAACGGCGGGTTACTGCTTTCAGTGCAGTACACCGCTTTACCCGGCATCGGCGTAGCCGTTACCAGCAATGAAGAGAGATCCAGGTTCTGCTGTTTCGCTGTGAAGCCTTCCAGCACGGTTAACAGGTCAGTGCGGCCAATCAGATCCACCAGCCGTTTAACACCCAGCTCCGCCATAATTTCCCGCGTTTCCTGTGCGATAAACTGGAAGTAATTGGTTACGCGATACGGCAGACCGTGGTAATGATTCTTACGCAGCTTTTCATCCTGGGTTGCCACACCGGTTGCACAGTTATTCAGATGGCAAATACGCAGATATTTACAGCCGAGCGCCACCATAGGGCCGGTGCCAAAGCCAAAGCTCTCTGCACCGAGAATCGCCGCTTTGATGATATCGCGCCCGGTTTTCAGACCGCCATCAACCTGCAGACGGATCTTATGGCGCAGGCCGTTGGCCACCAGCGCCTGCTGCGTTTCCACCAGCCCCAGTTCCCATGGGCAGCCAGCATACTTCACCGAGCTGAGCGGGCTGGCACCGGTACCGCCATCATAGCCAGCGATAGTGATCAAATCGGCATAGGCTTTTGCCACGCCGGTAGCGATCGTTCCCACGCCCGGTTCTGAAACCAGCTTCACGGAAATCATCGCCTTCGGGTTAACCTGCTTCAGATCGAAAATCAGCTGCGCCAAATCTTCAATCGAGTAGATATCATGATGCGGCGGCGGTGAAATCAGGGTCACGCCCGGTACGGAATAACGCAGCTTAGCGATATAAGGTGTCACCTTATCGCCCGGCAGCTGTCCACCTTCGCCAGGTTTCGCGCCCTGCGCCACTTTGATCTGGATAACATCTGCGTTAACCAGATAAGCGGGCGTAACGCCAAAGCGGCCGGAAGCAACCTGTTTGATGCGCGACACTTTATTGGTTCCGTAACGCGCCGGATCTTCACCGCCTTCGCCGGAGTTAGAGTAGCCGCCCAGGCTGTTCATCGCCTCAGCCAGCGATTCATGGGCTTCCGGGCTCAGCGCGCCAATGGACATCGCAGCGGTATCAAAACGCTTGTAGAGTTCGCTGGCAGGCTCAACCTCATCCAGCCTTACCGGCTGGGTGCCTGGCTGGATCGCCAGCAGATCGCGCAGCGTAGCGACCGGACGCTCGTTTACCTCGCGGGCATAGAGCTGGTAATCGCTATATTCTCCACTCTGCACCGCTTTTTGCAGCGTTGCCACCACGTCGGGGTTATACGCATGGTACTCCCCGCCATGCACATATTTCAGCAGACCGCCCTGTTCCAGCGGCTTGCGCTGAAGCCAGGCGCGTTTTGCCAGATTAATTAGATCCTGCTGGAAATCCGCGAAGCTGGCGCCATTGATACGGCTAACCACGCCCTGGAAGCAGAGCGAAGAGACTTCTTTATGCAGGCCAACCGCTTCAAACAGCCTGGAGCAGCGGTAAGAGGCGATGGTTGAGATGCCCATTTTGGACATGATCTTATACAGGCCTTTGTTGATACCGTTACGGTAGTTCAACATCAGCGTACGGTAATCTTTCTCAATCACGCCGCTATCCGCCATTTTCGCCAGTGATTCATAGGCAAGGTAAGGGTAGATAGCGGTCGCGCCGAATCCCAGCAGTACGGCGAAGTGATGCGGATCGCGCGCGCTGGCGGTTTCGACAATGATATTGGCATCGCAGCGCAGGTTTTTCTCAACCAGGCGCGCCTGAATCGCCCCCACCGTCATCGGTGCCGGCACCGGCAGACGATCTTCTGCAATAGCCCGATCGGAGAGCACCAGCAGTACGGTACCGTTACGCACCATGCTTTCAGCCCGATCGCAAAGCTGATGCATCGTCGCTTCCAGCGTTTGCTCTGCGGGATTAAAGGTGCAGTCAAGCGTATCGGCGCGATAGTATTCGCCTTCCATCGTTGTCAACTGACGGAAGTCGGAATAGAGCAGGATAGGCGACTTAAACGAGACGCGATGTGCCTGGCCTTCCGCTTCGCAGAAGACATTCATCTCGCGACCGATGCTGGTCGCCAGCGACATAACATGATTTTCACGCAGCGGATCGATCGGCGGGTTAGTGACCTGTGCGAACTGCTGGCGGAAATAGTCATAAATAATGCGTGGACGGCTGGAAAGCACGGCGAACGGGGTATCATCGCCCATTGAGCCCACCGCTTCCTGACCGTTTTCACCCAGCACGCGAATAATCTGATCCAACTCTTCGCTGCTGTAGGCGAACTGTTTCTGGTAAGTGGCAAGCGTGGTGTCATCCAGCTCGCGGCGGCCAACCTGATCGTCAGGCAGATCCTCAAACGGGATCAGGCGCTTAACGTTTTTCTCCATCCATGACTGGTAGGGATGACGGCTTTTCAGGTCGTTATCGGTTTCGGCGGAGTGCAGAATACGGCCCGCTCGGGTATCGATAACCATCAGTTCGCCGGGCCCAACGCGGCCTTTTTCCAGCACCTCATCTGGCTGATAATCCCAGATACCGACTTCAGAGGCGCAGGTGATCAGCTTATCTTTGGTGATCACATAGCGCGCCGGCCGCAGACCGTTACGGTCGAGGTTACAGGCTGCATAGCGACCATCAGACATTACAATGCCGGCCGGGCCGTCCCACGGTTCCATATGCATGGAGTTAAAGTCAAAAAAGGCGCGCAGCTCAGGATCCATATTTGGATTATTTTGCCAGGCAGGCGGCACCAGCAGACGCATCGCGCGGATCAGATCCATCCCGCCATTCAGGAACAGTTCCAGCATATTATCCATGGAGCTGGAGTCAGAGCCGGTTTCATTCACAAACGGTGAGGCATCCTGCAAATCGGGGATCAGCGGCGTCTGGAATTTATAGGCGCGTGCGCGTGCCCACTGCCGGTTACCGGCAATGGTATTAATTTCACCGTTATGCGCCATATAGCGGAACGGCTGCGCCAGCGGCCAGCGCGGCACGGTATTCGTGGAAAAGCGCTGATGGAACAGGCAGATGGCCGATTCCATGCGCAGATCCGCCAGGTCAAGGTAGAAGCGCGGCAGGTCCGCCGGCATACAGAGACCTTTATAGATATTGACCTGGTTGGAGAAGCTGCAAATATAGAACTCTTTATCGCCCAGCGCTTCGATACGCTTTTCAATACGACGACGCGCCATATACAGGCGGCGTTCCATATCACGTGGACGCCAGCCAGCGGGGGCGTTAATAAAAATTTGCTCAATGCGCGGCAGAGAGGAGAGGGCGATTTCGCCCAACACGTCCTGATTGGTTGGCACTTCGCGCCAGCCAACAATCGATAAGGTTTCGCGCAGCACTTCTTCTTCGACAATGCGACGGCTGGCGCGGGCTTGCTCATCGTCCTTGCTCAGGAACAGCATGCCGACCGCGTAATTTTTGGCTAAGCGCCAGTTCTGTTCTTCCGCAATGATGCGGAAAAAACGATCGGGCTTTTGTAATAGCAGGCCACAGCCGTCACCGGTTTTGCCATCAGCAAGAATTGCGCCGCGGTGCTGCATGCGAGCCAGGGCGTGAATCGCGGTGCGCACTACTTTATGGCTGGGTTCGCCTTCAATATGAGCGATCAGGCCGAAACCACAGTTATCCTTTTCAAGGGATTTATCGTACAACATTTCAGTGAACCTCCCCAGGCTCTGCGGATTCCCGGCGCCGACGGCGGGCGTAGAAAGGGCGGGCGGCAGGATTGCGCATCATACGCTACCGGTCGCGTGCTCCCATTCATGGCCTCAGGCATCGGTGTCACAAGTATTGCGGACTTGTTTCAGAGGGAATCTCAATTACTGCATAAATATGATGAGTGGAACACTCATCCGAAAAGCTTCCAGCGGATTTCCAACTTATCGGGAAAGCGCAAAGAGGTCAAATAGCGTTCTTGCTTGTGCTTTTTTACGGTTTTTTAGATTAAGCTATTGTTAAATATGGTTTTTAACGGGGTTTTGGTGGCAGACGGCAACGGTATCTATACCCGCATAGTGTGAGCTGTCTCACTATAGTGCAGTGGCCAAATCTCTGCACCATGCTAGTGCTGGCGCGTATTGCAGCATTATCTGCTATTAAATCCCCATGAACTGCAGGATGCATCTGTTTTTCTTATGGCGTCTTTTTTGTATAAAGCACGGCGGAGTTATAAGAAAAATTAATCAAGCGAATAGTGACTAAATAGCTGCTTAATTTGAATGATTATTCGTTAAGGTAATGGAAGGACAAAGACATTGCGCAGGCATTGCCTTGAAAAGCATCAGATGTCGGGAAATAAACCTGTTATCAACAGGGCCCTTCAATGTATGCGAGTTAATAAAATAGTCAATGCTTTTGACCCGCTAACCTTCTTTACTGGCTAAAACGGGTTTATTTGCACTTTAATAGTGCAGCTTCGGCTATTTCTCTGTTAAAGACGCGTTTGAGCTTGTCACGTCCCGTTGACATTAAAGTGGGGTATGATGGAAAAAGAGACCCCAAAGGAAGCTGATATGAAACAAATTCGTCTGTTGGCGCAATATTATGTCGATTTAATGGTAAAGCTGGGGCTGATTCGCTTTTCCCTGCTGTTAGCCTCGGCGCTGGTGGTACTGGCAATGGTAGTGCAGATGGCGGTCACCATGCTGCTGCGCGGCCATGTTGAAAGTATTGATATGGTGCGCTCCGTGTTCTTTGGGCTGCTGATTACGCCGTGGGCCGTCTATTTTTTGTCGGTTGTTGTTGAACAACTGGAAGAGTCGCGACAGCGGCTTTCGCGGCTGGTAGAGAAGCTGGAAGAGATGCGCCATCGCGATCTGGAGCTTAATCAGCAGATGAAGGAGACCATTAGCCAGCTCAATCAGGAGATTACCGACCGTATTAAAGCGGAAGAGGCGCGTTTGCTGGTAGTGGATAAGTTAAAAGAGGAGATGGCGCGTCGCGAGCAGGCGCAAATCGAACTGGAGCAACAATCATCTTTCCTGAGATCCTTTCTGGATGCCTCACCGGATCTGGTTTTTTACCGCAATATCGATCAGCAATTTTCCGGCTGTAACCGGGCAATGGAGCTGCTAACAGGAAAAAGTGAAAAACAGTTGATCGGCCTGACGCCAAAAGATGTTTACGATGAAGAAGCCGCGACAAAAGTGCTGGAAACGGATGAAAAAGTTTTCCGGCATAACGTTTCGCTAACCTATGAGCAGTGGCTGCAATATCCCGACGGACGCAAAGCCTGCTTTGAGATCCGTAAAGTGCCTTATTACGACCGCGTAGGCAAACGCAGCGGCCTGATGGGTTTTGGTCGCGATATTACCGAGCGTAAGCGCTATCAGGACGCGCTGGAGAACGCCAGCCGTGAGAAGACCACTTTTATCTCAACCATCAGCCACGAGCTGCGTACGCCGCTTAACGGCATTGTTGGCCTCAGCCGTATTTTGCTGGATACCGAGCTGAATCAGGAACAGCTTAAATATCTCAAAACCATTCATGTTTCTGCGATAACGCTGGGCAATATTTTTAATGATGTGATCGAGATGGATAAGATCGAGCGCCGTAAGGTACAGCTGGATAATCAGCCGCTCGATTTTACCGGCTTTCTTGCAGATTTAGAGAATTTATCCGGCCTGCTGGCCCAGCCGAAAGGATTGAAGTTTGTCCTGCAACCTCAGCTGCCGCTGCCTCATAAAATCGTCGCCGACGGCACACGCCTGCGTCAGATCCTGTGGAACCTGATTGGTAACGCGGTGAAATTCACTCAACAGGGTGAGATTATCGTGCGGGTTGCCTATGAGGCAGAGAAACTACGCTTTGAAGTGGAAGATTCCGGGATGGGGATCCCGCTTGATGAGCAGGATAAAATCTTTGCGATGTATTATCAGGTTAAAGACCAGCTCGGCGGCAAACCCGCTACCGGCACCGGTATCGGCCTTGCGGTATCCCGACGTTTAGCGCAGGCCATGGGCGGGGATATCACCGTGCGCAGCCAGCCAGGCGAAGGAGCGTGCTTTACGGTGACGCTAAACGCGCCGCAAATCGCTGAAGAGGTAGAAGATGAGATGCTGGCCGACGAGATGCCGCTGCCTGCGCTACATGTGCTGCTGGTTGAGGATATTGAGTTAAACGTTGTCGTTGCGCGTTCTGTACTGGAGAAGCTGGGGAATAGCGTTGAGGTCGCCATGACCGGACAGGCGGCGCTGGATATGTTTGATCCCGATGAATTTGATCTGGTGTTACTGGATATTCAGCTACCGGATATGACGGGTTTGGATGTGGCGCGCGCCATTCATCAGCGCTTTAGCGGGCAGAGCCTGCCGCCGCTGATCGCGCTGACGGCCAATGTCCTGAAAGACAAAAAAGAGTATCTGGATGCGGGCATGGATGACGTACTCAGTAAACCGCTGGCGGTGCCGGCATTAACGGCAATGATCAAAAAGTTTTGGGACTATCAGGAGAGCGCTCCGATCGAGCCGCACGCTCAACTGGATGAAAAGAAACTGGCGTTACTTGACCTGCCAATGCTGGAGCAATATGCCGAGCTGGTCGGCCCGTCACTTATTACCCGCAGCCTTGATATGTTTGAGCAGCTGTTGCCCGGCTATCTGGCGGTGCTGGATTCCAACATGATGGCGCGCGATCAAAAGGGAATTGCTGAGGAAGGGCATAAAATCAAAGGCGCTGCGGGCTCGGTTGGCTTACAGCACCTACAGCAGCTAGCGAAGCAAATTCAGAGTCCGGAACTGCCAGCATGGTGGGATAACGTGCAGGAATGGATCGACGAGCTCAAACAAGAATGGCGGCATGATGTGGCCGTATTGCGGGAATGGATTGAACAACAGGAAGCAGGACGCTGAAAAAAATGACCCCGGCTTGTGCCGGGGTGCGCGAATACTGCGCCAACACCAGGGAAAAGGTTGCTCACGCCATTTCTTTGAAGAGTTCACAAGCGGCACAAGCATGGTATTGGTTAACGCTTTGACACACCTTAGCAAATCTCAACGTATCTGTTAAATGATTCATTAAAATATGTGATGTGCGCCAGCGTTCATATACAGAAAACATTAATTTACTGACACAGTCAAGCAAGGAATTAACTGAAGCCCTATATTGGCGTCAGTTTAAGCTTTTGTAAAGGTTTTCATTACAAAAATCTTTTCGCTTTGAGAAGCTGTAGCTCGCCTCCTGTTTTTTAACTGTTCTTCGTACCGGGTCAGCATAACATTTGTCATTAAAGCCTTAATATTACTAAATTTTAGTGGATAATTTTTTAGGCCGGAACTGGCTGAAGAAAAGTAGCGGCTACCCCTTTAAGTGGCCTGGTTGTTTACTGGTGGTGGAAACGCATACAACAGGGGATAAAAGGCATTTAAAAAATGAAAATCAGTAACTGGCAAGAGGATGAAAGAGAAGATTACTTCAATTAATTTTGCCATTTTCATCTTTTAGGTGTTGGATTATCGTTCTGTTTATAAATTATTTGAATGTTTTTCCTTATGGGTGTTCAGCGGTATGTTTGAGTAAAACTGCGTTAAACAACAAATAGACTAAACTTTGGAACCGATTCCGCTGACAGGGAAACCATTGATGTAGGAAGAATTTTACAAATTCTAAAGTTGTGATTCAGAAAATTGAATCAATAAAGGCCATTTTTTATCAGCTTTTTTGCCCTTGATTGCCACACAAAAAAAGTCAGTAACAACCGTGATTAATAAGTTATAAAACCAGTAATGGAAGAGAGAAATGAGGAAAAATAAAGGGGGGTTCTTAAGCATGACTCGGCGCTGGCTGGCGCGAACAGTCCTGCTTGTTGGGGGGCTTTGGCTGGCCGGGATTGCGCTTTTTGCCTTTTTGCCGGTACCGTTTTCAGCCGTGATGGCAGAGCGGCAGGTTTCTGCATGGCTAACGGGGGATTTCGCATGGGTGGCACATTCTGACTGGGTTTCCAGAGATGAGATATCTCCCTGGTTACCGCTGGCGGTGATTGCCGCTGAGGATCAAAAATTCCCGGTTCACTGGGGATTTGATGTCGAAGCCATTGAGTCGGTACTCGATAACCAGAACGGCCGGCTGCGTGGCGCCTCTACATTGACGCAGCAAACGGCAAAAAATTTGTTTCTGTGGGATGGGCGCAGCTGGCTGCGTAAAGGCCTGGAAGCAGGTTTAACACTGGGGCTGGAAGGCGTATGGAGCAAGAGACGTATTCTGACGGTCTATCTGAATATTGCTGAGTTTGGCGACGGAATCTTTGGTGTTGAAGCCGCTGCGCAGCGCTATTTTCATAAGCCCGCCAGCAGGCTGACTATGTCAGAAGCGGCGCTTTTGGCTGCGGTACTGCCCAACCCGCTGCGCTTTCGCGCCGATGCGCCTTCAGGCTATGTACGGCAGCGTCAGGCGTGGATTATGCGCCAGATGAGCCAGCTGGGCGGCATGGGCTTTATCCGGCAGCATAATCTGTAGAGGCACGCTTACTCTTCGTCGAAGCCGGCTTCAAACAGCTCGATTACCGCCGCCAGCGCCTGCTGTTCTTGCGGGCCGCTGGCTTCAATTTCTATATGACCGCCTTTTGCCGAGTCGAGCATCAACAGCGCAATGACGCTGCTGGCCTCGGCTTCGGTGCCTGTCTCATTGCGTAACAGCACTTCAGCATCAAAACTTTGCACCAGTTCAAACAGCTTCATGGCCGGGCGCGCATGCATGCCCAGCTTATTCTTGATTTCAACGGTTTGTCTGACGGTCATGATTTACGTTTTTCCAGCGTACGATGACGGGACTGAACATTTTTACCGCGTGAACGGAAGTAATCGGCCAATTGTTCGGCAATATAAACGGAACGGTGCTTACCGCCGGTACAACCAATGGCGACAGTTAAATAGCTGCGATTATTGGTCTCCAGCATGGGCAGCCACAGCTCCAGATAGCTGCGCGTCTGATAAATAAAGTTATGTACTTCCGTATGGCGATCGAGGAAGGCCGCTACCGGGCGATCGAGGCCGGTCATTGGACGCAGCTTGGGATCCCAGTGAGGGTTCGGCAGAAAACGCACGTCAAACACATAGTCGGCATCGATAGGAATACCATGCTTATAGCCGAACGATTCAAACACCATCGTCAGTTCGCGTTCACGTTTGCCCAGCAGGCGGGTACGCAGCATTTCTGCCAGTTCATGCACGGACATTTCGGAAGTATCAACAATCAGATCGGCACGTGAGCGCAACGGTTCTAAAAGATCGTTCTCTTCATCAATGGCGCTTTCCAGCGATAAGTTTTTACTGGAAAGCGGATGCAGACGGCGGGTGTCACTATAGCGGCGGATCAGGGTGTTACGATCGGCGTCCAGAAACAGCAGCTGAGGTGAAAAGCTGTTGGGCAGGCCGGTTAAGGCTTTTTCCAGCACGTCCGGTGATTCCGGCATGTTGCGGACATCAATACTGACCGCCGCAGAAATATTGCGCGCGGCCAGCGAGCTTGCCAGATCGGGCAGTAACGTTACCGGCAGGTTATCTACACAGTAAAAACCCATATCTTCCAGCGCGCGTAACGCGACAGATTTCCCTGAGCCTGAACGACCGCTGACGATCATCAGCACCATTAAGTTATCTCCCCATTTAACCCGTGAATACCGGGCTGTCCCGGTACGGGCAAAAGTGCAAGCTGACTATTTAGTGATTTTCTTCTGGCATCGCGGCGATGATTTCATATAACTCTTCATCACTTTGCGCAGCCCGCAGACGACGGCAAACGGTTTTGTCAGCCAGTCGCTTTGCTACCAGCGAAAGGGTATGTAGATGTGTTTTACATTGATCCGCCGGCACCAGCAAGGCAAAGAGCAAATCCACCGGCTGGTTATCAATGGCATCAAAAGCGATAGGCTGATCGAGACGGATAAAAACGCCGACCGCGCGTAGCGTATCCTCCTCCAGCTTGCCGTGCGGGATCGCAATACCGTTCCCGATACCGGTACTGCCCATGCGTTCGCGCGTCAGAATAGCTTCAAAAACCGTCTGATGGGGCAGGTTAAGCTGTTTGGCAGCCAGTTCACTGATGATTTCCAGTGCCCGCTTTTTGCTCTGGCAATGCACGCCGCTGCGGGTACAGTCAAGGCTAAGTACAGAGCTGAGTTCCAGTGAGAGTTCGTTGTTCATCATAGTTTCACTTGCGTGTTCACATTTACTGGCACATCACGCTACTTTACGCGTCTTGCGACGAGAACAGCAGCAAAAACTTCGCCAGCCGGCGTGAATGGAAAAACGGGGCGAAAAAGCTCGCCCCCGGTCTGTGCATGTTACCGTATCCGGCAACCTGACGGCCTGTTTTTCCTTAAGCCGCGAGGTGATTAGTGTTGTTTTAACTTATCTTTATGCTTGGTTAGCTGGCGCGCCAGCTTATCGATTAAACCATCGATCGCCGCATACATATCACTGGCTTCAGACGTTGCGTGCAGTTCGCCGCCGCTGACATGCAGCGTCGCTTCCGCTATCTGCTGCACTCTTTCTACCTTTAGCACAATATGAACCTGGGTTATCCGGTCAGAATATTGGGCCAGTTTGGCAAATTTGGTGTTCACAAACTCACGTAAAGCGGTCGTGATTTCAACGTGTTGCCCGGTAATATTGAGTTGCATAGCGTCTTCCTTCTCAGTGATGATCAAACCAATTGCTTACGCTGGTTTGATGGCGGGATGGATAAAGACTCGCGATACTTCGCGACGGTACGGCGCGCCACCATAATGCCTTGTTCAGACAACAGGGTAGTGAGCTTGCTGTCGCTCAGCGGTTTGGCGGGGTTTTCCGCCGAGATTAGCTTTTTCACCAGCGCGCGAATGGCAGTTGATGAGGCTTCGCCCCCGCCTTCGGTATTAACATGGCTGGAAAAAAAGTATTTCAGTTCAAAAATGCCGCGTGGGCTGTGCAGATATTTTTGAGTGGTAACGCGGGAAATGGTCGACTCATGCATATCAACGGCCTGGGCAATATCCGCCAGCACCATCGGGCGCATAAACTCTTCACCCTGCTCAAAAAAAGCCTGCTGTTGTTCCACAATGCAACGCGTCACTTTGAGCAGCGTATCATTACGGCTTTCCAGGCTTTTAATCAGCCATTTCGCATCCTGTAAATTGGTGCGAATAAACTGGTTATCGCTGTCGCTACGCGCCGAATTGCCCAGCGCGGCGTATTGCTGATTGATCTGCAGGCGCGGCACGCTGTCGCTGTTTAACTCAACCGTCCAGCGATTGCCTGTTTTACGCACCAGCACATCAGGGATGACATATTCCGGTTCGCGGGTGTTAACTGACTGGCCGGGTCGTGGATCCAGTGACTGAATCAGCGCCAGCGCCGTTTTCAGCACTTCTTCTTTCAAACGCGTCACGCGCATCAGACTGCGGAAATCATGGTTGGCCAGCAGATCGAGGTATTGATCGACAATCAGCTGCGCCTCGGCCAGAAAGGGCGTATCGCGCGCAAATTGTGAAAGCTGTACCAGCAGACAATCACGCAGGTTACGTGCGCCCACCCCAACCGGATCGAAACGCTGGACTCGCTTCAGAACCGCTTCAACCTCATCCAGCGCCACATCCTCGTCGCCAAGGCTGTCGCGGATATCATCCAGCGTAACGGTAAGGTAGCCGGTATCGTCAATGGCATCGACGATCGAGGTGGCAATCGCGCGGTCGGTATCGCTAAACGGCGTTAGCTCTACCTGCCACATCAGGTAATCCTGCAAGGTTTGGGTGGTTTCGCCCTGATAAACCGGTAGTTCATCATCGCGATAGTCATTGCCGGTGCCTGAGGGCGTACCGGCCGTATAGATCTCATCCCAGGTTGCATCAAGCGGCAACTCTTCCGGCATATCCTTTTGCTCAAGCGCCTCACGCGTATCAAGCGCTTCGCTTTCAGCATATTCGAGAGAATCTACTTCCTCATGGATATCGGTCTGCTCAAGCAACGGATTACTCTCCAGCGCCAGCTGTATCTCCTGTTGAAGTTCCAGCGTAGAAAGCTGCAGCAAACGGATTGCCTGCTGTAGCTGCGGAGTCATTGCAAGCTGTTGACTGAGTCTGAGTTGCAAACCTTGCTTCATATTCAGAATAAAGATTCCTGATAAAACACCGTCATAACTGACACCATATCAGAGTCTGAACTCTTCACCCAAATAGACACGTTTTACTTGCTCATCGGCCAGGATAGCTTCCGGCGTTCCGTGCGCGATTAAATGGCCCTGGCTAACGATATAAGCGCGTTCGCAGACGGCCAGCGTTTCACGGACGTTGTGGTCCGTGATCAGGACGCCAAGCCCGCTGTCGCGCAGATGCTCAATGATTTTTTTAATATCAATCACAGATATGGGATCGACGCCGGCAAAAGGCTCATCCAGCAGAATAAATTTGGGATTTGCCGCCAGCGCTCGGGCAATTTCAACACGACGGCGCTCGCCGCCTGACAGCGCCTGGCCGAGGCTATCGCGCAGATGCGCAATATGGAACTCTTCCATCAGCTCTTTGGCGCGATCTTCACGCTGCTCGGTGGTGAGATCTTCCCGTATCTGCAGCACCGCCATCAGGTTGTCATAAACGCTCAGACGACGGAAAATAGAGGCTTCCTGTGGCAGATAGCCAATCCCGCGTCGGGCGCGAGCGTGCAGCGGCAGAATACTGATATCTTCATCATCAATAACGATGCGGCCTGCATCACGCGGCACAATACCAACGACCATATAAAACGTTGTGGTTTTGCCGGCCCCGTTTGGACCGAGCAGGCCAACGATCTCGCCTGATTTAACCTGCAGGCTGACATCTTCCACCACGCGGCGGCCTTTATAGGCTTTTGCCAGATTTTCAGCGATTAGTGTTGCCATAGGGATCAGCGGCTCTTCTGTTGGCTAGTGGATGAGGAGGCGGGTTTATCCTGCAACTGCGAAGGAACCAGCACCGTGGTGACGCGTTTGTTATCGCCTTCACTCCAGGCCTGCATCTTCTGCTCTTTAACCAGATAGGTAATGCGATCGCCTTTCACGTTGCTGTCCAGCTGCTCAATATAAGCATTGCCGGTAAGCTCAACGAAATCCTTCGCCAGCTCATAGCGCATCTTTGCCGCATGGCCTTTTACCGGTTTGCCATCGTCCTGTAGCTGATAAAAAGTGGCCGGATTGCCATAGGCGTCGACCACGGTTTTTTTGCTGTCGCCGCCGGGACGTGTAACCACCACTTTATCTGCGGTAATTTTTATCGAACCCTGAGTAACGATAACGTTGCCGGTAAAGGTCGCGACATTGCCCTGCATATCCAGCGCCTGATTGGCCGAATTGATGTTAACCGGCTTTTCAGAGTCGCCGGTTAAGGCAAAAGCCGGAACGCTGGCGGCCAGCAGGGTACTGATAAGCAGTAGTTTAAGGCTGTTGTTGTGCATTGATTTCATAATTTGTTTTGACCTTTTCAATCAGCTCGGCCGTTTTCGTCCGTAAATTACCGCGCATCTTCATACCAGTGGAGTTAAAGCTGCGGCCATAAAGAGTGACCTGGTCATCAGACATCACATCCTGCGTAACCAGATTCACCTGCGCATTATCGGTTTTGATCCGCTCAATCTGGGTATCTTTAGCCAGGCTATTGACCTCAACGTGACCGTAAAGATAAAGCATGCGATCTTTCGTCAGTTTGGCCTTGTCGGCCCGTACTGACCAGGCAGGGATCTTGTTTTCGTCATAAGTGGTCATCAGCGGCCTGTCAAACCAACTGATTTCATCGGCGGAAAAGTAGGTCACCTTATCCGACACCAGCTTGTAGCTCAGGCTGCCGGTTGGGTTATATACCACGGTACTGGAATTCGCGCTGGTATAGGTCGGTTCCCGATCGTTTGTTTCCACCTGACCCTGTTCATCTTCGTTACCGGCAAGATTCCAGCCGATCAAGATAATGGCAATCAACGCCAACAATAGCGTTATCCAACGCCTGGTTTTACTCATACCGATTGCCCTTTGGCATCATCAAACTTATCCTGGGCGATCAAAATCAGATCGCAGACTTCGCGTACCGCGCCGCGCCCACCGGCAATACGGGTCACATAGTTGGCGCGCCCCAGCAGCAGCGGGTGAGCATCAGCTACGGCGATACTTAAACCCACTTTGGCCATCACCGGCCAGTCAATCAAATCGTCGCCGACGTAGGCGACCTGATTGGGGGCTAACGACAGTTTATCCAGAAGTTCCCTGAAGGCCAAAAGCTTATCAGACTGCCCCTGGTAAAGATGTGTAATGCCCAGCGTCTGGCAACGATCTTCCAGCAGTTTGGCCCGGCGGCCGGTGATAATCGCCACCTCAATGTCGGAGGTCAGCAGGCAGCGAATGCCATAACCATCACGAACGTTAAACGCTTTTAGCTCTTCGCCGCTATTGCCCATATAAATCAGGCCATCGGACATTACGCCATCAACATCGCAGATCAACAGGCGAATCTCGCTGGCGCGTTGTATTACGTCCTGGCTTACCTCGCCGTAGCAGGTTTCCACGACGTTTTTTTCTTGCGTCATTCTTGTTTCCATCCGGTTTATACTACGCCTGCGCGCAGCATGTCATGCATATGAACAACACCAATAAGCTGGTCGCCGTCGGCAACCATGACGGCAGTGATATGCTTACTTTGCATCAGGTTCAGAGCGTCAACCGCTAGCATATTGGGGCGTACGCGAATGCCGCCCGGCGTCATCACGCTGGCGATAGACGCTTTTTGAAAATCGATGCCCATATCAAAAACGCGGCGTAAATCACCGTCGGTAAAAATGCCCTGAATATGCATTAAATCGTCTACGATTGCCGTCATACCCAGATTTTTGCGTGTAATTTCCAGCAGTGCATCGCGTAGCGAGGCTTCGCGGGTAACGTGGGGAATTTCATCGCCGGTGTGCATAATATCACTGACGCGCAGCAACAGTTTGCGTCCCAGCGCGCCGCCAGGGTGAGAAAGAGCGAAGTCCTGGGCGGTAAAGCCGCGCGCCTTCAGCAGGGCAACCGCCAGCGCATCGCCCATCACCAGCGTTGCCGTAGTGCTGGAGGTCGGTGCCAGGCCCAACGGACACGCTTCGTGCGGCACTTTAACACACAGATGAAGATCTGCTGCACGCGCCATGCTGCTTTCCGGGCGGCTGGTGATGCAAATCAGCGGCACTTTAAGCCGTTTTAACACCGGGATCAGCGCCTGGATTTCGCTTGATTCGCCGGAGTTGGAAATAGCGATCACGATGTCGTTGCTGGTGACCATCCCTAAATCGCCATGGCTGGCTTCGGCGGGATGCACAAAAAAGGCGGGTGTGCCGGTACTGGCGAAGGTGGCCGCCATTTTTTTGCCAATATGCCCCGATTTACCCATCCCCATTACCACGACTTTTCCCTGGCACCAGAACATCATTTCGCAGGCGCGGGTAAAATCATCGTTGATGTATTGATCGAGCTGTTCCAGCCCCTGGCGTTCAATATCAAGTACTTCTTTACCGGCCTGTTGGAAATCGAATCCCGGCTCGGGCATGATGTGCGTCATTGATGTTCAGTCCTTTATCCGTTGAGACTAAATGGCTGCAGGTAAAGTATGGCTACCCAGGCTATAAAGCCGGCCAGTAAAATCGCCCCGGCGCGACGACCAATACGACGGCTGCGCTGTAGGCAAATAAGCATAAACAGAGCGCTGACGCCGAGCATAACCCAGTAATCGCGCTCAAAGGCGGCGCTGTCGAACTCCCCGGGCTGAAGCAGAGCCGGCAGTCCAGGTACAATAGCCAGATTATAAATGTTGGAGCCGATAAGGTTGCCAATGGCTATGTCATCTTCTCCTTTTAATGCGCCTGCGATCACGGTCGCCAGCTCCGGCAGGCTGGTCCCGACGGAAATAATCGTTAGCCCAATCACCAGCTCGCTTACGCCGAAGTAGTCCGCAATCACCGTTGCGTTATCGATTACCATGCGGGTCGACATTGGTAGAATAATCAGCGCAACCGCCAGCCACAGAAAAGCAACCGTGTTGCCTGAATCGTCACGCGGCAGTTCAGCCAGCTGTTCCCGCGTTAACGTATCGCTATTATCCCGTTCGGCGCGGCGGGCGATACGAATAATAAACAGCAGATAGAGCAGGGCAAAGGCGATCAGCGCGACGCCATCAACGCGACTCAACTGGTGGTCACACAGGATGATGCCGCTTAACAAGGTTACCAGCAGCATTAACGGCAGTTCACGCCGCACCAGGTTCGAATGGACCGTAAGGGGATGTAGCAGTGCCGCACCGCCAAGAATCAGCAAGATATTAGTAATATTGGAACCCATTGCAGTGCCGACGGCCATATCCATCTGCCCATGCGTGGCGGCAGTAAAAGAGACGATCAGTTCAGGCAGCGAGGTGCCGATGCCCACAATGGTCATACCAATAATCAGCGGAGGAATGCCCAACGAACGACAGAGAATGGCGGCACTAAACACTAAACGATCGGCTCCATAGACCAGTAAAACTAAACCGATAACTAACAGTGCAGCGGCTAAAAGCATGAAAAATCCTTGGATCGGTTATACTCGTCGGTTTGCCAGACTCGTCATTTTGCAGGCGATATAAAGAATGGCGATGATTTTGACCGTCTGCGAGCAAAAAGTAAAACGTATGCCGGTTTTCGCTACGAAGTAGCATCCGATTTCTGTAAAACTCGCGGCAACGGTTACTTAGATGCGATTAACATAAATCTTTTGAATCGCCTAAAATGGATAACAGAGGTATCAATGCACCAGCCATCCACGAATCTGGTCGAAGTCCACGGCGTTAGCTTTACCCGTGGTAATCGCACCATTTTCGACAATATCTCGTTAACGGTGCCAAAAGGGAAAGTCACCGCCATCATGGGGCCTTCCGGTATCGGTAAAACGACTCTGCTGCGTCTTATTGGCGGCCAACTGCAGCCAGATGCCGGTGATATCTGGTTCGACGGCGAAAATATTCCCCAATTGTCGCGCTCGCGCCTGTATGAGACACGCAAGCGTATGAGCATGCTGTTTCAGTCCGGAGCGCTGTTTACCGATCTTAATGTTTACGAGAATGTCGCCTGGCCGTTGCGGGAGCATACGCGCTTGCCCGCGCCGCTACTGCACAGCACCGTGATGATGAAGCTGGAAGCGGTCGGTCTGCGCGGAGCAGCGAAATTAATGCCCTCAGAGCTTTCGGGCGGGATGGCGCGCCGCGCCGCACTGGCGCGAGCGATTGCGCTGGAACCGGATCTGATCATGTTCGACGAGCCTTTTGTCGGTCAGGATCCCATTACCATGGGCGTACTGGTTAAGCTGATTGATGAGCTGAATCATTCGCTGGGCATGACCTGTATCGTGGTTTCACATGATGTGCCTGAGGTCTTGAGCATTGCCGATTACGCCTATATTGTTGCAGGGCAAAAAATCATTGCTCAGGGAACAACGCAGGCGCTTCAGGATAATCCTGACGCACGTGTACGCCAGTTCATCGATGGGATTGCTGATGGGCCGGTGCCTTTCCGTTATCCGGCTGGCGACTATTTTGCCGATCTTACCGGTTCAGGGAGTCAATAAGCTGATGTTTTTAAATGCGCTGGCGCTACTGGGTCGCCAGGGGATCCAAACCTGTGCTTCGTTTGGCCGTGCCGGTCTGATGCTGTTTCACGCGCTGGCCGGTAAACCGCAATTTCGCAAACACGCCCCGCTGCTGATCAAACAGTTATACAGCGTAGGCGTGATGTCCTTGCTGATCATTTTGGTTTCTGGCCTGTTTATCGGCATGGTGCTGGGGCTGCAGGGGTTTTTGGTGCTAACGACCTACGGCGCTGAAACCAGCCTCGGCATGCTGGTGTCATTGTCGCTGCTGCGCGAACTGGGGCCGGTGGTCACGGCGTTGCTGTTTGCCGGACGCGCCGGTTCGGCGTTAACGGCGGAAATCGGCCTGATGAAAGCGACGGAGCAGCTTTCCAGCATGGAAATGATGGCGGTAGATCCGCTGCGTCGGGTAATTTCACCGCGCTTCTGGGCGGGCTTTATCAGTATGCCGCTATTAACGCTGATTTTTACCGCCGTGGGCATTTGGGGCGGGGCGTTGGTAGGCGTCAGCTGGAAAGGTATCGACCCTGGATTCTTCTGGTCGGCGATGCAGAACGCGGTAGATTTCCGTACCGATATTATTAACTGCCTGATTAAAAGCGCGGTGTTTGCCATTACGGTAACCTGGATTGCGTTATTTAACGGCTACGATGCGATTCCGACCTCTGAAGGGATCAGCCGGGCCACCACGCGTACGGTAGTACATTCCTCACTGGCGGTACTGGGGTTAGATTTTGTGCTGACGGCACTGATGTTTGGGAACTAGGACAATGCAAACAAAAAAAAGTGAAATTGGAGTAGGGGCATTCATGCTGCTGGCGCTGATCGCCATCCTGTTTCTCTGTCTGCGCGTTGCAGATGTGAAATCGCTGGGCACCGAGCCGACATGGAGACTCTACGCGTCTTTTGACAATATCGGCGGGTTGAAGATTAGCTCTCCGGTTAAAATTGGCGGCGTGGTGATTGGTCGCGTTACGGATATTTCCCTGGATGAGAAATCTCTGTCGCCACGCGTAACCATGGAAATTGAAGACAGATATAACCATCTTCCCGATACCAGTTCACTGGCGATTCGTACTCAGGGGCTGCTGGGCGAACAGTATCTGGCGTTAAATGTTGGTTTTGACGATCCTGATATGGGCACGGCTATTCTGAAGGATGGCGATACGCTCCAGGATACGAAATCGGCGCTGGTGCTGGAAGATCTGATTGGTCAGTTCTTGTATAAGAGCGGCGATGGTAATCAAAGCCCTGCGCAGGAACAAAATGCACCTGCAGCACCGACTTCTGCTAACCCGGAACAACCTTAAGAGGCTACACGTATGTTTAAACGTTTACTGATGGTCGCTATGCTGGTTATCGCGCCGCTGGCGGCAAACGCGGCAGATCAAACCAATCCTTATAAGCTGATGAATGAGGCAGCGGCGAAGACATTCACCCGTCTGAAAAATGAACAGCCGAAAATCAAGCAGGATCCCAATTATCTGCGCGAGATTGTTCGTCAGGAACTGCTGCCTTATGTACAAATTAAATATGCTGGCGCGCTGGTTCTGGGCCGCTACTACCGTGAAGCGACGCCGGCGCAGCGCGAAGCCTATTTCAACGCGTTTGGCGATTATCTGGCGCAGGCTTATGGCCAGGCGCTGGCGCTTTACCATGGACAAACGTATCAAATCGCGCCGGAGCAGCCGCTGGGCGATGCGAATATCATTGCCATCCGCGTCAGCATTATCGACCCCAACGGACGACCCCCGGTTCGCCTGGATTTTCAGTGGCGTAAAAACAGCCGTACCGGCGAATGGCAGGCCTACGACATGATCGCTGAAGGGATCAGTATGATCACCACCAAACAAAATGAGTGGAGCGATATTTTGCGTACCAAAGGCATCGACGGTATGACGCAGCAGCTGAAAAACTATGCGGCGCAGCCTATTACTCTGGATCAGAAAAATAATGGCTGATCTTCTGAGCTGGCAGGTTGAGGCAAAAACGCTTTACCTTCGCGGGGAGCTTGACCGGGAAACACTGCTCGGCCTGTGGCAGCAGCGCGAAACCGCAATGCAAAAAATTGAGGTTATCGATGTTTCCGGGCTGCAGCGCGTAGACTCTGCCGGTCTGGCGTTACTGGTGCATCTGCGTCAGATAGCGCAACAGCAGGGTGCCAGCCCCGTTTTCAGCGGTATCACGGATAAATTACACTCCCTGATCATGCTGTACAATTTACAGCAGATTATTGTTTCTGCTGAAAATTGCGACTAATCGCGCTGGATTTTTGTATAAGCCCCTGCCCAGCCGGGGGCTTTTTGTTTGTTTAAGATAAATGCGCTTTCAACTAATATGACTGCCTGTTTATCATCAACCGAATGTAAAAAAATCATGGAAAATAGTGAAATTCAGACAGTGCTAATGAACGCACTGCCGTTAAAAGAAGTACATGTCAGCGGTGACGGCAGCCATTTTCAGGTTATCGCCGTTGGCGAATTGTTCGCTGAGCTGAGTCGCGTGAAAAAACAGCAGGCGGTCTATGCGCCGCTGATGGAATATATCGCTGATAACCGTATTCATGCGGTATCCATCAAAACCTACACCCCTGAAGAGTGGGAACGGGATCGTAAGCTAAACGGTTTTTAAGCTGTTGAGGCGGTTTATGGTCCGCGACTCGATGGCCTTTTAAGTTCTGACAACAGAGAGCAGTTGCAATGGATAAATTTCGTGTACAGGGTCCGACCCGGCTAAGCGGTGAAGTCACCATCTCCGGCGCTAAAAATGCCGCCCTGCCGATCCTGTTCGCCGCTCTGCTGGCTGAAGAGCCGGTGGAGATTCAGAATGTCCCGAAACTGAAGGACATTGATACCACCATGAAGCTGCTCAGCCAGCTGGGTGTAAAAGCGGAGCGCAATGGCTCTGTGCATCTTGATGCCAGTAAAGTAGATATTTACTGCGCCCCTTATGAGCTGGTGAAAACCATGCGCGCCTCGATTTGGGCGCTGGGACCGCTGGTAGCGCGTTTTGGTCAGGGGCAGGTCTCTTTACCTGGCGGCTGCGCCATCGGCGCGCGACCGGTTGATTTGCATATTACCGGGCTGGAGCAACTGGGCGCGGAAATCAAGCTGGAAGAGGGCTATGTTAAAGCCTCGGTCAATGGGCGTTTGAAGGGCGCGCACATAGTGATGGATAAAGTCAGCGTTGGCGCGACGGTTACCATCATGTCTGCGGCGACCCTGGCGACCGGCACGACCATCATTGAAAACGCCGCGCGTGAACCGGAAATCGTGGATACCGCGAACTTCCTGAATACCCTGGGCGCAAAAATCAGCGGTGCAGGCGGCGATCGTATTACGATTGAGGGCGTTGAGCGCCTGGGCGGCGGCGTTTACCGCGTATTGCCTGATCGTATTGAAACGGGAACTTTTCTGGTTGCTGCAGCGATCTCTGGCGGCAAGGTTGTGTGTCATAAAACGCAGCCTGATACGCTGGATGCGGTACTGGCGAAGTTGCGTGAAGCCGGTGCGGAAATCGAAACGGGTGAAGACTGGATCAGCCTTGATATGCACGGTAAACGTCCGAAAGCCGTTAACGTGCGTACCGCGCCGCATCCGGGTTTTCCTACCGATATGCAGGCGCAGTTTACATTGCTAAACCTGGTTGCAGAAGGAACCGGCGTCATTACCGAAACCATTTTCGAAAACCGGTTTATGCATATTCCTGAGCTGATACGTATGGGCGCGCATGCAGAGATCGAAAGCAATACGGCGATTTGCTACGGCGTAGAGAAGCTTTCTGGTGCGCAGGTGATGGCGACGGATTTACGCGCTTCCGCCAGCCTGGTACTGGCTGGCTGTATTGCTGAAGGAACCACAATGGTCGATCGTATTTATCATATCGATCGTGGCTATGAGCATATCGAAGATAAGCTGATCGCCATGGGCGCGAAAATCGAACGGGTTAAAGGCGAATAAATCTCGCTGCTGTAGCGCGTTCTGAAGACGTTTTTGTTAAAAACAGCGCCCGATTTCGGGGGCTGTTTTTTTTTATTTAAGCGGGGTCAGGAGCGGGAACGAATCAACTTTTTACGATCAATCAGCTTCCCGGTTATGGGATCGTAGTAGCGGCTGGGCCAAATTTCCGCCGGATGAACCGCGAGCGCCTCGGCAATTAACCATTCCCCTTTCGGCCATGGACGATTGAGCGCATTAGCCAGCGTTGATGAACTCAGGCCAGCCTGGCGCGATACTGCAGCAAGAGAGGTTCCCTTTTTATGCAGGGCGGCAATGATATCCGCCGTATGCCAGTCTTGCTTTGTTTTATTCACATTACCCATAGCGCACGTCTCCCTATGCTGATTATTCTTGACGAAAATTGTTGGAGTTTTTAAGAAACTTTAAACTAAAAGAGTTAGGGGAAAGAGTATATTTCTGTTTGTAGTTCAAGCTCCATCTTGCCAGAAAGTGGTTTTTTATAGCAAACAGAATCCATTTATTTCCAGTAAATTCCAAATGAAGCGAGAGAAATGTGTTTCTCTTCGCAAAAGCGTGATGGGTGATTGCAAACGGAAGGAAAAAATAAAGAGTGGGGGAGCGTTAAAAAGCGCCCCCCGTAACGCATCAGGAGTCGCGCTGTACTGCCATATGAGCCAGCGCTTCCAGCGCGCTGCGCCAGGGAGATTCTGGCAACACCTGCAGAGCAGCAATAGCTTTATCTGCTTCCTGTTCGGCACGGCTGCGCGTCCACTCAAGAGAACCGCATTGACGCATCGCCTCCAGTACCGGATCCAGCAAATGGCGACCATTACCCTGTTCAATGGCTTCACGTATCATGGCGGTCTGCTGGGCATTGCCATGGCGCATGGCATGCAGCAACGGCAGGGTAGGTTTACCTTCGCTGAGATCGTCACCGACGTTTTTCCCCAACGTTTGTCCATCGGCGCTGTAATCAAGCAGATCGTCAATCAGCTGAAAGGCGGTGCCGAGATAGCGGCCATAATCCTGTAAACCCTGCTCCTGAGCTTCAGTCGCGCCCGCCAGAATACCGGAAGATTGCGCCGCGGCTTCGAACAGACGCGCTGTTTTACTGTAAATCACCCGCATATAGCTCTCTTCAGTGATATCCGGATCGTTACAGTTCATTAGCTGCAGCACTTCGCCTTCGGCGATAACGTTTACTGCTTCTGACATCAAAGCCAGAATACGCAGCGAACCAAGGCTGGTCATCATTTGAAAGGCGCGGGTATAAATAAAATCGCCAACCAGCACGCTGGCTGCGTTGCCAAAGGCCGCGTTGGCCGTGGCTTTTCCGCGCCGCATATCAGATTCATCCACTACATCGTCATGCAATAGCGTCGCGGTATGAATAAATTCAATCAGCGCGGCAATAGTCACGTGCTGCTTACCTTCATAGCCGAGCGCTCGCGCCGCAAGAATGGCAATCATAGGACGAATACGCTTTCCGCCGCCGCTGATAATGTAGTAACCCAACTGATTGATGAGCGAAACATCTGAATTCAGCTGTGAGAGGATGGTCTCGTTGACGGCCGCCATATCTTGGGCGGTTAATTCATTAATTTGTTCTAAATTCATCAGTCTGTTCAGCTATTGCTCTGTTCAGCGCCATGTTAAGCGACTTTGCCCATGTCTGTGCCATGTAATGTATTACAGATTGTACTTGAAAAACGAGGCTCTTGAATCCTGGGTATGGCGCTGCGTTTTTTTTCTGCAATCCTTTGCTATGTCCTCTTGTCAACGCAGGGATTTTTGCGTAGAATTCGCGCCCTATTGTGAATATTTATCGCGCCGCCTGACAATTGAAGAAGGTAAGCGCAGAAGCGGAGTTTTATATGTACGCGGTTTTCCAAAGTGGTGGTAAACAACACCGAGTAAGCGAAGGTCAAACCGTTCGCCTGGAAAAGCTGGACATCGCAACCGGCGAAACTATTGAGTTCGATCAGGTTCTGATGATTGCAAATGGTGACGACGTTACAATCGGCGCACCGCTGGTTTCAGGTGGCGTGATCAAAGCAGAAGTTGTTGCTCATGGTCGTGGCGAGAAAATTAAGATCGTTAAGTTTCGTCGTCGTAAACACCATCGTAAGCAGCAGGGCCATCGTCAGTGGTTCACTGATGTGAAAATCACTGGCATCAGCGCCTGAGAGGAGATCTGACAAATGGCACACAAAAAGGCTGGCGGCTCAACACGTAACGGTCGCGACTCAAATGCACAGCGCCTGGGCGTAAAACGTTTCGGCGGTGAATCTGTACTGGCTGGCAACATCATCGTTCGTCAGCGTGGCACCAAGTTCCACGCAGGCACTAACGTTGGTCTTGGCCGTGACCACACTCTGTTTGCTACTGCAAACGGTAAAGTGAAATTCGAAGTTAAAGGCCCGAACAACCGTAAATACGTCAGCATCGTTGCTGAGTAAGGTTGTCGTGCTGCAGGCTGGTTAATCTGCCTGCCAGAGAATGAAAGCCCCGCAGAATATTGCGGGGCTTTTTACATTTTGAGCTTGCCTGATTTGCTGTACAATTTACGTACAGTCTTTCCGCAACGGGTCATCGCTTATGGCCTCGGCGGAATTAAAGCCGCACCGGTTTATCCGGTCGCCAGGTGAATGATTTACGGAGAAGGTAAATGAAGTTTGTTGATGAAGCGACGATTCTGGTCGTTGCAGGTGACGGCGGTAATGGTTGCGTTAGCTTCCGCCGCGAAAAATATATTCCGAAAGGCGGCCCGGACGGCGGCGACGGCGGTGACGGCGGCGATGTCTATCTGCTGGCCGATGAAAACCTTAACACGCTGATCGATTATCGCTTTGAAAAATCTTTCCGCGCCGAGCGTGGACAGAACGGGCAGAGCCGTGACTGTACCGGCAAGCGTGGTAAAGATATCGTGATTAAAGTGCCGGTCGGCACGCGCGTTATCGATCAGGGTACCGGTGAAACGCTGGGCGACCTGACGCGCCATGAGCAAAAGCTGATGGTAGCAAAAGGCGGCTGGCACGGTCTGGGCAACACGCGCTTTAAATCTTCCGTTAACCGTACCCCGCGTCAGAAAACCATGGGTACGCCGGGTGAGAAGCGCGATCTGCAGCTGGAGCTGATGCTGCTGGCCGATGTTGGCATGCTGGGTCTGCCAAACGCCGGTAAATCAACCTTTATCCGCGCGGTGTCTGCCGCCAAGCCGAAAGTGGCTGATTATCCCTTTACCACGCTGGTGCCGAGCCTTGGCGTAGTGCGTATGGATAATGAAAAAAGCTTTGTGGTCGCCGATATTCCTGGCCTGATTGAAGGCGCTGCGGATGGCGCGGGCCTGGGCATTCGCTTCCTGAAGCATCTGGAACGCTGCCGCGTTCTGCTGCACCTGATCGATCTGGCGCCGATTGATGAATCCGATCCGGTAGAAAATGCGCGTATCATCCTCGGCGAGCTGAAGAAATACAGTGAAAAACTGTATGACAAGCCGCGCTGGCTGGTCTTCAACAAAGTGGATCTGCTGAGTAAAGAAGAAGCGGAAACGCGTGCGAAGGCCATTGTGGAAGCGCTTGGCTGGGATGAGAAATATTATCTTATCTCTGCCGCCAGTCAGACCGGCGTGAATGCGCTGTGCTGGGATGTGATGTCCTTCCTGATCGCCAATCCCAAAGAGGCGGAACAGGAAGAGAAGAAACCTGAGAAAGCTGAATTCATGTGGGACGATTACCACCGTGAAGCGCTGGAACAGGCAGAAGAAGAAGTGGATGAAGATTGGGATGATGACTGGGACGAAGATGACGACGAAGGTGTCGAAATCATCTATCAGCATTAATCATGCCTGATAACTGCAGCCCGGCTTATCGCCGGGCTTTTTTTTGCTGTTTTATCGCAGCGGGCCGTACGCCTGACCTGCAGAGCATACTGATAAGCCCTGTTGCCGTGCAGGGAGTGTGCAAATGATTGAAGGACGTTACCGGTTTGGCGCGCCCGGTATTAACCTGAATACTGGCTTGTGCTGGTTTGTCCGCTGCCCTGATTCAGGATAGCCGGCAACCAGCATTGCGCTTCCAGTCCTGAACGATCCTGGCGATTGCTTAACTGCATCTTCCCGCCGTGGAGCTGTAAAACTCGCAGCACAATATTTAAACCCAGCCCGCTGCCGCCGTAACGCCGATCGCGTCGATGAAACGCCTGGGTAAGTTCTCCCGCGCTCTTTTCATCAATACCGGGACCTTCATCACGAATCGTCAGCAGGCTGCCATTATCTTGCGCCTGTAGCTGCAGCGTAATGGGTGAGTGCTCCGGACTATAGCGGGAAGCGTTTTCCAGTAAGTTACGCACCATCAGGCGCAATAAAACTGCATCACCCTGCACTTTCATATCCTGTTGCGCCCACTTCAGCGTCTGCTGTCGCTGTTGCAGTAACTCACTCATTTCAGCCTGCAAGGGAAGAAAAATATCCCGCTGCCAGCTCAGCGTTTGATAATGACCGCTGGCCAGCGCCTGCCCGGCACGCGACAGCATCAGCAGTTGCTCGATAACGTGCATTAGCTGATCGATACGCGCCACCAGCATAGGCGCCTGCTTGATCTCCTGCTGCGCCATCAGCTCAAGGTGCAGGCGCATCCCTGCCAGCGGCGTGCGTAACTCATGGGCCGCGTCGGCCGTAAATAACCTTTCTTGCTGAAGCGTTTGATTAAGGCGGGCAAGCAGCTGATTCATTGCTCCGGTTACCGCCACGATTTCTTCCATCTCCGAATAGACAGGCAACGGCGAGAGATTATCGGCGGAGCGCTCAGCCAGACTGTTTTGTAAGGCCTTGAGTGGACGAATAACCCAGCTGATCGCCCAGAAAGAGAGAATCAGCGTAAAGCCGACCATTACTAACGACGGAAGCAGAAGAGAGGCTATCGCCTCACGGATCTCGTTTTCAACATGCTGATTACGTGATTTCGCCGTCAGCGTTTCGTTTACCAGGAAACCGATCTGTTCACGGCTTTCATGCCATAACCAAATGGCGCTCATTAGCTGACAAGTCAGCAAAATAAGCGCCAGCATAATTAACAAACGCCGACGCATACTGTTCATTGACGCTCTTCCAGCCGGTATCCCACGCCGCGTACCGTTTTGATACGATCTTTACCCAACTTGCGGCGCAGATTATGGATATGAACCTCCAGCGCATTCGAGCTGTTATCGTCCTGCCAGCTGTAGATATCCTGCTGTAATGTCTCGCGATGCACGGTTTGACCGATTCGCATCAGCAGCCTGGAAAGCAGAGCGAACTCTTTAGGCGTAACCTCTATTGGCTGATTATCCACCGAGACCTGCAAAGAGGAGAGGTTGAGTGCCAGATCTCCATGCTGGATCTGATTGTCACTGTGGCCCTGGTAACGTCTGATGAGCGCCCGTACGCGCGCTTTTAATTCAGCCAGCGCAAAAGGCTTAACCAGATAATCGTCAGCGCCAGCATCCAGTCCGTCAACCCGATCCTCCAGCGCATCGCGGGCTGTGAGAATCAATACCGGCAGGTCGATATTTTTTCGACGCCAGCGGCGCAGCAAATCGGTTCCATCCGCATCCGGCAGGCCAAGATCCAGCACCGCTAAACTGTACTCCCCACTGTGCAGCAGAGCATCCGCCTGTGCCGCTTTATCCGCGCAATCAACGGCATAGCCCTCGCTGCTTAGCGCGAGGGCTATGCCTTCCTGCAATAGCACATCATCTTCCACAATGAGAATTTTCATGCGCCTCAGTTATTCTGATAGATGTCTTTGTATAGCCGGCTTTCAAAGCGCACCAGCGGCACGCGGCGGATGCGTTTGTCCTCTGGCGGTACGGCATACCCGGACAGGAACTGGACAAATGCCACGCGTTGACCGCTGGCGGTGGTAATAAAACCGGCCAGGTTATAAACCCCTGACAGCGAACCGGTTTTGGCGGAAACTTTGCCATCCACGCCTGCTTCATGCAGACCGCCGCGATAGCGCAACGTGCCATCGTAGCCCGCCAGCGGCAGCATAGAGATAAAGTTCAACTGCTGATCGTTCTGAGCAATATATTGCAGCACCTGCATCATGGTTGCCGGAGAGATCAGATCGTGACGCGATAGCCCGGATCCATCGACCTGGATGCTGTTGCCAAGATCGATATTCGCCTTTTGGCGCAGAACACGGCGCACCGCATCTGAACCCGCACGCCAGGTGCCAGGGACGTTGAAATAGTGACGCCCGATGGTGCGGAAAACCGTATCGGCGATCATATTGTCCGATTTTTTCAGCATCACTTTCAGCAAATCACGCAGCGGCGCGGACTGGGTCTCCGCCAGGAGAGTGCCTGGCTCGGTGACGCGCGTTTGGCGCACCAGATGTCCGGTGTAATCAATACCGGCATCCTGCAGCATGGCTTTTAAAATGGCTCCGGACCAGGCGGCGCCATCCTGAATAGCAAAGGCCAGCGGCAAAGGTTCGCTGCGCTGCGTCATACAGCCGGTGATTGTAAAGCGGTTCAGCTCGCCCGGTACGACATCCAGTTCGCAGTAAGGCGCATCGGGCGACCCTTTCGCTAACGTACGTACCTGACTGAACATGGTAACCGGATAATAAGACGCTACGCGAATAAAGGCGTTATCGTCGGGACGATCGGCGCTGTACAACGACACGGAAAAACAGTTTTTATCCACAATAGCAGCGGCAGGTGGCGCGCTAAAGCACTGAGTATTATCGTTCCATGGCCAGCCTGGCGCTTTATCGTGACTGGCGAAGACCGAGGTATCGATCACCAAATTGCCCTGAATATGGGTAATGCCCTGTTTGGTCAGAGCGGTAACCATATTACGTAAATCCTGGCGTGAAAGCGTAGGATCGCCGCCAAAGCGGGCAATCAGATCGCCCTGCAGGGTGCCATTATCCACTTTGCCCTGCGTTTCCAGCGTGGTGCGAAAGCGGAAGTCTGGACCCAATTCCAGCAGCGCTGCGAGCGCCGTCACTACTTTCATGGTGCTGGCTGGCAAAGCCATTTGTTTACTGTGATAATCGACCAGCGGCGTTGATGAACCCACTTTTTGTGCCATCAGCGCCAGGTTTGCGCCATCCGGTAAATATTGTGTGTATTCTTCCACGGGTGCTGCCTGAGCTTGCAGCATAAACGCACAGGTTAGTCCGGTAACAAGTCGTGAAAATCGCATAATCTCGCGGTAACTGACGGGTGAAGCCGTCATACTACGGTGCATCGTAGTAGAAAGTAAACGATGACCCATAGGGAACTCTGGGTTAAAATACGTATCAAAATGCAAACCTGAATCCTGACCTGGAGCCTGCTCCGGGTCAGGTTTCTTTTGTTTGCGAATCAGCCGGTAGCGTTGCACAACGCGTCAGGCCGACGACCCACTGGTCAGGACGACAACAAGCAAACAGGACCGATGACGAGGTATTAAAATGAATCAGATTCCGATGACGTTAAGGGGCGCGGAGAAGCTGCGTGAAGAACTCGAAGAGCTGAAGACCGTCAGACGCCCCCGTATTATTGCCTCAATAGCGGAAGCGCGTGAACATGGCGATCTGAAAGAGAATGCCGAGTATCATGCCGCGCGTGAAGAACAAGGCTTTTGTGAAGGGCGTATTCAGGAGATCGAAGCCAAGCTGTCTAATGCGCAGGTGATCGATGTTACTAAAATCGCTAACAATGGCCGGGTGATTTTTGGCGCGACGGTAACCGTGCTGAATATCGATACTGATGAAGAGTCAACCTATCGTATCGTTGGTGATGATGAGGCGGACTTTAAGCAGAACCTGATTTCCGTAAACTCGCCGATGGCGCGCGGGTTGATTGGTAAAGAAGTGGATGATGTAGTGGTGATTAAAACGCCCGGCGGTGACGTCGAGTATGAAATTCTGAAAGTAGAATATCTTTAATCGCTCTGACGCATCACATAATTGTAAAGAAAGGAAAAAGGCCGCGTTGCGGCCTTTTATCCTGAGCAGGAGCATGGCAACTTCTTCCGGCTGACTATAATCGTTATATTTCAGGCTGCATGTGCATTGGCTTTCCTTGCTCACTTACTCAGTAAGCTTCCAGGATTTGCTGCGTTGCTGCTTTCACGCAACCCGAATTATTTAGCGTATAATCAGCTTGCCCGGTTAGCGCGGCAGGGAGATTTTGCGTTCTTCTGACGGACGGTACAGCACCAGCGTCTTGCCGATAACCTGCACGTTACAGGCCCCCGTTTCACGAACAATGGCTTCTACCATCAGGTTTTTCGTTTCCCGATCTTCGGTAGCGATCTTCACCTTAATCAGTTCGTGATGCGCAAGCGCCTGTTCGATTTCGGCCAGCACGCCTTCGGTCAGGCCGTGGTTACCCAGCATAACAACGGGTTTCAGCGGATGGGCCAGACCTTTCAGGTGCTGTTTTTGTTTGGTACTCAGATTCATCGTATATTTTTACTTACATTGGGATTGAAAACGGTACATTCTACCGCCATCTCTGGTATATCACCAAACAGGACATCACTATGTTTGGTTATTTATCGCTACGATGAAGAATAGTTGGAAAAAGTATGACAGGTAAAAAGCGTTCAGCCAGTTCCAGCCGCTGGCTTCAGGAACACTTTAGCGATAAATATGTGCAACAGGCACAGAAAAAGGGGTTGCGTTCGCGCGCCTGGTTTAAACTTGATGAAATACAGCAGGGCGATAAGCTGTTTAAGCCCGGGATGACCGTGGTCGATCTTGGTGCAGCGCCTGGCGGTTGGTCTCAATACGTTGCGACCCAGATTGGCTCAAAAGGACGTATTATCGCTTGTGATCTTTTACCGATGGATCCTATCGTTGGTGTCGATTTCCTTCAGGGCGATTTTCGTGAAGAATCCGTAGTGAAAGCACTACTGGAACGCGTCGGCGAAGAGAAAGTCCAGGTTGTCATGTCCGATATGGCGCCCAATATGAGCGGCACTCCAGCCGTTGATATTCCCCGGTCGATGTATTTAGTGGAGCTGGCACTGGAAATGTGTCGCGATGTACTGGCACCTGGTGGCAGTTTTGTAGTGAAAGTATTTCAGGGAGATGGCTTCGATGAATACCTGCGGGAAATTCGCTCCCTGTTTACGAAAGTGAAAATTCGTAAGCCGGACGCTTCGCGTTCACGTTCACGCGAAGTGTACATTGTAGCGACAGGGCGCAAACTATAGCCAAAATAACTGGAGCCGCGGCAAGGCATGCACGTCCCAAGGAGCTTACGCAGTAAGTGGTTTGGGTTAGCGAACGCAGTCACACCGCAGCGATTCCAAGTATGGTGGATATATAGTACCCTACGCTGTCTGTTAACACAGTTGTAATAAGAGGTTAATCCCTTGAGTGACATGGCGAAAAACCTGATTCTCTGGTTGGTCATCGCAGTTGTGCTGATGTCTGTTTTCCAGAGCTTTGGGCCCAGCGAGTCGAATGGCCGTAGGGTTGATTATTCAACCTTCCTGTCGGAAGTGAACCAGGATCAGGTCCGCGAGGCACGTATTAACGGGCGTGAAATCAACGTTACCAAAAAAGACAGTAATCGATATACGACCTACATTCCCGTCAACGATCCCAAGTTACTCGATAACCTGTTGACTAAAAATGTAAAAGTTGTCGGTGAACCACCGGAAGAGCCAAGCCTGCTGGCTTCCATCTTCATCTCCTGGTTCCCGATGCTGCTGCTGATTGGTGTCTGGATCTTCTTTATGCGCCAGATGCAGGGCGGGGGTGGCAAAGGCGCGATGTCCTTTGGTAAAAGCAAAGCCCGCATGCTGACGGAAGATCAGATCAAAACCACTTTTGCTGATGTTGCAGGCTGTGATGAAGCAAAAGAAGAAGTGGGCGAGCTGGTAGAATACCTGCGCGAACCCAGCCGCTTCCAGAAACTGGGCGGTAAAATTCCGAAAGGCGTACTGATGGTCGGCCCGCCGGGTACCGGTAAAACGCTGCTGGCGAAAGCGATCGCCGGTGAAGCTAAAGTGCCGTTCTTCACTATCTCCGGTTCTGACTTCGTAGAGATGTTTGTGGGTGTGGGTGCTTCTCGTGTGCGCGACATGTTTGAGCAGGCGAAAAAAGCAGCACCGTGCATCATCTTTATCGATGAGATCGATGCGGTAGGCCGTCAGCGTGGCGCTGGCTTAGGCGGCGGTCACGATGAACGTGAGCAGACGCTTAACCAGATGCTGGTAGAAATGGATGGCTTCGAAGGCAATGAAGGCATCATCGTGATTGCCGCAACCAACCGTCCTGATGTACTGGACCCGGCACTGTTGCGTCCGGGCCGCTTCGACCGTCAGGTTGTTGTTGGTCTGCCAGACGTGCGTGGTCGTGAGCAAATTCTGAAAGTACATATGCGTCGCGTGCCGCTGGCAACCGATGTTGATGCTGCGATTATTGCACGTGGTACGCCTGGCTTCTCCGGTGCCGATCTG
This sequence comes from Pantoea alhagi, assembly GCF_002101395.1. Classification (NCBI taxonomy): domain Bacteria; kingdom Pseudomonadati; phylum Pseudomonadota; class Gammaproteobacteria; order Enterobacterales; family Erwiniaceae; genus Pantoea; species Pantoea alhagi. The sequence continues at coordinate 1,081,095 of NZ_CP019706.1, read as the reverse complement.
GCTAACCTGGTGAACGAGGCCGCTCTGTTTGCCGCTCGTGGTAACAAGCGCGTTGTGTCGATGGTGGAGTTCGAAAAAGCGAAAGACAAAATTATGATGGGTGCGGAACGTCGCTCTATGGTAATGACGGAAGCGCAAAAAGAGTCTACCGCCTATCACGAAGCGGGCCATGCCATTATTGGTCGTCTGGTGCCGGAACATGATCCGGTGCACAAGGTAACGATTATTCCGCGTGGACGTGCGCTTGGGGTAACTTTCTTCCTGCCGGAAGGCGATGCGATTAGCGCCAGCCGTCAGAAACTGGAAAGCCAGATTTCAACCCTGTACGGCGGCCGCCTGGCTGAAGAGATCATCTACGGTCCGGAACATGTTTCTACCGGTGCGTCTAACGACATCAAAGTCGCGACAAACCTGGCGCGTAACATGGTGACGCAGTGGGGCTTCTCGGAAAAACTGGGTCCGTTGCTGTATGCGGAAGAAGAGGGCGAAGTTTTCCTTGGTCGCTCAGTGGCTAAAGCGAAACATATGTCTGATGAAACGGCGCGTTTGATCGATCAGGAAGTGAAACTGCTGATTGATAATAACTACGAACGTGCACGTCGCATCCTCAACGAGAACATGGATATCCTGCACTCAATGAAAGATGCGCTGATGAAATATGAAACCATCGATGCGCCGCAAATCGACGATTTGATGGCTCGCCGTGAAGTGCGTCCGCCAGCGGGTTGGGAAGATGCAACCTCCAACTCTAACCATTCGGACAATGACGGTTCGCCAAAAGCGCCGCGTCCGGTTGATGAGCCGCGCACGCCGAACCCAGGTAACACAATGTCTGAGCAGTTTAATAAATAAACGCCTTCAGACCATTAAAAACCCCGGCTGGTCCGGGGTTTTTTACATCTATTACATGACCAAATATCCTAAGGAGAAAAAGATGAAGTTGTACGCAAGGGATTCCCTACTGGATCTGTCTCATCCCCATGTTATGGGCATTCTTAACGTGACTCCTGATTCTTTCTCCGATGGTGGTCAGCATAATTCACTGGTAGCGGCGCTAACGCATGCCAATGAGATGGTGAACGCAGGTGCGACCATTATTGATGTCGGCGGTGAATCAACCCGCCCTGGGGCGGATGCGGTAACCACGGACGAGGAGCTGGAGCGCGTTATTCCGGTGGTCGAGGCAATTGCGCAACGGTTTGAAGTATGGATTTCCGTTGATACCTCAAAGCCTGAAGTTATTCGTGAATCAGCGCGAGTGGGCGCTCACATTATAAATGATGTCCGCTCGTTACGGCTGCCCGGCGCGCTTGAGGCTGCGGCAGAGACTGGCTTACCGGTGTGTCTGATGCATATGCAGGGAGAGCCAGACACCATGCAGGCCGCGCCGCACTACACAAACCTGCTGCAAGAAGTGAACGACTTTTTTGTTCATCATATTGCCCGCTGTGAAGCCGCAGGCATCAAAAAATCGCAGTTGCTACTCGACCCGGGCTTCGGATTCGGTAAGAATCTCAGCCACAATTATCAGCTTCTGGCGCATCTGGCCGATTTCCATGATTTTGGCCTGCCGCTACTGGTGGGAATGTCGCGTAAATCAATGATTGGGCAACTGCTAAACGTAGGACCTTCTCAGCGTTTAACTGGTAGCCTGGCTTGTGCGGTGATTGCTGCGATGCAGGGTGCGCAGATTATACGCGCGCACGATGTTAAAGAGACGGTAGAAGCAATGCGCGTCGTTGAAGCGACACGTTCAGCGAAGGAATAATAACGCTATGAGTAATCGTAAGTATTTTGGCACCGACGGCATTCGCGGAAAAGTAGGCGAAATGCCTATTACGCCTGATTTCGTGCTTAAGCTGGGCTGGGCTGCAGGAAAAGTGCTGGCGCGTCACGGCTCGAAAAAAATCATTATTGGTAAAGATACGCGCATCTCCGGCTATATGCTGGAGTCGGCGCTGGAGGCGGGTCTGGCCGCTGCCGGCCTTTCTGCCGCGTTCACCGGCCCGATGCCAACGCCCGCTATTGCTTATTTAACCCGTACGTTTCGTGCTGAAGCAGGGATCGTAATTTCCGCCTCGCATAATCCGTTTGAGGATAACGGCATCAAGTTCTTCTCTTCTGAAGGCACTAAACTGCCGGACGAAGTTGAAGAAGCGATCGAGCAGGAAATGGAAAAGCCGTTAACCTGCGTGGAGTCTGCGTTGCTGGGGCGCGCCAGCCGTATTGTCGATGCCGCTGGGCGTTATATTGAGTTTTGCAAAGGCACGTTCCCCAGCGAATTGAATCTGAACGGCTTGAAAATAGTAGTCGATTGCGCAAATGGCGCCACTTATCACATCGCGCCTAACGTATTGCGTGAACTGGGCGCAACGGTAATTTCGCTTGGCGTGCAGCCTGACGGCATGAACATCAACAAAGAGTGTGGCGCGACCGATGTGCGTGCATTGCAGCAGCGCGTTCTTGAATCCAAAGCGGATGTTGGGCTGGCCTTTGACGGCGACGGAGATCGCGTCATGATGGTTGATCATCTGGGCAATAAGGTTGATGGCGATCAGATCCTCTACATCATTGCGCGTGAAGGCCTGCGTCAGGGGCAGCTGCGCGGCGGCGTAGTGGGGACGCTGATGAGTAATATGGGGCTTGAGCTGGCACTGAAGCAGCTGGGAATTCCATTCGCGCGCGCCAAAGTCGGCGACCGCTACGTGCTGGAAAAATTGCAGGAAAAAGGCTGGCGTCTGGGCGCAGAAAATTCCGGGCATGTCATTTTGCTGGACAAAACCACCACCGGCGACGGCATCGTTGCAGGTTTGCAAGTGCTTACCGCTATGGCGCGTAATCACATGACGCTACACGATCTGTGCAGCGGAATGAAGCTGCTGCCGCAGATCCTGGTCAACGTGCGCTTTAGCGGCACCACAGACCCGCTGGAGAGCGCTGAGGTTAAAGCGGTTACGGCTGAAGTCGAAAAAACGTTAGCGGGGCGTGGACGCGTTCTGCTGCGTAAATCGGGCACTGAGCCGTTAATCCGCGTGATGGTTGAAGGCGAGGATGAGGCGCAGGTTACCGCGCTGGCGCATCGTATCGCCGATGCGGTGAAAGCGGCCTGATAGTGCGGCTGTAAACGCACACGCTGTTTTAACGCCCGCTATCGATAATATGTTCCCTGGCTGACCACCTTTTGTCTGCCAGGGAACCGGTGGTTTCGACGTAAAAAACAGCATGATGGCGCTTTTTTCTGCAATCAGTGCCGCAGGGAAAAATTGCGCTTGCAGATGTTTATGCCTTTGGTTAGTATTCACACCCGCTTCTGATGGGTAATAACAATTATCCCGTCAATTGGTTTGAAGCTTTTGATGTGCGGTGACCGCGCAAGGAAACAGGTTGATTATGTACGAAGCTCTGTTAGTCGTTTTTCTGTTAGTAGCAATTGGCCTTGTTGGTCTGATCATGCTGCAGCAGGGTAAAGGCGCTGATATGGGAGCCTCCTTTGGTGCAGGCGCTTCCGGCACGCTATTTGGTTCTTCCGGTTCTGGTAACTTCATGACCCGTATGACCGCAGTGTTGGCGACCCTGTTCTTCGTTATCAGCCTGATTCTGGGTAACCTGAACAGCAATAAAACTTCCAAAGGAAGCGAGTGGGAAAACCTGACTCAGCCGGCACAGTCGCAGACTGCACCAGCTAAACCGGCAGCGCCGGGCAGCGATATCCCGCAATAAGTATTAAGCTTTCGACGCGGCTCAGGATAAGGTCGCAGTCTTAAAGTGCCGAGGTGGTGGAATTGGTAGACACGCTACCTTGAGGTGGTAGTGCCCGATTGGGCTTACGGGTTCAAGTCCCGTCCTCGGTACCAAATCTCAGTTTTACTTGCATTTTGTGCATGTTCGGCGTAATATTCGCCACGTTTTCGGACGCGGGGTGGAGCAGCCTGGTAGCTCGTCGGGCTCATAACCCGAAGGTCGTCGGTTCAAATCCGGCCCCCGCAACCACTTTCCCTTAGAGTTATTTTTCAAATATACTGTATGCATCTCCGGACGCATCCGCAGCCAATTTTGAAAAAAATTCTTTGGATGGTGTGCCGAGCCGCAGATGCGGCATACAGGGTCCAGTCGCATTAAGCCCCGATTTTTCGGGGTTTTTTGTTATCAGGAATCGCAATACTGGGCTATATGCCCTTTTTTTATGTCTTGGGGGTGGGCTTGTCCACATTAGAGCAGAAATTAACAGAGATGATTTCAGCACCGGTAGAAGCGCTTGGCTACGAACTGGTCGGTATCGAGTTCATTCGTGGTCGCACTTCAACGTTGCGCATCTATATTGATAGTGAAGATGGCATCAATGTTGATGATTGTGCTGATGTCAGCCACCAGGTAAGCGCAGTCATGGATGTGGAAGATCCCATCACCGTGCCTTACAACCTTGAAGTTTCCTCGCCGGGTCTTGAGCGCCCACTATTTACTGCTGAACACTATGCACGATTCACAGGTGAGGAAGTCAGCCTGGTGCTGCGTATGGCCGTCCAGAACCGCCGCAAATGGCAGGGCATCATTAAAGCTGTCGAAGGTGAAATGATTACGGTGACCGTCGAGGGTAAAGATGAAGTGTTCGCGCTGAGCAATATTCAGAAAGCGAACCTGGTCCCCCACTTTTAAAAGTCCGGATTGAGGCTAACCAGGATGAATAAAGAGATCTTAGCTGTTGTAGAAGCCGTTTCTAACGAAAAAGCCCTGCCGCGTGAGAAAATCTTCGAAGCGCTGGAGAGCGCACTGGCCACTGCAACCAAGAAAAAATATGAGCAGGAGATCGATGTTCGCGTTAGCATCGATCGTAAAAGCGGCGATTTCGATACTTTCCGCCGCTGGCAGGCCGTTGAAGAAGTGACGCAGCCGACGCGTGAAATCACGCTGGAAGCCGCCCGTTACGAAGATGAAACCATCAATCTGGGCGATTTTGTCGAAGATCAGATTGAGTCAGTAAAATTCGACCGCATCACGACGCAGACTGCCAAGCAGGTTATCGTACAGAAAGTACGTGAAGCAGAGCGCGCGATGGTGGTTGATCAGTTCCGCGAGCAGGAAGGCGAAATCATCACTGGCGTGGTGAAAAAAGTTAACCGCGATAATATTACGCTGGATTTGGGTAACAATGCTGAAGCCGTTATCCTGCGTGAAGATATGCTGCCGCGTGAAAACTTCCGCCCTGGCGATCGTCTCCGTGGCGTGCTTTATGCGGTGCGTCCGGAAGCGCGTGGCGCTCAGCTGTTTGTCAGCCGTTCCAAACCTGAGATGCTGATCGAGCTGTTCCGCATCGAAGTGCCGGAAATCGGCGAAGAAGTGATTGAAATTAAAGCGGCGGCACGCGATCCTGGTTCTCGCGCTAAAATTGCGGTGAAAACCAATGATAAGCGTATCGACCCCGTTGGTGCCTGTGTAGGCATGCGCGGCGCGCGCGTTCAGGCTGTATCCAGCGAGCTGGGCGGCGAACGTATTGATATCGTGCTGTGGGATGATAATCCGGCGCAGTTCGTGATTAATGCGATGGCGCCTGCCGACGTCGCTTCAATCGTGGTTGATGAAGATAATCACACCATGGATATCGCTGTAGAAGCTGGAAATCTGGCCCAGGCGATTGGCCGTAACGGCCAAAACGTACGTTTAGCTTCGCAACTGAGTGGTTGGGTGCTGAACGTAATGACTGTCGACGATCTGCAGGCGAAGCATCAGGCAGAAGCGCATGCTGCTATTGGTGTCTTTACTAAACACCTGGATGTCGACGAAGAGTTCGCGACCGTGCTGGTCGAGGAAGGTTTCTCCTCTCTGGAAGAGTTGGCCTATGTGCCGATGCATGAGCTGCTGGAAATCGACGGCCTGGATGAAGCGACTGTAGAAGCACTACGCGAACGTGCGAAAAATGCGTTAACGACCCTGGCGCTGGAAAAGGCGGAGAGCCTTGGCAACGGCGTACCTGCTGACGATCTGCTAAACCTTGAAGGTATGGAGCGTGATCTGGCCAATAAGCTGGCGGCAAGAGGTGTTTGCACGCTGGAAGATCTGGCTGAGCAGGGTGTTGACGATCTGACAGATATTGAAGGCCTGGATGATGAGAAGGCCGGCGCTCTGATTATGGCGGCGCGTAATATCTGCTGGTTCGGCGATGACGCGTAATAACAGGAAGGAACAGCATGACAGATGTAACCGTAAAATCGCTGGCCGCAGAGATACAGACCTCGGTAGAACGCCTGGTACAGCAGTTTGCTGATGCAGGGATCCGTAAGTCTGAAAATGACTCTGTAACCCAGCAAGAAAAAGAAACCTTACTGACGCACCTGAACCGCGATAATGGCAGCCCGTCAGGTAAGTTAACGCTGCAGCGTAAAACGCGTAGCACCTTGAATATTCCTGGCACCGGGGGTAAAAGTAAGTCGGTGCAAATCGAAGTCCGCAAAAAGCGCACCTATGTAAAAGAGGATGCTGAGGCTGAAAAAGCTAAGGCTGAAGCAGAAGCGCAGGCGCAGCGTGAAGCGGAAGAACAGGCTCGTCGTGAGGCGGAAGAAAAAGCCACGCGCGAAGCAGCGGAAAAAGCGAAGCGTGAAGCCGAAGAGCAAGCCAAACGCGAAGCCGCGGAAAAGGCTAAGCGCGAAGCAGCGGAAAGTGAGAAAGTGACGAACCAACAAACCGACGAAATGACCCGGGCCGGACAGTCTGATAAAGCCCGCCGCGAAGCAGAAGCCGCAGAGCTGAAGCGTAAAGTGGAAGAAGAAGCCCGCCGTAAGCTGGAAGAAGATGCGCGCCGTGTAGCAGAAGAAGCGCGCAAACTGGCCGAGCAGAAAGCAGGCGACTGGGAAGTAAAACCAACCGAGAGCGATGACGCTGACTATCACGTTACCACTTCTCAACATGCCCGCCAGGCTGAAGACGAAAACGACCGCGAAGTTGAAGGTGGTCGTAGCCGTACTCGCACCACCGCTAAAGCGCCGCGCCCGCGTAAGGGCAACAAACATGCAGAAGCTAAAACCGATCGTGAAGAAGCCCGTGCGGCTATTCGTGGCGGTAAAGGCGGCAAGCATCGTAAAGGCAGTGCGCTGCAGCAGGGCTTTAACAGACCGGCGCAGGCTGTTAACCGTGACGTAATCATCGGTGAAACCATCACCGTTGCGGAACTGGCTAACAAAATGGCGGTTAAAGGCTCTCAGGTCATCAAAGCGATGATGAAGATGGGCGCGATGGCTACCATCAACCAGGTTATCGATCAGGAAACTGCTCAGCTGGTCGCGGAAGAGATGGGACACAAAGTGATCCTGCGCCGCGAGAACGAGCTGGAAGAAGCGGTAATGAGCGATCGTGATACCGGTGCTGCTGCTGAGTCTCGTGCGCCAGTGGTTACTATCATGGGTCACGTTGACCATGGTAAAACCTCTCTGCTGGATTACATCCGCTCTACCAAAATCGCCTCTGGCGAAGCGGGCGGCATTACTCAGCACATCGGTGCTTACCATGTTGAAACCGACAACGGCATGATCACCTTCCTTGACACCCCGGGTCACGCCGCGTTTACCGCTATGCGTGCACGTGGTGCGCAGGCAACGGATATCGTGGTGCTGGTTGTTGCTGCCGACGATGGCGTAATGCCTCAGACCATTGAAGCCGTTCAGCATGCGAAAGCCGCTGGCGTGCCGGTCGTTGTTGCTGTCAACAAGATTGATAAGCCTGACGCGGATCCGGATCGTGTGAAAAACGAACTGACGCAGTACGGTATCATTCCGGAAGAGTGGGGTGGTGAGAACATGTTCGTTAACGTTTCTGCGAAAGCAGGTACCGGCGTTGACGATCTGCTGAACGCTATTCTGCTGCAGTCTGAAGTACTTGAGCTGAACGCAGTACGTGCCGGTATGGCCAGCGGCGTCGTGATCGAATCCTTCCTGGATAAAGGTCGTGGCCCGGTTGCTACCGTTCTGGTACGCGAAGGTACGCTGCGTAAAGGCGATATCGTACTCTGCGGTTTTGAATATGGCCGTGTACGTGCAATGCGCGACGAAATGGGCCATGAAGTGACCGAAGCGGGTCCTTCCATTCCGGTAGAGATCCTCGGCCTGTCTGGCGTTCCTGCGGCCGGTGATGAAGCGACCGTGGTTCGTGACGAGAAAAAAGCGCGTGAAGTTGCGCTGTATCGTCAGGGCAAATTCCGCGAAGTTAAACTGGCACGTCAGCAGAAATCTAAGCTGGAAAACATGTTTGCCAACATGACCGAAGGCGACGTTTCCGAGCTGAACATCGTATTGAAAGCCGACGTACAGGGTTCTGTCGAAGCCATTTCCGACTCCCTGCTGAAACTTTCTACTGATGAAGTGAAAGTGAAGATCGTGGGTTCAGGCGTGGGCGGTATCACCGAAACCGACGCAACGCTGGCCGCGGCATCCAACGCTATCATCCTGGGCTTCAACGTCCGTGCCGACGCCTCAGCGCGCCGTGTTATCGAAGCGGAAAGCCTGGATCTGCGCTACTACTCGGTCATCTATAATTTGATCGATGAAGTGAAAGCAGCGATGAGCGGTATGCTGGCACCGGAATACAAACAGCAGATCATCGGTCTGGCCGAAGTGCGTGACGTGTTCAAATCACCGAAATTCGGCGCGATTGCTGGTTGTATGGTTACCGAAGGCGTGGTTAAACGTCATAACCCAATCCGTGTACTGCGTGACAACGTGGTTATCTATGAAGGCGAGCTGGAATCTCTGCGTCGCTTTAAAGATGACGTTAACGAAGTGCGTAACGGCATGGAGTGTGGTATCGGCGTTAAGAACTACAACGACGTTCGCACTGGCGACATGATCGAAGTCTTCGAAGTGATCGAAATCCAGCGTACCATCGAATAACGATCGCATCGCAAGTGGCATTTGGGAAGCCCTGCGCTTCCCCGGACTGAGCCCCGCCATTTCATGGTCGGGGCTCAGCCATTATCAGGAGAAATAATTATGGCGAAAGAATTTGGTCGCCCACAGCGTGTCGCACAGGAACTGCAAAAAGAGATCGCCATGATCATCCAGCGTGAGATTAAAGATCCGCGTGTAGGCATGATGGTGACCGTTTCAGGCGTAGAGGTTTCGCGCGATTTGGCCTATGCCAAAGTGTTTGTTACTTTTTTGAATGATGATAATGCTGACGCCATCAAGGGCGGCATCAAAGCGCTGCAGGATGCGTCTGGCTACATCCGTTCTCTGCTCGGCAAAGCGATGCGTCTGCGTATCGTGCCTGAGCTCACTTTCTTTTACGATAATTCGTTGGTGGAAGGGATGCGTATGTCCAACCTGGTCACTAACGTAGTGAAAAAAGATGTTCAGCGCCGGGGCCCGGCGGAAGAAGACGACAAGGAGGAGTAATGAGTCGTCCTCGTCGTCGCGGCCGCGATATTCATGGCGTGTTGCTGCTCGATAAGCCTCAGGGGCTCTCCTCGAACGATGCTTTGCAAAAAGTGAAGCGTATTTTCCGGGCGAATAAAGCGGGCCACACCGGCGCGCTGGACCCTTTGGCAACCGGCATGCTGCCGATCTGCCTGGGTGAAGCAACCAAGTTCTCGCAATATTTACTGGATGCGGATAAACGTTATCGGGTCATTGCACGTCTGGGGCAGCGTACCGATACGTCAGATGCCGACGGGCAGATTATCAGCGAACGCGCTGTTACCTTCAGCCAGGCGCAGCTTGATGAAGCGTTGGAAAGTTTCCGTGGCGAAACGCAGCAGGTGCCTTCCATGTACTCTGCCCTGAAATATCAGGGGCGTCCTCTGTACGAATATGCGCGTCAGGGGCTGGAAGTGCCGCGTGAAGCTCGTTCCATTACGGTTCATGAACTGCAGTTTATTCGCTGGCAGGACAATGAGCTGGAGCTGGAAATTCACTGTTCTAAAGGCACCTACATTCGCACTATTATTGATGATTTGGGTGAAAAGCTGGGCTGCGGCGCGCATGTGATTATGCTGCGTCGTCTGCAGGTGGCCCGCTATCCCATTGAGAAAATGATTACGCTTGAGCAACTGCACGCCTTACAGGGCGAGCCGGGAGACTTAAGCGAAGAGGCGCAGACGCAGCTGGATGCGTTGTTGATGCCAATGGATAGCCCGGCCTCCGATTATCCGGAAGTTAATCTGAGCGAAATTGCTGCGGGTTATTTCAAGCAGGGACAACCGGTGCAGGCGTCAGGCGCGCCGCATAGCGGACTGGTGCGGGTTACTGAAGGGGATGCGCGTAAGTTTATCGGGATGGCTGAAATCGCTGACGATGGACGCGTAGCACCACGCCGTTTGGTTGTAGAATATTCTGCCTGAGCTATTTGCACTCATCTCAGCCTGAGAGTAGAATAATGCGGCTTTACATGGGGTCGCTGAATTAGAGATTGGCACCCTGAAATTTATCATTTAACCGGAGTTCATTATGTCTCTAAGTACCGAAGCTAAAGCAGAGATCGTTGCTAAATACGGTCGTGGCACTAACGACAGCGGCTCAACCGAAGTTCAGGTTGCACTGCTGACTGCTCAGATCAATCACCTGCAAGGCCACTTTTCTGAGCACAAGAAAGATCACCACAGCCGTCGCGGTCTGCTGCGCATGGTTTCTCAGCGTCGTAAGCTGCTGGATTACCTGAAGCGTAAAGATGTTGCTCGCTACACCAGCCTGATCGAAAGCCTGGGCCTGCGTCGCTAAGTCTTAACATGCTGTTTTATGGCGAATACGCTATCAGAACGGTATGGTGCAAGTTTCGAAAGAAAAGGGGCCTCCGGGCCCCTTTTTTCAAGCAATCCGCAGCAATCCATAGCAATCTATTGTATTGTTGCAGTATGTGATCTTTATTTGCAGAGGTTCGCGCGGCTAATGAGAGACTTTATGCCCGACAGGTATAAGGATTGTCATTAGTCGCGAGGATGCAATAAAGGTTTAAAACCCACTGCAGGCAAGCTTTATGTGCCTGCTTTGACGTAAAGGAAGTCATTTTGCTAAATCCGATTATTCGTAAATTCCAGTATGGTCAGCATACCGTGACGCTTGAGACCGGTATGATGGCTCGCCAGGCCACTGCTGCCGTTATGGTCAGCATGGATGATACCGCTGTATTTGTTACCGTTGTTGGTCAGAAAAAGGCGAAAGCCGGTCAGGACTTCTTTCCGCTGACCGTAAACTATCAGGAGCGTACTTACGCTGCCGGTCGTATCCCGGGAAGTTTCTTCCGCCGTGAAGGCCGTCCAAGCGAAGGCGAAACCCTGATTGCGCGTCTGATTGACCGCCCGGTTCGTCCGCTGTTCCCGGAAGGCTTCGTTAACGAAGTTCAGGTTATCGCCACTGTGGTATCAGTAAACCCGCAGGTTAACCCTGATATCGTTGCAATGATTGGTGCTTCTGCCGCGCTGAGCCTGTCTGGTATGCCGTTTAACGGCCCGATTGGCGCCGCTCGCGTAGGCTACATCAACGATCAGTATGTGCTGAACCCAACTTCTGATGAGATTAAACAGTCTCGTCTGGACCTGGTGGTTGCAGGTACTCAGGGCGCAGTGCTGATGGTGGAGTCCGAAGCGGATATCCTGACTGAAGAGCAGATGCTGGGCGCGGTTGTTTTCGGCCATGAGCAACAGCAGGTCGTTATTGAAAACATCAATGCGCTGGTTGCTGAAGCAGGCAAACCGCGTTGGGACTGGCAGCCTGAAGCTGTTAACCAGGCGCTGAACGCACGTATCGCGGCTCTGGCCGAATCCCGTCTTAGCGATGCTTACCGTATCACTGAAAAGCAGGAGCGCTATGCGCAGGTTGATCTGATCAAATCAGAAACCATCGCAGCGTTGCTGGCGGAAGATGAGACGCTGGATGATGGCGAGATCAGCGACATTCTGCACAACATCGAGAAAAACGTGGTGCGCAGCCGTGTTCTGAACGGCGAACCGCGTATCGATGGCCGTGAAAAAGATATGATTCGTGGTCTGGACGTTCGTACTGGCGTGCTGCCGCGTACTCATGGTTCCGCTCTGTTTACCCGTGGTGAAACGCAGGCGCTGGTTGCCGCAACGCTGGGTACCGCACGTGATGCTCAGAGCCTTGATGAGCTGATGGGCGAGCGTACCGATAACTTCCTGTTCCACTATAACTTCCCTCCGTACTCCGTAGGCGAGACCGGAATGGTAGGTTCACCGAAGCGTCGTGAAATCGGCCATGGTCGTCTGGCTAAACGCGGTGTACTGGCAGTAATGCCGAAACTGGATGAATTCCCGTATACCGTGCGCGTGGTATCTGAAATCACCGAATCTAACGGTTCTTCTTCTATGGCTTCCGTCTGTGGCGCATCTCTGGCGCTGATGGATGCTGGCGTGCCGATCAAAGCGGCCGTAGCCGGTATCGCGATGGGCCTGGTGAAAGAAGGCGACCGTTATGTGGTTCTGTCCGATATCCTGGGCGATGAAGATCACCTTGGCGATATGGACTTTAAAGTCGCTGGTAGCCGTGAAGGTATCACCGCGCTGCAGATGGATATCAAAATTGAAGGCATTACCCGCGAAATCATGCAGGCTGCGCTGAATCAGGCCAAAGGTGCGCGTCTGCACATTCTGGGCGTGATGGAGCAGGCTATCAGCACGCCGCGTGGTGATATCTCTGAGTTTGCACCGCGTATCCATACCATCAAGATCAATCCGGACAAAATCAAGGATGTGATCGGTAAAGGCGGTTCCGTAATCCGTGCTCTGACTGAAGAGACCGGCACCACTATCGAAATCGAAGATGACGGTACGGTGAAAATCGCTGCGACCGACGGTGACAAAGCGCAGCATGCTATCCGTCGTATCGAAGAGATCACGGCAGAGATCGAAGTGGGCCGCATCTACAACGGTAAAGTTACACGTATCGTTGACTTCGGTGCCTTCGTTGCAATTGGCGGCGGTAAAGAAGGTCTGGTTCATATTTCTCAAATCGCCGACAAGCGCGTTGAGAAAGTAACCGACTACCTGCAGATGGGCCAGGAAGTACCGGTTAAGGTACTGGAAGTGGACCGTCAGGGCCGTGTACGTCTGAGCATTAAAGAAGCCTCAGAACAGCAGCCGCAGGCAGAAACTGCAGCCGTTAACCCTGAAGCAGAGTAAAAGCGCGTTCGACATTGAGCTCTCCCCCCAGTGGGGAGAGCTGTTTCGTTGCGAGGGCGGGAATCCTTGTGCATGGCAGGCGGATGACAGGACGTACATCCCAATGTTGGTATTCGGGAGTGGGAAATGAAGCCTTTTTTGCGCTGGTGTTTCGTTGCGACAGCTATCACGCTGGCAGGATGCAGCAACTCAAATTGGCGTAAGAGCGATGTGCTGGCGGTTCCGCTACAGCCAACTCTGCAACAGGAAGTCATCCTGGCGCGCATGGAACAAATTCTTGCCAGTCGGGCACTGACCGATGATGAGCGTGCACAGCTATTATATGAGCGCGGAGTGTTGTATGATAGCTTAGGTCTGAGGGCATTAGCGCGGAACGATTTTTCGCAAGCGCTGTCTATAAGACCAGATATGCCTGAAGTATTTAATTATTTAGGTATATACTTAACGCAGGCGGGCAACTTTGATGCCGCCTATGAAGCGTTTGATTCTGTACTTGAGCTTGATCCAACTTACAATTATGCGCATTTAAACCGTGGTATCGCCCTCTATTACGGCGGACGATACAAGTTAGCGCAAGATGATCTGCTGGCGTTTTATCAAGACGATCCTAACGATCCTTTCCGCAGCCTGTGGCTTTATCTCGATGAACAAGAGATAGATGCCGATAAGGCGAAAGTGGCGCTGAAACAGCGTTACGACAGGGCGGACCGCGATCAATGGGGATGGAATATTGTCGAGTTCTACCTTGGCGACATCAGTGAAAAAACGCTGATGGAACGTCTCAAGGCGGACGCACCGGATAACACCTCGCTCGCTGAACATCTCAGTGAAACCAACTTCTATTTAGGTAAGTACTACCTAAGTCTGGGGGAGAAGGACAGCGCGGAAGCGTTGTTCAAACTGGCGGTTGCTAACAACGTACATAACTTTGTTGAGCACCGATACGCATTGTTGGAACTGGCGCTGTTAGGCCAGACACAAGACGATTTAACAGAATCTGACCAGCAATAGCTGACGAACACCTGAGTCCATTTTTGTAAAAAATGTCATCACCTTCCGGGGTGACGGCTTTTTTGTTCGTCAAAACATCTAATTTGAGCCGGTTCACATTTTTCAATGAAAATGATTGCATATTTTCAGGATGAGTTATGTAGACTGGCCGCCGTAATCTAAGAGGCACTTGTACTACATGACTGATATCCAAACCACTTTTTCCGATCTGGGTCTTAACGAATTCATCCTTAAAGCACTGAATGACCTGGGCTATGAAAAGCCTTCACCCATTCAGGCCGCCTGTATCCCACATCTGCTGGAAGGCCGCGATGTACTGGGTATGGCACAAACCGGTAGCGGTAAAACTGCAGCGTTCTCCTTACCGCTGCTGCATAACCTCGACCCTGAACTGAAAGCACCGCAGATTCTGGTGCTGGCACCGACGCGTGAGCTGGCGGTGCAGGTTGCAGAAGCGTGCAACGAATTTTCTAAACATATGCATGGCGTTAACGTACTGGCTCTGTACGGTGGTCAACGTTATGACGTGCAGCTGCGTGCGCTGCGCCAGGGTCCGCAGATCGTCGTCGGTACGCCGGGTCGTCTGCTGGATCACCTGAAACGCGGTACGCTGGATCTGTCTAACCTGCGTGGCCTGGTGCTGGACGAAGCAGATGAAATGCTGCGCATGGGCTTTATCGAAGACGTAGAAACCATCATGGCGCAGATTCCGGAAGGTCATCAGACCGCACTGTTCTCTGCCACCATGCCGGAAGCGATTCGCCGTATTACGCGTCGCTTTATGAAGGATCCGCAGGAAGTGCGTATCCAGAGCAGCGTTACCACGCGTCCTGACATCAGCCAGAGCTACTGGACTGTATGGGGTCGTAAGACCGATGCGCTGGTTCGCTTCCTGGAAGCTGAAGATTTTGATGCGGCGATTATTTTCGTACGTACTAAAAACGCCACGCTGGAAGTTGCTGAAGCGCTGGAGCGTAGCGGCTACAGCAGCGCTGCGTTGAACGGCGATATGAATCAGGCACTGCGTGAGCAGACGCTGGAACGTCTGAAAGATGGTCGTCTGGATATCCTGATCGCCACTGACGTAGCGGCGCGTGGTCTTGACGTTGAGCGTATCAGCCTGGTGGTAAACTATGACATCCCTATGGATTCAGAGTCTTACGTTCACCGTATCGGCCGTACCGGTCGTGCTGGCCGTGCTGGCCGTGCGCTGCTGTTCGTAGAAAACCGTGAACGTCGCCTGCTGCGCAACATCGAGCGCACCATGAAGCTGACGATCCCGGAAGTAGAACTGCCGAACGGAGAGCTGCTGAGCGCGCGTCGTCTGGAAAAATTCGCCGCGAAAGTACAGCAGCAGCTGGAAAGTAGCGATCTGGACCAGTACCGTGCCCTGCTGAGCAAGCTGTCGCCGGAAAACGATCTGGAAATGGAAACGCTGGCTGCCGCACTGTTGAAAATGGCACAGGGCGAACGTCCGCTGATTGTGCCGCCGGAAGCTCCGCGTCCGCAGCGTCGTGAATTCCGTGAGCGTGATGAGCGTCGTAGCCCGCGTGAAGCACGCGAAGGTCGTGACAGCCGTGACAGCCGTGAAGGTGGCGATCGTCCGCGTCGCGAGCGTCGTGACGTTGGCGATATGGAACTGTATCGTATCGAAGTGGGTCGTGATGATGGCGTCGAAGTGCGTCATATCGTTGGCGCTATCGCTAACGAAGGCGACATCAGCAGCCGTTACATTGGTAACATCAAGCTGTTTGCTTCTCACTCCACTATCGAGCTGCCGAAAGGCATGCCGGGTGAAATCCTGCAGCACTTCACCCGCACGCGTATTCTGAATAAACCGATGAATATGCAGCTGATGGGTGATGCGCAGCCGCGTGAGCGTTCTGAACGTGGCGGTGAGCGCGGCGGTGAGCGTCGTCCTGGCGGTCGTGGCGGCTTCGGCGGTGCTGGTCGTGAAGGCGGCGCTGGTCGTGAAGGCGGTCGTCGTTTCGGCGAGCGTCGTGAAGGTGCCGGCGCGCGCAGTAGCGGTAACCGTGACGGTGCCAGCCGTGGACCGCGTCGTGAAGAGAGCACCGGTACAGGCGCAGTACGCCGTCGCGATTACTAATCGCTAAGCGTGAAATAAAAAACCAGCCGAAAGGCTGGTTTTTTTATGTCTGTTATTCAGGATGATTACAGGGAGCGGGCGGCCTGCATTGCCAGTTCAAACGAGCGCAGACGGGCCTGACTATCGAAAATTTGGCCGTTAACCATAATTTCATCCGCCTGAGTTTCACGGATCAAAGCCGCCAGCCCGTGCTGTACCTTCGTGAGATCGCCGACCACTGACATACTCAGCGCCTGCTGAACACCATACTGCTCCGACGGCGTCCAGAGATGATCCATATTCTCTACCGGCGGCGGTAGCGGGCCCGGTTGACCCCGGCGCAGATTGATAAACTGCTGCTGCATAGAGGTAAACAGGAAGCGGGCTTCCCGTTCGCTATCAGCCGCGACAATATTGATACAGACGATAGCGTAAGGCTTATCCAGACGCGCAGAGGGCTGGAAGTTCTCACGATACATATGCAACGCCTGGAAAAGCAGGTCGGGCGCAAAATGGGAAGCAAAGGCAAATGGCAGTCCCAGCTTTGCTGCCAGCTGTGCGCTGTACAGACTGGAACCCAATAACCAGACCGGAATTTTCAAACCCAGGCCTGGCACTGGCTGCACCGGCGGCTGCGCGTCTTTCTCTGCGTCAAACCAGGCAATCAGCGTTTCCACATCTTCCGGGAAGCTATCAACCATATTCGGGTTTTGATAACGACGTAACGCCATCATGGTGCGCTGATCGGAGCCTGGAGCGCGCCCCAGACCAAGATCGATACGGCCAGGATAAAGCGATTCCAGCGTGCCGAACTGTTCAGCAATCACCAGCGGCGCATGGTTAGGCAACATAATACCGCCTGAGCCGAGGCGCAGCGTTTTGGTATTTGCTGCCAGATAACCGATCAGCACGGATGTAGCCGCGCTGGCAATGCCGGTCATATTGTGATGTTCCGCCAGCCAGTAGCGATGGAAGCCTAATTCTTCTGCCTGCTGTGCCAGCGCCAGCGAGGCGTGGAAAGCATCACGCGGCGAGGCGCCTTGCGGGATCGGTGCCAAATCGAGTACTGACAGAGGAACACTTTTTTTCTCAGACATATCTGCTCACTTTGTTGGCTACAGGCCGAAAGCGTCAGCCTTGTAAAAAATCATGCATGCACTTTACCGTATTGCACTTTTAGCAGAGTAGCCAGAATATGCCCTGAGAGCAAAGCGGCGGCGGGCAGAACGTTAAAACAGAGGGCGCAACGTTAGATCGCTGCGCCACGCTTTATGATTGCAGCGCCATTCCCGCCAGCTTGCGCCAGTAGCCGTTGCAGTCATTGCGTTGCGCCATCATTAATGGGGCCGCGCCTTCTTCATTTGCACGGAAGCGATCGATAAGCGCCAACGTCTGTTTATCTTCCGGCGACAGACGAACCACATCTACCAGGCCATGCATGCTGGTCAGCTCGTTACCGAGGTTATAACAGTAGCCGCTCATGGTCTGGATACCGTTCAGCACAAAAACCTGCTGATCTTCCTGCGAGAGCACGCGACGCCCCTGCGGATAGTTAATACAACAGGTTTCGCATTCATCTTTGGGCTTATCTTCTGACCGGGCGGTAAAGCAGCGAGCCGACAACGCCAGCGGCAGATGACCATAAGCCAGCACTTCGGTTTCGAACTTGCCGTGAATGCCTAAATCGTCGCACTGCTGTTGAATATTGAGCAGCCAGTCACGCGACAGCTCAACCGGCATACACCATCGCGTCATGCCAAGTCGCAGCAGCATACGCAGCGTAACGGCGTTATAACAGTTGAGCGCATGGCCGACCACAAAGGGAAGCTTCTGCTCCGCCGCCATATTCACGGTGCCCAGATCGTTGGCTTCAATCAGGAACTCGCCGTTATCAACGTAGCGTTTGAGCTCCTGTAATTCCGACGCAGACTGTACCAGCGCCAGCGTACTGAACACGACCTGTTTGCCGCTTTGCGCCAGAAGACGGGCGAACTCCATCCATTGATTAAAGCGGGTAGCACGGCGTTTGCTGCATACCGACTCCCCTAAATAGATAATATCTGCGCTGCTTTGTGCTGCGGCCTGATAAAAATCGGCCAGCGTATCGGTTGGCCAGTACCACAGTACCGGCCCTAAAGAATATTTCATGCTGTTTCCTTATTGCCATTTGCGGTGGTAAGCACCCAGCGTGGTTTGCGTACCCTCAGCCAGCGCGCCTAATTCCGTCATCCAGTTTTCCTGAACAGCAAAAGTGCCTGGCTCTGCTTTACAGCGGTCAATAGCCTGACGCCAGATGCGGGCAACCTGCGCGACATAGGCCGGGCTGCGCTGGCGGCCTTCAATTTTTACCGAAGCGATATTGGCGGCTAACAGGTCGGGCAATAACTCAAGGGTGTTCAGGCTGGTCGGTTCTTCCAGAACATGATAGCGTTCTCCATCGACCTGATAACGCCCTTTGCATAAGGTGGGATAGCCCGCGTTTTCATGGGCTTCATAACGATCAATCAGCACTTCATTCAGGCGCGACTCCAGTCCGGTGGGCGTTTGCTGCCAGCGTACAAAGCGGGCGGGTGAACAGGCGCCGACGGTATTAGGCGATTCGCCGGTCATCCATGAAGAGAGATAGCAGCGTCCTTCCGCCATAATACACAGGCTGCCGAAAGCGAACACTTCCAGCGGAACCGGCGTATTACGTGCCAGCTGGCGCACCTGGTGTATGGAGAGCACGCGTGGCAAAACCACACGCGCGACATCGAAATGTTGATGGTAGAAGCGTATCGCTTCCAGGTTAGTGGCTGATGCCTGCACCGAGACATGCCGCTCAACATGCGGATAGCGGTTAGCGGCATACTCCAGCATCGCCAGGTCGGCAATAATCAACGCGTCAGCGCCATTATCCACGGCCATATCGATCGCATTTTCCCAGCGTTTAAATCCTGCCGGCTGGGCGAAAGTATTGATGGCAACATGTAGCTTGCGCCGATGCTGATGTACCACGCGCGCCGCTTCTTTCAGACGTTTATCGGTAAAGTTCAGGCCGGCAAAGTGACGCGCATTAGTGTCATCTTTCAGTCCGATGTAAACTGCATCTGCTCCGTTCTCGATCGCTGCCTTCAGCGCGGGCAAGTTTCCTGCCGGGCAAAGGAGTTCCATGAGATATCCTGTAGGCAATGAATGTTTGCGCCGAGTGTAGACAAGCTCAGCGCGAGAAATTTTGATTTAAGGCAGCGAATGGCGTATTGATCGGATTAGTGTGGCTGAATTGTTCATCTGGCAGCGAGATTTATTGATCCAGCCAGCCCGGGAAAAGTGGTGCTGTGGCAAAATAACACTTATTTATTTAAAGGAGTAAAGACTGTGTTAAATATGCTTCGCGCTCAGTGTGTTAATCATGGACCGCGTCTGCTGCGTCTGCCGGTGCAGTTCACGCCGTTTACCCTGAAAAAACGCCTGCTACAGCAGCTGCTGAATATGCAATTTAGCCATGCGCTGGAGGAAGGTGAGTTAGACTTTCTGGAAGGGCGTTGGCTGGGTATTGATATTCATGATATCGCGCTGCGCTGGGCCGTTACGCTGCAGGACGGTCGGTTACAGATTAGCAACCTTGATGACGCGGATGTCTTGTTCCGCGGCAGCGCTAACGATCTGCTGCTAATCGCCGCACGGAAAGTCGATCCGGATACGCTTTTCTTCCAGCGTCGGCTGGTGATCGAAGGCGACACCGAGCTGGGGCTGGAGGTGAAAAATCTGATGGATGCCATCGAACTGGAAAATATGCCAGCGCCGCTGCGCATTGGATTAATGCAGCTGGCTGACTTTGTCGAGGCCGGCCTGAACGAGGACGCGAAATCTCCAGGAGATCGCGCAGGTGTTTCATGTTAATTCGTACAGAAATAGGGGTGGATGCGGCCGGTATCGATAGCCTGCTGCGCCGCTGTTTTCCCACCGGCGCCGAGGCGGATCTGGTGCAACGGCTGCGGGAAGATGGCCAGCTTACGCTGGGCGTGGTCGCCACTGACGAAGAGGGACAGGTTCTTGGCTATGCCGCTTTCAGCCCGGTAACCTTGCAGGACGAAGATCGCAACTGGGTGGGGCTGGCTCCGCTGGCGGTAGATGAGCGCGTGCGCCGCCAGGGCATAGGTCAACAGCTGCTTTTTGAAGGGCTGGATACGCTAAATGAGTTTGGTTATGCGGCGGTTGTGGTGCTGGGCGATCCCGCCTGGTTTGGTCGTTATGGCTTTGAGCCGGCCGCACGCCATCAGCTCCATTGCCCCTGGCCGGGCACCGAAGCTGCTTTTCAGGTCTACAAGCTGGCGGATGATGCCTTTGTGGATGCGAGCGGTGAGGTGGCTTATTCCACGCATTTTAACCTGAACGATCGCTAAGCCAGCGCGCCAGCGAAATCGGCTGGTTGGCCACCAGCCTGAGTTTTTCCTGCCGTGACAGCTGTTTAACCTGATACTCCAGACGGGAGGCCATGGCGCGATCGCCCGCTTCACAGGTAAGCAGCAGTTCCAGCGGGCCTTTGCCACGCAATGCTTTAGCGCCGGTGCCCTTCAGGTGCTGTTGAAAGCGACGCGGTACATTATTGCTGATGCCGGTATAAAGCGAACCGGCAGCGGTACGCACAATATAAAGTTGCCAGGGCGCGGGGGCGATTTCACTCATCTTGTTAACCTCCATTGCGGATATGGCATTGTAACGGCAAGGGTTCCTGTTGGTCATGGATAGCCGCTTTTTTTATTTCTGGAGCAAGCGTGTCTGACGTTAGCGCGATAATTCGCTATTTAAAAAAGCAGCATGTGCTGTCTGTTTGCTGTGGTAATAATGAAACAGTTTGGTGTGCCAACTGTTTTTACGTGTTCGATGAAACCGGTATGGCGTTCTGGATAATGACGGAAGCCGAAACGCGCCACGGCGCTTTAATGATGCAGCAGCCACAGGTAGCGGGCACGGTAAGCGGCCAGACAAAAACGGTGATGTTGATTAAGGGCATCCAGTTTCTTGGCACGGCGCATTTACTGCAGGGTGAACAGGAGCAGCGGGCGCGCGCCGCTTACTGCCAACGTTTTCCTGTGGCGCGCACGGTATCCGCGCCGCTGTGGGAGATCCGGCTCGACGAGATCAAAATGACCGACAACACATTAGGTTTTGGTAAAAAAAATCACTGGCTGCGTAATACAGAAGAAAGCCGGTAACAGCAGAAAAGGGCGCGTATTCCGATGAGCCGCTTCCTGGTGCAGGATGCAAGCTGTGCGACAGGCTGCCGCACAGCAGAGAAAGAGTAGTCTTAAAGGTTGTTGAGAATACGCAGCGATTCCTGGTTAAAGGCAGGCAAATCTTCTGGCGTACGGCTGGTTACCAGCTTGTCATTATCGACAACCACCTCTTTATCGTAGAAGTCCGCGCCGGCATTTTTCAGATCGATGGCGATGGCTTTCACGCAGGTCATTTTACGACCACGCACGCCGTTGGCGCTGATTAACAGCTGCGGACCGTGGCAGATCGCAAAGATCGGTTTCCCACTGGCGACAAATTCTTTAGTAAAGTTAACGAAGCGGTCGTCGCCACGCAGCGCATCTGGCGAATGTCCCCCTGGCAGCAACAGCGCATCAAATTCCGCCGGGCTAACATGGTCAATATCTTTATCTATTTTTACCTGTGCCTTTCCCTGCTTACCCGTTACCGTTTTACCGGCTTCCATTTCGATGGTCACAACTTCATGGCCCGCTTTGGTATAGGCTTCTGCAGGGGAGGTAAATTCAGAGTCTTCAAATTCATCGGTTATCAACACCGCTATTTTCTTGCTCATCTTTTCCTCCTGTTTATGTGGTGCTACCGGTTAAGCCTGGCTGAGTATGCTGAAAAATCAAACCATCAACTGCGCTTTCTCTGCTAACCTCATTGATAACAGCCAGTTAAATGCCACGCGGAGCCTGCAGGCCGCCTGTCGGGAGAGACAATGAGTCGAGTACTATTAACCGGAGCCAGCGGCCTGGTCGGAAGTCACCTGCTGCGGATGTTGATTGCCGAGCCGCGCGTCAGCGAAATTATTGCGCCCACGCGACGCGCGCTTTCGCCAATGAATAAAGTGATCAATCCAGTGGAAGCGGATCTGACCGATGTGCTGCGCCCTTTGCAGCAACCGATTGATATTGTCTTTTGCTGCCTGGGTACCACGCGTAAGCAGGCGGGCAGCAAGGCTGCCTTTATCCATGTTGATTATACGCTGGTGGTGGACAGTGCGATTGCTGGTCAGCGCCTTGGGGCCAAACATATGCTGGCGGTAAGTGCGCATGGAGCCAGCGTCAATTCACCTTTTTTCTATCATCGGGTCAAAGGGGAGATGGAGCGGGCGTTGCAACAGCAGAGCTGGCCGCGCCTGACGCTTATTCGTCCCTCTCTGCTGCTGGGCGACAGGCAGCAACCGCGGCCGGGCGAAGCGTTTTTTGCGCCTCTGTTTAAGCTATTGCCGGGTAACTGGCGGGCAGTGGCGGCGAAAGATGTTGCCGGCGCGATGATGCGCGAGGCTTTTTCGCCTGGCCACAATAACGTCACCATTATTGAATCTGCTGCTATTACCCGCTCCAGATAAAGCGTGAAAGAATACGTCAGCCTGCAAGCCATTGCTCAGGGACGACGGGGCGATGCTCAGCGCAGGTAATGAATAACCTGGTTACTGCTCCCACGCCAGACCAGCGCAGGATCTTTTAACTCCCGGATAAATTTGCCGTCTACCAGCACATCCAGTTCAGCCACGACCTTTCTCTGGGCTTCGCTAAGCTCTGCCAGCGTGTAGCCGGTCCATAGCCAGATATCCTTACCGGGGCAAGCGCGCCGTACGCGACGCACCAGCCGCAGCACATCGGGCACGTTGGCTGGATGCAGCGGATCGCCGCCGGAAAGGGATAATCCCTGACGTGGAATACGGCGATCGTTCAGATCGCCTATCAGCTTTTCTTCCATATCGATAGTAAAGGGCACGCCGGAGTTTAGCCGCCAGGTACGCTGGTTATAGCAGCCGGGACAGGCATGCTCACAGCCGGCAACAAACAGTGTACAGCGGGTGCCCGGTCCGTTTATCACATCAATGGAATAGTACTGGTGAATATTCACAGATGTTTTACCCGCCGTTTTACCTCTTCCTGTTTACCGGCGTTAAACGGACGGGCGTCCGGGCTGCCCAGATAACCGCATACGCGACGCGTAACGGAGACTCTGGCCGGATCGTGATTGCCGCAGGACGGGCAGGTGAACCCTTTGCTGGTACAGTCAAACTCACCGGTAAAGCCGCACTCGTAACATTCGTCAATGGGCGTATTGGTGCCGTAATAAGGAACGTGGTTATAGCTGTAGTCCCAGACATCTTCCAGCGCTTTCAGGTTGTGCTGCAGATTGGGATACTCGCCATAACAGATAAAGCCGCCGTTAGCGATCGTCGGGTAAACGGCTTCAAAGTCGAGCTTGTCGTACGGGTTAACTTTTTTCTCTACGTCCAGGTGGAAACTGTTGGTGTAGTAGCCTTTATCGGTTACGCCTTTGACCTGACCAAACTCGGCGGCATCCAGGCGGCAGAAGCGATCGCAGAGATTTTCGCTGGGCGTGCTGTAGAGGCTGAAGCCGTAGCCGGTCTCCTCTTTCCAGGCATCGACCGCTTCGCGCAGACGCGTAACGATCGCCACCGCTTTGGCACGCAACGCTTCGCTGTCGTAGAGATGCGTCTCGCCGCCGCTCAGGGCGTTGATGGTCTCATGCAGGCCAATGTAACCCAGAGAAATGGATGCGCGACCATTTTTAAAAATCTCCGCCACGTTATCGTCCGCGTTAAGCCGCACGCCGCAGGCACCTTCCATATAGAGAATGGGCGCCACACGCGCTTTGGTCTGTTCAAGACGGGCGATGCGCGTCATCAGCGCTTTCTTCGCAATGGCCAGACGTTCATCCAGCAGCTGCCAGAAACGCGCTTCGTCACCGCGCGCTTCCAGACCAATACGCGGCAGGTTAAGGCTGATTACGCCCAGGTTGTTGCGGCCATCATGAACCTGTTCACCGTTCTCTTCCCACACGCCGAGGAAACTGCGGCAGCCCATCGGCGTTTTAAACGAGCCGGTCACTTCAACGACGCGATCGTAATTAAGAATATCGGGATACATGCGTTTGCTGGCGCACTCCAGAGCCAGCTGTTTGATGTCATAGTTGGCATCGCCTGGACGGCGGTTAAGCCCTTCACGAATCGCAAACACCAGTTTAGGGAACACGGCGGTTTTGCGATTTTTGCCAAGGCCGGTAATACGGTTGCGCAGGATAGATTGCTGGATCAGGCGCGCCGCCCAGCTGGTTCCCAGGCCAAAACCAAAGGTGACAAACGGCGTCTGACCGTTGGCGGTGTGCAGCGTATTCACCTCATACTCCAGCGACTGGAAAGCGTCGTAACACTCCTTCTCGGTGCGTTCGCGGGCATAACGCTCGCTTTCACCAATCTGCCATTCACGCGCCACCGCTAAATGTTTTTCATAGCTCACCTCCACAAAGGGGGCGAGGATCTCATCGATGCGGTTGATCGTGGTCCCGCCATAAATATGGCTGGCAACCTGCGCGATAATCTGTGCCGTTACCGCCGTTGCGGTAGCAATGGATTTAGGCGGTTCAATCTCGGCGTTGCCCATCTTGAAGCCGTTGGTCAGCATGCCTTTTAAATCGATCAGCATGCAGTTAAACATCGGAAAGAAAGGGGCATAATCCAGATCGTGATAGTGGATTTCCCCGCGCTGGTGGGCGCGTACCACATCGCGCGGCAGCATATGCTGCTGGGCATAATGTTTAGCAACAATGCCTGCCAGCAGGTCGCGCTGGGTTGGGATTACTTTGCTGTCTTTATTGGCATTTTCATGCAGCAGGGCGGGATCGTTTTGCTCCACCAGCCCGCGAATGGCTTTGCTCAGTTTACCGCGCTGCTCACGCGCTAAATCGCGCTCGTGGCGGTACTCAATATACTGACGCGCCAGTTGCGGATAGCGGCCTGCCATCAGTAAGTCTTCTACGGCTTGCTGAATTTCATGAATATCGACGCGCTCACGGCTGCTGACCTGTTCACTGACCTGCTGGGCTACCGCTAAGCAATAGGCTTCGTCTTCAATCTGAGCGGCCCGGGCTGCGGCGCGAATCGCCTCAGCGATGCGTTGCTGATCAAAGGCTACCTGACAGCCGTCTCGTTTTACTACCGTCGTTTTCACCACCGTTCTCCCGTGAAGTCATTACTATATGTAGGACTGGTGATGAATAGTAAACGCTATATATGGGGTTTGCGCCTGATTTAAGCGCACTTTTCTTGACGCAGAACAAGGATCGCCAGAGGCGGTTGAAAAGTTAAACGGCGGCAAAAACAGAGCTTATAAGAGGGATCAAAACAGATGTCGCTGCGCGTTATTCACGCGCAGCGATTTAACTCAATGATTTTTCTTCTGATACCACCAGACTGCTTCCCAGGGCCGCAGCATCATCTCGCCTGGCTCGTTTTTGGGATCCGGATAGTTGCTCATCAGCACTTCCCAACTGCTGCCAAACGACTCTTCCGGATGCCAGGTCTGCGCCTCACGACTGAAGTTCGCCATCACCACCAGCGTTTCACCTTCATACTGGCGCTGATAGCACCAGAGATAAGGGTGATTCGGCAGCAGATCGAGATAATCGCCCCAGGTCAGGATCAGATAACGCTTACGCAGCTGAATAAGCTGTTTATAAGCATAAAAAATCGAGTTCGGGTCAGCGATGGCCGCTTCGGCATTAATGGTTTCATAATTTTGACTCATGCCGATCCACGGCGTGCCGGTCGTAAAGCCGGCGTT
Organism: Pantoea alhagi; assembly: GCF_002101395.1. Lineage (NCBI taxonomy): Bacteria > Pseudomonadati > Pseudomonadota > Gammaproteobacteria > Enterobacterales > Erwiniaceae > Pantoea > Pantoea alhagi. Next base: position 1,055,039 of record NZ_CP019706.1, on the reverse strand, counting down.
CTGGCTGGCGTCCCACTGCATTGGCGTACGGCCATTATCGCGCGATTTACTGGCCAGTATCGCCAGCAGGTTTTCGCTGTCGCGACCCTGCGCACGCAGTTCTGCATACATGTTATGACTTTCAATATCACGGTAGTCGATGATGCGGGTAAAGCCGGGGTTGGTCATGCCCAGCTCTTCGCCCTGGAAAATATAGGGCGTGCCCTGCATACCGTGCAGCACCATCGCCAGCATCTTTGCCGACTGCACACGATATTCGCCATCATCGCCCCAGCGTGAGACCACGCGCGGCTGATCGTGGTTACACCAGAACAGGGCGTTCCAGGCGCGATTGTGCATACCCTGCTGCCAGTGGGTAAAGATTTTCTTTTGCGCCACCAGATCCAGCGGGGTCAGCGTCCATTTCTGGCCATTCCAGAAATCTACTTCAACATGGTCAAAGCTGAAGACCATCGACAGCTCGTCGCCCTCCAGCGAACCATACTGCTGGCAGTGCTCCAGCGTCGCAGAGGACATCTCGCCGACCGTCACCAGTTCGCGTGGACGAAAAACGTCGCGGCTCATCTCACGCATATATTCGTGAATGCGCGGCCCGTCGGTATAAAGACGCAGGCCATCGCCATCGGGATCGTCAGGGAAATCCTGATGCTTGGAGACCAGGTTAATGACATCGAGGCGCAGCCCATCGATACCGCGATCGGCCCAGAAGTTAACAATCTGCTTCAGCTCGGCGCGGACATTGTCATTTTCCCAGTTCAGATCGGCCTGTTCAGGCGCCCACAGGTGCATATAGTACTGATTACTTTCCGGATGCCAGCGCCATGCGGAGCCGCCGAACTTTGACTTCCAGTTATTAGGCGGTTCGTTGGGCTTGCCATCACGCCAGATATAGTAGTCGCGATAAGGGCTTTCCGGGTTCAGCGATTCATGAAACCAGTGGTGCTGTGTGGAAGAGTGGTTAAACACCATATCAAGGATAATACGCAGCCCGCGCTTATGCGCCTGCTCAACCAAATGGTCGAAATCGCTCATTGTGCCATAAGCGGGATCGATGGCGGTGTAGTTCGCCACGTCATAGCCGTTATCAACCTGCGGTGAAATATAAAAAGGCGTCAGCCAGATCGCATCCACACCCAGCATTTTCAGGTAGTCCAGACGCTGAATCACACCGGCCAGGTCGCCTGTGCCACTACCGGTCGTATCCTGGAAGCTCTTGGGATAGATTTGATAAATGACGCCGTTCTGCCACCATGGTGGAGTTTTATTCATTGCTCAATCCTGATTGCTTATCGGGGCGAAAACCGCCGCCCGTTTTATCGAAAAGTCTACTTTTTCACACTCAGTAAGGTTAGCTACTCCTTACGATTACGACACGCCGGACGCTGAGGAATCCGCTGAAAAAGCGATTTTTACGCCCTCTCAGGAGTGGAAAAAGGCTGTTGCTTCATAATATAGCGCCGTCTCCGCGCCCTTTATGCAGCCTGGTAAAACTCTTTACAGGGATGTTGCAAAAATTTTCCGCCACCGCTGATTTAACCACGCCATAGTCAGGAAAAGCACACTATGCGCGGCTGCATCTGTTCAATATAGAAAAGGCGTTTCGCTAAGTGAATAAAGTAGCTTAGCAGTACTGACGCAGCGGCGCATACGCGCAAAAGGGAAAGGCCAGCGTCATCGGCATGCGCAGATGAGCAAATCAGGAAAAGCCTGCTTTACGCCAGTAAAAGAGACCTGTCGGGAAAGCGGTATTAAAAAGCCGCATGCAACTGACGCGGCTTTACCGTCATGTCGATCAGCGACGTACGGCAATCGCTTCGATTTCAATTTTTACATCTTTTGGCAAACGCGCCACCTCCACGCAGGAGCGAGCAGGGAAAGGTGCGCCGTGCTCGTTGAAAAAGGCTTCATAGGTGGCATTAACGGTGGCAAAGTCGTTAAGGTCTTTAACGAACACCGTGGTTTTCACAATGTCACTTACCTTCAGACCTGCGGCTTCTACAATGGCATGCACATTTTCCAGTGACTGACGCGCCTGCGCAGCAACGTCATCAGCGACCGTGCCGGTTTTAGGATCGACCGGGATCTGACCGGAAGTTATGATCATACTCCCCAGATCGACGCCCTGAACATAGGGGCCGATAGCGGCAGGGGCATTTTCCGTGCTGATTTCGCGTGACATAAATTCTCCTGAGATGTGGGATGCCAGGCGGACAGCCTGCCCGCCCTGTGGTTTCCATTATAGGGAGACGGAAAGTGTTTACCAGTTCGCCAGCACCACCTGATGCGCAAATTCTTTTTCACAATATTTGCACTTCAGCTGAACGTTATCAGCGCGTTTCCTGACGGCAAAGCTGGAGTAAACCGGCTCCGTGCGGCTGATGCAGTTGCCGTTCGGACAGGTCAGCACGCGCTCAATACGATCCGGCAGCACAGGAACGATCTTGGCGACCACTTCATAATCATCGATCCGGTTAACGGTAGCGTGCGGCGCATAGACCGCTAACTGATTGATCTGCTCGTCGGTAAGGAAAGTGTTTTCGATCTTGATCAAATCTTTACGGCCCAGCGCGCCGGAGGGCAGGTTAAGCCCGATGGTAATGCGCTGCTCGGTTTCCGTCAGGCGGAACAGCGTTAAAAGTTTAAAGCCCACCTGCGCCGGAATATGATCGATTACCGTGCCGCGTTTGATGGCTTCAACCTGTAATTTATCTTGCGTCATACTGTTTTCTCCTTACAGAACCGGATCGCTGTTAAGCACTAATGCCAGAAGCGCCTGACGCGCATAAATACCGTTGCCGGCCTGCTGGAAATACCAGGCGTAAGGCGTTCTGTCCACGTCAGTGGCGATCTCATCAACGCGCGGCAGCGGATGCAGCACTTTCATATTGTCGCGTGCGCCCTGCAAATCGGCGGCGCGCAGAACAAACTGCGCCTTCACGTTGGCATATTCCGAGGGATCGAGACGCTCTTTCTGTACACGCGTCATATAAAGAATATCCACCTGCGGCACCACCTCTTCAATACTGGCGTGGCGGCTCCAGGCAATGCCTTTTTCATCCAGCATATCGGTAATATAGGCGGGCATCGCCAGCGCTTCAGGCGCGATAAAGAAGAAGCGGTTGCCGTCAAATTTGGCCAGCGCCTGCGTCAGGGAATGCACGGTGCGGCCATATTTCAGGTCGCCAACCATCGCCACATTCAGATTGCTCAGGCGGCTTTGCGTTTCCTGAATGGTGAAGAGATCAAGCAGCGTCTGAGTGGGATGCTGATTCGCGCCGTCGCCCGCGTTCAGCACCGGAATCGCGCCGGAAAACTCGGTGGCAAGACGGGCCGCGCCTTCCTGCGGATGACGCATCACAATCGCATCGACATAGGTGCTGATAACGGAAATGGTATCGGCCAGCGTCTCGCCCTTTTTGCCCAGCGAGGTATTGCTGCTGTCGGAAAACCCGACCACCGCCGCACCCAGGCGCTGTATGGCCGTTTCAAAAGAGAGACGCGTGCGCGTAGAGGCCTCAAAGAAACAGCTGGCAATCACTTTATGCTTCAGCAGCTCTGGCTGTGGGCGCGCCTTCAGGCTGGCCGCCGCATGCAGCACCAGCTCCAGCTCCTCGCGGCTGAGATCGTTAATCGAGATTATATGCTTGTGATACAGCGGATTCATGCGTCACTCTCCTTTAGGCGTGCCGGATTAAGGACGAAAAAAAAGCCCCTGCAATGAGGGGCTTTTTTACGATTGGTCGCTGACGGAAGGAAACAGGCGCGCCGCCTGCATTCAGGCGTGATTGAGCGATCGCTGTTTTATGACTCAGTTGCATGCGTCCTCCCGACAAATTGTGGCGCATTATACGCATTCGGTTTGCGGCATCAAGTAAAAAACGCGCGCCGGGTAACTGTTTGCGTTACGCTAATTTACCCGGTTTCGCCAGCGTGGCGACCATCACCGCTTTAATGGTATGCAGCCGGTTTTCCGCCTGATCGAAAACGATGCTGTGCGCCGATTCAAATACTTCGTTGGTGACTTCCATGCCGCCATGCAGATCGTATTGCCCGGCCATCTGTTTCCCCAGCGTGGTTTGATCATCGTGCAGCGCGGGCAGGCAGTGAAGAAATTTCACCTTTTCATTACCGGTAAGCTGTAGCATGGCCATATTCACCTGATAATTACGCAGCAGGGCGATACGTTCCTGCCAGCGCTCTTTGGCTTCGCCCATTGAGACCCACACGTCGGTATAGATAAAGTCCGCCTGTTTAACCCCTTCGGCAATATCTTCCGTCAGGGTGATTTTTCCGCCGTTCAGCTTTGCCACCTCGCGGCATTCATTCACCAGATGCTCTTCCGGCCAGCAGCTCTTCGGCGCGACCAGCCGCAGATCGATGCCCATCAGCGCGGCGGCTTCCATCAGGCTGTTGCCCATGTTATTGCGCGCATCGCCTGTATAGGTCAGCACCATTGCGCGTAATGATTTTTCCGGCAGGTGTTCCTGCATGGTTAACAGATCGGCCAGCAGCTGGGTAGGGTGGAACTCATCGGTCAGGCCGTTCCACACCGGCACGCCAGCATATTCGGCTAAGGTCTCTACGATCTGCTGACCGTGACCGCGATACTGAATGCCGTCATACATGCGGCCCAGCACGCGTGCGGTATCCTTAATCGATTCCTTGTGGCCGATTTGGCTGCCGCTGGGCGCCAGATAGGTAACACGGGCGCCCTGATCAAACGCGGCAACTTCGAAAGAGCATCGGGTACGGGTCGACTCTTTTTCGAAGATGAGCGCGATATTTTTGCCCTGCAGGTGCGGCACTTCCTCACCCTTTTTTTTCGCGATTTTTAATTCAGTAGCGAGGGCCAGCAGCGCATTAATTTCTGCCGGGGTAAAATCGAGCAGCCTGAGGAAATGGCGTTGATAAAACTGACTCATACAGCACTCCTTGTCCTTTTTAAATTGAATTAAAATTCAATTTAACCGTATGAATATTCATTTTCAACCCTATACATAATAAACTTTTGCTTTTGTGTAGTGGCGCGGAGTGCAGTGTGGGAAAATAATCACATTGTCTGCCAAAACAGAGGAACCCATCATGGCATATGAAGAATTGCTGGAAGAGCAGCGCGAAGAGACGCGAGCGATTATCGAAGAGCTGCTGGAGGATGGCAGCGACCCCGATGCGCTTTACACCATTGAGCATCATCTTTCCTGCGACAGCTTCGAAGCGCTGGAGAAAGCAGCGGTAGACGCTTTCAAGCTGGGCTATGAGGTGACCGAGCCGGAAGAGCTGGAGCTGGAAGATGGTTCAACCGTTATGTGTGTTGATATCCTGAGCGAGCTGGCGCTTAAGCCTGAGCTACTTGATGCGCAGGTTGAGCAACTGGTTAACCTGGCCGGCAAGCATAATGTCGATTATGACGGCTGGGGCACCTACTTCGAAGATCCGGATGCGGAAGATGAAGAAGAGGGTGATTACATTGACGAAGACGATGACGGTATCCGCCATTAATAGCCTGCCGCTTTAAATATTGATCCGGCGTGCCGTTAAGGCGCGCCTTTTAACCATAGCGATAGTATGAATTACGCCGATCTCCTTGCTCCCATTCACCAGTTTCTGCATTGTCGTACGCCGCAGGCGTGGATTGATGAAGCGCGCAAACCAGAAAACCTCCCCTTGCTGCTCACTGATCATATGGTTTGTGAACTGAAAGCGGCACAGACGGCCACCTGGCTGATTCGTAAATATGTTGCTGATAAGCCCAGCGGCGAGGCGATCCTTGCGTGGCTAAAGCCTTATGAAGCCTTTGTGCATCGCGAAGATCATGACAGCGGGTTTATTGAAGCGCATAAAAACCTGTCGAAGCGCATTATCGCCCGTAACGATATCCCCTGGGGCGATGAGCTGCTGGATAAGATGATATTGCTGATTAAAGAAGAGCTGCACCATTTCTATCAGGTATGGGAAATCATGCAGGCACGCGGCATTGCTTATCAAAAGATCACCGCCAGCCGGTATGCCAAAGGCCTGCTGCGCGAAGTGATTACCCACGAGCCGGAAACGCTGGTGGATAAGCTAATCTGCGGTGCTTACATTGAGGCGCGCTCCTGCGAACGCTTTGCCAGTCTGGCGCCCTGGCTGGACGAGGAACTGGCGAAATTTTACGTCTCGCTGCTGCGCTCCGAGGCGCGTCACTATCAGGACTATCTGGCGCTGGCGGCACGCATCGCACCCTTTGATATTGCCGGCAGGGTGCGTCAAATCGGTGAGGCCGAAGCACGCTTGATTCAGGAACCGGATAACGAGCTACGCTTCCACAGCGGCGTACCGGCGTGGCGTAGCGCGTAGGTTGCTATAGCAAAAACTTCGGGCGCATCATCATTCATATAGCCATCGACCTGCTTTTGCTGATTCAGCAAACATTCTGACCGTAAGGGGATGGCTGGTTTGCTTTATCGGTTTTTTCGTAAACCATTTGCGGAAAAACCAGCTGACTTTCCAGGGATAGTAGTTATCCATATTTATTGATGAGATATCCACACCGAAGACCTGTTGGTACTTGCGTATTACCGGCATTAAATCTTCGGGTTCCGTATATTCCTGAAGAATATCATCTATTCTCAGCGCGTTACTTTGCGTAGGGAGTAACCCTAATACAGGAAGCTGTTCTCTAAAGAACGACAAAACCGCTTCATCCGTTACCATATTTTATCATCACCTCGCGCAATCCGATTATAGTTTGCTACCGTTTTGAATATGATTTTAGAAAAATCGTTTGCTAACAGAAATTATCCCGGTTCCCCATCAAAGAAAATTAACTAATTCTCGTTAAAAATAATTCCTGTTCAGTTCTTCAGTAATGTCCACTATGTTAATTTTTTTATCGTGCTTACCGTACAGGGCTACATCCTTGAATAATAGAACTGTCAATACATAAATAATAAAGGGCGCTTGCGGCAACTTTAGTACTACTATTATACAGTCGCCATAACAGGTGCAACTGAGCTGTCCGTAAATATGCTTAAATTATAAGTGCGATAATAATGTAGGGATTAATAATACAAATCTAAAAATGGTTAAAAACAACACTATTACGATAAAGCGTAATACTGGCAAGTGTGACAAGCTAAGCAATTAGTTCCATCGATCTAAAACACCTTTTTATACATGAAATGATGCATGTCTGGCAAAAACAAAAGGGCATGTATGTGATAATGCGTGGGCTATTCTCCTGGGCTGTTGATTACTCTTATGATTTGACAAAGCCCAGGCTGGCTGACTATTCAATGGAGCAACAGGCTGCTATCGTCGCTGATTACTGGTTGCTAACGTCACACGGGTTTAAAAATTATTATTATATTGTAAAGTATAAAGGCCTTCATCGGAATGAAAACCATAATACATTAATTTTGAATTATAAAAAAGTATTGGGAGGGTTCCCTTTGTGAGAAATTTTATTTTACTCGCTCTGTTTTTTTTAACATCCTGCGGTTCAGGGGACAGACTGCAATTTAGAAATCCTGGTAACGCAAGCATTACTTTAAATTCAGTGTGTATTAATGCACAGCCGGGTAAGGTGTTATCTTACTACTTGCTAAGCTCATCCGTAAATCATTATAAAAAGCCTATTGCTACAGAAGATAATATAAATAAAACCTATCCGGATACGTGTATTTCCACAAACCTGCAATCAGATGCGAAATACACTCTTATTTATATTTTAGATAACGATAAGTACAGGCTGGAGTTTTCCGTTGATCGCCAGGGAAAGATTAGCCCGGGAGGAAGATAGCTTAATGTTATCAGTGTTTTGGTAAGATTTGTTTCCATAGTATAATGCTATGCTATAACGAGAATTCTTATATGTATTAATTTCAACTTACTGCTTTTACCTGGTACTGCTACCAGGTACAGCTGTGTTCACCAGTGATAAACTCATTAATAGAAGCCCAATAAAAGGCGCTTACAGCGCCTTTAACATCCTTACTTCGCAGTCGTCGTGACCGGTGCAACCGAGCGGCCCGTCAATATGTTGAAAACCCAGTTTTTCATATAACCGAATCGCCTGCGTCAGGCTGGCGGTGGTTTCCAGGTAGCAGCGCTTAAAGCCGTGCTCACGGGCGAAATCCATCGCCTGTAACGCCAGACGGTGCGCCATGCCGCGACCGCGCAGCTGCGGCAGGAAATACATTTTTTGCAGTTCGCAAATATCCGGCGCGCTGCACTGCAGCGGAGCCACGCCGCCGCCGCCCATAATCTTGCCATCCAGCTCGATAACCCAGTAGGCGCTATTCTCCGTGTTATACAGCTCAAATAGCCGATCCAGATTAGGATCGGAAACGGTATAGCCTTTATCAGCGGTCAGGCCGAACTCAGCGGATACGGTACGTATTACCTGCGCAATATACGGGTTATCTGCTGCGGTAATCGGGCGGACGCGAAGCGAAGTGTCTGGGGCGATATTCATACGTCTGGCTCAGATTAAGAAAAGGAAAAAGAGTGTAATAACATCGCTTGCCGCCTGATGCAATGGCACAGAACGAAGACATAAAAAAACCGTGGTCAGGTTGCCCTGCCACGGTTGTTTTTTGCTTTAGCGGATTACAGCGCGGCGATAACGCTCTGCTGTTCAATCAGTTTGGCTTTGCCCTGTTCCAGCTCCGCCATACGATCGCGCTCTTTCGCAACGACTGCTTCCGGTGCGCGGGCAACGAAAGACTCGTTGGAAAGACGAGAGTCGATTTTTTCCATCTCGGCTTCCAGCTTCGCCAGCTCTTTCGCCAGACGATCCAGCTCCGCTTCCTTATCGACCAGACCCGCCATCGGGATCAGCAGTTCAGCGCCATCCACCAGTTTGGTGACGGAAAGCGGACCTTTCTCACCCTGTGCCAGCACGGTAATGTCGCTTAAACGCGCCATCGCCTGCAGGAAGTTACGGTTCTCGCTAACGCGGCGCTGTGCGTCGGCGCTGGCACCCCGCAGCAGCAGCTCCAGTGGTTTACCCGGAGAGATATTCATCTCGGCGCGGATATTACGTACCGCCACGATCGCCTGCTTCAGCCATTCCGTATCAGCCAGCGCCGCATCGTCTGCCTGTGCCGCGTTATAAGCCGGGAAAGGCTGCAGCATAATGGTATCGTCGCTGATGCCTTTCAGCACTTTTACCCGCTGCCAGATGGTTTCAGTGATAAACGGAATAATCGGATGCGCCAGGCGCAGCAGCGCTTCCAGCACGGTAACCAGCGTATGACGCGTACCGCGCAGCTCCGCTTCTGAACCGTTGTGCATCACCGGCTTGGTCAGCTCCAGATACCAGTCGCAGAACTGGTTCCAGGTGAACTCATACAGAATGTTCGCAGCGATATCGAAGCGATAGCTGTCCAGCGCTTCACGGTAAGCCTTCACCGTGTTGTTGAACTCTGCCAGAATCCAGCGATCGGCCAGCGACAGCACCATTTCGCCGCCATTCTGCCCGCAATCTTTCTCTTCGGTGTTCATCAGCACAAAGCGGCTGGCGTTCCAAAGCTTATTACAGAAGTTGCGGTAGCCTTCCAGACGCTTCATATCCCAGTTGATATCGCGACCGGTAGAGGCCAGCGCCGCCAGCGTAAAGCGCAGCGCATCGGTGCCCGCCGGCTCGATACCGTTCGGGAACTGCTTCTCGGTGCGTTTGCGAATTTTCTCCGCCAGCTGCGGCTGCATCATGTTGCCGGTACGTTTTTCCAGCAGCGCCTCAAGAGAAATGCCATCCACCATATCCAGCGGATCGATGACGTTGCCTTTCGATTTCGACATCTTCTGGCCTTCTTCATCGCGGATCAAACCGGTCATATAGACGGTTTTGAACGGCACCTGCGGCTTACCGTTTTCATCCTTCATAAAGTGCATGGTCAGCATGATCATGCGCGCAATCCAGAAGAAGATGATATCGAAGCCGCTGACCAGTACGCTGGTCGGGTGGAAGGTGCGCAGCGCGTCGGTATTCTCCGGCCAGCCAAGGGTAGAGAACGTCCAGAGACCGGAAGAGAACCAGGTATCCAGCACGTCATCGTCCTGATGCAGCGCAACGCTGGCATCCAGCTGGTTTTCCGCGCGCACTTCTTCTTCGCTGCGGCCAACGTAGACGTTGCCCTGTGCGTCATACCAGGCAGGAATACGATGACCCCACCACAGCTGGCGAGAAATACACCAGTCCTGAATATCGCGCATCCAGGAGAAGTACATGTTCTCGTACTGCTTCGGTACAAACTGAATATCGCCGTTCTCAACCGCTTCAACCGCCACTTTTGCCAGCGGCGCGGTGCGCACGTACCATTGATCGGTCAGCATCGGCTCGATCACCACGCCGCCGCGATCGCCGTAAGGCACGGTCAGGTCGTGAGCTTTAACCTCTTCCAGCAGGCCCAGCGCGTCAACAGCAGCGACGATCGCTTTACGCGCGGCAAAACGTTCCAGCTTCCGGAACTGTTCCGGCAGGGTCGTGGCGTAGACGTCAGTTTCTTCGCCGTTGGTATCGTAAACCTGAGCGCTTTCACGGATATCGCCATCAAAGGTCAGGATATTGATCATCGGCAGCTTATGACGACGGCCAACTTCATAGTCGTTGAAATCGTGCGCCGGGGTGATCTTCACACAGCCGGTGCCTTTTTCCATATCGGCATGCTCATCGCCCAGAATCGGGATACGACGATCCACCAGCGGCAGCACGACATACTTACCGATCAGATCTTTATAACGTGGATCTTCCGGGTTAACCGCCACGCCGGTATCGCCCAGCAGAGTTTCCGGACGGGTAGTGGCAACCACCAGATAATCTTTACCATCAGCGGTTTTCGCGCCGTCCGCCAGTGGATAGCGGATATGCCACATGGAACCTTTGGTTTCACGGTTTTCCACTTCCAGATCGGAGATGGCGGTGCGCAGCTTCGGATCCCAGTTAACCAGACGTTTGCCACGGTAGATCAGGTTCTCTTTATACAGGCGAACAAACACTTCTTTCACCGCATTAGAGAGACCTTCATCCATAGTGAAGCGCTCACGCTCCCAGTCTACGGAGTTACCGAGGCGGCGCATCTGATTAGTAATGGTGCCGCCGGATTCCGCTTTCCATTGCCACACCTTGTCGATAAAGGCATCGCGACCGTAATCCTGGCGTGTTTTTCCCTCTTCAGCGGCAATTTTGCGCTCTACAACCATTTGCGTGGCGATACCAGCGTGGTCGGTTCCGACCTGCCACAGGGTATTTTTCCCCTGCATGCGCTGATAACGCACCATAGTGTCCATGATGGTTTGCTGGAAGGCATGACCCATATGCAAGCTACCGGTGACGTTCGGCGGCGGGATCATGATGCAGAAGCTTTCCTGGCTGGTATCGCCATTCGGTTTAAAGTAGCCCTGCTTTTCCCAATGCTCGTAAAGCGGCTGTTCGATCTCTTGCGGATTATATGTCTTTTCCATTTCTGCTATGTCGTTTGCGGCTGTGGCGGGGTTGCCGTATTCAAGTGGAAGCCGACGCTGCGATAGGCTTTATAGCGTTCACGCGCCTGCTGTTTCAAAGATTCTTCGCTCGGGACAAAGTCTATCACTTCATGGAAAGCGGTGGCAAAATCTGCAAACTGCGGCAGCAGGCTGATCAACAGATCGCGTGGCGCGTTGCCCCGACGCTGCGGCCAGGCCAGCTCCACCGGCGCGCCATATTTCGGGCCTTCTCCGGCCAGATTATGCGGAACGAAGGCGTTGGCCGGACGTTGCCACAGCGCCTCATCCAGGCGAATCGCCTGCTGTTCATCTTCACAGGCGATCAAAATGCGCTGGCCTTTACGCCAGTGTTCGGCAGCAAGGTCGCAGGTCAGCCGTTCAATGGCGTTCAGATCATCCGCTGCGGAGCCCTGGTCCGGAACCTGCTCCAGAAGATAGAACGTTGCGTTTTTCATGGTCTGGATTCTTTATGCGTGACAGAAAATTCTTGTTCCGGGCTTAGATGCCGGAAGAAAAAGCACTTTACCATAAGTGAGTCAGGATTTGCCCGCCTGGCACAGAGTGGCGTAAGGAAACCTGCGTCAGGCGATACAAAGAGTGCGCCAGCAGGCAAAAAAATCCCCGGCTTAAGCGCCAGGGACTTTTTATTATGAGGAAGGCTTAATCGTCGCCGTTCAGTCCGGCGCGGTTCAACAGGAACTGCGACAGCAGGGCGACAGGACGACCGGTCGCGCCTTTGGCTTTACCTGAACGCCAGGCCGTGCCCGCGATATCCAGATGCGCCCAGTTATATTTGCGCGCAAAGCGGGCCAGGAAGCAGGCGGCGGTAATCGCGCCACCCGGACGGCCGCCAATATTCGCCATATCAGCGAAGTTGGATTCCAGCTGCTCCTGATACTCATCCGCCATCGGCAGACGCCAGGCACGGTCGCCCGCCTGCTCGGAAGCGCCGATCAGCTCGTGCGCCAACGGGTTATGGTTCGACAACAAGCCGCTGATATGATGACCCAGCGCGATCACGCAGGCACCGGTCAGCGTGGCAACGTCAATCACCACGTCCGGATCGAAACGCTCAACGTAGGTTAAGGCGTCGCACAGCACCAGACGGCCCTCGGCATCGGTATTCAGCACCTCTACCGTCTGGCCGGACATGGTAGTCAGCACATCGCCCGGACGGAACGCCCGGCCGCCCGGCATGTTTTCACAACCGGCCAGCACGCCGACCACGTTCAGCGGCAGGTTCAGCTCCGCCACCATGCGCATCACGCCATAGACCGAAGCCGCGCCGCACATATCGTATTTCATCTCATCCATGCCTTCGGCAGGCTTGATGGAAATACCGCCGGAATCGAAAGTCAGCCCTTTCCCCACCAGCACAATAGGTTTGCTTTCCGGGTCAGGGCTGCCTTTATATTCAATCACCGACATCAGCGATTCATTCTGCGAACCCTGGCCGACCGCCAGATAGGCGTTCATGCCCAGCTCTTTCATCTGCTGTTCGCCGATAACGCGCGTGGTGATGTTGCTCCAGGCGTCCGCCAGCTGACGCGCCTGCGAAGCCAGATAGGCAGCGTTACAGATATTCGGCGGCATATTGCCAAGATCTTTCGCCGCTTTGATGCCGGCAGCAATCGCCAGGCCGTGCTGAATGGCGCGCTCGCCGCTGGTCAGCTCGCGGCGCGTAGGCACGTTAAACACCATTTTACGCAGCGGACGACGCGGTTCGACTTTATTGCTTTTCAGCTGGTCGAAGCTGTAAAGGGTCTCTTTCGCCGTTTCCACCGCCTGGCGTACTTTCCAGTAAGTGTTGCGTCCTTTAACATGCAGTTCGGTCAGAAAGCAGACCGCTTCCATTGAGCCGGTATCATTCAGCGTATTAATGGTTTTTTGAATGACCTGCTTATACTGGCGCTCGTCCAGCTCTCGCTCTTTTCCACAGCCAATGAGCAAAATCCGCTCAGAAAGGATATTCGGCACATGATGCAGCAGCAGCGTTTGGCCCACTTTACCTTCCAGCTCGCCGCGGCGCAGCAGGGCGCTGATATAGCCATCGCTGATTTTATCCAGCTGTTCGGCGATTGGCGACAGACGGCGCGGCTCGAAGACACCCACAACGATACAGGCACTACGCTGTTTCTCCGGGCTACCGCTTTTTACACTGAACTCCATGCACTCTCCTGAATCTTAAAGACAACGGCGCTGGCTGCGGCTAGAATGTACCGCTTCGTAACGTTTACGCCGTTGCGTACGACGTTCCTGGTAGCCAGGCGTCAGTTTGTGTTTCAGTGACATTGTTATTTTTGACGTCACCTGAACGCTTGTGTCATACAATAGATCTATGACAACGGCCATTGATGATGAGAAATGGCGAATAAGCGTTGAAACTATCGATTTTCCAGCAAAAAGACAAGTTTTCACAGGCATACGAAGCGTGATAATCATTAGATATCTGGTTCGGGAAACGCTCAAAAGCCAGCTGGCAATACTCTTTATCCTGCTGTTGATCTTCTTCTGTCAGAAGCTAGTCAGGATCCTGGGCGCTGCCGTGGATGGTGAGATCCCGACAAACTTAGTTCTTACCCTGTTAGGGCTCGGCGTGCCGGAAATGGCACAGCTTATACTGCCGCTCAGCCTGTTCCTGGCCATCCTGATGACGCTGGGGCGGCTGTATACCGAAAGCGAAATCACCGTGATGCACGCCTGCGGCTTAAGCAAGGCGGTACTGGTCAAAGCGGCGATGGTGCTGATGTTGCTAACGGCGGCGGTGGCGGCAGTCAATGTTGTCTGGCTTGGTCCCTGGTCATCGCGCTATCAAAGCGAGGTGACGCAGAATGCGAAAGCTAACCCTGGCGCTGCGGCGCTGGCGGCGGGGAAATTCCAGCCCTCCAGTGACGGCAATAGCGTCCTCTTTATTGAAGATGTGAAAGGCAATCAGTTCGGTCACGTTTTCCTGGCGCAGCTGCGTCCGAAAGGCAATGCGCGCCCGTCCGTTGTGATGGCGGACAGCGGCTATATGGAGCAGCGTCCGGACGGTTCGCAGGTAGTTACGCTGGATAAAGGCACCCGCTTTGAGGGCACCGCGCTGCTGCGTGATTTCCGCATTACGGATTTCACGCACTATCAGGCGATTGTCGGTTATAAAACCGCCACGCTCGATCCTAACGACGCCGAACAGGCAGAGTTTAAGGATCTGTTCGGCAACAGATCGCCGGAGTTCCGTTCTGAGCTGCACTGGCGTTTAACGCTGATATTTGCCGTGCTGGCGATGGCGCTTATGGTGGTACCGCTTAGCGTGGTAAACCCGCGTCAGGGACGCGTGCTTTCCATGTTGCCGGCTATGCTGCTCTATTTAATCTTCTTCCTGTTACAGAGCTCGCTAAAATCAAACGGCGCGAAGGGACGGCTCGATCCGGCAATCTGGATGTGGGCGGTTAACCTGAGCTATCTGACGCTGGCGATTGTTCTGAACGTGTGGGATACGGTGCCGATGCGCCGTCTGCGCGCCCGCTTTACGCGTGGAGGCTCAATCTGATGTTTGGCGTATTAGACCGCTATATCGGTAAAACGATCTTTAACACCATTATGCTGACGCTTTTTATGCTGGTATCGCTTTCCGGCATTATTAAGTTTGTCGATCAGCTGCGCAAAACCGGGCAGGGCGCCTACACAGCGCTGGACGCCGGCTATTATGCTCTGCTCAGCGTGCCGAAGGATATTGAGACGTTCTTTCCGATGGCCGCGCTGCTTGGCGCGTTGCTGGGCCTTGGCACCCTGGCGCAGCGCAGCGAGCTGGTGGTGATGCAAGCCTCTGGTTTTACCCGTCTGCAAATCGCGCTGTCGGTGATGAAAACCGCCATTCCACTGGTGCTGCTCACCATGGCGATCGGTGAGTTTGTTGCGCCGCAGGGCGAGCAGATGGCGCGAAACTTCCGCGCTCAACAGCTGCTCGGTGGCTCGCTGCTCTCTACCCATTCCGGCCTCTGGGCGAAAGATGGCAATAGCTTTATCTATATAGAGCGCCTGAAGGGCAATAATGAACTTGATGGCGTCAGTATCTACAACTTTAACGATCAGCGGCGGTTGGTGAGTGTACGCTATGCCGCTACCGCTACCTGGGATAAAGAGCATCGGCGCTGGAATCTGGGGCAGGTGGATGAGTCCAGTCTGACCGATGCCAAACAGATCACCGGCAAGCAGAGCATTAACGGTCAGTGGAAAACCAATCTGACGCCGGACAAACTTGGCGTGGTGGCGCTGGACCCGGATGCGCTGTCGATTCGTGGGCTGTATAACTACTCTAAATATCTGGTGCAGAGCGGTCAGGAGTCAGGACGCTATCGGCTTAATATGTGGGGCAAGATTTTCCAGCCGTTGTCGGTGGCAGTAATGATGCTGATGGCGCTCTCGTTTATCTTTGGCCCGCTGCGTAGCGTATCAATGGGCGTGCGTGTGGTGACCGGTATCAGCTTTGGCTTCCTGTTCTATGTGCTGGATCAGATCTTTGGTCCGCTCAGCCTGGTATATGGCTTACCGCCGATTCTGGGCGCGGTGCTGCCCAGCGCGGCCTTCTTTGCTATCAGCGTCTGGATGCTGATGAAGCGACGTTAAGCTTCTGGTGCGGCAGATTACTGCCGCACCGGCTTAGCAGCCTGGCGGGCTGCTGTTGTTCTTGCACGACTTTCCTGCTCTGTTTACGCTGCTTCCTGCTTCCTGCTTCCTGCTTCCTGCTTCCTGCTTCCTTATTTTTCTATCCTTTCCTGTGATTTTATTTTTATAAAGGTTAACCAGGGTCATGCCTTTTAATTTTTGCAAATTTATTTTCTTGCGAAATATCTGAATTTTTCCAGCTTATCATTTATTACGGCCCTGATAAGGTAAATGTAAATAGTCCCGGTGCTTTTTTCCCGACGCGCCGCGCTTGTTTAATCTACTGCATTTATAACAAGTTAGGCGCTAAAGAAAATGTAGAGCGGATAAAAGGGAAAACAAGAAAGCCGTTAAGCCAGAAAAAACGACAATAATCAGGTCCGTTTACCCGCTCATTATTAACAGGATTTATATTTCTTAACAATTTGCCGTGCCCGATTATTACATAAACTCCCGTTTGGTCTATGCTTTATAACTATTACGGTAAGTTATCGGAAATGTTCGATAATCGATGCATATTCTGATCGGCGCTATTTTATGGAGGGCGAGTAATGACGAAGAAAATTGCGCCGCATGAAGAAGTAACGGAACAGCATGAAGCCATTCCGTTAGCAGAAGAGCAGGCGGAGGTAAGCACGCAGCGCGTGGTTGACCGTCGCATCCGTATTAGTCGCTCCACGACAACGGCAGAAAAGCTGTTAGAAACCGAGCTCTGGCATGAAGAAGTTAAGATAGAACACATCGAAAAAAATGAACCGGTGGAGGAAGGCTATTTCCCACAGGTTCGTCAGGAAGGCGATGTGTTAATTGTGCCGGTAATTGAAGAGCAGGTGGAAATTATTCGCCACTATATATTGAAAGAAGAAGTACATATTCACAAGCTGAAGAAAAGCGAACAGTTTCAGCAAAAAGTGACATTACGTAGCCAGGAGATAGAGATCAACAAGGAAGATACTTAACCGTCAACCTAAGCACGAGGAGACTATTATATGGCACACGAAAAAATCGTAACTGCTTTTAATCAGATACAGCAGGCGCAAGTGGCTAAAGAAAAATTAATTGCCGAAGGTATTGCGGAAAATCATATTGATATTATTTCAGGTGAAAGATTACGCGTAGAAGGTAAAGAGATCCGTCATCCAAGCTTCTGGCAGCGTCTGTTTGGCGATGACGTTGATGATGATTACGCTACTGAATATAACAAAGCGATTCAGGGCGGCGGCGTGCTGCTGACCGTACGCGCACCGAAAGAAGATGCCGACCGTGTTGAAGCGCTGCTGGATCAATATTCCACCGATTACTCCGCCTCTTATAATCGTTCTGGCGTTGCAGACACCACTGGCGCTCAGCGTGAACACCTGGGTGAAACCAACGATCTTACCGGGCGTACCACCTCAGCAGGCTTTACTGCCGGTGCCAACGGCGTAACCGGCAGCAACAATCCGACTTCAGGCGTGCCGGGCACACTGGATGATAAAAACACTACCACAGGTAAAACGGGCGCAACCGATCTGGTTAATGATGCCAATACCAACGGTGTGGTCACCGGTACCGGTACTGGCGCGACAGGCGCTGCGGCAACCGGCATTGCAGGCACCACCGCGGGTGCAACGCTTACCGGCAGCGAGGATGCCGAAGCGCTGAAGCTGGCTGAAGAAGAAGTGGCTATTGGTAAACGTCAGGTCAGCGATGGTGTGGTACGTCTGCGTCGTTATACCGTTGAAGATGAAGTCGCTGAAGACGTATCGCTGTTTGAACAGCACGCCGACGTTTTCCGTACCGCCGTTGATGAACCCGCTTATTTGAGCGACGTTGACTGGTCCGATAAAACCATTGAAGTGGAAGAATCCCACGAAATCCCAACGGTAAGCAAAACTGCACGCATTAAAGAAGAGGTGGGCGTACGTAACGAAACCTCAGAACGTGTAGAAACGGTGAAAGATACCGTCCGCCGTCAGGAAGTAGAAGTAGAGCAGACCGGCGCCACCGGCCTGGAAAAAGATAAACTGGCGGGTACCACTGGCCTGAATCAGGATCCTCTGACCGGCACCACCGGCCTGGAGAAAGATAACCTGACCGCTACCGGCAGCGATCCTGAAAAAGATCGTCTTACCGGCCTGAAGAAGTAATCAGTGACTCTGGCCCGCGCTGAGCATTTGCCACAGCGCGGGCAGCTGCGTTATTAACCACAGCAGCAGCCCTATACAGCCTCCCACCAGCGTTCCGTTGATACGAATAAACTGTAAATCCTTCCCGATATTTAACTCGATCTGTTGCGACATCTCACGCGCATCCCAGCTTTTTACCGTATCGCTGATATGACGCGTCAGGAACGCGGCAAAGTCGGGCGCAACGGTACGCGCCGCCTGTTCCATATGCTGATTCAGAGAAGAGCGCAGCGCGCTGTCATTCACCAGCGTTTCACCCAGCCACAAACCCGCTTCCGCCACGCGCTGTCGTACGCGTGAATCTTCAGCATTCAGATCCGCTTTCAGCCATTCACGTAAATCGCCCCACAATTCACCGATATAGCGGTTCAGCGCTTCATCTTCCTTCAGATAACCTTTGATGGTTTCGGCGCGCTCCGCCATATCAGGATCGTTTTTCAGCCGGAAAATCAGTTTTTCCACCGCACAATTAAAACCCATACGCAGCTCATGACCTTGATCCTGGCTGACATCATCAAGCAGTGAGTTCACCGCACTGGAGACCAGTTCGGCGCTATGCTCGCCCAGCCACTCGGTTGGCAGCATTTTGGCTTTAATCGGATGCTCGCGCTTCAACCAGCGTACGATTTGCATGGCGATAAAGTCGCGCGTGCTTTCGCGATTGATCAGGCGCAGCAGCTGTTCCACGGCGGCATCCAGCAGCGCCTGATGGCGATTATTTTTGGTCAGGCTTTCCAGCAGCAGGGCGCTTGACTGCGTCAGGTCAACTTTATCGATCGCTTTATGTACGGCGCGGCGAATAAAGTGCTGAATACGCGTATCGTCGGTAAGATCCAGAAATCCGCGCATCAGCTGCAGCAGGTGCTGCCCCAGCCGTTGCGCATTATCCGGCGCGCTCAGCCAGTTGCCGATCAGCTGTGCCGGATCGTGCCGACGAATCAGCGCCAGCAGCGAGTCCGCATCAAGAAATTTTTCCTGTACGAAGCGGCCCAGATTTTCGCCGATGCGATCTTTATTACGGGGGATGATGGCCGTATGACGAGAGATAAAGGGCACCGGAACGCGCCGAAACAGCGCAACCACGGCAAACCAGTCGGCGAGTGCCCCAACCATTGCGGCTTCCGCTACCGCTTTCAAACCACTCACCCACAGTCGGGGCGGCATAAACAGCGTAGCAATAAAGGTGGCTGCCGCCATCAGCAGCAGTGAAAGCGCCAGGCGCTTGGCTCGTTTAAGTTCGTTTATTTTCTGCATGCTACCAGCATAGCGTAGCGCGTTAAGAAAATCGTGCTTCACTGATTAAACGCCGTCCATAAGGCAAACAGGCTTAACAGCAGCGCCATCCACAGCACTAAAAACAGGCTCAGGCTGCTTTTTCGGTTGAGCGGGATATCGTCCTGTTGTTCCGCCACTAAATGAGGCGACGTGGAGAGAAAGCTTTTATCCGCCATCGTCTCAACTTTTGCTGAAAGAGTAATTCCTTTTTTAGGCACGGTGATAATAATATTTTCATCAATACCGACACGCTTTAATGTTTTCCGCAGAATAGAGATGTTTTGATAAAGCGTATTGACGGTGACTTCCATTCCATGTTTACGCCAGACTTCATTCATAAAATCCTCCTGCGTAATAATGCTCCCTTTTCTCTCTATTAATAATGATAAGCAGCGGCTGGTTGGCTGATTAAGCCGGGTATCCTTTTCAGGATAGAATTTACTTGAGGTTAAAGTATGTTTTAATGGATCGAAGATAACGTTATTATTAATGCAGTAGAGCATGGTTAATCCCTCAGCAACCTAATCCATGAGTAACAACACGCAACGAGTGAATAGAGCGTCAAGCTAACATAACGTTGTTTTTCATTCAAATCACTTACCGGACGCAGGGTAAATTGAAAGGATGTATAATATTATTTTTCATATTTTTTAAATATTTCAATTTTTAATTACCTATTCACTTTGGTTTAATTTTTTGATTTTAATCATTTTTAGCTGCTGATTCGGCCTGATGTTGCGCTGTGGTTTTCTTATATTATGAAGTTTTTTTTCGATTTCCTGAATTATGCATTCTTCACTTTTCATTTTCCGGTTTTCTTGTAGTTTTGCTGTTGCTGAGCAATTCACCTGCTGTGGTTAATTCTTTGAGTAATTATGACTGCAACGGATGCGGCTTCAGCTAATAAATTAATAGCCTGGATGATGCTTTATAACATAGTCGTTCTGTAACTCTGTTATGCCTGCCTACTCTTTTACCGGCATTGCGAATAATTTTCATGGCTGCACCAGGGAATAAAAGGAAGAGTGCCCATTCCGGGCATTCAGGTCTATCACCTTTAATCAGCTCATAAGGATATATATGAAACGTCTTAATAAAATCTCATTAGGGATGGCGCTCCTGTTCGCCTCGGCTTCAACGCTGGCCTACGACGGGACGGTTAATTTTAATGGTGAAGTTATTGATAATACCTGTGTAGTTTCACTGGGCGACAGCGGCAATAGCCTGATAGTCCCTATGGGCTCGGTAAATAAAAGCAGCTTTACCGGGAAAGGCTCTGTCGCCTCAACCACCCAGTTTGTTCTGACCCTGACCGATTGCCCGGCGGTTAACGCACGCGTTAAGTTTGATGGCCCTACCTATGATGGCGATCAGGATGTACTGGCGCTTAATGCTGGCGCGGGCGTGGCATCGGGCGTCGGTATTCAGCTTTACGACCAGAACATGACCAAACTGCCGCTGTTTACCGCCTCCAGTCCCTATGAGCTACAGGAAAAGGTGGCTAACAACCTGAAGTTTTATGCCAGCTATATCGCTACGTCTGCAAGCGTTTCGCCTGGCCCGGCTAATGCCGTTGCCACTTTCACCATGAATTATAATTAATCCAACCTGCAATGGGTCGGCTCAGGCCCATTGCTTCTTGCAGGGATAGCCGGAATGTATAAATGGATTTTTGGCTGGTTGCTTATGCTGGTGCTGCTGAATAGCGCGGCGACAGCAGGGGTTATTGTAGGCGGCACGCGAATTATTTTTCATGGCGCAAAAAAAGAGACCGCCATTAGCGTAACCAATCCGGATAACAGCGTCTGGTTAATTCAGTCGTGGGTTGAAAGCCCTGATAAAAGCAAAGCTCCCTTTATCTTCTCACCACCGCTTTTTCGCCTCGATAGCCAGCAAAAGAACGTGTTACGCCTGATCTATACCGGCGCGCCATTACCGCAGGATCGGGAAAGCCTGTTCTGGGCCAATATAAAATCGATCCCCAGCGCGGTAGACGATGAGAACGTCTTACAGATTGCGATTAAAACACAGATCAAACTTATCTGGCGTCCCGTTGCCCTGGAAAAAACGATCACCCGTGCTGAGATGGCCAGACTTAGCTGGCGCTGGCAGCAGGGAAAACTGCAGGTATCCAACCCCACGCCCTATTACATGAACTTCCATTCACTTGAGGTTAATGGCAACGCGATTGCCGGGCCGGGGTGGGTCGCGCCCTTTGCCAATAAACAGTACGCCTTACCGCAGCCGGCGCGCTCCGGAAAAATAAGCTGGCGGCTGATAAATGATTATGGCGCGATCACTCAACCCTTTGAGGCGACTTATTCACCACACAGCCAGTAAAAGAACGACGCTGTCATTAAGGAAAAGAATATGGCGGAGGGAATATTACGCCACTTATTATTGCCGTGCATGATTACGACGGTTATTCAGACCAACAGCAGCTATGCCGTCACCTTTAATCCGGCGCTGCTGGAGCGCCAGGGGCTGAATAACGAAGCGGTCGATCTCTCCGCTTTTGAGAACAACCGGCTGCCACCCGGCACCTATCGGGTTGAGGTTGTGGTAAATAACCAGCCGCAGGAGACGCGTGACGTGTCCTTTCGTGGGTCAGACTCACAGGATCTGATGCCCTGCCTGAGCGTGGAAGATCTGGCACGCTACGACGTGAACATTGCGCGCTACCCTGGGCTGCAGCAGAGCGACGGCTGCGCCGATCTGACGCAGATTAATGATGCAGCGGCGCGGCTGGATGTTAACGCCCAGCGTCTGATGCTAAGCATTCCGCAGGCGGCGTTACAGTACCAGGCGCGAGATACAGTGCCGCAGGAGCAGTGGGATAATGGCATCAACGCGCTGCTGCTTAACTACCGCTTCAGCGGCGCGCACAGCGAAGCGCTGGACGCGCATCGCCACAACAGCGACAGCCAGTTTTTAAGCCTGCGTCCCGGCCTCAACATCGGGCCGTGGCGGGTGCGCAACTACAGCACCTGGTCGCGCAGCCGTCATCGGCAGGGCGACTGGAACAACCTTTATACATGGGCGCAGCGCGAGATCGTGCCGCTACAGGCACAGCTTACGCTGGGGGAGAGCAGCTCCCCCAGCGACATGTATGACAGCGTTAACTTTCGCGGCGTACAGCTGGCATCGGATGAGGATATGCTGCCGGACAGCCTGAGAGGCTATGCGCCGGTGGTACGCGGTATTGCCCGCAGCCACGCGCAGGTTAACGTTTATCAGAACGGCCAGATCATCTATCAGACCTACGTCGCGCCTGGTGCTTTCGCCATCGCCGATATCTATCCTACCGGCGGCAGCGGCGATTTGACCGTTATCATTAATGAAGCGGACGGCAGCGAACAACAGCTGGTGGTGCCTTTTGCCTCGGTGCCGGTGTTACAGCGTGAAGGACACATTAAATACAGCATCACCGGCGGCGAGTACCGTGGCTACGGCAACCACCACGGCGGCGATCTCTTTTTCCAGGCGACCGGCATCATCGGCCTGCCGCAGGCATTTACGCTCTATGGCGGCACGCAGCAGGCGGAGAACTATCGCTCGCTGGTGGCGGGCGTTGGGAAAAATCTTGGCTCGCTGGGGGCGTTCTCGCTGGATGCCACGCTGGCGCATAGCCAGCCTGCCCATCATGACCGATCGCAGGGGCATGCCTGGCGGCTGCGCTATGGCAAAAACTTTATCAACACCGGCACCAGCGTGGCGCTGGCGGGCTACCGCTATGCCACCAGTGGTTTTTACAGCCTGAACGATGTCATGGAGAGCTATACGCGCGATCGCCTGTGGCAGTGGGATCGTCGGCGACAGCGGGCCGAGCTGACGCTTACCCAGAGCCTGTGGCCGGGAGCGGGGTCGCTTACGCTCAGCGCGATCAAGGAAGAGTACCGGGATAACCAGCATCAGACGCGCTCCCTGAACCTTGGCTATAACAACAGCTGGCAGGGCATCAGCGTCAGCCTGAACTACAGCTATAACCGCAGCACCTTCAATCCCGCCTGGCGCGTCAAAAGTGCGAGCGAAGATCAGGTGCTGGCGTTATCGCTCAGCGTGCCGCTCAGCCGCTGGGCAGACCACACCTGGGCCAACTATCAGATGAACAGCGCCCGCCACGGCAGTAGCAGCCACTCGGCCGGACTGAGCGGTACCGCGCTTGCTGACCATAACCTGAGCTGGAGCCTGCGCCAGGGCTACACCAGCCGTAACGAAGGCAGCAGCGGCAGCGGTGAGATTGATTTTCGCGGCGCCTATGGCGAAGCGGATGCGGGTTACGCCTGGGATCGCCATAGCCGACGTCTGAGCTACGGCCTGAGCGGCGCGCTGGTGGCGCATCGGGATGGCATCACGCTCAGCCAGCCGCTGGGCGAGACGGTGGCGCTGGTTAAAGCGCCGGGCATCGCCAACGCTTCCGTGCTTAATCAGACCGGCGTGCGCACCGACTTTCGTGGCTATACGCTGGTGCCTTATCTGCGCGCTTATCGCATAAGCGAGATCATGCTTGATCCACTGTCGCTGCCGGATACGGTTGAGCTACAGCAGACCACGCAACAGGTGGTGCCGACGCGCGGCGCAGTGGTGCGAGCAGATTTCAGCGGCAGAGTGGGCGAGCGCGCTCTGGTCAAGCTGATCCGGCGTAACGGCCTGCCGGTTCCCTTCGGCGCAACGGTCAGGTTTGCTGACGATAGCGGGGACTACAGCAGCATCGTTGGCGATAACGGCGAGGTGTGGCTGAGCGGCCTTTCTGAGCAGGTATCGCTACAGGTGAGCTGGGGCAGCCGCGCCGGGAGCCAGTGCCGCGCTGATTTTACCCTGCCAGAAGAGAGAGATGGCATCGTGACGCAGCTACAGACCATCTGCCAGTAACCGGCGCGAAGAGGAATAATGCCATGAACACGCTAACGAACGCGCTGGTGCTTATCGCTGGCGCTATTACGGCAACCAGCGGCCTGGCCGCAGGCTGCGATATTGGCGCACCTAAAACGCAGCGCGTCGCGCTGTCCGACTTGATTATTGATCCTAACCTGCCGCCGGGCAGCCTGCTGGATAGCAAGATCATCAACGTAGCGGGATGGATGGCGCAGAGCTGTAGCGGCAGCGTGCCCTATCACTCTGCCATGACCGGCAGCTGGAGCAGGCCGAGCGCGGTAATGCCGGGAGTTTATGACACCGGCGTGCCGGGTGTCGGCGTTAAAATTACCGACTATCGCTTCTCCGATCGCTTTGTGCCGCTAACCGCCACGCTGACGCCAGAAGGTGATGCACCGGTGCTGGGTTCCGATATTCAGCTGCTGTTTTACCGCACCGGTGATACCACGCCGGGCAGCTTTCCCGGCGGTGAGGTGGCGCGCTTCTCGCTGCCCGACAGCAACGGCAACCTGACCAGCGTGCTGAGCCTGCAGCTGGTATCCGGCGATGTACGCATCAAAAGCTGTTATGCCAAAACCCCCAACCAGACGGTGCAGCTGGGAACCATCAGCCGCAGCGCCGCTTTGGGTTACGGCAGCAGCGTGGCGCCTACGGCATTTAAAATTGAGCTGCTGTGCCAGGGCGATCTGCCGGTAAACGTATCTTTCTCTGCCGCCAGCAGCGTGCCGTCGCCGGAGCCGGGCATAGTGCCGATCGATAACATCCCGGGCGCGGCCACCGGCGTGGCGATTAAGATTATGTATCGCGACGGCAGCCCGCTCTATTTTGATACGCCGCGCACCTATCACAACCAGGGCGAACGTGAAATTGCCATTCCGCTGCTGGCGGCCTATACGCCGCTTGGCAATAAGGTGACGCCCGGCACGGCACGTGCAGCGATTACGTTTACCATTACGCAGAACTAGAGAAGGGGAACAACGGGGAGGAGAGACTCCACGCCCTGCCCAGGCAGGACGCGAAGAAGAGGGCGCATCAGGAGATAAAGTTTTTGCCCTGTTTCAGCACCACATCGCAGGCTTTGGTTTTCAGCTTCTCGCCCATCGGCGTATTGCTCAGGCTTTTCAGGTTAAGCTGCTGACCGCTACCGGTATTCAGCAAGCCCATCAGCCCCTGCTGATAATCGGTTTGCTGCGCCTGTTGGGTGGTGTTTTGCAGGCCCAGCTTGCTCAGCACCTGATCCTTGATACTGGTGGCGTTATTTTTAATCACGTTATTCTTCACGCAATATTCCATCACCCCGGCGGCATTGGTCATGCTGGTACTGCTGACCGCCTTATCGCCGCCGTTCAGCAGCCCGGAGAGGGAAGAGAGCGACAGACCATTTTGACTGGCGGTGCTCTGCGTGTTGGTATTGTTCTGCTGGCTGAGCTGCGATGCCGCACTATTCAGCTGATCCTGCCAGCTCGCCGCCAGCGCCGTTCCCGTTGCCATAAGAGAGAGCATGCCCGTTGTCAGCGCCAGGCGCCGTAATGTTGTTTTCATTGCCAACCTCGATTAATTTGGCGCGTCAACCACGGCGCGCCCGCTATCAGCTAGTTGGGACTGCCCACGGCGGCCAGAGTTCCGAAACGCGCGCCATTCGCGGCCTGAAAGGCAGTGAATGAGAATTGTCTGTAGGCTAAGGTGAAATTTTCGACACTTAGCGCACAGCACAGACAATTGAGGTTGCACAGGTGACAGGTAACGGTATAATCCTCAACGTTTTCCGCATCCCTTCCGTGCCGGAGTGGCGAAATCGGTAGACGCAGTTGATTCAAAATCAACCGTAGAAATACGTGCCGGTTCGAGTCCGGCCTTCGGCACCAAGACTCATCTAATTAGTTGTTTTTTAAATAACTTTTCCTATTTTTTCGCTTGTAATTGCGTAGCCCTACTACAAAAGGCTATACGAGGCGATGTCTCAGCGATATAAACTCTATCGTCGAACCAGCGGCATTTATGTTGTCCGCATCAGCGTTCCCCAACGTTTTCGTCGATACGCAGGACAGTGTGAGATTCACACTTCAACAGGCACTCATGACCTTCATGAAGCAAAGCAGAAGTCCGTGCTCCTGTTGGCGGTCTGGTATCAGACCTTACAAGAGTATGAACAATTGGATTACCGATCTTTAAATGACTGCGCCCCGCTGCTTGCCGGAGAGGGCATGATCTCGCTTTCTAACTTTGCTCAGTCAATCGAGCTGCCCGTTACTCAGTTAATTCAGGCGGTGATGAACCGCAATCTGCCCATGTTTTGGCTAGCGACGGGGCAGGCTGGCTTTTATGTTGAGACTTTATCTGAGGTCGAGTTAGACCCTCTCGATGGCAGCTACGTGCTTAACTATGTCGAAGCGCAGGGTATAGAAGGGGTTGTTAAAGGTTATCTGCAACTCATTGCTCCCTTGGCGCATTTACGTAACATCGTCAGCGACGGGCATTCAGAAGCCTCGGTGTTTAAAACTGCTGGAAGCGAAGCTAAAGGCGGTTGGTTTTTCACCTCCAATTGCCCGTTAATAAAACCCGATACGCTGTTAATCAATAAAGTTCATGCAGAAAGTCTCCGTCTTGATTGGCTGGCTAAGACCACACCACCAGCTATTAGCGTTCACACCGCTGCGCCTCTTGCTACTCCATCCCCCGTTATCGTTAACGAGTATGTTCATCGAAAGTATTACACTAAGAGCCTGTCATGGTTATGTTCAGAGTATGTAAAGCATCGGCTCAAGGGTAAAGTCTCGGAGTCCGCAATTAACGATATCCGTAACTACTTCACCTTTATGATTGAAGCGATGGGCGACATTCAGTTGAAAGACTTTGATCGCGATTTCCTCCGAGCTTATGAGAGCAAACTACGCACGATCCCCGCAAACCGGAATCTAGCGAAAGCTAAATATGGGGTGAAAACACTGGATGAGTTAATCACTAAGGCGGCGGAATGCGGCGATAAGTTGATGACTGAGGAATCCGTCAGGAAGTATATCAACGGCCTTTATGGTGCAATGAAGTGGGCTGTTGCTGATGGCAAGCTACTGAAATCGCCATGCGAAAATTTTTTCCCGCGCGATGATAAAGACGAGCGAGACCAAGATCACACTGACGTGTTTGAACCTAATGAAGTTAAGGCGATTTTTTCGCTACCGTGGTTTCTGGCTGGAACAGGAGAACGTAACGCGCACGGGCGATTCCATCAATATTGCCCGTTTCACTATTGGGCACCTTTGTTGGGGCTACTGACGGGGGCGCGAGTTAATGAGATCGCGCAGTTACTTCTAGATGACATACTCGCGGAAGATGATGTTTATTACCTGAACCTCGAAAGCGATAGCGAAAGCGGAAAGAAATTAAAAAATGCTAATGCTCGCCGCAAGATTCCGATTCACTCCTCGCTGATTAATCTCGGTTTCATCGACTACGTTAACGCCTTAAAAAATGCCGGGTATGCTCGCCTGTTCCCCGAGCTTAAGCCGCATAAAACTAAAGGCTATGGCAGGCCAGTTTCTGCATGGTTCAATGAATCACTACTGGCGCGTAGATTGAATGTTGAGAGGAACAGAACCAAATCTTTCCATTCTTTCCGCCACTCAGTTTCAACGTTACTAAAGGAGAAAGGCGTTAGCCCGGAATTACGTGCGCAATTAGTTGGGCATGTGCGCGGCGAAACGGAAACGGAAGTGCGATATAGCAAAGACCTTAAACCAATTCATATGATTCAAACTGTGGAGAAAATTGATTTTTCGTTGCCTGAGATAGCGAAATTTAACATTCCTGATGGGTTAGATGCTGTCAGAGATGCGCTGCGAAGAAAGCGAGGTAAACAAACGGACTGAGCGAGCCATTATCCCGTCGATGGATGCTTAGACGCGCTGGAAAGCTATCTGGCACGTTTTTTCTTAGAAGGATTGGAAATCATGGTTCGAAATTTGCGGCAGTCCCCCAGTGCGTTGGGTGGAGGGGTTATCGTCCACTAAGGCAAGCTCCTTGGAAGATTGGGAGCTTGCTCGCATATGGGAATGATGTCCAGCAACAGGGTATCATGGCAACATGGATGAAATTACTCTTCAAAAGATAAGGCTAGAAAGTGCCAAAGGAAGGTAGCGTAGCTGTTTTGATTCTAGTGCTGATTCTGGTGTTCTTTGTGGTCAAAAAAGCGTTCAGAATTTGCTTTGCACTTTGGCATAAGTGGAACATTGAAAATGTTGCCGATGACACATTGGCTGCATGGGAGCGATACGATAAATCACTATTAAAGCAAAAGGATGTATGGGGACACGAGATGCAGGATCGCACTCCGTCATACCGCGACTGGCAACGTAATGACTATCTGAAACAGATGTCTAAGTTTGAAAAAGCTGGATCGTTCGAGCAGCGTGAGCAGGAGGAAAGGCAACTTCAGTCAGAAGAAAAGGGATCCACCAACAGCTTCTATCAAACTAAAGAATGGCGAAAGCTGCGTTACCAGGCATTCAAAAAGTATGGAAACAATTGTGCGGTGTGTGGGAGAAGCCCCAAAGATGGTCTGATAATGCACGTTGATCATATAAAGCCGCGTTCTCGCTACCCTCATCTGGCATTAGAGATAACCAACCTTCAGATCATGTGCAAAGAATGCAACGTATCTAAAAGTAATAAAGACAATATCAAGTGGCGATAGCAGTATCGTTAAGAGAGGCGGCAGAGATGGCATGGAATGTTTAACATATTAAATAGCCAGCCAGATATATCGGAGTAGGTATAAGGACCGCCTCGCCGCTGCGGAAATTTTCGAACGCAATGCCCGTGAGAGTCGTTTCCAAACCTAGGATGTTCACTTTCCCGTGCAAGCTTATCCGGCTGCTTTTTACACCATGAACGCGTTGCAGGTTATCAGTTTCCGGTTCAGATTTGTTTGTCATGCTGGGAAGATAGATAACGATAGATTTACTTCTGGCAAGAAAGTTCTGAAGTATCAGGCAGCAGAAAAGCATCAATCTTAAAACATAAATTGTTTTTTAAAATGTTAACCCTTCCTCGGGGGGGAAGCCGGACATACCAACCCTAAGGCCATCTGAGAAGATAGCCTGTAGGTTTGCTCGGTTCCCCCGCCAGATGAAGAACAAATCTTCCTCGTGGTGTGACGACCTTTCTTGAAAGATGCATTATGCGCAAAAGTAGCTACTCAAGAATCCGCCGATAACTACTTTCACCCTCTGCCTGGCTGCATCAAACGCTTGCGCGCCCTACCTACCACAATTAACGTTCCGCAGAGTTCCCATCCTGACGTTTTCCGCTATACAGCGGTAATGCTCCACCTGCCCGGACCGGTTTACCGCATGAGGTAGGTGTCAGGAGACAAGCTAACACATCAGACTTTTCAAAAAAAGTTATATATATCATATAACTGCGTTCGCATTCTGAACGCAGTAGTCTTTGCTAACTTAAAGGTATGAGAATACTGTCATTTTTCATATACAGAGGGTGCTCGGCTCACCCGTAGCGTTTAAGGCGAAGCACATTGTGGTTTCTGGCAACAGCTTGCGCACAACAGTCGAGCGCTGAAGGTGTCTGCCTTCGTTCCCCCATGCCGCGACGACTAGACCGGCACCGCTAACAAGGCGTTTTAAATGGCTATCGTTATCTATGCCAATTGGATCAGATGCTTTCATCATCTCAAAGCGCTGAGTGTGAACGAACGCGAACAGGTTGGCCATATAGACGCCGCCGTAACCCCAACCCCTAGCAAATGATATGCATCGGCTCAATGTGCGATCATTCTTCTCTGCGTCGGCGTATGAAGGGTTTAGCCCGATGAAAAGCGTATAGGGCTTTGATTCGTCCCAGACTCGTAATAATGAGTAACGATACTTACCGCACGGTGAAAAAATCGCGTCTTTAATCATTTCAGTTGTCCTTATGAAGTGATGGTTTCAGCCTAACATGTCTTCACCCGTTTTAAGCGCCAACAAACGACCGTTTTCCGGCATCTCTGTTGAAGTGACTTCCGGACTATTGGGAAATTAGCCTTGGCATTTATTGGCAGGTATCCTATTGTTGACACCGTTTTCTGACAGGTATGGAGAGGTGTTGATAATGGCGATTTTTGGCTACGGGCGTGTTTCTACAGCGCAGCAGGATACCGAAAACCAAAGGCTAGAACTTGGGCTGGCTGGGTGGCAAATTGATTACTGGTTTGCCGATGTTGTTAGCGGGAAGGTTCCTGCGGTGCAACGTAAAGCGTTTTGTGAATTGCTTAGCAAAATTCGCGATGGTGAAACGTTGGTAGTTGCAAAACTAGACCGTCTGGGACGTGATGCGATTGATGTTCTCCAGACGGTCAGGAAGTTGGCTGACCGAAATATAAAGGTTATTGTCCACCAGCTTGGCACGACAGATCTCACCTCCGCTGCGGGTAAGCTCCTGTTGTCAATGCTGGCAGCGGTTGCAGAGATGGAACGTGACCTGCTGATTGAGCGGACCCAGACGGGTTTGTCGCGGGCAAAAGCCGAAGGTAAGAAACTGGGAAGACCGTCGAAAATCGCCCCAGAAGCCCGTGGCGCGATTGTAGAGAAAAAGAATAGCGGAATCAGTGTCAGTGCTTTAGCGCGTGAATACGGCGTTTCCAGAGCTACGATTGCTGCTTTGGGGCGTTAGGTTCGATTACATAAAGAGTTTGGGCTGTTATCATACCCCTATATTACGAATCCTTTGACGGGTATATGCTCTTAGGCAGTCTCGCTCAGAAAAACGTTTGAGAAAAATATTTAATGAAAACAATACCGCATCCTATTCCTTATCAAGGTAGTAAAAGAAAGCTAGCACCAGTTATCTATAGCGTTATACCTCGTAACATACGTTGCTTCTATGAACCATTCGCAGGTTCCGCAGCGATGACACTTTTTATGGCTGACAACAATGCGGCAGAGCGCTTCGTAGTTGGAGACAAGTTCCCTTCAATTATTAAGCTATGGGAAATGATAGTGAATAATCCTCATCAAGTAATTGATGAATATTCCACCATTTGGATGGGATTTGATGGTGAAAATCATAATTATTTCAATGAGGTGCGTGAACTCTATAATGAAACTCAAAATCCAGTAGCCTTGCTTTATTTAGTATGCCGATGTGTAAAAAATGCCGTTCGCTTCAATGCGAAAGGGAAGTTCACACAATCAGCCGATAAGCGCAGAAAAGGTATGGCACCGGAAAAGATGGCATTGGCCATTGAAGGCGCTTCAAAATTATTAAAGGGCCGAGTTGAGTTTCGTGTGGGCGATTGGAAGACAACTTCGCAAGACGCTGAGAGCCAAGATTTCGTTTATATGGATCCCCCGTATTTAGGGACTTCCGTTGGCAAAGACAAACGTTACCACGAACAACTTGAGGTTGACTCTCTTGTTTCTGGACTAGAACTACTAAATGAAAGAAATATTCGATTTGCACTTTCATATGATGGCATGACAGGTGATAAAGAATATGGACCGGCCCTGCCAGAACATTTATCAATGTCTCGTTTGCTAATAAATGCAGGCCAGTCGAGTCAGGCAACATTAAATGGCCTGAAGGCAGAAACAGTAGAGAGCCTTTATCTTTCTTCAAATATAAAGGCTCCAATAAAAACAAGGCTCAACTTAAGAAATACAAGTCAAGAAGAATTATTTTCTTAAAAGGCGACTCAAGAGGGTCTTAATATCAAGACCCTCAGCTTCAGCTTTAGACTTTAATTCTTCATAAGCATTAACTTCTTCTTCACCGGACCACGTGATATTTAATTGCCTGACAGGGTTCATCGCAACATGTGAATAACCTTCTGGAAATGCCCAATAGCAGCTCATACAAATGCTAGGGTTTTGTATTCTTATCCAGTTATCGCAGGACTCACATGTAAATGATTTTGCTCTTTGGCTTGAGGCGTCAAGTAGCATGTATGCGTCAAGATTAGTCTCGTCATGTTGTGAATCCCCTGCTACCTCATATGGAACGCGATGATCTATTTGTAAGTAGCGTGGTTCTATTTGAGCGCCAGTAATAG
This sequence comes from Pantoea alhagi, assembly GCF_002101395.1. Classification (NCBI taxonomy): domain Bacteria; kingdom Pseudomonadati; phylum Pseudomonadota; class Gammaproteobacteria; order Enterobacterales; family Erwiniaceae; genus Pantoea; species Pantoea alhagi. The sequence goes on along the minus strand of NZ_CP019706.1, from coordinate 1,022,564 downwards.
CATCACGTGAATCATATTTAGTAATCAAAGCATCTTTAAAGGCTTTTGAAAAAGCTTTACGCCCACCAATGCGTCCATTTTTAATATTGTCGGGACTATCAAAACGATAAGCTGCAATCACTCTCCCAGTCCTATTGCTTACGGTTTTGAATGTTTCAATAGGAATTCCTTCCTCTCTTACATCTCTTACCGCTCTTGGAGGATGGTCATAGCCGTATGTATCTTGTAAGTCCTCTGTAGTAATGAAACCATGTTCTATAATGTGGTCGATTACTGTCTTGGCACGTTTTCTAGTGACCCTCTCGCATAGTGCCAGAATGCGGGGATCAACGCTGTGTATGTTCATAGGACAAGGAAACCATATGAAACGGTTCTTGTCCATGGTCTACGATAAGTTATGAGAGCATTAATATGATGTTAGGTAACAAGTTGAGGGCTTTCGGTTTGGACCATTCATTCAAAAGATGCGGCTATAATATCCCCGGTGTTGGCGTTATAAACGCAAAAATATTGAAGAGGTGTTAGCATTCCCAGACTGTTAATGGCGCTAGCCTGATGTCCAAATGCTTGAATCGTTTTGTTTTTCTCATCATGCCATAAGTAAGCTCCAAAAACCGGCTGCGCTCCATTTTCCTGCCACACATGGCGAAACGTCGCTTCCTTGTCCATTGCCTGCTTGCACTCTCTGATCGGGTTATGGTGCGTTTTCGCATAGCATTCCGGGCTGTTACCTGAACATAAGGCATTTTGTTTTGTTAGGGGTTGTTCTGCACCTATAGCTGAAAAGGCAAATACGCTCAGCACCAATGAGAGAGTGCCCTGAGTCCCCCATGCAATTGCGCGTAGCGTGCTGATGTGCTGCTTTAATACAACATGGGCGACTACATTATAACAGGCCCAGCTAAACGCGGCTCCCGCTGACATCAGTAATAAAAAGTCTGCTTCTGCCATGATTCCCTCACTTTCCAAATCACATCGCGCCTGATAGCGAACGATGGTGACGTCCAACCGATGAAGATCATCATACTTATTGGATTTTAAATGTCACTATTGGTATCCATTTTTAATCAAGTGGGGTTGTCATGATACAGGCAACTAATGCGAGTGACTAAGCCCTCTGACGCGCGATTAGATTCAAAATGTCTCATATGGAGCGTGGCCTTACAGTGGTCGAAATTGCACATTCAGTGCATGAAAAAATCTCTGAGAATACAGTTTGGCGAGCGGGTAAAAGAACTGCGCATTGCCACCGGAATGAGCCAGGAAGCGTTTGCTGATCGGTGTGGGTTCGCACGTAGCTATATGAGCCGCATTGAACGCGGCGGTTCTAATGCGTCTCTGGATGCGATCGAGGTGCTGGCTAACGCTCTCAGTGTTGAGCCGTGGCAGTTGTTAGCGTCTGACTCATCTGAAGATAATGACTTGGAACTGTTGGTTCCATACGCAGCCGATGGCTCGTGCTTTAATCCTGGACTTGCGAGCAGTCGCGATGGTTCGTTTGGCGTAGGTGATAAAGCGGCTCAGAAGCGTTTTGGCACCTTTTCCGAAGCGCTTGAGTATCTCCGTAGTATGGAGACGGCAAAATGGCGTAGGCCTAATCCTAATGGCAATTGGGGGATCGTATCCGCAGTGCGGTGGGACAAACTGAAAAAGTAGCCCAAGTGTAAGGCTAAGAATTCTAATTCACTATGATTTAACAGTATTCATTTGACACGGATAGGCCCCTCATTTCATCAGCGCTTAGCTTCTAAAGGAGTCAATGAAACATTAAAATGCAGGTGCGTTACGTATGCCTTACGGTGGCGTTTCCTTCTAGTAAAGTTAATCTATTTTCCGTAGAAGTAAATACATATCAACAAGTTATATAATGTAAAATTAGTGGGGAATTATTCTGCATTCCTTCCGCAATATGAACGCAGTTGCGTTTAAGATTTGTGAGCCAAAGTCCCGCTCAGTTTAATGACATTTATCACTTTTTAGACATGTTTTGCGCTAATGCAAAATAACGATTTGGCTACTTGGGCTTCTAATATTATTACTGAATCGAAACCAACTGTTTGTTGTAGCTTCTCTGACTTAGAGATCCTACAATTTCCGTCTTTGAAACGAATCGGCACGCAAGAACAGCATGTTATGGAGAGTTAGGTTCGAGTCCGGCCTTCGGCACCATTGTGGAAAAATTAGTCACCTTAGTGTGGCTTTTTTTATGTCCATAATCTTCCATAAGCCTCCATATCCTTTTGTTTATTAAGAGATTGATGTTTTATCTCTTTTCCTCCTGATCTGTTCGTTTTATCCGCACTGGTCTTTTTTTGTCCATTGACATCCAGATGATTTGGGGGTCAAGATGAGGGTCAATTCACTTCGATTAGGAGTTGACCCCCAATTATGGCCCTGACAGACGTTGTAGCCCGCACCGCTAAGCCTCGCGAGCAAGCTTACAAACTCGCCGATGCACATGGACTATACCTGCTGATAAGCCCTGGCGGCTCTAAGCGCTGGTATCTCAAGTATCGTTTCGAAGGCAAGGAAAGCCGCATCGCTTTTGGCGCTTATCCTCTAATCTCGTTAGCAAAGGCCCGTGAGAAGCGTGATGAGGTACGGCTGTTATTGGCTGAAGGTATCAACCCGGCAGAAAAACGGGGGAAAGAAAAGGAAGAAGCACAGGCCGCATTGATTACCTTTGAGAAAGTCGCGAGAGACTGGCATCGGTACATTAGTCAGAATCGCTGGTCAGAAACCCATGCCGGACGGGTATGGCGCGATATGGAACGTAATATTTTGCCGGCGATAGGCCATCGCCACATAGCGGACCTGAAGACTAAAGACTTGCTTGAGCCGCTGAAAGCCGTGGAGCAAAACGGCTATCTCGATTTGGCGTCACGGCTACGTCAGCGAGTGACCGATATTATGCGCTATGCGGTGCAGAACGATCTGATAGAGCGCAATCCTGCTCAGGATCTCTCCGGGGCGATAGCGCCGCCGAAGGCAACCCATCGTCCGGCGTTGAAGCTGGATAAGCTTCCGGATTTTCTGGCAAGGATTGAAAGCTATAAAGGGCGGGCATTAACCACCCTGGCCTTAAAGTTTACGCTATGCGTCTTTATCCGCTCCAGTGAACTACGTTTTGCCCGCTGGACCGAGATCGACTTTAAACGCGCTATGTGGACGATACCCGCTGAACGTAAAGCCATCCCTGGTGTAAAGCACTCTCAGCGCGGGGCAAAAATGCGCACTGAACACTTAGTACCGTTATCCCGCCAGGCTTTGGCGCTGTTGAAAGAGATTAAGGCTATCAGCGGTGCTTATGAACTTATCTTCCCCGGAGATCGTCGCCCGACTAAACCGATGAGTGAAAACACCGTCAATAATGCGCTGCGGGTTATGGGATATGACACCACTACTGAACTGTGCGGGCATGGTTTCCGCACAATGGCCTGTAGCGCTCTGGTTGAATCCGGGCAGTGGTCGCGGGATGCGGTCGAGCGGCAAATGAGCCACCAGGAGCGCAATAGCGTGCGGGCGGCTTATATCCATAAGGCTGAACACATCGAAGAGCGAAGGCTAATGCTGCAATGGTGGGCGGATTATCTTGATGCGAATCGGGAAGGATATGTGGTGCCGTATGAGTTTAGGGGGAGATGAGTTTTATATGCACATAATTTTAACCTGAAATTATTTTATGGATGAAATACTATGCTATTCGATAAGATAAAGACATATTTTCTTTATATAACCCTATCATTATTTTTAATTACTAATATTTTTCTTGTTGGGCACGAATTCATTTTTAAAAAAATATTTGTTTTGTTGTTTCTTTTTTTGACGGTGGTTGTTTGTTTTTATAAAAAGGATGAGTTTAGAAGAATAATATATTATTTTGTTTATTTTAATAATGACAAGCTTGTCAAGAAAATTTCAGGAGGGCTATCATTACTAGCTTGGCTGTTCTTTTTATCATCTTTGTTCTTACTAAACATTGGCCTTGTATGGCTTGCGAGATGGTTTATTCTGGCATTTATTATATTTGTCGTTATTAGCGGTGTTTTTACCTTTTATGACCTTGAGCGTGGAAATAGTATTATTTTTAGTAAGCTGAAAATTGTGTTTGTCAGTGGTGTATCCTTATTGTATTTCATTACAAGTACATATGCGGCTAGCTATTTTATGCAAATGAGCAATATGGATATAAGTGATTCTCCGTTGCTTGAGTTTGGATGGAAATTTGCTTTTTTTGCTATTTATTTTTTCATGTTTTTACAGCCGGTTTCATACGGTATTTTTCTGTTAGTATCAAATAAACTAGAAGGGCATCAGTTAATGACTATTTTTGGAGTCATCATGTTAACATCATTACTGCTGTTTGCTGTACCTCGCTGGGCTGAGAATTTTGTAGTAGTCGTGCTTGATTGGGCTACGAGTAGTGAATGGCGTACTTCTGCAACTTGCGGCTCCTTGAATATTAGTGATTCAACAGAGCACTATTTTGGATTTAATACAGATAAATACACAGTTTATTTCTCTAATCGTGATGGGAAATGGGGGTTTGAAGAAATTAATTGTATTAAAGATGATAAAAACCAAGACTCATTAAAACGTGTGTCTGTAAGTCAATCAAATATGCCTAAATGGTTCAAAGAATGAAGAGTTTCACAGATACTTAAGGAATACACTCTATTCATTATCTGCGCATCTACCTTTACACCGCTCCAGCCCCTTATTGAGGGGGGCGGGAGCTAATACGTCTTATAGGGCTTATTTTCCCTGCGATTCTGAATATCCAAGAATCATTTCTGCCAGATCGTCTTCCACCGCATAAAAATAACAAGCCGGAAAGTGTAGTACCGATGCCAACCGACAGGCAAGTTCAAATGTAAGTATCCCGCATAATCGTACCATTCACATTCAGAGATCATCCGGCATAATCAATCTGCCAACAAAGGAGATCGCTATGCGTAAAGCCCGTTTTACTGAGCATCAGATCATCGCCGTGATTAAGTCGGTTGAAGCCGGACGAACTGTTAAGGATGTTTGCCGGGAGGCCGGTATCTCTGAAACCACTTACTACAACTGGAAGTCTAAATACGGCGGCATGGAAGCATCTGATATTAAAAAGATAAAGGACCTTGAGGACGAAAACCGCCGTCTCAAACAGATGTTTGCCGACCTGAGTCTTGAGAACCGGGCTCTGAAAGACGTTATCGAAAAAAAGCTTTAAAACCAGCCTTTAAGCGTGAGCTGGTAACACATCTGATAACGGCATTCGGACTCAGTATTCGCCAGGCCTGCCGAAGTCTGAACCTGAGCAGAACGGTTTATCATTACCGCCCGGATACCACGCGTGATGAACCCGTTATTGCCGCATTGCAGGCGGCGGCTGAACGATACCCGCGATACGGTTTTCCGAAGCTTTATCAGGTTCTGCGACGTCAGGGGTATCAATGGAATCACAAAAGGCTCCACCGTATTTACTGTCTGCTCAGGCTGAATTTTCGCCGTAAGGGTAAACAACGGCTGCCGGTGCGTAATCCTTCGCCGCTGGCCACGCCGGAAGCGCTGAACCAGAGCTGGTCTGTCGATTTTATGAATGATGCCCTGGTCTGTGGCCGTCGTTTTCGCACGTTCAATGTCGTTGATGACTTTAACCGTGAGGCATTGTCGATTGAAATCGATCTGAATCTGCCAGCCCCGCGAGTGGTCCGGGTGCTCGACAGGATCGCGGCAAACCGTGGCTATCCTGCCATGCTTCGCATGGATAACGGACCGGAATTTATCTCGCTGGCACTGGCTGAATGGGCAGAGAAACATGCAATAAAACTGGAGTTTATCCAGCCGGGTAAGCCAACACAGAACGCTTTCATTGAGCGTTTTAACCGGACATACCGTACAGAAATACTCGATTTTTATCTGTTCAGAACGCTGAATGAGGTGCGGGAAATCACGGATAAATGGTTATCAGAATATAACTGTGAACGCCCGCATGAATCGCTGAACAATATGACACCGGAGGAATATCGCCAACAACATTATCTGGCCGGGATCTCAAAAAATGCATGGAACTAAAACGGGTCTATTTACACTTGTTATTGTTTATTCAACAGTTATGCTAAAAAAATAAAAATCTTCTCTTTAAATAATTTTAACCAATTATCATAACTTTCACACATTGCTATGGTCGCTTTTATTGTGTATAAAATTGTGTGTCCACATATCAATAAGTAACCTACTCTATTATGCACCAATAGATTGAATATATTGATATCGTGTATTTCTATGGTTTTAAAGATTATTAACCCAGTAGTAATGGCAGAAATTGAGAACAATACAGAATCATTTAAGGATTTGACAAGATCTCGTTGTTCTTTATTCCTTGTTATTATGATGATTACTGAGAAAATTATAGGGGCTATTAATGGAATGAAGAGCCAGACAAGGCTGTTAAGAGGCTGAAAATACACCCATAACAAAGTTAAAGATGATATTGTTATGCTGAATAAATATCCGAAAAATAATATATTTCCCATTCTCATTATGTTTAAAAAAAATTTCATAAAGTTTCCTTTTTTATACTGCCCTTAAGCTTGAATCATTTTATTAATATTAAGTGCAGGAATACTGAAAAAACCTAACACTTTGTATTAAATCATTAAACATTTACTTTCATAATATAAATGATTATGTTAACGTAACACAAGAAAAATTTTAATCATATTTTAAAGGCAAGGTTATGTTTTTTAAGGCCTTTTTTATAAAAACTTTTTTGCTTGAAGAGATGGTTGGTTTTTTACTCACGAATTGCTTAAGTATTGTCTGCAACATAGATTGATGAATTGCATACAACTAATAATGTACATGATAATGATGTGACAAATGTTCATTAGCAAAATATCCATAAAAAATTACAAGAGCTTTCCTAATTCAGTTTTTCATTTCAAGCAAAATTCAGTAAATACAATTATTGGTGAAAATGCTTCAGGTAAGACAAATCTTTTTAATGCTATGAGACTAATCTTAGATGATTCTCTACCATTGAATTCGAGGATACTTTCTGAAGAGGATTTTTATCGAGGACTAAAAAATCCTGACCTGCTCCCCGTTGATTAAAACACCCCGGTGTTAGTAATGTCTTCATAAGACACATGAGGACATCCCCATGAAGAAGCGTTTTTCCGACCAACAGATCATCAGTATTCTCCGCGAGGCTGAAGCCGGGGTATCCGCCCGTGAACTCTGCCGCAAGCACGCCATTTCCGACGCCACGTTTTACACCTGGCGTAAAAAGTATGGCGGTATGGAGGTGCCAGAGGTTAAGCGCCTGAAGTCGCCTGAGGAAGAGAACGCCCGACTCAGGAAGCTGCTGGCCGAAGCCATGCCGGATAAGGAGGCGCTTCAGGTGGCTCTTGGGCGAAAGTACTGACGACAGACCAGAAGCGGGAAGCTGTGATGTTGATATGTGATGCGACCGGTCTGGCGCAACGTCGTGCCTGCAGACTCACAGGTTTGTCCCTGTCGACCTGCCGTTATGACGCTCAGCGTCCGGCTGCTGATGCGCATTTATCAGGGCGCATCACTGAGCTGGCACTGGCGCGCAGGCGTTTTGGCTACCGCCGCATCTGGCAGTTATTGCGCCGTGAAGGGCTTCATGTTAATCACAAGCGCGTGTACCGCCTTTATCATCTGAACGGGCCGGGCGTTAAACGCAGACGACGTCGTAAAGGGCTTGCAACAGAACGTCTGCCGCTGCTCCGCCCGGCGGCGCCCAATCTGACCTGGTCGATGGATTTCGTCATGGATGCGCTGGCTACCGGTCGCAGGATCAAGTGCCTCACCTGCGTCGATGACTTCACAAAGGAATACCTGACTGTCACTGTTGCCTTTGGGATTTCAGGCGTGCAGGTCACGCGTATTCTGGACAGCATTGCGCTGTCTCAAAGCTATCCGGCTACGATAAGAACTGATCAGGGCCCGGAATTTACCTGTCGTGCGCTCGATCAATGGGCCTTTGAGCATGGTGTGGAGCTGCGACTTATCCAGCCTGGCAAGCCGACACAGAACGGATTTATTGAGAGTTTTAACGGACGCTTTCGCGATGAATGCCTGAATGAACACTGGTTCAGCGACGTCAGTCATGCCAGGAAAACCATCAGTGAATGGCGTCAGGATTATAACGAATGTCGCCCGCACTCCACGCTGAATTATCAGACGCCGTCTGAATTTGCAGCGGGCTGGAGAAAGGGTAATTCTGAGAGTGAAGGATCCGACATTACTAACTGAGCCTTGTATTTAATCCTGGGGGCAGGTCATTGACGGAACACAACGAACTCATCCTTTCGACCAATATCGAACGTGTGCTCACTGGTCGCGATGCCGCACTGAAACAAATTGAGCAACTTATCCAGCAGCTTGATGCCATTTCACGGCTAACCTCAGAAATTGGCGGTGGCACAGCGCAAGACTGGGCGATGAAAACCGGGCATCGCTACGATAGCTGGCTAACTGAAAAGACTGATAAAGCGATGCCTGCCGTCACCCGCAATATAGATCGCAGCATCTGGCGCGATTTGATGCTGAAGTCCGGCATGATGGCCTTGATGGATGCTCAGGCTCGCGACCAATGGCATAAGAATCTGGAGGAGGGCGAACTTCCTGCGATCAGTGAGGCGAATATCCTCAGTACTTTTGAGCAGTTACATTTGAACAAAATGGATGTCTTTGAGCGAGGGATTATCAACGTGTTCAAAGGTCTGTCATGGGATTACAAAACCAATAGTCCCTGCTGCTTCGGTAAGAAGATCATCATTAACAATCTGGTGACGCATAACCGCTGGGGCTTTAGCCTTAACTGGGGTTGGCGACGGGATCAACTGGCGGATCTGGAAAGAATGCTGTTTCTGCTGGATGGCAAACCCATCCCTGACAACCGGGGTGATATCTCTACCCGATTGATGGAGCATATTCGTGATAATCCGGCTAAGAATGTTTACGAAGATGAGTTATTCAGCATTCGTTACTATCAAAAAGGTACGGCGCACTTGACCTTCAAGCGTCTGGAGTTGATTAAACGTATGAACAATATCATAGCTAAACACTATCCGGGAATGCTGGCAGCGAGGTAAGTGAGTTGTCGTATGTTTGCTGTTAAAAGTGTCGTATGTTTGCTATGATGAAGAAACGAACAAAGGAGGATGACATGACCATAAAAGCTCGTATTCAGTCACGGCTGAAGCGCTCAAAGCGTTATGTTTTCACTCGTGACGATTTCAAAGATCTTGCTGGCTACGATCAAATAGGCAGAGCACTGCGTGAGCTGATGAAGGAAGGGCAGCTACTGAAAGTAGGCTATGGCGTCTACACCAAAGCGCGGCAAAATGCGATTACCGGTAAGCTGATGCCTGCTGCTCCCGGAGGTTCTGCTGCGGTAATGATTGAGGCGTTGGAACGTCTGAAAGTGGATTACCGTCTGGCAGGAGCAACAAGTGCCTACAACAGTGGTAAATCTACCCAGATCCCCGCGTCACTTGAAATCAAAACCTCCCCCCGTTTCAAGAGAACATTGTCAGTAGGGAGCAGCAAACTAAATGGATGATTTAACAAAGCTATTCCCGGACGTTGCTGATGCTCTGGGCATTGAATCAGTTGCAATTGTAGAGAAAGATTATTACATCGTTGAGTTATTGCGATTGCTCCAGCCTCTGGCGTTTGACACACATCAACTGGTTTTTGCCGGTGGAACGGCATTGTCAAAAGCGGGGATATCTTTGAACAGGATGTCGGAGGACGTGGACATTAAGCTTGTTCCTGTCGCCGGTTTTTCCCAGCAATATTCCAGAGGTCAGCGTAAAAGCATCCGTAAGGATATTATTCAGACCATTATCGAAACGATTACAGCCTCAGATACGTTTCGCATGGATGAAGAGTATCCAAAGGTTACTCGTGATGAATATCGCTATAATGAAATTCCGGTACGCTACCCGCAGGAATATGCACAAATTCCCTGTTTAAGGCCATTTATCAAACTGGAACTGATGGAAACGGATTTGCTTGAGGCTGCGGAAAATCGTGCTATTAGCTCACTGGTAATGGATCTAACAAAGAAGGGCGAAGTAGTGAGGGCTTTTCCCTGCGCAACTATCGGTAGCACGCAGGCTGAAAAACTGATCTCGATGATGCGCAGAACGGCTGCAAGTATGCGTGATGTGGAGCGTGCAGTGGATGAGTCACTGGTGCGTCATATCTACGACAACTTTTGTATTGTTAGAGAAAAAGGTGCTGACGTTCCTGTTTTGAAGCGCTTTGTGCAGGAATGTATTGAGCAGGATATCCAACGTTACGGTGCTCAGTATCCTGAATTCTGCGAGTCGCCTGTTGAAGAACTAAAAATGGGGTTGGAAGAACTGGCGAGCAACCCTGTTTATAAGGAACGCTATCTGCAGTTTGTTACACCAATGGTGTTCGGTGAAAGCCACGTTTCCTGGGAAGAGGCCTATGCCTGTTTTCGCATAACGGCATTGGATGTGATTGATGCATAGCGCCAGAGATACGCTCGATGGTGAGCATTTTCCAGGTAACTTTTGCCCCGATTCGAGTCCCAAAATCAACGTTTTAATGTGTTGGTATCGATGTTGGCACATTAACTAAAGATTATTTGTAATTATTTTTAAATCAAAGGATTAATCATTATGTGCGAGTCTGGTCTTGCCCAAATGATGCAATCAAGTCGCCCAGGGGCGGCTTTTTTTGTGCCTGAAATCCAGTATCTGCAAGGCTTTCCTCGCTTTTTCACTCAACCTAAGTCAACCTGATTCAATCTACATCAACTTACTGATACATACCCGCAGTGAAGGGGAACCATCATCTTTCGCTAATGATTATTTTAATAAAGGGTTGATTTATTAATTTTTAATCAAGTGTGTAGAATGTGAAGGCTTTTAGCTAAAATCTTTTTTATTCCGTTTTAAAGAAAGTTTCAGGCTCTAACAATCTGAGGAAGGTCATTATGGATGATGGTGGAATGAGAATTGTAATGTCGCCTGTACAGCTGGCGGCCGTTCTTTCAGACAAGACAGTAACTGAAGCCGAGACTCTAAGTAACAGACTGCTTGGTGGATTAGGCGTTTTGCTTGGTGGCGTCGAGATGGCCGGAGCAGTAACGCTATGTATAGCGCCAGAACCGACAGGTCTTACTAAAGCGGGATGTGTGGTCGTCGGTGCTCATAGCCTGGATAGTGTACATGCCGCAGCTCAGCAGATGATATCAGGCAGGGATACGCGTTCAGCTACATATCAGTTAGCAGTGAGTGCAGCCCGACAGCTGGGAGCTGATGAAGATACAGCATTAAAAATAGGTATGACGGTTGATATTGCTGTTCCGATTGGATTTGCCATGGCTATTGGCGCAGCAAGAGTTGCAGCTATTAAAGCTGGCCGTGTCAGACTGGTAGAACATGAATCTTTAACCGGATTAAAACCAGGCGGTCATACCCTGGCGAATCATGTAGGCAAAACAGATAATGAACTGTTGGCTCGATTTGAACGAAATAAACGGCTCACAATGTCGTCAACATTTAAAAATTTAGATGTTGCTGAGAACGTTATTTCACGAGCGCTTTATATTAACCGGGATGGCATCAAATCTGCGTTGGCTGGCGGTAAGCACGGTGTACGTCTTACTATTAACTATCCTGCCGGACGGGAAATAGGATATGGATACGCGCGTGGAAATACTCAGCGAATCAGTATGCATGCTGTCCGTATCGTCATTGATATTCAGGAATATAACGGAAAGCCTTACTATATCCTTACTGCCTTTCCAACCCCATAGGTGAATTATGCAAAAATTTCATCACCTTGATCAGTTGATTCAGGGATATTTTAATCAGGATTACGACATCATTAATGACGATGAGGACACGGTTGAAGGTATCACCGGATTATTCATAAAGGTTGCTCCGGAATGGATGTTGAAAGAGTTGGCAGAAGAAGTTGATGATTTTATAGATTGCTACAAAGACCATTTGGATGAGGAGTTTAAAAATCGATATGGCCACGATTTCTTACCGGAGCTTTGGGAAACGACAGCTTATGACTTCTTGATGACGGTGCGCAGACTGGCGCTTAGCCGCATGTAAGCTTCTCCCATTTCACTTACGCTCATAAAAAATATGGGGGTATAAATAGGGGAGAGATTGTTCTTTGCTTTCTTTCAATAAGTTATGATATTGATCGAGTCCGGCCTTAACACCAAATGATGCAATCAAGTCACCCAGGGGCTGTAAATAGACCCGTTTTAGTTCCATGCATTTTTTGAGATCCCGGCCAGATAATGTTGTTGGCGATATTCCTCCGGTGTCATATTGTTCAGCGATTCATGCGGGCGTTCACAGTTATATTCTGATAACCATTTATCCGTGATTTCCCGCACCTCATTCAGCGTTCTGAACAGATAAAAATCGAGTATTTCTGTACGGTATGTCCGGTTAAAACGCTCAATGAAAGCGTTCTGTGTTGGCTTACCCGGCTGGATAAACTCCAGTTTTATTGCATGTTTCTCTGCCCATTCAGCCAGTGCCAGCGAGATAAATTCCGGTCCGTTATCCATGCGAAGCATGGCAGGATAGCCACGGTTTGCCGCGATCCTGTCGAGCACCCGGACCACTCGCGGGGCTGGCAGATTCAGATCGATTTCAATCGACAATGCCTCACGGTTAAAGTCATCAACGACATTGAACGTGCGAAAACGACGGCCACAGACCAGGGCATCATTCATAAAATCGACAGACCAGCTCTGGTTCAGCGCTTCCGGCGTGGCCAGCGGCGAAGGATTACGCACCGGCAGCCGTTGTTTACCCTTACGGCGAAAATTCAGCCTGAGCAGACAGTAAATACGGTGGAGCCTTTTGTGATTCCATTGATACCCCTGACGTCGCAGAACCTGATAAAGCTTCGGAAAACCGTATCGCGGGTATCGTTCAGCCGCCGCCTGCAATGCGGCAATAACGGGTTCATCACGCGTGGTATCCGGGCGGTAATGATAAACCGTTCTGCTCAGGTTCAGACTTCGGCAGGCCTGGCGAATACTGAGTCCGAATGCCGTTATCAGATGTGTTACCAGCTCACGCTTAAAGGCTGGTTTTAAAGCTTTTTTTCGATAACGTCTTTCAGAGCCCGGTTCTCAAGACTCAGGTCGGCAAACATCTGTTTGAGACGGCGGTTTTCGTCCTCAAGGTCCTTTATCTTTTTAATATCAGATGCTTCCATGCCGCCGTATTTAGACTTCCAGTTGTAGTAAGTGGCTTCAGAGATACCGGCCTCCCGGCAAACATCCTTAACAGTTCGTCCGGCTTCAACCGACTTAATCACGGCGATGATCTGATGCTCAGTAAAACGGGCTTTACGCATAGCGATCTCCTTTGTTGGCAGATTGATTATGCCGGATGATCTCTGAATGTGAATGGTACGATTATGCGGGATACTTACAAGTTGTTTTCCGTGCCCAGGAATGTCTATGTGATTGGCACTATGAATACGGCTGATAAATCGTTAATTCAAATGGACCTGGCGTTAAGACGCCGCTTTAGCTTTACAGAAATGCCTGCGCGACCGGAGTTTTTAGCTGGGGTCACTGCGTTTGGCGTTGATGTCGAAAAGTTGTTAACGCGTATTAATCAGCGTATCGAAGCGCTACTGGATAGTGAGCATACGATTGGCCATGCTTACTTTATGCCGCTAAAGAAATTAGAAAATAACGCCGACCGCGAAGCCTGTCTTGCCAGCATCTTTCAGAGCAAAATCATTCCATTGCTGAGAGAGTATTTCTTTGATGATTATGAGCGTATCGGTTGGGTACTGAATGATTCGGTGAAAGCGAAAGAAAACCGTTTTATCCTATTGCAACAGTCAGCACAATTACCGTCATTTTCTGCACTATTCCCGAAAGAAATTGCGGATAGCTTGTCTGACAGACGTTTCCGTATCAATGATAATGCTTTCGCGTCGGCTGAAGCCTATCAGGGTATTGTCGCATGATGACTCAGGTCCGGGAATATGCTCTGCTGACGTGTGATAGCGCTCAACCAGCCAGTATGGATTTGGGGATTGTCTCTGAGGCAACCTTTTCCTGGCTTGAGCAATTACATCAAAAGTGGAGTGGCACCTCGCAAATTCTCAGCCGGGAAGGGAAGCGGTTTTTGCGTTTGGGAAGCTATGTCGGTTATCTACAATCCCCGAATGGCGAGTCAATTGAAATTCTGCCTAAAACCACACTTGTGTAGTGGTCAACAAAAACTGGCCACCGCTTTAGAGTTTTTCCAGTATCGACTTTCCGATTCGTTTGGTGGTAATCCACCGTTATATTCATGCGGCCTGAGCGTGCTGTAGTAACCCACGATGTAATCTGTGATCGCATGAGAGGCTTCACTGAAGTTCATGTATCCCATCACGGGAACCCATTCATTTTTCAGGCTCCGGAAGAACCGCTCCATTGGGCTGTTATCCCAGCAATTTCCCCGCCGACTCATGCTCTGCTTTATCCTGCAACGCCACAGTAACTGCCTGAACTGCCGGCTTGTGTAGTGGCTACCCTGATCGCTATGGAACATCACTCCGCCTGGCTTTCCCCGACGCTCCCAGGCCATTTCCAGCGCTTTCATAGTGAGTTTGCTGTCCGGTGAGAATGACATTGCCCAGCCCACGGGTTTTCTGGCGAACAGGTCGAGAACAACAGCAAGATATGCCCAACGTTTTCCTGTCCAGATATAAGTCACGTCGCCGCACCATACCTGGTTGGGCTCGATGACCGCGAACTGACGATCAAGGTGGTTCGGTATAGCGATGTGTTCCTGTCCACCGCGCTTATACCGGTGTGTTGGCTGCTGGCAGCTTACAAGTCCCAGCTCTTTCATGAGTTTGCCAGCAAGCCAGCGCCCCATACGGAAGCCTTTAAGTGTTGCCATAGTGGCAATGCTTCTTGCGCCCGCTGAGCCATGACTGATGCTGTGTAACTCCTGCACCTGGCTACGCAACGCTGTCCGCCTGATATCCGGTTCATCAGGACGACTTTTCCAGTATTTGTAGCTGCTACGGTGAACCCCAAACACATGGCACAGTATCGCCACGGGATAACGCGCTCTGAGCTTCCCGATTAACGAGAACTGTTCAGGGAGTCTGACATCAAGAGCGCGGTAGCCTTTTTTAATATGTCATTTTCCATTTCAATACGTTGAAGTTTTTTCTTCAGCTCACGAATTTCAATTTGTTCCGGCGTTATCGGCGAGGCTTTTGGCGTTTTGCCCTGACGTTCATCACGCAACTGTTTAACCCAGCGCGTCATGGTAGAAAGCCCTATATCCATCGCTTCAGCCGCTTCAGCAACGGTGTAATTCTGATCGACGACAAGCTGGGCTGATTCGCGTTTGAACTCTGCACTGAAATTTCTTTTTTTCATTGGGGCACCTGTATTGTTCTGAGGCGAGCATATCACCTCTGTTCAGGTGGCCAAATTCAGTAAACCACTACAGTTGAAGCCGGACGAACTGTTAAGGATGTTTGCCGGGAGGCCGGTATCTCTGAAGCCACTTACTACAACTGGAAGTCTAAATACGGCGGCATGGAAGCATCTGATATTAAAAAGATAAAGGACCTTGAGGACGAAAACCGCCGTCTCAAACAGATGTTTGCCGACCTGAGTCTTGAGAACCGGGCTCTGAAAGACGTTATCGAAAAAAAGCTTTAAAACCAGCCTTTAAGCGTGAGCTGGTAACACATCTGATAACGGCATTCGGACTCAGTATTCGCCAGGCCTGCCGAAGTCTGAACCTGAGCAGAACGGTTTATCATTACCGCCCGGATACCACGCGTGATGAACCCGTTATTGCCGCATTGCAGGCGGCGGCTGAACGATACCCGCGATACGGTTTTCCGAAGCTTTATCAGGTTCTGCGACGTCAGGGGTATCAATGGAATCACAAAAGGCTCCACCGTATTTACTGTCTGCTCAGGCTGAATTTTCGCCGTAAGGGTAAACAACGGCTGCCGGTGCGTAATCCTTCGCCGCTGGCCACGCCGGAAGCGCTGAACCAGAGCTGGTCTGTCGATTTTATGAATGATGCCCTGGTCTGTGGCCGTCGTTTTCGCACGTTCAATGTCGTTGATGACTTTAACCGTGAGGCATTGTCGATTGAAATCGATCTGAATCTGCCAGCCCCGCGAGTGGTCCGGGTGCTCGACAGGATCGCGGCAAACCGTGGCTATCCTGCCATGCTTCGCATGGATAACGGACCGGAATTTATCTCGCTGGCACTGGCTGAATGGGCAGAGAAACATGCAATAAAACTGGAGTTTATCCAGCCGGGTAAGCCAACACAGAACGCTTTCATTGAGCGTTTTAACCGGACATACCGTACAGAAATACTCGATTTTTATCTGTTCAGAACGCTGAATGAGGTGCGGGAAATCACGGATAAATGGTTATCAGAATATAACTGTGAACGCCCGCATGAATCGCTGAACAATATGACACCGGAGGAATATCGCCAACAACATTATCTGGCCGGGATCTCAAAAAATGCATGGAACTAAAACGGGTCTATTTACAAACTTCTTAGAATACGGTAACACTAAGGTACGGGTATCTTCGGCACCCAATCGTTTATCGGGTTCCAACAGAGTAATTAATTCACCAAAGATGCGGGCAATATTACCACGATTTATTTCATCGATGATGAGCACGTGCGGCAATGCTTGATTGTCAGTTGTTTCAACCGGAGCCAGTAGTTGAGACAGTTTTTCCCTATCAACTGAGGTGTCCCTTAACTCATATAATGTCATTTGTGAAAGTGTTTTTAAAAAAAGCTGTTCTTTCGGTAAGCTCGGCGAATAGGTTCGTAGCCAGTTGACCTTACGCATTTGATGATAGCCTACGCGTTCATCATTAGGCAGATATTGATAATCTCCAGCGATCTCGGCAATGGCCCTAAACTTATGATTGCCATCGGAAATAATAACCAAATCACCTTTCTGCATAATATTTTTAAACACATTGACCGCAGTCAGCATGTATTCGCTTCGCTCAACCAGACTATCACTCGCTCCATCTATGCGCAGTCGGACATCAGCAGCTGTCGTGCAGCCACTAAAATCAAGATTATCCCCCCAACCTAATAGAATATAATTGTTCGCAAGGCACTCATCGAAAATATAATCTTCACCGTCAAGAGTATTTCCAAGAGACATTTTCCAAATCCGTCTCCCATTCAGGGACAATGACTGGGTTGAACTACCACGCGTTTTAACTTCAGCATTCAGGCACAGCTGTTTAAAAATACCATCGACAACTTCGTAGCGAAGCGCGCCCGATTTTTCATCAGTAGTCGCGCGAATCCCTTCGATAAAGTCTTCATAGGAGAAGCTCTGATGGAAGGTGGTAAACATAATGCGCTGCTTTTCTACTAACGCCTTATAGCGTTCTTTTACCAACTCCCGTAAGTCATTGCCATGATTTTCGCGCGTAGCCTGTTGGTACCATGCATTATCGGCAATTTTGACCGCCATTTCGGTGGTACTGTAGGTTTTACCCGTGCCGGGTGGTCCAAAGAGAATTTGGTTTAAGGGATACATTAACGATTGTTCCTTATTTTCGTTGTCTCTTTTTAGTCCGGATTGGGTAGTTATAGATGGTTTACCACCCAGCAAAGCCACCAGCGCCTGTAACGCTTCAACTGACTCAACATCAGCCGCGAAACCATATTGGGACGTACCATTATCTTTCGGATAACGGCGGTAGCTGGTGCTTTTTACTTTTTCCCAAAGGCAGTGGATACCCGCAATACGATCAATTTCCGCCTTTACGGCAAGGGTTTCTGGTGCAAGAACCAATGGACTCTTGTTAACAACGCCGTCCCGCCTGCGTTTGACATACAGATACTTTCCATTCCCGAGTGCATGCTCGGATGCATAGCTTGGCTCGAATTTTCCAGCCTCAAGCCGGTAACCCAAATCATTCAACGCCTGGTATATCTCCAGAGAATTCAGCATTTCCTAAACCACTCCTTGATGAAAAAGCGTTAAGCCCCTTTCAACATATCAAACACTACCCGAGCAAAGCCTTTCGCCAGTTCAGGATTAGAGAGGTACTGCACCATCATCTCCTGCTGGGCGTCGTTACTGTCCATCACGGCATCATCAATGGCTTTCGGAAAATCGCCCAGCATCGCCTGTTCGCGCGTATTGTTCGCGATCTGGGTCATCACCGCCTGGTTTTCTGACAGCTTGTCGCGCACCGCGAAGGCATAATTGATCATGTCTTTATCGGTGAGATTATCGGTGACGAACAGCTCGTTAAGGCGAGCCAGGATATTTGACAGAAACTCCTCTTTCTTGTCCTTCGGCTTTGCCGTACCGATACCATTACCGGGTTTGATTTTGTATTCTTCAGCATCCTCTTGCAGCTTCAGGTGCTGTTCGTGAAGCTTCGACAGACGATAATGGCTCATCTCGACGTTGCTTAAATCAATTTCATCTTCTTCGATACGTTGCTCATGCAGCAACGGACGCAGGTGACGGGCAAACAGGCTCAGCTTTTCCAGGTTCTTGTCATCGTAATCGACGATTTGTGACATAAACTCGTAAAAGCGAACAAAGCTGCCGAGATCTTTCTTGAAGATATCCAGCTTACTTTTTTCTTTTTCGCAGTCCTTAAAGGTGTTTTCCGCATTGGTGATCAGCACAATATCGCCGGTCTTCTTGGTACGTTCAAACATCTCTTTGGCCAGCACATACGCATCAATCGCCGATGTATAGCGATGCTTCCAGCGTTCCACCGCAGGTTTGCAGATATTGCTAATGGCCGCGTTGGATTTGTTTTTGCTGAAGAACGCTTCACAGAACTGCTCCACTTCGTTCCACAGGAAAATGCCGCTGGTACGCAGCTTTTCATATAGCTCAAAGACAAGTTGCGGATCGCTGACATCCGTCAGCTCTGCTGTCTGGTAGTACGGCTGGAAAGCCCCCAAAATCTCGTCGGGCTCGTTGTAGAAATCGAGTACAAAGGTTCCAGACTGCGCCTTTCCAGGATAGGTACGGTTCAGACGCGACAGCGTCTGTACGCACTCCACACCGCCCAGCTTTTTATCCACATACATGGCGCACAGCTTGGGCTGGTCAAAACCGGTCTGGAATTTGTTGGCCACCAGCATCACCTGGTAATCATCGGTATCAAATGCTTTACGCATATCCCGGCCTTTGAGGCCTGGGTTCATATTGATCTCTGTGAACTTCTGGTTAAGCAGTGCAAGGCTGTTGTAGTCATCTTCGTGGAATTCTACTTCCCCGGAGAACGCCACCATCGCACTGATCTTGTTGTATTTTTGCTCGGCGATGTATTTATCGAAAGCCAGCTTGTAGCGCACCGCCGCTTTACGGGAACTGGTCACCACCATCGCTTTGGCTTGCCCACCCAGCAGGTGCATAACATGCTTGCGGAAGTGCTCAACAATCACCTTCACTTTCTGCGACACGTTATGGTCGTGCAATGCAACCCATTGATTAAGTTTGATCCTGGCTTTTTTGCTGTCCACTTCCCGGTCAGGATCGTCCAGCTTTTGCAGCAGCTTGTACGCCACCTTGTAGTTGGTGTAGTTCTTCAGCACATCAAGAATAAAGCCTTCTTCGATGGCCTGACGCATGGAGTAAACGTGGAACGCTTCCGGTTTGTTAGTTTTGGACGCCGGTTCCTGCGGATTAGGACGACGGCCAAACAGCTCCAGCGTTTTGGCTTTCGGCGTGGCAGTAAAGGCGTAATAGTTGAGGTTGTTGCTGCCTTTACGTGCGGCGACGGTGGCATCCAGAATATCTTCTGAAGACATCTCCACATCGTCATCCGTTTCTTCGGTCATCAGCACTTCTTTCAGCTGACGCGCCGTAGAACCACTCTGCGAGGAGTGCGCCTCGTCGGCAATCACCGCGTATTTACGCTGCTTGAGGCTGACGCTGTTTTCAATCGCCTTCAGAACAAACGGGAAGGTCTGGATGGTGACGATAATGATCGGCTGTGAGTTTTCCAGCGCACTGGCCAGTTTCTCCGATTTAGAACCGTCGCCTTCTTTGTTATTGATACGCCCGACAACGCCATCCTGATGCTCAAACTGATAGATGGTGTCCTGCAGCTGGTCGTCCAGCACGGTGCGGTCCGTCACCACAATCACCGAGTGGAACTGCTTCTCGCCATTTTCATCGTACAGGCGGGAAAGCTGATGGGCGGTCCAGGCGATAGAGTTCGATTTACCCGACCCCGCGCTGTGCTGAATCAGGTATTTATTGCCGGTGCCTTCCACCGTAGCGGCGATGATCAGTTTGTTCACCACATCCCACTGGTGATAGCGCGGGAAAATCAGGCTCTCGCTTTTGTACTTCAGACCAATGGCGTTTTCTTTTTCTACGATTTGCAGATGCACAAAGCTGGCGAGAATTTTCAGAAGATTGTCCGGCAGCAGCACCTCATTCCACAGGTAGCTGGTGGCATAGTCGTTGGCATCTTCCGGGATGTCGTTCCCCGCGCCGCCATCATGGGTCCCTTTGTTAAACGGCAGGAAGAAGGTTTTATCGCCATCGAGTTTGGTCGCCATAAACACTTCGTACTGGCTGACGGCAAAGTGCACCAGCGCACCGCGTTTAAAGGTCAGCAGCGGCTCAGGTTTATTGGTGCCTGGGTCCTTTGGCAAACGCGTTTTTTTATATTGCGTGATGGCGTTTTGCACCGTCTGCTTAAATTCAGACTTCAGTTCCAGAGTCGCTATCGGCAGACCATTAACGAACAACACCAGGTCGATACGCCATTTCTTCGCCTTCACGCCCGTTTCTTCAAATGCGGCTTTCGACGCATGCGGACTGTAAACCAGCTCCGGCACAATACGGCAGATGTTCTGTTTATAGCGAGTCAGGGTTTCCGGATTGAGGTTATGTTCCGGCTTAAACTGGCACAGGGAAAAACGCGCGTTATGGCTTTTGATACCATGACGCAGCACGCCGAGCGTGCCGTAGGTGCGCGAAAGCATATCGGTAGCGTTGATATCCGCTTTTTTCAGCTGCGCCACCAGCGCATCGAGGAAATGACGCTCGGTATCAGTAGGGTAAATCTTGGCAAACTTCTCCCACTCCTGAGGTTGGGTGGTTTGCACAAAGGTCAGGGCATCCTGTGAGTAAAGCGCACGTTCGCGATCGTAGCCGTTATTTTTGCCATGAACCCAGCCTCTGTCGATCATCTGAGCGATCATTTCATCCTGGAAAATCAGCTCCTTGGTGCTGTCCATGCTCATGCGGTAGCCTCCTCTGGCTTCTCAACATCCTGCGTTTCAGGGGCAACCCAATCGCGGACATCGATTTTTCCGGTGACGGCGGCGGAGATAAGGGCGGTGCGGCGTTCCTGCATTAGCTCAATTGTCTTATTAGCTGTCGAAATTATTATGTCATACTTTTGTTTTTGTGATTCTATATACTCAACAATATGTTCAATTTCATCATCAGTAGGCAACCCAATACTAATACCTCCAACAGTATCAGTATTTAAATTTAATTGCGTCCCCATTTTACCTAGCCCAAGGTATGCTTGGCCTGCCTCAAAAATATAATAAAGAAATTTATTATTTATCTTCAGCGATGGGAAATAAACAAATCCATCGTGAATGCATGCCCTTGATGTGGTTAAGCAAGGCTTACCCACTGTCCCAGCAATACTTAAAAAAAGCTGATTTGCATCTAGTCTAACGCTTAGAGATGCACCTAGCTTTGAAAGCCTTTGAGTAGTTTCAGTTAAATACATCCCAGAATTTGAAACATCTGCAATTCTTGTCCAAGAATACTCACCGTCATCATCAAAATATTTAGGATCATCAATTGGCCGCGGGCTGGCACCTCTTTTAACCGCTGTAAGATGTTTAATGTAGACAACTTCCCAATGCTCCGGCACTTCCCCTAACCACTCAACACCAGAATCTTTCATCGGCACATCAGGGTTTAGCCCTTTGGTGACGGCATGGCTAATCACTGCCTGGCGCTTTTCTTTCAGCAGTTCAATCAGTTGCTGTTGCTTCTCGATCAAGTGATCGATTTTTGCAGTTTCGTAATCGAGGAACCAGGCTACCCTCTCTGATAAAGAATAAGAACAGGTTGGTACAGGTAACAGACCAATAAACTCCCAATTTGCTCGTGGCATTTTGGAGCCATAAGTTGAGGAATTAACCTGCTCAATAAATTCATTTGTTAGTGAATAATAATTAAGATATTTTGGATGTAATTTAGCTGTACGAAGCACCAGAAACTCAGATGAGCATACCCCGGAGAAAGTAGCTAACCAAGATTTGGCAAGATAAGGCCGCAACTTCCCGAAAAGAACATCATTCTTTTGAAACGACACCGATGTACCATCTGCTATGCTTTCTTCTTTTGATATATACTTACCATCACCACTCGATATATTTTCCAATCCAACAAATAACTCATCTGAATTGGTAGATTTTGCGGTTTGCAAATCTGCGATGTACTTTAATTTAGTGACAGACCAATCCTCAGGAATCTCCCCCAGCCACTCTACCCCAGAATCCTTATACTCCGGATATGCCTTATACTTAGCCATCAGGAATGCACCTCCTGCAGCAGCTTCATAATTTCGGCGCTGACCGCATCCAGATCGGCATCAATCTCGGATAGCGGGCGCGGCGGCTGGTAAACATAGAAATGGCGGTTAAACGGGATCTCGTAACCGACAATTCCCACCTCACCATCCTTCGCATCTCGCTTATCGGCGTTGATCCAGGCGTCATTCACATGTGGCAGCACTTCAGACTCGAAATAGTTTTCAATCAGGTCGCTGGTAGACACCTCCGGGTTCAGCGGCACGTTTTCGTTATCACGCAGCTCGCCATCCTGTTCAAACTCAACAACCTTGCCTTTGTACTCAAACGCACCGTACAGCGGCTGAGCGACTTCTTTCAGCACTTTTTTCACAACCGGCTCGGCATCCGGGTTTTTGGTGGTGATGGCATCGATAAACTGCTTGTTCTCTTTCGCGTCCAGCTTCACGCCAGCGGTTTTGATTGCCCCTTTCAGGGTCAGCTGGAACTGGTTGAAGTCATTGCTCACCAGCGTTTTGCCACCCGCCTGCGTACCCAAAGCCGTCTGAACCTGCTGCGCTTTTTCCATTAACTCACGCTGCGCCAGCCACAGCTTGCTGTCGAGCAGGTCTTTAATCTGCTTCTCTTTCAGTTCAGCAAATTCAGCTTTGATAATGGCGCGCGCTTCTGCTTCCAGTTCGGAGAATTCACCATAGCTATCCTCCTGCCACTGGGCTGCGAACTCTTCATACAGGCGTTCCATCGGCGCATTAAACGGCTTCGGCGCAAAGCGCAGCGTCGCAATCGCTTCATCAGTCACCTGTGCAGATAACCGCAGCGGGCGCTCAATGGTCAGGCGGCGATAGCCAAAGTCGGTGCTGTTGAAGATTTTGCTGGCGAAGGTTTTCGGCGCTTCGGTTTTAGTGGTGGCAGACTGACGGCCACAGCTGGATTTTTGCTCGGCGGCTTTTTCCAGACCAAGCTCTTCCAGGGTTGTGGCATCCACCACCTCAAAATTACCGAAGGTCTGCGTGATCAGTTTGATATCATCTTCGCCCATCAGGTTGCGCTTGGAACCCAGTGATTTACGCATCTTGCCGCACAGGTTGGTACCATCAATCAGCTGTACCTTGCCTTTACGCTCAGGTGCTTTCTTGTTGGATAGGATCCAGACGTAGGTGGCAATGCCGGTGTTGTAGAACATGTCCGTTGGCAGCGCGACGATGCCTTCCAGCAAATCAGCTTCCAGAATGTAGCGACGGATTTCGCTCTCACCGCTGCCCGCACCACCGGTAAACAATGGGGAACCGTTAAGGATAATCCCGATACGCCCACCGTTGCTCACGGTGCCATCCACATTGTGGTTGTCGCGCATTTTGCTGATCAGGTGCATCAGGAACAGCAGAGAGCCGTCGGAAACACGCGGCAGGCCCGGGCCAAATCGACCATTAAAGCCTTTCTGCGTATGTTCGTCGTTAATCTCACCCTCAATCTTTTTCCAGTCCACGCCAAACGGCGGGTTAGAGAGCATGTAGTCGAACTGATCCTGTGGCAGCTGGTCGTTAGAGAGGGTGTTACCCAGCTTAATACGGCTGACATCCTGGCCTTTGATCAGCATGTCGGCTTTACAAATAGCATAAGATTCCGGGTTCAGCTCCTGACCAAAGGCGCGCATGACTGCGTTAGGGTTCAGCTCGTGCACATATTCCATACCCGCAGAGAGGAAACCGCCTGTTCCAGCCGTCGGATCATAAATAGTGCGGATGATACCGTCCTGTGTCAGGGCTTCATCATCTTCCATAAACACCAGCGAAGTGGTCAGACGCACGATATCGCGTGGGGTGAAGTGCTCACCGGCGGTCTCGTTAGAGCTTTCCGCGAAACGACGGATAAGTTCTTCAAACACCAGGCCCATCTCATAGTTGGAAATCGCTTTCGGGCTGAGATCGGTGGTGGCGAATTTCTTCACCACTTTGAACAGCAGGTTGGCATCTTCCAGCAGGCCGACAAACTCGCTGAATTTGAAGTGATCGAAGATTTCACGCGCATCGGTGGAGAACGACTGCACATAGCTTTCCAGGTTGGCTTTGATGTCGTTCTGTCCCATCTTGCCAAGATCCATCTTCGAGGTGTTGAAGAAGGAGAGCCCGCTGGCGCGCAGCAGAAACTTCTCTTTGGCATCTTCCGGCAGCGGGCTGGTTTTTAATTCATCATATTTCGCCACCACCGCGTCTTTGGTTTCCGCCAGCACACACTCAAGACGACGCAGCAGCGTAAAAGGCAGGATCACGCGCCCGTACTGAGACTGTTTGAAATCACCGCGCAGCAGATCAGCCACCGACCAGATAAACGCAGCCGTTTGAGAAAAATTAGTGTTAGTCATGAAACCCTCGGGGAGATCGCAGCCATACTGCAAATATGCAGAGGCAAGAATTCAGTTGTGGAATGCAATGCGCAAAATGATACCTGCTACAGGGACTATCGCAAACGATATAGGGCAAAGAAATGACCAGTTTCAGGAGGACAATGCAATATGTGGCAAAGTGGCTCCTTACCGCCATACGACATGCAGGTACTGTCCCGGAGCGAGACGGCTGACTGTGTCGAGGATGACGGGTCACAGGTTTATTTTGGATACGATCGTGAACGGTTTTAAAGCTGCCGCCGACGTGCTTAGCCAGCGTTTTCATTTCACGACTTAATTTACTCATAGTAAACCTCTCACAATTTCAACGAGCTGCATTTCTCTGGCGCGTGGGCTTAATGGCAGAAACAATCATATTGACCTGCCTTGAACGGATATCTGTGCGCCAGAGCGGGCAGTTGTTGAGGTATTGCGGGGCGTCGGTAATGCACTCTGTACACCCTCCTGCGATTGCAGGTTATCCCCTCAGGCTATTGGCCTGCCTCGATATCGGTTCAAATCTCCTGTAAAAGTGAACAGTTCGGCATCCGAACTGGTGTGTCAGATTCATGAGTCGTTGAGTGAGGTTGCTTGCCTTCACGGTTGTCCGTTGACACCAGATATAGATGGTTAAAAGTATGGCAAAATGACGTTGCCTTCAAAGACTTTGCATCAGCGAGAAAAGGGAATAACCTGGCACCAGGTGCTATATTTAATATGGCAGGATGTCAGCCTGATGCGCGTATTCAAAACTAAATGGTTCAGCGAGGCAGCTAAATCTCACGCCATCAAAGATAGTGAGTTATGTCGGGCTATAGAGGCGGTAGTGCAGGGGAAGGCTGACGATCTTGGTGGTGGTGTTTACAAGAAACGGCTGAACCAGAATCGCGACCGTGCCATTATCCTGGCGAAAGACGGCGAGCACTGGTTTTACACGTTCCTGTATGCCAAACAGGATATGGCAAATATCGATCAACGCGAACTGGCCGGATTTCGCGAGTTAGCAAAGCACTACGCTGCCCTTGCTGATGAAAAGATTACGGCACTGATTAAGAATAAAGAACTGGTGGAGATTTGTCATGACTGCAAAAAGTAAATTTAAGAGTCCTGCATTTGAGGCCATCCACAGCACAGCTTCTGGATTATTACGCGTTGATGCCATCCCGCAGGAAACGATGCGCAACTTTGATAAAGCGTGCCTCAACAACGTGGATGAGCTTCAACCCATCGAGATTAAGGCGCTACGCGAGAAGCTGAACGTCAGCCAGCCGGTTTTTGCCCGTTACCTGAATACCAGCGTCTCGACAGTGCAGAAATGGGAAAGTGGCGCAAAGCGCCCGAGTGGGTTATCGCTGAAACTGCTTACCGTGGTGCAGAAGCATGGGTTGAAAGTGTTGGTTTGAGTTATTGGGCTGGTCAATGTAGGAGATATAGTTGAGATAAAATGATGAGCCGCTCACTGTCAGGCCATAGCCGCAAAGATGACAGCAGATAATCCACGGCCCTGTAGCAGCTATACATCGCAGCAGCTTTTTTCACTATTTTTACCATTTGTATCCCGCCCAGTGGATGGCTAAAGAAAGGCCCTGGCGATATTTATGCACTGGCAGGATTATGTTGCTGTGATGCTCTGTATCAGACAAAAAATATGATGAATAAAAGCCTAATATTAACAGCAGTATTACTCCTCACAGGCTGCCCCGGACAGGGCGACCCCACGCGTTAGCACAACGGCTACAATTAAAGACAATCATGTCGTATCGCATCAAAAGTGAATGCCGGAGAGAAAATCACCGCCATACAGATTTACAGCGATACAGGCGATAAATTTATCAAGCAGTTTGATAATGAACCGATTTATACAGCTTAAGGCGAATGCCTGCCGGTTTTTAACTATACGTTTAACTCAGGAAAACATTATTTGGTCGCTTATGACATCGCTACGCCACACGATGACAATTATTTAATTACTGTTAATTTTATTCGGTAGAAAGAATCAACAGAAAAATAAGCCGATTATTTCAATGCAGGTTAATATCCACGCACAGTACACATCTGAATTACTCTAAGGAAAATTATAAATCCCGCCTAATCGAGCCATTCACCTTTAAAAAGACTCCGGCATAGCGATTGCAGCCTCATTTAGTTAGGCGTTTAAAATCCCTGAAAATAAAACGTTTATTTACATAAAGAGCCTATACGCTGTTTTATGCATTTACAGCATATAAGCTGTATTTTCATTTACACCTGTAAAGCGCATGATGGAATCGGCCTGTTCCGGCCATATCACTCCAGCTTTGCTCCCTAATACAATTTGCTTCCTGCGCCGCTCAACCCACCTTCATTACCAGCCCGTTTACCCACGCCTCATCCCGGCCCACGCGCTTATCTGCCGTCTGCCACACCGCTTTAACCTCCAGCTCGGGCAGCGCGCGCATTAGCTTCCGTAGCCGCGCCTCGTCCATATCGGTAAACCGCCTGCCGTCCTTCTCGCGTTCGCCGCGCCCCAGCTTAAATGAAAGATACCAAACCCCGTTCGGCTTCAGCGCGTTTGCCAGGCGGGTAAACACTGCCGGCAAATCCGCTTCGGCCACGTGCAGCAGCGAAGCGCAGCACCAGATGCCGTCATAGCGCGCAGGCGCGCTGAAATCCTCAAAACGCATCACCGGCACCGGCAGGCCGATCAGGGCAGCGGCGCGTTGCGCCATCTCAAATGAGGCATCAAACGCCTCCACCGCATAACCGCGCGCCAGAAAAGCGCTGGCGTCGCGCCCGGAGCCGCAGCCCGCATCCAGAATCCGCGCGCCGGGCGGCAGGTAAGCCAGAAAGCGGTCATGTAACGCTGACATATCCACCCGCACCGTCTCATCAAAAAAACGCTGCGCATGCTGCTGGTAATAGTTAATGCTCATCAGAATATCGCGTCTCCCTGCGCAACCGGCTCCCATTGATGCATCAGCGTGTTCAGGCCGGTCTGCCAGGCGCGCTGCAGAAAAGCATGTCGCTGAGCGGGCTGGCTGCCGGTCTGGTTAACCAGCGTCTCATGCAGCGGCAGGCGGCTGTTAATAAAGTACTCGTTGCGATGATGCAGGCGTTCCAGCAGCCGCAGGGAAGGGATGCGCGCAAACTTGCCGTTCTCGCCCCGGTTGCAGGTCTGGCAGGCCAGCACCAGGTTCCAGACGCCGTTAATATTACTCACCTTATCCTGCAGGCTCCACGGCAGAAAGTGGTCCACGTCTGCCAGGTTCTCATCACCGGGCGTCAGGCTGATATCGCGATAGCAATAGAAACAGCGGCCCTTCTGGTAACCGTTCAGGCTGTTGCGACAGCTGGTAATGTTGATGCGCCGGTCGCGCGGGCGGCTAAACAGCATCTGCTGCTCGCTGTCATACTCAACCGCCACCAGATTACGTGAAACGCCCATCGCCCACGCCTGTTCTACCAGCCGCCAGCGCGCATCGGTCTCATGGATCAAATTCGTGAACTGCTGGCTCTCGGTCAGGCGATAAAAATCATCGGTCAGGCGGATGCCTTTAGCGGTTTTACGCTCATCAATGAAAAAGCGCTTGCCAATCTCGGCGCGGTTCACGTTGTGAAAAGCATCGATCACGTTGGCAAAACCGCGCTTTACAGTGATCTCAGTTAGCTGCGCCTCGCTAAGCTCGCCCTGATTAAACTGCATGCAGGCATCCAGAAACTGACTGCGGCTGGAGGTGGTCTGCTTCGGCGCATCCTGTAAATGGGCGCACAGATGGCGGGCGAACGGGGCGGCCAGCGCCTCCAGGGTGATCAGCGTCTGGCCCTGCGGATGTAGATCGTACAGCGCATGGGCAAGAGCAAACTTATAGGAAGCGACGTTGTTGCCAAAAAGGATCACGCCACGCCAGTAGTTCTCCAGCGTAGGGTCAGCCTGATAAAAGCGCATGGGGTATCCTGATTATGCTGCGATAGCGGGACAGTAAGCGTTAACTCAACCTGTAACAGCATCCCATACTCAACCATGCCAGTTCAATAATATGCAAATCACTATTTGGCTATTCATCAGGCGAAACGCGGCACCTTTGCTTATAGTCATGAAGCTTCCCTTTAACCCTGGAGAAACCCATGACGCCGCGTCTCCCTGTGCTGCTGCTCTGCGCGCTGCCATTTTTTACCTCAGCCCATAACTTCATTGACGGAGCGCGCCTTGCGCCGGTTGGCGTCACGGATCGGGGCGAGCTGGTGCTGCAACAGGGCGAGCCCGCCTGGCAGAACTGGAACAGCGCGCAGCTCAGCGGCAAGGTGGGCGTGGTGCTGCATATGGCGGGCCGCCTCTCCGCCAAAGAGCGCAACGCGGCGGTGATCGGCGCTATCGAAAACGCCCGTTTCCCCGCCGAAAAGTTCCAGATAACGACTATCGTTAATACAGATGACGCAATCCCCGGCAGCGCAATGTTCGTGCGGCGCAGCCTGGAAAGCAGCAAACAGGAAACGCCCACCGTGCAGTTCGTGGTGGATGAGCAGGGCGCGGTTCGGCGCGCCTGGCAGTTAACCGAAGGTGACTCGGCGGTGATAGTGCTGGATAAGCAGGGCCGGGTGCGCTTTGCCAAAGACGGCGCGCTCACCCAAAGCGAAGTGCAGCAGGTTATCGCGCTGCTGCAACAGCTGCTGACATAAGGCTGTTAACTGCATGTAAAGGTTGTAATGCCATTGCTGCGTAAAAGGAAATTTCTGAATATTGCGCTACGCTTTGCAAACACAGCGAGGCAGAAATGCGCGTGCAACCGCGGCTGTTTTTGCCTCTGGTCCACTGTCATACAGGTCGCTGCGGCTCTCCATCTGCCGTCACCATGCGCATTCAGCATCTTCTGTTGACATAGTTACGATGAGGAACCAGGGACAGCAACGATGAACGCCAATCATGAAGATGAACTGCAGACGCTACGTGAAGCGCTGCAACACCGCCTCGATCAGCTGCTGCCTGCCGGTGAGCAACAGGATCTGGTCTACAGCGCGATGCGCGAAGGGACGCTGGCATCGGGTAAGCGTGTGCGTCCACTGCTGCTGGTGCTGGCCGCCCGCGATTTAGGTTGTGATATCGAACAGCCCGGCCTGCTTGACCTCGCCTGCGCCGTGGAAATGGTGCATGCCGCTTCGCTGATGCTGGATGATATGCCCTGCATGGATAACGCCCAGCTGCGCCGGGGCCGCCCAACCATCCATCGGCAGTATGGCGAAAACGTCACTATCCTGGCGGCGGTGGCGCTGCTCAGTCGCGCCTTCGGCGTGGTGGCAGAGGCGCAATCGCTGTCGCCCGCCTGTAAAGCCGAGGCGGTTGCCGAACTCTCTACCGCTGTGGGCCTGCAAGGGCTGGTGCAGGGTCAGTATCTTGACCTAAATGAGAGCGGCGAAGCGCGCAGCGCCGAAACTATCCTGCTTACCAATGAACTGAAAACCAGCCGCCTGTTCGATGCCACGCTGCAAATGGCGGCGATCGTCGCCAATGCCTCGCCGCAGGCACGTCAGCGGCTGCGCTGTTTTGCCCAGGATCTGGGGCAGGCGTTCCAGCTGATGGATGACCTGGCCGACGGCCTGAACGGCACCGGCAAAGACATCAATAAAGACAGCGGCAAAGCAACGCTGGTGGCGATGCTGGGCGCCGATGCGGTACATCAGCGGCTGCACGATCATCTGCGCAGCGCCGACGAGCATCTCTCCTGCGCCTGCGATCGGGGTGCCTCCACGCGACGTTTTATGCACGCCTGGTTTGATAAACAGATGGCGCTGTTCAGCCAAAACAGGATCTCATCGCTACCGGAGTGTTAATGACGGATCTAACCCAACGCAAAAACGATCATCTGGATATTGTCCTGAATGCGGCCCGTAGCGTGAAAAAACAGGCGACCGGCTTTGCGCAGTGGCGTTTTGAGCATTGTGCGATGCCAGAGCTGAACCTTGATGAGATCGACTTAAGCAGCGCGCTGTTCGGCAAAAAGCTGCATGCGCCGCTGCTGATCAGCTCCATGACCGGCGGAGCCAGCCGGGCGAAAACCATTAACCTGCATCTGGCACAGGCGGCGCAGGCGCTGGGGCTGGCGATGGGCGTCGGTTCGCAGCGCGTGGCGCTGGAAAGCCCTGATAACTGGGGCCTGACCCGTGAACTGCGTCAGGTCGCGCCGGATATCGCGCTGCTGGCGAATCTCGGCGCGGCGCAGATCGCCAGCCGGGAAGGGCTGGACTATGCGCGCCGGGCGGTGGATATGATCGAAGCGGATGCGCTGATTATCCATCTGAATCCCCTTCAGGAGGCGTTGCAGAGCGGCGGCGACCGTGACTGGCGCGGCGTGCTGGCGGCTATCGGGAAAACGGTTAACGCACTGCCTGTGCCGGTGGTAGTAAAAGAAGTGGGTGCGGGTCTCTCGGTTACGGTTGCGCGCCAGCTGGCGGATGCGGGCGTGGCGATGCTGGATGTGGCAGGCGCAGGCGGCACCAGCTGGGCGGCGGTAGAGGGCGAACGCGCCGCCACGCCGCATGCCCGCGCCGTAGCGATGGCCTTTGCTGACTGGGGGATCCCCACCGCGCAGGCGCTGAGCGATCTCCATCAGGCGCTGCCGCAGATGCCGTTAATCGCATCGGGCGGCGTTAGCGACGGCATCGACGTGGCGAAAGCGCTGCGTCTGGGCGCAATGCTGGTGGGGCAGGCAGCGGGGGTGCTGAGCAGCGCTACCGTCTCCAGCGCGGCAGTGGCCGAACACTTTCAGGTGGTTATCGATCAGCTACGGGTAGCCTGCTTCTGTACCGGCAGCGCCACGCTTAACGCGCTGCGGCAGGCAACGCTGGTACGCAATCCATGAGTCACTACGCCATTATCGCACCGCCGCTTTACAGTCATGTGCGGGCGCTGGAAGCGCTGGCACAACAGCTGCTGGAGCGCGGGCATCGCATCACCTTTATTCAACAGGCGGAGGCGCGCACGCTGCTTAACGATGCGCGCATCGGCTTTTACGTGGTTGGCGAACGCAGCCATCCGCCGGGCAGCCTGGCGCGCACGCTACAGCTTACGGCACAGCCTTCCGGGCCGGGCATCTTCAGGTTGATTAACGATCTGGCGCAGACCACCGACATGCTGTGTCGCGACCTGCCCGCCGCGCTGAAAAAACTGGGCGTGGACGGGCTGATCGTCGATCAGATGGAGGCGGCGGGCGGGCTGGTTGCCGAGGCGCTGGGGCTGCCGTTCGTGTCGGTGGCCTGTGCGCTGCCGGTGAATCGCGATGAGACTATCCCGCTGCCGGTGATGCCATTTAACTACGCCACCGACGCGCGCAGCAAAAAGCTTTATGCCTCCAGTACCCGCGTCTATGACTGGCTGATGCGCCCTCAGGGCGAGGTGATCGCCCGTCATGCGCGCGCGCTGGGGCTGGGCAAGCGGCGGGGGCTGCATGAATGCCTGTCGCCGCTGGCGCAGATCAGCCAGACGCTGCCGGCGTTTGATTTTCCTCGTCGGCTGCCGGACTGTTTTCATGCGGTGGGGCCGCTACGCCATGCGCATTCCGCGCCGCTGGCAATGGAGGCGGCGACCAATCCGCCGCTGGTGTTCGCTTCGCTGGGCACGCTACAGGGACATCGCTATCGCTTATTTCAGCGGATTGCTCAGGCCTGTCGGCAGATAAACGTGCGGCTGCTGATCGCGCACTGCGGCGGGCTGAACGCCTCGCAGGCCGCGAAGCTGGCAGCATACGGCGCTCAGGTCACCGATTTTGCCGATCAGCCTGCGGTGCTGAGCCAGGCGCAGGCGGTGATCACCCACGGCGGATTAAATACCGTGATGGATGCTATCGCCAGCGCCACGCCGGTACTGGCGATCCCGCTGGCCTTCGATCAGCCGGGCGTGGCGGCGCGTGTGGACTACTGCGGCATTGGCCGCCGGGCATCGCGCTTTGCCAGCAGCCACACGCTGGCAGACCACCTCACCACACTGTTAAGCGACAACGGCTATCGTCAGCGGCTGATGGCGATGCAGCCGCAGCTCCAGCAGGCAGGCGGCGCGGCGCTGGCAGCGCAAATCGCCGAGCAGGCGCTGGACGCCGGGCGTCCGGTACTGGCGGGGGCAGCATGATAAAACCGCACTGGGATCTGATTTTAGTTGGCGGCGGGCTGGCTAACGGTCTTATCGCCTGGCGGCTGCACCAGCAGCGGCCGGATCTGCATGTGCTGATGCTGGAGGCGGGGGCGCAGCCGGGCGGCAACCATACCTGGTCGTTCCATCAGGACGATATCACACCCGAACAGCATCAATGGCTGGCACCGCTGGTAGCGCACCGCTGGCAGGGCTATGACGTGCGCTTTCCGGCGCTGAGCCGCACGCTGGATAACGACTATCTCAGCATTACCTCAGAACGCTTTGCGGCGGTTATCGCACCGGCGCTGGGGGATAATCTGCTGACGCAGACGGCGGTCAGTGACGTGACGCCACAATCGGTCACGCTGGCTGACGGGCAGAGGCTCAGCGCGGCGGCGGTGATCGACGGGCGCGGCTATCAGCCCAGCCCGCATCTGACGGCAGGCTTCCAGGCATTTTTAGGGCAGCAGTGGCAGCTCAGCGAGCCGCACGGGCTGACGCGTCCAATTCTGATGGATGCCACGGTGGATCAGGCGGCGGGCTACCGTTTTGTTTATACGCTGCCGCTCTCTGCTACCGAACTGCTGATCGAAGATACACACTATATCGATCGGGCCACGCTGGGCAGCGATCGGGCGCGCCAGCATATCCGTGATTACGCGCAGCAGCAGGGCTGGAAGCTGGCGCAGCTACAGCGCGAAGAACAGGGCAACCTGCCGATTACCCTGGCGGGCCATCATCGTGCGTTCTGGCAGGCGAAGGCGGGCCAGCCGTGCAGCGGCCTGCGTGCCGGGCTGTTCCACGCCACCACCGGTTACTCTCTGCCGCAGGCGGCGGCGCTGGCGGATCTTATTGCGCAGCAGCGCGACCTGACCTCCGCCGCGCTGTTTCACCTGATACAGGATTACGCTGAGCGGCAGTGGCGGCGGCAGCGCTTTTTCCGCCTGCTTAACCGCATGCTGTTCCTGGCCGGACGTCCTGAGCGCCGCTGGCAGGTCATGCAGCGCTTTTATGGACTCCATCAGGGGCTTATCGCCCGCTTTTACGCCGGTCAACTCAAGCTGATCGACATGGCACGGATCCTGACAGGGAAGCCACCGGTTCCGGTTGGTGAAGCCCTGCGAGCCATACTTAAACAAACTCCACGGCTGCGAGCTTTCAGTGATGAATAAAACAATTGTAATCGGTGCCGGTTTTGGCGGCCTGGCCTTAGCGATCCGCCTGCAGGCAGCAGGCATCCCAACCTTATTGCTGGAACAGCGCGATAAGCCTGGCGGTCGCGCCTATGTTTATCAGGATCGGGGCTTTACCTTTGATGCCGGACCAACGGTGATTACCGATCCCAGCGCCATAGAAGAGCTGTTTACCCTGGCGGGCAAAAAGATGGCGGATTACGTGGATCTGCTGCCGGTAACGCCTTTTTATCGTTTGTGCTGGGAAACGGGCGACCGCTTTGATTATGACAACGATCAGGCGCGGCTGGAGGCGCAGATCCGGCGCTTTAACCCGCGCGATGTGGAGGGCTACCGGCGCTTCCTGGATTACTCCAGAGCGGTGTTTAAAGAGGGTTATCTGAAGCTGGGCACGGTGCCGTTTTTGTCGTTTCGCGACATGTTGCGCGCCGGGCCGCAGCTTGCCCGGCTGCAGGCGTGGCGCAGCGTCTACAGCATGGTGGCGAAGTTTATTGAGAATGAGCATCTGCGTCAGGCGTTCTCTTTTCATTCGCTGCTGGTGGGCGGCAATCCCTTCGCCACCTCGTCGATCTATACGCTGATCCACGCGCTGGAGCGTGAGTGGGGCGTCTGGTTCGCCCGTGGCGGCACCGGCGCGCTGGTGCAGGGCATGGTGCGGCTGTTTCAGGATCTTGGCGGCCAGCTGGAGCTGAACGCAGAGGTGACAAAGCTGGAGGCGGAAGGCGCGCGCATCAGCGCGGTCGCGCTGGCGGATGGACGACGTTTTGCCACCTCAGCGGTGGCTTCCAATGCCGATGTGGTGCACACCTATGAAAAGCTGCTGGGTCATCATCCGGTTGGCGCGGCGCGCGCTACTAAGCTGAAGCGCAAACGGATGAGCAACTCGCTGTTTGTGCTCTACTTTGGGCTGAATCACCACCACAGCCAGCTGGCGCATCACACCGTCTGCTTTGGGCCGCGTTATAAAGAGCTGATTGAAGAAATTTTTAATCACGACACGCTGTCAGAGGATTTTTCTCTTTATCTGCATGCGCCCTGCGTTACCGATCCTTCGCTGGCACCGCCCGGCTGCGGCAGCTACTACGTGCTGGCGCCGGTGCCGCATCTGGGCACGGCAAATCTCGACTGGACGGTAGAGGGGCCGCGTCTGCGCGATCGTATTTTTGCTTATCTGGAGCAGCATTATATGCCGGGCCTGCGCGATCAGCTGGTGACGCACCGGATGTTTACGCCGTTTGATTTCCGTGATCGGTTGGGGGCGCATCAGGGGTCGGCGTTCTCCATTGAACCCATACTGCGCCAAAGCGCCTGGTTCCGGCCGCATAACCGCGACAGCCGCATCCCCAATCTCTATCTGGTGGGCGCGGGCACGCATCCGGGCGCCGGGATCCCTGGCGTGATCGGCTCGGCGAAAGCCACCGCAGGCCTGATGCTGGAGGCGCTCCGCTGATGAACAGTACGCTGATGGATCACGCCACTGAAACCATGGCGGCAGGCTCAAAGAGTTTTGCCACCGCCTCGAAGCTGTTCGATGCCCGCACGCGTCGCAGCGCACTGATGCTTTATGCCTGGTGCCGCTATTGCGATGATGTGATTGATGGACAGGTGCTGGGTTTTCATCATCCGGCGGTGAGCAGCGGCAGCGCAACGCAGCGGCTGGAGATGCTGAAAATCGAGACGCAGCGCGCCTTTGCCGGTGCAGAGATGCAGGAGCCAGCCTTTGCCGCCTTTCAGGAGGTGGCGACCCGTCACACCATCCCGCCGCAGCTGGCCTTCGATCATCTTGAAGGCTTTGCGATGGATGTGCGCGAGACACACTATGAGACCTTCACAGATACGCTGCGTTATTGCTATCACGTGGCGGGCGTGGTGGGGCTGATGATGGCGCGGGTGATGGGCGTACGTGACGAATCGGTGCTGGATCGCGCCTGTGACTTAGGGCTGGCGTTTCAGCTAACCAATATTGCCCGCGATATCGTTGAGGATGCGCAGGCGGGGCGCTGTTATCTGCCGCAGGCGTGGCTGGACGAGAAAGGGATGCGCTCTGCCGATATTCTCGATCCGGCCCGGCGCGAAGATCTGGCGCACCTGGCGCAGCGGCTGGTCGCGCAGGCAGAGCCTTATTATGCGTCGGCGCGGGCAGGACTGAGCGGCTTGCCGCTGCGATCCGCCTGGGCGATCGCCTCGGCGCATGGCGTTTACCGTGAGATTGGTGTGAAAGTCAGCGCGGCGGGTGCGCGCGCCTGGGAGACGCGGCAGGGAACCAGCCGCACAGAGAAGATCGGTTTACTGATTAAGGGTGCGGCGCTGGCGCTCAGCTCTCGCGTTGAGAATCCGCCGCCGCGTTCTCCTGAGCTGTGGCAGCGCCCGCGTCGGAAGAGCGGGCACGCGAAGCTGTAGTTTTCTGCGCCCGTGGTTTTTTAACGTTTCGCTCGCGCAGAATGGCCTGTAATTTTTCCACCGGCGGCGCATAGAGGAAGCCGAAAGAGACGCAATCTTCTTTGCCGCGTACCGCATGATGCAGGCGGTGCGCCATATAGAGACGTTTCAGATAGCCACGGCGTGGAATGTAGCGAAACGGCCAGCGCTGATGCACCAGGCCATCATGTACCATGAAATAGAGCGCGCCGTAGAGGGTCATGCCCGCGCCGATCCACTGTAGTGGCCAGACGCCGGAAGTACCGATAGCAATCAGCGCAATCGCCAGCAGCGCAAAGACCACGGCGTACAGGTCGTTGACTTCAAACCAGCCGGTGCGTGGCTCGTGATGCGAGAGATGCCAGCCCCAGCCCCAGCCGTGCATGATGTATTTGTGCGCCAGCGTAGCGATGATTTCCATCGCGGCGACGGTGGCCAGCACAATCAGGGTGTTCCACAGCACCAGCATCGTGACTCCTTTTTCCCGAACAGGATGCCTGTAAAGGTCATCTCCACCCATTTAAGTGATGCAGAGTATAGCAACAGAGTCAGCAGGCTGCCGGGCCAGCCAGGAGCAGGCGGTTATTCCGCCGTGGGCGCTTCGCTTACCGATTCACGCAATATCAACCCGGAAACAAAGTCGTTGCGCAGTTGCATGTCGCCGCCGTCGAGCATGGCGATCAGGCGATTGATGCTTTCATGGATCATGTCGGTAACCGGATCTTTTACGCTGGAGAGCGCGGGGCGTAAGAAGGGTGCGACGGGGATGTCATCAAAGCCCAGCAGCGAGACCTGTTCCGGCACTGCCAGTCCGGCGACGGCAAGCTGTTTTAGCGCGCCCACCGCCATGTCGTCGTTGCTGGCGATCAGCGCGCTGAAGGCGGTTTGTTGTTCCAGCAGTTGCGCTACCGCTTTTGCTCCACAGGCAGGCGTCCATTTACCTTCCACGATCAGTCGCGTATCGGCAGCGATGCCTGCCTGACGCAGCGCCTCTTTGTAACCGGCGAGGCGCTCAAGGGCGGTGGGGGAGTCGATTGATCCGGTGATGAAAGCGATCCGCTGGTGGCCGCGCGCGATCAGCGCCTGGGTGGCGTTAAGGGCCGATCCTTTGTGATCGCAGCAGACGGAATGGCTGTGATGTTTACGCAGCCGACGATTGACCACCACGATGGGCTGGCGCGTTTGTTCAATGATGTCATCCATTTCGTCAATGCTGAGGAAGCGCGGATAGAGAACAATCGCATCGCAGCGCAGGTCGAGCAGGAATTCGATCGCTTCGCGCTCCTGTTGCGCGCTATGTTTGCCGTCGACCAGAATGAGCTGGCGACCGCTTTCTTCTACTTTTTTCGCCGCCTGGGAGAGGATTTCGCTGAAGTAGCTGCCGCTGTAGAGGGTGTTGGTGACGACCATGCCGATGCACTGGGATTTGCTGGTAGCGAGGTTGCGCGCCAGCAGGTTAGGGCGATAGCCAGCGGCTTCAATGGCAGCGAAGACCTGTTTACGGGTTTGTTCGCTAACGTATCCTTTACCTGATAGTACGCGAGAGACGGTCGCTTTGGAGACGCCCGCTTTTTTCGCCACTTCCTGCATTGTTGACATCGATTTTCCCCGCTCTGACCTGTCGGCTCATTCTAAACATTTTTAGCGTGAAGGTTACGGATTATGTTTGGTGGCAGGCTGGGGGCTGCGAGGGTGTCAGCGGCGTGGTTGCGTGGGCTGGGGATGCGGGGGCGTCAGCGGCGCGGTTGCGTGTGCTTGGGGTGCGGGGGCGTCAGCGGCGGGCGGCCCGTTCCGTAAAGACGCAAAAAACGTCATCCA
Source organism: Pantoea alhagi (assembly GCF_002101395.1). Lineage (NCBI taxonomy): Bacteria > Pseudomonadati > Pseudomonadota > Gammaproteobacteria > Enterobacterales > Erwiniaceae > Pantoea > Pantoea alhagi. The sequence continues at coordinate 984,032 of NZ_CP019706.1, read as the reverse complement.
TGACAGCTCGGCCCGCGCCTTCCCTGGCGCGGGACGCTTTACTCCACGATCCGCCCGCCGCTTCCCTGACTCCTGAGTCGCCTGTTCGTCGCTAATTTAGCTGCCGCGTCGCCTGTTGCCGCTTCCCGTAATTGTGAGCTGCCTGCCTATTGCTGATTTGTAGGGGTTTCAATGGTTAAGTCCCGAAGCACGGGCTAGAGGGAGTGGGAGGGCCGGGGCCGGGAGGTGGACCTCCCGCGCCAGGGAAGGCGCGGGCGGAGGCCCCAGGGATGGGTGCATGCCGTGCCGCCGATGGCCCCGGCCCTCCCGCGACCGGCACGGAATTTGTTCCAACCAGTCACTCAGCTCCCGCGACCGGCACGGAATCTGTTCCAGCCAGTCACACGGCCACCCGGTCGGCACAGAACCTGTCTCAGACAACCACTCAGCCCCTGCGACCGGTACAACTCCTGTCTCAGACAACCACTCAGCCCTCCCACCGCAATTCCTGAACAATAAACTGAAAGGAGTCAGCACGATCGTAATCACAAATCCTGAACGCGAAAATCGATATCAGTTGATCTTGTTCTGGCGGATAACCAATCTGATGTGAAACCGGTTACCTATTTTGTTGCAGAAGAAAACATAAGGCCGTCAGCGCCATTATGCTTACCCAACCCTTTGAATAAACACTAAAAACCGTTAACCCTACGGTAAAAGTGCGTCATAACAAGAGGTTTCACAGTCATGTCAAAGAATTACGCAGCAATCTCGCGCGCTATAGTCGATGCGATTGGTGGTGGTGATAACGTGGCGGCAGTAACCCACTGCATGACGCGCCTGCGCTTTGTACTTAACGACAACCGCAGCGTCGATGCGGCTACGCTCAAAAAAATCCCTGGCGTCATGGGCGTGGTGCAAAATGATAACCAATGCCAGGTCATCATCGGCAACACCGTCTCCCAGGCCTATGCTGAGGTATTAAAACTTCTGCCCGCAGGCGCACAGGCGCAACGCCCCGATCCGCAAAAAGGAAAACTCACCTTCAGACGCATCGGTGCCGGGATCCTTGATGCGCTGATCGGCACCATGTCGCCGCTGATCCCGGCAATCATCGGTGGATCGATGGTAAAACTGCTGGCGATGATCCTCGATATGACCGGCATCTTCCCCAAAGGATCCTCCACGCTGGCGATCCTCAACGTCATCGGCGACGGCGCGTTCTTCTTCCTGCCGATCATGGTCGCCGCCTCCGCCGCGATAAAATTCAAAACCAACATGTCGCTGGCGATCGCCATTGCCGGTGTGCTGGTGCATCCTAACTTTGTCGATCTGATGGCGAAAGCCGCCCAGGGACAAAACGTAGAATTTGCGGGCATAACGGTAACGGCGGTCAAATATACCTACACGGTAATCCCGGCGCTCTGCATGACCTGGATCCTCTCCTACATAGAAAAATGGGTGGATAAAATCACCCCGGCGGTAACGAAAAACTTCCTTAAACCGATGCTGATCGTCCTGATCGCCGCGCCGATCGCCATCATGCTGATCGGACCGCTTGGCATCTGGATCGGTAGCGGCATCTCAGCGGTGGTTTACACCATTCATCACTACCTTGGCTGGCTCTCCGTCGCCATCATGGGCGCGCTCTGGCCGCTGCTGGTCATGACCGGCATGCATCGCGTCTTCACGCCAACCATTATTCAGACCATCGCGGAAACCGGCAAAGAGGGGATGGTAATGCCCTCTGAAATCGGCGCTAACCTTTCCCTTGGCGGATCGTCGCTGGCGGTTGCCTGGCGCACCAAAAACCCGGAGCTGCGCCAGACTGCACTGGCTGCTGCTGCCTCGGCGATTGTCGCCGGGATCTCCGAACCGGCGCTGTATGGCGTGGCGGTACGGCTGAAACGCCCCTTAATTGCCAGTTTGATCAGCGGCTTTATCTGCGGCGCGGTCGCTGGTTTTGCCGGGCTGGCAAGCCACTCGATGGCGGCGCCGGGGCTGTTTACCAGCGTACAGTTCTTTGATCCAACGAATCCGATGAGCATTGTCTGGGTCTTTGCGGTGATGGCGCTGGCGGTGGTGCTTTCTTTCTTTATTACTTTGATTTTGGGCTTTGAGGATATTCCGGTAGAGGAAAAAAGCGAGCAGACGACTGAACAGACTGCCGCCTGGCCCGCCGCTTCTCAGGCCGTTAAAACGCATTAACAGAGGATGCATATGGAAACTAAATTTCCCGCAGGATTTTTATGGGGCGGCGCGATTGCAGCTAATCAGGCCGAGGGTGCATGGCGTGAAGGCGGTAAAGGACCGGCAACGGTAGATATGATCCCGCACGGCGCCAATCGTTTGGCGGTGAAGCTGGGTCAGCAGCCACGCTTTGAGTGGCGTGACGATGAATTTTACCCCAGCCACGATGCGATCGATTTTTATCACCGTTATAAAGAAGATATCGCGCTAATGGCGGAGATGGGATTTAAAGTATTTCGTACCTCCATCGCCTGGAGCCGTATTTATCCGCAGGGCGACGAACTAACGCCAAATGAAGCGGGTATCGCGTTTTATCGCGATCTGTTTAACGAGTGCAAAAAATATAATATCGAGCCGCTGGTGACGCTGTGCCATTTTGATGTACCGATGCATCTGGTAAAAGAATATGGCTCCTGGCGCAGCCGTAAAATGGTGGAGTTTTTTACGCGCTATGCGCGCACCTGTTTTGAAGCGTTTGACGGACTGGTGAAATACTGGCTGACGTTTAATGAGATCAATATTTTGCTGCACAGTCCGTTTTCCGGCGCGGGGCTGGTATTTACTGAGGGCGAGGATCCACAGCAGGTAAAATATCAGGCGGCGCATCATGAACTGCTGGCCAGCGCACTGGCAACGAAGATTGCCCATGAGGTGAATCCGCAAAACCAGGTCGGCTGTATGCTGGCGGGCGGCAATTTTTATCCTTATTCCTGTAAGCCAGAGGATGTCTGGGCGGCGCTGGAGAAGGATCGGGAGAATCTGTTTTTTATTGATGTGCAGGCGCGCGGCGCTTATCCGGCATGGACAAAGCGTATGTTCCGTGAGCAGGGGATCGCTATTGAGATTCAGCCGGGCGACGAGGAGATTCTGAAGAATACGGTCGATTTCGTTTCTTTCAGCTATTACGCTTCGCGCTGCGCTTCGGCAGATATGAATAACGAGAATACCAGTGCGGCGAATATTGTTAAGTCTTTGAAAAACCCGTTTATTGAGGCCAGCGAATGGGGCTGGGGCATCGATCCGCTGGGTCTGCGCATTACCATGAATATGATGTATGACCGTTATCAGAAGCCATTGTTTTTGGTGGAGAACGGGCTGGGCGCGAAGGATGTGGTTAATGCTCAAGGTGAGATTGAGGATGATTACCGCATTCGTTATTTGCGCGAGCATATTCGGGCGATGGCGGAGGCGATCGAGGATGGCATTCCGATTATGGGTTATACCAGTTGGGGCTGTATTGATTTGGTGTCGGCCTCTACGGGTGAGATGAGTAAGCGCTACGGTTTTGTGTATGTTGATCGTGACGATCGCGGTCAGGGTACGCTGGCACGTACGCGTAAGAAGTCGTTCTGGTGGTATAAGAAAGTGATAGCCAGTAACGGTGCGGATTTAGAGTGATGGGGTTGGTCGCGGGGCCTGGACGTTAGTCTGTGGCAGGTTCGTGCTGGTTGTGGAACCTGAACGCCAGCCTGTAACTGGTTCGTGCCGGTTGTGGAACCGGGACGCCAGTTTGTAACAGGTTCGTGCTGGTCGCGGGAGGGCCGGGGCCATCGGCGGCACGGCATGCACCCATCCCTGGGGCCTCCGCCCGCGCCCTCCCTGGCGCGGGAGGTCCGCCTCCCGGCCCCGGCCCTCCCACTCCTTCTATCCTGCGCTTCGGGACTTAACCATTGAAAACCCCACAAATCAGTAATAGGCAGGCGACTCACAAGTACGGGAAGCGACAACAGACGACACGGCAGTTAAATCAGCGACGAGCAGGCGACACAATCGTTAAATCAGCGGCGGCAGGCGACTCAGGAGTCAGGGAAGCGGCGGGCGGATCGTGGAGTAAAGCGTCCCGCGCCAGGGAAGGCGCGGGACGAGCTGTCATGGATGACGTTTTTTGCGTCTTTACGGAACGGGCCGCCCGCCGCTGACGCCCCCCCAGCCTACGCAACCGCGCCGCTGACGCCCCCGCAACCCCAGCCCACACAACGCGCCGCTGACGCCCCCACAACCCCCAGCCCACTCAACCACGCCGCTAACGCCCGCCAGCCTCAACCCACGGAACCAGGCGGCTTATAACCAACTTCTTACCCTTACTTATTACCGCACATTAAATTCTTTATTAACTAATCGGCATTAAATAACGCACGTTAAGTAATTAATCACGGTTCGAATCTCAAAAACAATCCTTTAAGAAAAATCTCACCTTAAACCAATTAATAAACTCTTGATTATTAATTTTGAATTTTTGCAACAAACTGAATCGTAAAATATATGAAAATAATATGAAGAAAGTCACCATTTTACATCCATATATTTCATCCTGTTACTGGCGGAAATAAAACTTTTCTGCCAAACCTGATATTTACGCCGCACTCCATCAGCGCGGTGCTTCATCTTTTTCAAATTGAAACTTTTAAAAATCCTTATCTGAAAACCAATAACGGACGGTATCTGCAATGGCAAATAAAAGCAGAAGGTTGACTGTGCCTCAGCGCGTTACACGGCCTGAGACAAAAGCAAAACGCGTACGGTTAAGCGCGCTGGCAGTGGCGGTTTGCCTGGGAGCGGTAGGACAGGCAGCAGCGAACAACTATATCGAACAGGGCGTAGCGGGTGATCCAGCCAGCTGGCGCAGCAGCGAATATGACGCCGAGTGGGGACTGGGCGCGATCAATGCTGATAAAGCCTACGCCGCTGGCTACAGTGGCAAAGGCGTCAAAGTCGGCATCTTCGATCAGTCGGTCTATGCCAAACACCCCGAATTTGTCGGTACCGACAAAGTCATCAACCTTGTCACTGAAGGCATACGCGCCTACACCGACCCTTACATTCCGGTAAAAGCAGGCGATGCCTTCCGCTATGACGGCACGCCCAGCGTTGATTCAGATGGTGAACTGGGATCGCACGGTACCCACGTAGCCGGTATCGCCGCCGGCAGCCGCGATGGTGGAGCTATGCATGGCGTCGCCTGGGGGGCGCAAATTGTCAGTGCAGAAAACGGCGACCCCGGCCCGGAAGATGGCATCATCCTTGGAAACGATGGCGCAGTTTATAAAGCAGGCTGGGATGCGCTCAGAGAAAGCGGCGTGCGCATTATCAATAACAGCTGGGGCATCGGCATCACCGACAAATTTGCCCAGGGCGGCAGCGATCCCGCTTATCCGCACTTCACCGTCAATGATGCGCAAAAACAGTTCGACCAGATTAAACAGATCCTTGGCACCGTACCCGGCGGCGCTTATCAGGGCGCAATTGAAGTCGCTCGCAGCGGCATCATCACCATCTTCTCTGCCGGCAACGATGACAACCTCAACAACCCCGACGCTATCGCGGGTCTGGCTTACTTTGTACCAGAAATCACCCCTACCTGGCTCACCGTCGCCAGCGTCGCGCGCGATCCCGCATCCGCCAACAGCGTGCCCTACACCCTAAGCGGCTTCTCCTCCCGCTGCGGCTACACCGCCAGCTTCTGCGTCTCCGCGCCGGGCTCGCGTATTTACAGCTCGATAATCGAGGGCGACAGCATCGATAACCTTACCACCAGCTACGCCAACTACAGCGGCACCTCCATGGCTTCACCGCATGTATCAGGCAGTGCGGCAGTGCTGATGGAACGTTTCCCTTATATGACCGGCGCACAGATTGCGCAGGTACTGAAAACCACCGCCGTTGATATGGGCGAAGCGGGCATTGATGAACTCTATGGTTGGGGCATGATCGACCTCGGTAAAGCAATTAACGGGCCGGGCATGTTCTACACCGTAGAAGATATCCCTGAAGCGCTGCGCGTGCCGGATCCGGATGGCGTGGCCTATGGCCCAACGCAGTTTGTCGCTAACATTCCCGGCATCGGCGCTACGGTAGATGCTGGCACCCCTTATCAGCGTATCTGTAACGAGGCGCAGTGTGATTTTGACGTCTGGTCTAACGACATCTCTGGCCACGGCGGATTGACCAAAGAAGGTGCAGGATCGCTCTGGCTCACCGGCAGCAACACTTACTCCGGCCCGACGCTGATTAACGCCGGCCTGCTGGCGGTTAACGGTTCAGTCACGTCTGATGTCACGGTGCAGCAACAGGGCGTGCTGGGGGGATCGGGCAGCACGGGCGCATTAACCGTCGCCAACGGCGGTACCGTCGCGCCAGGCAATTCTATCGGCACGCTTACCGTCAACGGCGACGTTACCTTTGAACAGGGATCGCGCTATGCGGTAGAGGTCGCGCCGGAAGGACGCAGCGACCGCATCGCCAGTACCGGCGCAATCGCCATTAACGGCGGTGAAGTCAGGGTCTCGCTGGAAAACAGCAGCAACCTGCTTAGCCAGAGCGAACTACAAACGCTGACGGGGCGGTATAACATCCTGACGGCAGAGCAGGGCATCAGCGGTCAGTTTGACAGCCTGCTGCCCAACTATGCCTTTACCTTTCTCGGCACCTCCCTCAGCTATCAGGCGAACCAGCTCACGCTGGCGGTCGGACGTAACGATGCCACCTTCGCCAGCGTGGCGGAAACGGCAAATGAGCGTTCGGTTGCGCAGGCGGCGGAAGCGCTGGGCGCAGGCAACCCAGTCTATGAAAGTCTGCTGCTGAGCGGATCGGCTGGCGAAGCGCGTCAGGCGTTCCGTCAGCTCTCCGGTCAGGTACATGCTGATATCGCCTCGGCGCAGGTCAATGACAGCCGCTATTTGCGCGATACGCTCAACGATCGCCTGCGTCAGGCGGAAGGTCTGGCGGATTCGTCACAAATCAAAGCGGATGAGGGCGGCGCATGGGCGAAACTGCTGGGCGCGTGGGATCACGCTTCCGGTGATGCCAACGCCACCGGCTATCAGGCATCCACCTATGGCGTACTGCTGGGGCTGGATTCCGCCTGGGCGGACGATGCGCGCATGGGCGTGGCAACGGGTTACACCCGTACCTCGCTGGACGGCGGCTACGGAGCCAGTGCGGATAGCGATAACTACCATCTGGGCCTCTATGGCGGCAAAGCGTATGGCGCGCTGGCGCTGCGTGCTGGTGCAGGCTACACCTGGCATCGTTTCGATACCTCGCGTTCCGTGAGCTACGGCAGCCAGTACGATTGGGCTAACGCGCAGTACAGCGCACGTACCGAGCAGTTCTTTGCCGAAGCGGGTTACAGCATCCCGGCAGGGCTGGTTAACCTCGAACCGTTCGCCAGTCTCTCTTACGTTAACTTCCAGAACAACCGCATTGCCGAACAGGGCGGCGCGGCGGCGCTGCATGGCGACAGGCAGCACACGGACGCCACTTTCTCAACGCTGGGTCTGCGTTCCGATCTGCAATGGGATGTTAACGGCGGAACATCAATCGCGCTGCGCGGTGAACTGGGCTGGCAGCATCAGTACGGCGAGCTGGATCGGGGGACCGGGCTGAAGTTCAACGGCAGTAGCGCACCGTTTGTGGTGAACAGCGTCTCTGCTTCGCGCGATGGTGCCGTGATCAAAGCCAGCGCTAAGGTGGCGTTAAACAGCAACTCGCATCTGTCGCTGGGCTACAGCGGACTGTTATCGGAAAACCATCAGGATAACAGCGTCAACGCGGGCTTTAGCTGGAACTTTTAAGTGATATCCAACGGGGCCGTTAGCGGCCCCGTTTTCCCTCAATGCGATCTTGTGCGAGGTAGCTTTGCGTTTGACCCTATACGACGCGCCATCGTCCTGCGCGCACGCGCAAGAAGTCGTTCTGGTGGTATAAGAAGGTAATCACCAGCAACGGCAAGGATGTAGATTAATTAGTGGCAGGCAATGATCTGCATCTCGCGCTATTATAATAACGTCGGTTTTTCTTGTTGGTTGCCGTCTGAATTCAGCTGAAAAAGGCCGTATAAAGCCAAAGGTAAAGCAGCCAGAACTAATATTGATGAACATTGGAAAGTTAAGCTGATACCCTCCTTTTCAATAAAGAAACCGTATGTTACATACGATAAGCTAATCAAAGCAGAACTAAGAAAGCTATTTACAGAAATACAAGAGGCGCGTATGAGTGAGGGATAATGATTATTAACATAATCCATATATATCATATCGACAAATGAGGGTAGGCAAAGTGTTGAATAAAACACAAATATCATAAAATCACCTGATACAGGTAATAAGAATATTGAGGCTGATAGGATCAACCAGGTGATAATTACCAGGTGGGTAAACTTGATTTTTTTAGAAATGAAATCCGAAAAATTATAGAGTACCGCATTCGTTAATTCAATGGCAGCATAGGCGAAGCCGATAACAGAAAGCGAAAATTCAGCTGTATTAAGTAAAGCTTGCCCATAAATATAAGTGGGGGTTAGCACCGCCTCATAGATTGCAAAGCCCAAAAACAGAGGCAGAAGGCTTAGGCCTTTTTTCGACAGGAAAAAATGCCGAACAGAATTTTTTTCTGTGAGAGAAATATTGTCACGTTTATCTAAAGGAATTTCGCTCGGTTTAGCCTCAGTGAGAAAGCATGTAAGCAGTAGCCCAACAACTTTTGTAAAAATAAACACCAGAAATAAAAACTGCCAGGAGGTCTCATCTTTTAACCAACCACCTAAGGCCATAGAGGCAGAAATAGCAAGCGCACTTATTGCTTTTTCACGAGAGTTTATCTTTATAAAACTCTTTTCAGATCTATTTGCTTTTAAATAATCATAGAGTAACGCCTGATCGGAGCCTGATTGAAGGCTAAAAGCCAGACCGTTAAGAATAAACATAACCAAAAAAGGCGTAAAGGTACTGAATAATAAATATCCTAAACCATACAGTATCATAAAAATAAAACTGCAAATAAGAGCCAGTTTTCGGCCATACTTATCAGCTAAAAAACCAGAGGGTAGCTCTCCTATCATCATAGCAATAAATAATGAAGTTTGTAAAAATCCTGTCTCCGTATTATTTATGCCGATGCTAAGGATATAGATAATAAAAACCCCTCTTTTAACATCACTATTCAGTAATGACATGGCTGAATAATAAACCCAAAAAAAATTCAGGTTGGAGTTTGGTTTCATTTTATACTATACCCCATTATGGTTTCCAGCACTGGAAAATTAAAATTTAAACATCTGTTAATGACGTTGCATCTTTTTCGGGCGATAAAGAATTTCATTACCTCCAGAGCTATCATATTGGCAATAATAGCGTTTGTCGCGCCGTTGGAAGGGAAGATTAATCCCCAGTATTTATTTTCAATAAGCGGTTGAACGAGCTGGCAAGCTTTTTTATACTTCATGGCTGCATCAGCTATGATTTATTTAAGCATTGAAATAGGGGGGTAGGTCTGTTTCTGATTTTTCATTATCATAATGGTTATCCTCATTATCGAGGCCTTTTATCTAAACAGCATATGATCTTTTGTTCAAATTAACTTTTCCCGTAACCGGAGCGCCGAACAGGCCGGTCTATATACTGAACTAAAACAACGGTTGCCGGCAGCGGTTCTGTTATATCTGAAGACGCAAAACATGGCAAAAGATTTAGAGCATCCTTCTACAGGATTTTAATAGCTCTCGTCCCGATGATAAATATTCGCCAGCATCGAGATGACCACTATCAGCTGATCGCTCTCCTGGGATAGCCATCGGACAGGGGCTGCGCGTACCTGACCCAGGCGGGCGCTTATTTGCTGTCCATCACACTTATTCAAAAAAACGTAAAAACATAAATTCACCGTTAATTTTTGCAATTGTTATTCCGCCGCCCTTTTACAACATTAACAGGCAGCAAAAAGGCGTTTTCCATTAAATGCAGATGGCGGGTAAAAGGGGAGTAACAATGACGACCTGTTCCGTGCTGGGTAAAAAAGAGAAAATTGGCTATGGACTTGGCGATATGGCCAGCGCGCTGGTCTGGCAAACGGCGACGCTGTTCCTCGCTTATTTCTATACCGATGTCTATGGCTTGCCAGCGGCGATTATGGGCACCATGTTTTTGCTGGTACGCGCGCTGGATGCCTTTGTCGATCCCTGCATCGGCGCGCTGGTGGATCGTACCCGAACGCGCCACGGGCGCTTTCGTCCCTGGCTGCTGTGGTTTGCGGTGCCGTTCGGCGTCTGCTGCCTGATCACCTTCTACGTGCCGGATGCCGGGCCGACGGCGAAAATCCTTTACGCCTGCTTCACCTACACTTTGCTGAGTCTGGTCTATTCCGCGATTAACGTGCCTTACTGCGCCATGCCGGGCGCGCTGACGCTTGATCCGCGTGAACGTCACTCGCTGCAATCCTGGCGCTTTGGTCTCTCATTTATTGGCGGCTTAATCGTGACGGTAATTGCGTTGCCGCTGGTTAACTGGCTGGGCGAGGGTAACGCGCAAAAGGGCTATTTTTATGCCATGAGCCTGATGGGCTTGCTGGGCGTGGTGCTGTTTTTCTGTTGCTTCGCCATGACCCGCGAACGCTACTATTCCGCTGCCGACAATAACAGCTCCATGCTCAGCGATTTGAAAACCCTGGCGCGCAACAGCCAGTGGCGCATTATCTTCTTCTTCAATATCCTGCTGCTGACGGCGGTGGTCACGCGCGGTTCCGCGACCATGTATTACGTAAAATATCTGCTGTTGCGCCCGGAACTGGTATTCGCCTTTATTGTTTCCGGTATGGCCGCCGCGCTGCTGGGTGCCCTGTTATCCGAACGGCTGCTGGGCAAATTCGATCGGGTGCGCGCCTATCAGTGGACCATTATCAGCTTTGTTATCCTCGGTTCGCTGATCTTCTTTCTACCGCCAACCGCGCTCTGGTGGATATTCGGCATCAACATCGTATTCAGCTTCCTGCAGAACCTGACCACGCCGCTGCAGTGGACCATGTTTTCCGACGTGGTGGATTACGAAGAGCAGCGCAGCGGGCGACGGCTGGATGGGCTGGTATTTTCCACCGCGCTGTTCGCCATCAAATTTGGCCTGGCGCTGGGCGGAGCGCTGGTGGGCTGGATCCTCGCGTTGGTGGACTATCTGCCCAACCAGCCGCAGCAGTCAACGGGCGTGCTGACCACTATCAACGCCCTGTTCACCCTTATCCCTTCGGCGTTATTCCTGGCGATGGCGTTGCTGCTGTGCATCTACAAGCTTAACAGCCGCAGAGTAGCCGGGATCGCCAGCGAGCTGGCGCGTAAGCGTCAGCAGCGTGAAGAGCTTCCCCCTCTGGTTTCCGCAATTCAGGAGTAATCTATGACCGCTATTTATCAGGATCCACAGCGCCCCGTTGCCGAACGCGTCGCCGACCTGCTGGCGCGCATGACGCCGGAAGAGAAATTCGCTCAGATGCACGCCTTCTGGCTGATCCTTTCACCCGACGGCGCGCATCGTGAACGCAGCGATCTTAGTGATAGCTTCTCCGGCGCGGGCCAGTTGAGCGATCTTAATGCGCGGCTGCAGCGTGGCATCGGGCAGATCACCCGGCCACTGGGCACCCATGTGGTTGAGGCGCAGGACGGCGTCAGGGCGACCAACCGCCTGCAGAAAACGCTGGTGGAGGAGACGCGACTGGGCATTCCGGCGCTGTTTCATGAAGAGTGCCTGGTTGGCCTGCTGTGCAAAGGTGCGACGCTGTTTCCTTCGCCGCTGAATTACGCCTCTGCCTGGGATCCGCAACTGGTCGGGCAGGTAGCGGCGGCGATCGGCGAAGAGGCGCGATCCACCGGCTGTCGGCAGGGGCTGGCCCCGGTGCTGGATGTTTCGCGCGATGTGCGCTGGGGGCGCACCGAAGAGACTTTCGGCGAAGATCCCTGGCTGGTTGGCGTGATGGCCACCCATTTTGTTAAAGGACTACAGGGGAAACAGCGCGATCTGTTGGCGACGCTGAAGCATTATGTCGGCCACTCTTTTAGCGAAGGCGGGCGCAACCATGCGCCGGTACATCTCGGATTTTGCGAACTGAATGACACCTTCCTGCTGCCGTTTGAGATGGCCGTTAAGCTGGCTAATGCCGGTTCCGTGATGCCTGCCTATCATGATATTGATAATCAGCCTTCTCACAGCGATGCCTTTCTGCTGACCACGCTGCTGCGTGAACGCTGGGGCTTCGACGGTATCATCGTGGCCGATTACGGCGGCGTCAGTCTGCTGCATCAGCACCATGGCGTTACGCACGATGCGGCAGAATCGGCGGCGCTGGCCTTTAACGCCGGGCTGGATATCGAATTGCCGAAAGATGACTGCGCACAGCACCTGGCGCAAGCGGTGGAACGCGGCCTGATTAGTATGCATAAAGTGGATGAAATTGTGGGCCGCCTGCTAACCGAGAAGTTTCGCCTGGGGCTGTTTGAGCAGCCCTACGCCGATGAAAGCCGCATCAATCTGCAAAGCGCAGAGGCGCGACGGCTGGCGCGCGAAGTGGCGACGCGTTCCATCACTCTGCTGGAAAATAACGGCGTCCTGCCGCTGAAGCCAGCGCAGCGCGTGGCGGTGATCGGGCCGACGGCAAACGATCCGCTGGCGCTGCTGAGCGGCTACAGCTTTCCGGTGCATCTGATTATCAGCGATATGCTCGACCAGGCGTCGCAAGTCGTGACGCCGCTACAGGCGCTGCGCGCTGCGCTGGGTGAAGATCGCGTCAGCTATGCCCGTGGCTGCCATATCATTGAACAGCGGATGGCGGGCGCGCCGGTTTTCCCCGGCGACAGCGCCGGAAAGCCAATGCAGCAATCGCCGGTATCGCAGGACCTGTCGTTAATCCCGCAGGCGGTAACGGTGGCGGAACAGAGCGAGGTGATTATTGCCTGCGTGGGCGATCTGGCCGGACTGTTCCAGAGCGGCACGGTAGGGGAAGGCTCGGATGCGGAAAGCCTGTCGCTGCCGGGCGTGCAGCAACAGCTGCTGGAGGCGCTGGTGGCAACCGGTAAGCCGGTGGTGGTGGTAATGACCGGGGGCCGACCTTATAACCTCGGCGGGCTGGAGGAACGTGTCGCGGCCTTACTGATGGCCTGGGCGCCGGGGCAGGAGGGCGGACCGGCGCTGGCCGACGTGCTCACCGGGCGTGCCGAGCCGGAAGGACGGCTGGTGCTGTCGGTGCCGAAAAGCGCCGGTGCGATGCCCTATTACTATAACCACAAGCTCAAAAGCGGCGGCACGCCGTTCGCCTTCCATTTTGGCGCACGTTATCCTTTCGGCTACGGTAAAAGCTGGACAACCTTCAGCTACGGCCCGCTCAGCTTCAGACGTGATGAGGTCGCTATTGACGGCGAAATCGAGGTCGCGCTTGATATTACCAACAGCGGTCAGCGCGCAGGCAGCGAGGTGGTGCAGCTGTATGTGCGCGATAAGGTCGCCTCAATGGTCAGGCCGGTACAGGAGCTTAAGGCGTTTCAGCGCGTCAGGCTGGCGCCGGGCGAAACGGCACGCCTGACCTTTTTCCTGCCGGTGGATATGCTCAACTTTACCAGTCGGGAAGGGGAGCGCGTGGTGGAACCGGGCGAGTTTGAGATTCAGGTGGGCGCCTCCAGCGCGGATATTCGTCAACGCGGCACGGTGCAGGTCACCGGCGCGCTGCGCGAACTGCCGTCGAACTGGCGGATGCTGAGCCACTGCGAAATCGGGCGTAGCCTGTAGCGCCAAATACGGATGCGCTTTCGCTGCGGTTGTTGGATAACCAACAGGTCAATGGCACCCCAGCGGCGTTAGAGCACGTCATAATGTTAACGAGGTCGCAAATGCGGCCTTTTTATCATTCTATCGATGATAACGCCGCTGATACGGGTAAATTTTTCAGTCATAAGCAAACCGCCAACAATATCTTTTGGCAACGTCTTTTTAACAAACAGACATAAATTCTGGACAATTTTTAGGTGCCCGATAATAATAGGCGCGCTTTAAAACCCATAAGGTTTTCTGCAGTTAACCGGCTGAATATGCAGGATGGTTTCTACTGGCTCTTTCCGTTATCTGGCCGCATTTCCTGTTATGTAAGCCAAAAAAATAATAATAATCTGCTGATAATTTGTTTTAAGTGCTTAAAAATAATTGCGATCTGCTTTATTTAGCCGGTGGGTTAGTTATAGCCCTGCGTCACCCTGCGCAGCGAAGAGAACGATATTCGCCAGGAAATTTACGAGTTATATAAAAACATATTGGCACGCCCTTAATTAAACATTTTTTATTTTCAGGCATGGACAAGGACTAAGAAGAGAACGTGAAACGCCGTCATCTCAGGAAAGTGGGGTCGCTAACAGCTGTTGTTATGTTGACTTCAAGCTGCGCCAGTCTGCATCAGGCTGGCGAAAATTATGGCACGGCCATCGGCTGTATTGGCGGGGCGGCATTAGGCGGGGGGATAACTTATCTCGTTACTAAGGATGCCACTAAAGCTGTAGCCGGCGGATTAATCGGCGGTATCGCCGGCTGTATGGCTGGTAACGTCTGGCAAAGTCGCGAGAAAGCATTGGCCCAAATCGCGGCAGAAGAACATATCGCGATTAGAAGCCAGCCGCTGCAGGCGAAGCAGAAAAGCGGTACAGAAACCGTAGGGCTGGTGGCCCAGGTTGAAGACAGCGGCATGTTTGATACTAACAGCGCTCAGCTTTCCGCCAGCGGACTGCGTCAGGTCAGAAAGATCGCTGCCGTTATGAAAGAGGGCGACCAAAACGGCGTAGTGTTGATTGTCGGCCACACCGACGCTACCGGAAGCGCCAGCTGGAACCAAAAGCTGTCAGAGCAGCGGGCGCAAAATGTCGGTCGCATTCTGCAGCAGGCTGGCCTCAATCCGCAGAAGCTTTATTTTCAGGGCGCGGGCTCGTCTCGTCCTTTAGCCGATAACACCACTTACGACGGACGAGCGGCGAACCGTAGGGTAGAGATCGTTGGTCTGGCAAATGAAACCTTGCTTCGTCAGCGCGTAGAGCAGGAAGGCAACAACCTGGCCTATTTACGCTATGGCACCCAGCCCGCCGCTTCGCAGCAGGCTAAAAGCGCCTCCGTGCCAGCGCCCACAAAACGCCGTTCTGTAGGGATCCGCAGCCCTAAAAAAGCGCCGGACAGCACGCCGGTAGCGCAGAGCCAGGAGACAGCAACCGTATCAACCGTGTCGGAAAATAATAAAAACTGGGTAGATTTTGGCGGCCAGGCAGTCAGCGCCTCCACGCTTCCTTTGGCGGCGAATCTTAAGCCGCGCAGCAGCGGGTTTTCGCTGATTTCGCAGGCCAACGCCAGCGGCGTAACGGGAAGCTGCCTGAC
This sequence comes from Pantoea alhagi, assembly GCF_002101395.1. Classification (NCBI taxonomy): domain Bacteria; kingdom Pseudomonadati; phylum Pseudomonadota; class Gammaproteobacteria; order Enterobacterales; family Erwiniaceae; genus Pantoea; species Pantoea alhagi. The sequence goes on along the minus strand of NZ_CP019706.1, from coordinate 968,649 downwards.
TGATAACGCACGCGTAGCTGGCGCGGCGAAAAATCTGGCCAATGGAAAAGCGCTCGACGATCATCAGACGCGGGAATATTTCAACGGAATGAATGGCCGAGCATGGGCTGGGCTGGTTAATAACCATCTGGTCACGCTTTCGCCGGTAAAAGTGCTGAAAGATAATGCCGCCGTGGTGGCGAACCCGAATGTGTATATTACTCGCAACTACCAAAGCAGCGGCAACCGTAAGGCTGATGCGCCGATAAGCGCTGTCGCTAACGCATGGGAAGGCGAAGACAGCATTCTTTATCGGGTTTATCTGCCATCCGAAAAACAGCAGCCTCTCTCCTGTATCGATCTGCTGGTGCCGAAAAATGCCACTAAAGCGCAGCAGGGCCAGCTTTTTTATACCAGTCACAGCAATGCCTGGGTGGCGAATTACAGCCCGACCCGTAGCTAATCAAGGAAACAAAGAATGGAACTTTTCCAGACTATCGCCGAGGCGATCTCCCTCTATCGCTATATTTTTTGGCCGCTACTGGCCCTGGTGATCTTAATTGTCGTTTTTATTCGCTGGTGGAATCAGGTCAGCTATTTCTTCCTTAATTTCTTCAGTGGTTTTCCTGTAATCGGTCTTATTGCCCGTCTTTCACGCAGCAATGAGCCCCGCCGCACAGAGTCGGATGGCAAAGCCTGGTATCCCGCCGAGAAAATGCTTTGCGCTAAGTACTGGCGCTATTATGAGTCTTTTAATCACAGCGCTAACTTCTATCATCAATGCGTGAATTACCTGAACAAGGTAGATGAGCGCGGGCGCAAGCCGACCGGTCCGCTGTTGTGGTTCTGTAGCGTGGCGTTAGTATTGCTTGAGGCGTTTATTTTTGCGCTGGTGCTGTCGCCCTTTATCGCAAATAACATTTCTGCTAATCAGGCTGAGTTTTCCGCGATTGTTATCTCTGTCTTAATCGGTGTGGTGCTGGTGCCGGCCACCCATTTAATGGGGGCAGAACTGCATAAAAATACGCTGCTGAAAAAGATCCGCTACTGGTATAACGATGCGCGTCATGATGGCAATGCGAAAGGGTTAGCTAAAGCTAATAATGTCTCGCTCGAAACCAGTGACGTTGATGATGATCAGCCCAATTACATCCAGATGCGTAATCGCGTTAACACCAACGTTGAGGCCAAGCCGCAATACTGGGCGACGGTTATTGCGCTGGCGCTGATTATTTTCTTTGCGGTCGGCGCCTATTTTGTTCGTGCGGCCACTATAGATGCCATCGATACGCAGACGGTGAATGGCTCGCCCTTTAGCCAGATGAGCGATACGCAAAGTTCGCCTTTCGAACTGCCTGATGCGGCCGTGGCGGATAATGCTAAAGCTGACAGCCAGGCTGCAGAAGAGATCAACCATAACCGTGTATTTGCCTCTAAGCTGACGTTTATCATCCTTTCCGTGATTTTTGTCGGGGTACAGCTGATTGGTATTCTTATCGGCATCTATCGTTCTTTTGCCGGTATTGAATCGAAAATGGCGGCGAAATATGTCGGTAATTTCAGTGGTTCGGAAGAATTTACTGCCTGGCACAGCGCGCGCCGCGAGCGCGTCGAGCGTGATGCGCAGGAGAAGCTGAGCGCGTTACAGAACCGTATGTTAATGAAGCGCACCAGTAGCCAGAGCCAACAGCTTAATGAACTGCTGACCTTTGATGACTACATCAGTGGGAAAATCCTTGGCAAGGCCCGTGCCGAGCGCGCATTAAATGAAAGCAGCATCAAGGATAGCAACCAGGCGCAACCCAGTGCCGCCCCTGCGCCGGTTGTTCAACCAACGCCTATGGTAACTGCGCAGATGCCAGAGCCGGTGCCCGCCGCGCCGACACTGTTGCCAGAACCCTCGGTTCAGCACGGCGCCCGGCAGAATGAAAAAGAGCGTCTTGAGGCGCTGGGAGAGTTAACCGGATTAGACGAAGAAGAACTGGCACTGATTGCCGAAGATCAGGGGTTCGCTCTGGAAACCTTAATGAAACGCCAGCGCGTTCAACAATTGCTTAACCGGACAAGGGCGAAGGGGGAAGCATGAGAAGCTGGCTTGCGCTAATGTTGCTGGGGATGACGTGCGTAACGCAGGCGGCCGAGCGAAATGATATTCCCAGCTGTTATCACTTTCTGAAGCAGGATGCCGTACGTCCTAATGGCAGCGGGCGTGAACTGGTCATCATCATCGATCAAACCGTTAAGGTGCCTTTGTCCCTGAAAGAGTCAGTCTGGCAGCACGTACTCCGCTACGTGCAACCGGGCGATCGCGTCGTGCTGTATCAGTTCTCTGCGCTGCTTCAGGATAACTATCTGAAGCGGGTCTATGACGGCAAGCTGGAAGCGCTATTTACCGATCAGAAGGCGCGTAACAACATGGGCATGGAGAGCCTGAAAAAACTCGATGCCTGTTTGCTGCAGCAGAAACAGTATTTCAGTCAGGGGATCGGTAAGCTAATGGCCGCCAGCTTTGCCGCCGACAGTGATAACGTGGCCAAAAGTGAAATTTTTGGCAGCCTGAAACGCATTGCTGAAGATTTGAAAAGCGATCCAGCCCACGATAAATCGGTGTTGTTGGTATCGGATATGCTGGAGAACAGCGACTTCGTCAGTTTTTACAGCAATAACCGTATCCGCGCGATCGCTGCTGAAAAAGAGATGGCGAAAGTGACGGAACAGAACCTGATCGCTGATTTTAATGGGGCGAAAGTTTACGTGGCGGGAGCTGGGCTTATCGATACCGCCGCTAAAAATAACTACCGCTCCGGCAAAATAATGCAGCAGCTTGAAACATTCTGGCAGCGCTATTTTGAAGCATCGCACGCTGAGCTGATTAGCTTCGGTGCGCCGGAGTTAACGGTAGAGATTAAGTAAGCGCTTTATCCTCTCTGGTAACGCCTCCCGCTTCGGAAGGTGTTACCAGTTGCTTTAGTAAACCGCTACAGCCCGTGGTTTATTTCCCTAAGTTGTTTCAGTAGAAAAATCGCTGCGAATACGCTCCTGTAAAGAAGCCAGTTGAATATGAATTTCATCTTTCAGCTCGCCGCTATACAACACTGATGTTTCGAAATTTTTATACTCTCCCTGACGCTGTGCGCTAGCCCAGTTATAAGAACCGATACAGATAAAATTATTATCCGCCATCAGCAGCTTACTATGCACTTTGTTAACTACGCGCACGGCGATGCCATGTGCTGTCAGCTCCATACAGCAAGCGCTAAACTGGGTATTTTTCTCTTCATCAAAACGATTGTTTATGAACGTATTAAAGCGATAGTCCGTGTAAAGTTCGACGCTAATGTCGCGCGCCACGGCCTGTTGCATGGCGCTCAATATCCCACTTTCCCTGAGCCTGAAAAGCGAGACCCAGGGCGAGACAATGACTACCCGTTGCTGCGCCAACTGTAGGATTTCGGTCAAGCATGCATCATGCGCTTCCGCATTATTAATCACCCGCGGTTCGCGGCAGCTTAATAACAAGTCAGGACGTGCGCCGACGGAAAAAATTAGCTCACTGTCGGTGCGTCGGGCTAAATATTCGCCAAGTAAATGTCGGGGCGTTCCGCGCGGAGAGGCATCAATAGCCTCCATATCGCCGAAAACAAGAAAGCTATCTTTGGCGCGTGAAACGGCGACATTTAACATTGAACTGTCTTTATCGATAAATCTGCCATTACTATGGCGTGAATAAACCGCAGAGAAAAGAACGATTTTGCGTTCAGCCCCTTGAAGTGCATGCACTGTTCCAACAGTCATTTTCCCCTCGGTGCGTCCGACATCAATACCACGGCTTTTACAGGCTTCAGCGATGAGTCGCTCCTGCGCTTTAAACGGCGTGACAACTCCGACAATATTTTCCAGCTTAGCGCCGTAAAACGCTTCCAGTTCAGCGCGCTTATCTGCCAGCCAGTCGGCAATGGTATTGGCTTCAAGACGGTTAATGCGACTGCCGGCAGGAGGAGATTCGGCCAGACCGTCTATATGCAAATAGCCTAACGCCGGAAAAGGCGGCCGCTTTTCTGCGGCATCGATGCTTCCACGTTTAGGCTCCAGCAAGCCGTGATAGCACAGCTCATTACAGAAGGAGATGAGTTCGTCATAACAGCGTCGATGCTCTCTCAAAAACATGCCTGCTTCTGCTTCCGGCAGATAGTGATAACGGCTGGCTTGCTGAGCAATCTGCATTACTGAACCTTCAACAACGGAACGTCCTTGTTGGCAAAGCTCATTGTAGTCAGCGGCATTAGCTAATAGCTGATGCTGCATCAGATTGCCGATATCAATCACCGGCGACTGGCTGCTAACGGGCTGAATTTGATGCACATCACCGATCACCAGCGCACGCCTGGCCAACGCAAAAGAGGCAGCAGCAACGTCAGGCGCCACCTGTCCCGCTTCATCAATGATCAGCAGATCGATCTCATTGATCAGATATTCATTATTAAAAACGCCTTCGCTCTCAAATACCTTATAGGTCATATACCCAGGCAGAGAATAAAGCGTTGAAACAATACAGGGCGTCAGACACATGCGACGCGCCCAGCGGGCACGCACCGCCTTCAGACCCTGCGCATCATTGCCGTTGCGGTTTCTAATCAGCATCTCGCGGTCGTGCTCTTGATAGTCCAGGAGCCAGCGCGCCTCCCAATAATGTACCGCCAGTTGAAACAGGCGAAAGCGTAAAGAAACATCCAGCGAGCGGTCAATTTCATCCCAGGAAGCCGTTGCTGTTTTCTTATTTCTAAAAGGCGCGCTTAGCTGTAGCCATTCCTCTTCTGCCAGCTGATACTGCTTCTGTAAAGTCGCTATTTGACCCAGCTGTTGCTCCAGATATTCAATATTCTTCCGTTGCTTTTTAAGCCAATCTTCCAGTCTGGCTTCCAGCCTTTCAGCGGAGCAATCGTCAGCCAGCGTACAGGCCAGAGAGGAAAAGTTATTTTTGATAAATTGCTTACGCTTAGCCCTGCGTTTGTTCGCTACGGCAGGGACGACGTCCAGTAAGCTCAACAGCAGGGATTCATCTGCACAGAATTTCAGCCAGCCAGTAAGGCTATCTTCAACGCCGATAAGATCTTGCTTAAGAGTTAATAGCTCAGCTTGTAAAGCGGTTCGCCTCTTTTCAGGCTCCATCTGCTGACGCTTGAGTTGCAGCTTATCAAAATTTTTCCAGCTCACTTCAAGCTCGGCCATCAATTGATAGCAGGCATTAATTTCCTTCCAAATCTTTTGCTTAACTTGTTTTACCGTTGTCAGGTCCGTGCCTTGCAAAACCGCTTGCGCACGGGTCAAAAAGGCACTTTCCGCGCGGTCTACGTAGTCTTCATTTTCCAGCAGCTTATAAAAGGAGGGCGTGTGATAATGCTTTGCTGCTTCGCCTTCCAGGCTGGGGGCAGGGAAATATCCCCCGTAGCTTTTCATTTCTGGCAGCCAACGGCCACTTAAGGGATCATTATTCTCTTCAAAGTCTTTGCCAAAGGCCTCGATAATATTGGTTACGGCCTGATTATTAGTTGAGGCGGCGATAATCAATGGCGGTTGGGTTTCTTTCCATGCGGCTTCTACCCATAGCGAGGCAACAACAGAGAGGACAAAGGTAGTTTTACCCGTGCCGGGTGGGCCGTTAACGGCCAGGATCTCGCCGGGCTGCATGGTCATAACCTGGGCCAACGCATCGCGCTGGGCAGCGGCAAGAGGAAAACGTGAATTGGAATGCCCTGCGCGGGTCACCAGCTGCGTCAGCGCATTGGCGCAAGGAAAATGTTGCGTGTTGTTTTCAAGCGCGTAGCTTTCCGCCAGCGGCAGCGACTCTTTGCACTCAGCCAGCCAGTCGTAAAGTTTTAAAATCTGGTAGCTTCCGCTGATAGCATCCTCGATCTTTTTAAGATAGCCACCGTTCTGGTTGGTATAGCGCGCTTTAAGCCGTTCTCTGTCGCAGAGCTTGAACAGCTCACGGGCCGAAGCAATATAAAGACTCCAGGGAGACGTTGCTTTATCGAAGTCGGGTTGCTTGCTGAAGAGCGCACTGGCTTCCTGCTCGCTATAAATTTGTATCGTTTGCTGATCCAGAAAACGGTCAAGATCCTGAACGGAGGCCAAAGTAAACTTATCGTCATACTGAGGAGAGAGAAGATCGCGCGGGATTTGTGGCTTGCCAGCAGGCAGAAGATGTCCCTCCCGGCTAAGCCAGACTGGGCAGATGACTGGCGTTATTGTCTCAGGGAAACCCGAAGAACTACTTTTGCTGTGCTCATGTTCCTGCTTAACCCGATAAGCCGCAGGGCGCAGCGTAAGCTTGATAAATTTTGTCTCATCAGGAACGTCTTTAAACAGCAGGTTCAGGGCATCACTTTCTTTGTCCAGGCAACCTTGCCCGATTATTTCTGCCGGTACTTTTTGGTATTCGCTCAGCGCCTTATGGGTCATTGCGCCACTGCCGCTTTCAGCGTCTGCCAGTGAATTGCGCCAGTAGCGTAGCCATTGCCCGGCTTGTGCTGCACTCATACTTTTCATCCTTGCCTTATGCTTTTCTGACCCTGGCAGGTCTTTAATCAGTTTCGCTTATCATAACGCTAAAGTTTTAGCCCGTCGCTGGCAAGGTGCTTTCTCTTTGCAACGGGTATACCACCAGCTATCAGTAGCATGGTGGGCGCGTACGCTCGTTGATATCTATGCCCCGCGCTACTGCACCAGATGATGGCTAATCGCATATTTCACAATATCGGCGTTGGTAGTGAACTTCATTTTCTTCATCAGGCGTGACTTATAGGTACTGACGGTTTTATTGCTGATCACCAGCGCATCGGCAATGGCATTGATCGATTCGCCATGCGCCAGCATGATCATGATCTGACGCTCGCGCATCGTCAGGTTCTCATGCGGTGGCCGGTCGCCGCTCTGATACTGAGAGAAAATAATCTCCTGCGCCAGCTCATGATCGATATAGCGCGCGCCGCGTGCTACCTGCCGAATCGCGCTCAACAGCGCCTCCGGGTTTTTATCCTTGGTGATATAGCCCAACGCGCCGCAGTACAGCACCCGACGGGCAATCTGCGGTTCGTTATACATGCTCAGCACCAGAATACGCAGCGCTGGATATTGCAGGGTAATGCGGTTAATGAGATCTTCGCCGCTGATGCCGGGCATGGAAATATCCAGCAGCAGCAGATCGATGCCGCCTTCGCGCAGGCGCTCCAGCACCTGACCGCCGTCAGCCGCTTCTCCGACGACATCAATGCCGTCATCCAGCAGAAAAATTTGCTTCAGTCCCTCACGCATAATAGCGTGATCGTCAGCAATCATCAGGCGTATTGCTTGCGTCATGAGGTGCTCACTTATCAATCTTGTTAAACAGGGCGCGGGAAAGGCTGCGCGGACGATGCGGAAAGCTCAGCTGTACGCGGGTGCCTTCGCCGGGACGGCTGTCAATGCGCACTTCGCCGTTCAGCATCGCGGCCCGCTCCACCATGCCCGGCAACCCCCAGGCGTTAGGACGCACATTCTGCATATCAAAGCCTTTGCCGTTATCCACCACATCGATCCGCAGCTTATCGCCATCCTGTTTCACAAAGATATACACGCTGCTGGCTTTGGCATGACGTTGCACATTGGTCAGCGACTCCTGCACCACGCGAAAGGCGGCGGTAACGCATTCGTCGCTCAGGCGCAGCGCTTTTCCCTGCGGCGGGATAAAAATGCAGCGGGTGGTATTGTGCTTGTTAAACTCGTCGCGCAGCCACTCCAGCGCCGGCACCAGACCCAGATTCAGCATATTTGGGCGCAGGCGGGTAGAGACGTCGCGCACCACCTGAATAGTACTGTCCACCAGTTGCATCAAGTTCTCCACCTGCTGATGCAGCGCTTCGCCCGCCTCTGGCGACTGCATACGGATCAGCGACAGACCAACGCGCAGCGAGGTTAAATGCTGCCCCAGCTCATCATGAATCTCATGGGCCAGATGCTTGCGCTCCGCCTCGCGCTGGGTTTCCTGATTGCGTGCCAGCAGACGCAGCTGCTGATGCGCTTCACGCAGTTCCTCTTCCGCCAGGCGGATAGCGGTGATATCACGTCCGACGGTCAGCACGCTCTCTAACTCGCCGTGCAGATTGAACTCCGGCACGCTGCGTACGTGCAGAATGCGTCGGCGGCTGCCCTGGGTAAGCGTCAGCTCGCCTTCCGCTTCGTTGCCGCTCGCCATGCTTTGCGACACCAGACGCAGCAGCGCCATGCCGGTCTCATTGTGCGGCACCGCTTCGGTCAGCTGTCGGTGATAGATCTCCTGTTCGCGCCCTTCAAACCACTTCAGCACCGGCGGGTTAACATATACACAGCGCAGCGCCAGATCGAAACGGGCGATCATATCCGGCGAGTTTTCTACCAGCGCGCGGAACTGTTTCTCGCGCAGCTGCTGAACCGCCTCTTTCTGTTTTACCTCGCGCACGTCGCGCACCACGCACAGCGCATGCGTTTCGCCGCCGTGCAGATAGTGGCTGGAGCTCACCTGAACGGAGATCAGTTCTCCCCGGCTGGGCGCGTGCTGTGAGGTAAAGGTGATCCCTTCCGGGCGCATGGTGAGTTTCCACCATAACGCGGTAACATCATCATCCTGCAATTCATGATCGATAACGGCGAAACTAAGCTGCATTAAGGCATGCGGGGAATAGCCCATTAATTTGCACGCCTTCTCGTTAACATATTTTATCCGCAGGTTACGATCCACTAAATAAATCGCATCATGAATGCGATCCAGCGCGATAGAAGAAAGACTATCGGGCGGCGTCAGCGTAGGATTAAGGTAATGAGAATAATTCTGCAATAACGCATCTCCATTTTCTGGCATCATTTATCAGCCCTCTGAAATTTCAGCGCCGAGTCAACAGAATAAACTTTCCCGCCGGATTTATCTTATTCGCGTAATGTCAGAATAATCTCAGGCATAAACACGATTTTTTAACGTTTCCCTGGCGCGGGAAAGTCGTGAACGAACGGTGCCCACCGGAATATTAAGCTGCTGCGCCACATCCTGATAGCTGCCGTCATGCCCGACTAAAATTGATAGCATGGTTTTCAGATCGTCCGGCAGGGTTTCGATTGAGGCCAGGGTTGCGCCTAAAACCCGTTCATTTTCCGTGATATCGCTCGGATCGCAGTCATAATGCATATCGGTAAGAATATCATCATTCAGCGTATCAAATAAAAAGCGACCCTGCTGGGATTTATAATAATTACGAATCAGATTAATCGCGATACCAAACATCCAGGTTTCCGGGCGTGAAGCGCCGATAAATTTATGGCCGTTACGCAGTACCTCCAGGCAGGTCATCTGCGCAATATCTTCCACATCCTCATGATTCGCCACACGCTTGCGAATGAAATTCAGTAATTTCTTATTATTTTTTTTAAAAACGTCCGTCCAGTCGATAGCAACGGCAGAGACAGTTATTGGCTGGTCGGTATTAATGTCGATCATTTTATTTTCTCCAGAGGAATCGGGTGTGAGTGCCGATTGGCTATAGCAAGCGCTGTGCCAGGAGAAATAAAACAACTAACAGCTTGTTTTTATTATTCGCCGTTTAATTTACCAGGATATTTCTGAGAAAAAACTGGCAAAAAGCATTTTATTCGCTGTGCCATTTTTTACACAAATTTCACAGGTTAATTATTTCAAAGCGATAAAATTTTTTTATTTGTGAATTCAGGGAACCCGAACCGCAAAAGCGCCACATAACCGGGGTCAACCTGATGAGGAACGGGCGATGCTGAAGACCCCAACGCTGCCGCTAATGCCGCACCCTTTTAAAGCCCTGATGAAAGCCGCCGACGGCGGCACAGAGAAAAATGCCAGCCGGGTCGCTGAACAATCGGCTGCCGTCAGTGCCAACGATATGAAAGAAGAAGTGGGGCTGATGTTCTCCGAGCGTGCCGAAAGCCAGAAAAAAGCCGAACAGCGCCGTGTGCAGCAGCAGCACCTGCGTCACCGACAAAACGCAGGCAAGGTTGAACTGCATAAGCTTTACGCCATGCTCGATTCCGACGATCGGGCGCGGCGGGAAACCCACCTCGGCCAGCTGCGCGATGCGCTGAAACGCAAGCCGCCAGCAGATACCGATGAGCTGCTGGCGCAGCTGGATAACGATCCGGCTCGCTGTGATCTGCTGCTGCGCGTGATGGAGCGTGAAGCGCGTGAGCAGGGCGATGACGAGCTTTGTCACACCATCAATAACCATTTACAGACGCTGCAAACCCGGCACGGCGAACGCCTGCGCGCCGGTCTGAACACCGCCGCCGCCTTTGCGGAATTTACCGTGCATCCGCAACAGCGCCAGACGCTGCGCAACCTCTATTACGACAGCATTGTCCATCAGCAGTCGGCAATTGCGATGGTCGATCTGCTGCTGGCGCATACCGAACCACAGCAGTTTGTCTCTGGCCTGCGCACTTTACAGCGGGCGCTGGCAGACGATATCGCCGCGCTGGCTTCTTCCATCAGCACCGGCGCGCTGCGCCATATCCAGACCGGCCTCGCGGAAGCGCGCCAGGTGAGTCATACGCTGGAAGAGAGCCAGAAGCTGCTGGAGCGCATGGCGGGAAAAATGACGCTGCATAGCGTCAGCGCGGTGGATCTGACGCGCCGCCTGCTGCATCTCAGCCACCACGGCGCCTGGCAGCAAGATCTCCAGCAGTTAGGCGAAGATGTGGTGGCACACCCCAGCGCCCGCCAGCTGTCGATGTTCTTTAACGCGATACTGCCGCTGGTGCGCAGCCTGCCGCTGGCGTTATGGAAAGTCAAAGATGGGCGAAAAACCGCGCTGGCGCTGCTGGCAAGTCACAGCGCCGCGCTGTTAAAGAACGAACGTAAACAGGCGCGTAACCCCTGAGCGCAAAGCCAGAGAGACGTAAGATGAACGGCTTATTTTTAATTCTCAATAAAATTGCCATTAGCGCCATGCAGCGCTCTGAGATTGTCGGCGCCGCCTTTGCCATGGCGCTGGTGTTTATGCTGATTATCCCGTTGCCGCTGGCGCTGATTGATACGCTGATAGCGCTGAATATCTGCCTCTCTTCGCTGCTGATCGTACTGGCGATGTACCTGCCAAAGCCGCTGGCCTTTTCCACCTTTCCGGCAGTGCTGCTGTTGACCACGATGTTTCGTCTGGCACTGTCGATCTCCGTGACGCGCCAGATCCTGATCCAGCAGGACGCGGGCCATATCGTTGAAGCCTTTGGCAGCTTCGTGGTCGGCGGCAATCTGGCGGTTGGGATGGTGATGTTTTTGATCCTGACGGTGGTGAACTTTCTGGTGATCACCAAAGGATCGGAGCGCGTGGCGGAAGTCGCGGCGCGCTTTACTCTCGACGCGATGCCGGGAAAGCAGATGTCAATCGACAGCGATCTGCGCGCCGGATTGATCGATGTGCATCAGGCCAAAGCGCGGCGTAGCGATCTGGCCAAAGAGAGCCAGCTATTTGGCGCAATGGATGGCGCGATGAAATTCGTGAAGGGCGATGCCATCGCCGCGCTGGTGATCCTGTTTATCAACCTGATCGGCGGCATCAGTATCGGCGTGCTGCAGGTGGGCATGACGGCGGGCGAGGCGCTGCATGTCTTCTCGATCCTCACCATTGGCGACGGGCTGATCGCCCAGATCCCGGCGCTGCTGATCTCGCTTACGGCCGGGATGATCATCACGCGCGTTTCATCGGACAACGACAGCGTGGAAGCGCCGAATATTGGCCGTGAGATCGCCGAACAGCTTACCAGCCAGCCGAAGGCATGGATCCTCGCCTCAATGGGCATGCTGGGTTTTGCGCTGGTGCCGGGAATGCCGGGGTTGGTTTTTACCCTGCTGGCGCTGATCACCCTCAGCAGCGGCGGATTCCAGGTGTGGCGCGCCCGGCATACGCTGCGTCTCGCCCAGCCGCAAATTGAAAACGAAGTGATCCCGCCGGAGCTGAATGGCCGCGAGGATCTGCGCCAGTTCAACCCAACGCGGCCTTATCTGATCCAGTTTCCCACCGACTGTCGCGGCAAGGCGGAAACCCTCGATTTAGTGCAGGAGATCCGCCGCCTGCGTAACCGTATCGTCTATAACTTCGGCTTTACCCTACCGGCGTTTGACATTGAATTCAGCGACAAGCTGAGCGCGGATGAATTCCGCTTCTCGGTGTATGAAATCCCGAAAGTGGCCGGCACCTTTAACACCGCCTGCCTTGCCGTGGAGGCGCGCTGGCTGGAGAGCCTGAGCGAAGAAGAGCAGCGCCAGCTACAGGCTGACAATCAGCCTGCGCTGCCGGAAACGGGCGGGGAGGAAGCGCCGTCGAGCGTCGCGCCGAAACCCGCGCTGGGCCAGGCCGCGCGTCAGGAGGCGCACTATCTCTGGCTGCCACCCGATCATCCGCTGCTGGAAAATCAGGAGGTGGTGCGCTGGACTGCCGCCGGGCTGCTGCTGAAACGGATGGAAAATGCCATTCACGCCAGCAGCCCGCATTTTATCGGCCTGCAGGAAACCCGCGCGCTGATGGGCTGGCTGGAGAGCGAGCAGCCGGAGCTGGCGCAGGAACTGCAGCGGGTAATGCCGCTGGCGCGCTTCTCCAGCGTATTACAAAAGCTGGTGGCGGAGCGTATTCCGCTGCGTTCGGTACGCGCCATCGCCGAAGCGTTAATCGAGCATGGTCAGCATGAGCGCGATGTGTTTCTGCTGACCGAGCAGGTGCGCATTACGCTGAAAACCCATCTTTGCCATCAATACAGCCAGGCGGACGGCATCCACGCCTGGCTGCTGTCACCGGAGCTGGAAGAGGCGCTGCGCGACAGCCTGCGTCAGACGCAGAACGATATTTTCTTCGCGCTGAGCCAGGAACAGATTCAGGCGGTACATCAGCAAATAGGCCAGGCCTTCACCACCGGCAACGAACAGCAGGCGGTGCTGCTGGCAGCGCAGGATCTGCGTGGGCCGCTGCGCGCGCTTATCGCCGAATCCTTCCATCAGGTGCCGGTGCTCTCTTTTGCTGAGCTGGAGCCGACGCTGGCGGTGCATGTGCTGGGACGTCTGGAGGCGGATGCTCTCTTTTATTCACTCACCAACTGGGAGGGAGAATAATGTTTGAACTGCGCGTACTGTCGGGGCTGCACTGCGGGGCCGCGCTGCCGCTCAGCGGCGATCGCTGGCAGATTGGCGCGTCGACGCAGGCTGATTTGCTGCTCAGCGATGAAAGCGTAACGGGCTGCGAGCGCTGGCTGCATTATCAGGAAGGGAGCTGGTGGCTGACGGAACAGGAAGAGGCCAGCGACGGGCAGCCGGTTACGCTGGAAGACCCCTTTGAACTGGCGGGCGTCTGGCTCTGCGTGGCGCAGGCCAGCACGCCGTGGCATGAGGCCGCCGCGCTGCCCGCCAGCGCCTTTGCTCCCGCACCTGCCGCCGCCGTAGCGGAAGAGGTGACAGCGCGTACCGGCACGCCACGCTGGATGCGCGGGGTAATATTCGGCCTGCTGCTGCTGTTCAGCTTCACCGTAGTGAGCTGGATCTTACAGCCGACGGTCGCCCAGCCCAACGCCGGTGAAAATTCACGCCCCGCCTGGGGAACGGTAGAGGATCTGCGTGCGCCGCTGCAAATCATGCTGCGCGAACGCGACCTGGCGAACAGCGTAAAAATCAGCCGTCAGGGCGATCGCCTGCTGCTGAGCGGTACCCTGACTAAACCGCAAATCACCGTTTTTAACCGCATGATGACGCGCTTTTATGCGCGCTACAGCGCTGCTGCGCCGGTCACCAGCGCAGTGCGTCCGCTGGAGAAAAAGCTGCCGTTCCGCATCGTGCAAATTGCAACCGGATCGCGCGCCAATATTGTTACTGACGATGGCGATCGGCTGTTTATCGGCGATCAGATTGGCGATCTGCGTCTGGTGGCGATCACCGACGATCGGATCGAGTTCAGCGGTCACGATCCTATTACGGTGAAATGGTAATGCGCATCGATCTTGATAGCTGGTTCAGCCAGCAGCAGCAGCGGCTGCGTCAGCCCGATGCGGTCAGCGTGTATGGGCGTATCACCGGCATCAGCGGCATTCTGCTGGAGTGCAGCCTGCCGCGCGCGCGCATCGGCGATCTCTGCCGTATTGAACGCGATGCGGAAGAGAGCGTGATGGCGGAAGTGGTGGGCTTTAACCCGCAGCATACGCTGCTGTCAGCGCTGGGTCCGCTGGACGGCATCGCGCAGGGCGCAAGGGTGACGCCGCTTTATCTGCCGCACAGTATCTCTGTTTCCGATGCGCTGCTGGGCTGCGTGCTGGATGGTTTTGGTCGTCCGATTGACGGCCAGGGCGTCGGCGCGTTTGCGCTGCCGGGCGAAGCGGAACGCACCATCCCGGTGCTGGGCGACGCGCCGCCGCCTACCGCCCGCCCGCGTATTTCAACGCCGTTGCCGACCGGCGTACGCGCCATTGACGGCATGCTGACCATTGGCGTCGGCCAGCGCGTTGGCGTATTTGCCGGGGCGGGCTGCGGCAAAACCACGCTGCTGGCGGAGCTGGCGCGCAATGCGCCCTGCGATGCGATTGTTTTTGGACTGATTGGCGAGCGTGGCCGCGAACTGCGTGAGTTTCTCGATCATGAGCTGGATGAAGAGCTGCGCAGCCGCACGGTGCTGATCTGTTCTACCTCCGATCGCAGCAGCATGGAGCGTGCCCGCGCCGCCTTTACCGCGACCGCCATTGCCGAAGCCTTTCGCGAGCAGGGCAAAAGCGTGCTGCTGATCCTCGATTCCCTGACCCGTTTCGCCCGCGCTCAGCGTGAAATCGGTCTGGCGCTGGGCGAGCCGCCCGGACGCGGTGGCCTGCCGCCGTCGGTCTATACCCTGCTGCCGGGTCTGCTGGAGCGCGCCGGACAAACCGAAAAGGGGGCGATCACCGCGCTCTACTCGGTGTTGATCGAGGCAGATTCAATGAACGATCCGGTGGCTGACGAGGTGCGCTCGCTGATCGACGGCCATATCGTGCTGTCACGCCGTCTGGCGGAGCGCGGCCACTATCCGGCGATCGATGTGCTGACCAGCCTGAGCCGCACCATGAGCAACGTGGTAACCCGCGAGCAGATGCGCGATGCCACACAGCTGCGCCGCATGATGGCAGCGTGGCAGCAGGTAGAAATGTTGATTCGCCTGGGCGAATACCAGCCCGGCCACGATGCGATGACCGATGCGGCAGTAGAGGCGCAGCCGGTGATTAACGGCTATTTGCGCCAGGCCACGCGCGCCCCCAGCGACTGGGAGACGACGCTGCATCATCTTTCAGAGGTAAGCCAACATGCGCCAGAGGATTAACCCCATTGAAGAACCGGCCCCGGAAGATCCTGCTGCCAGTTTGCGTGATGCGTTTGCCCTGCTGTTGCCGATCCGCCGTCAGCGCCTGCGTCGCAGCGAACGACAGCAGCGTCAACACGAGCAACAGCTGGAACAGCTGCGTGCGGAGGCGAGGAGGGCAGATGATCAGCTTACGCAGCGGCAAAGCGATTATCAGAGGCTGCGCGCCGGGTTTGATACCGCTTATCTGGGGCATCAACCGTTTTCCCGGTTGCAGCGTGGCCTGCTGCAGGAGGAGAGGGCCGCCGGGGCAGTACAGCGCCAGCGCCAGGCGGTCTGCGAAAGCGCTGCGCAGTGTGCTGCGCAAAGCGAGAAGCTGGCGGCAGCGCGTACAGAAACTCAGCTGCGACAACGGGAGCTGGAAAAGCTGGAGATGCTGATGCAGGAAAATGAGGTGCAATCATGAACCCTTTTGCGGATCGAACCCTCGCCGCAAAGCCGCGACCTGAACCGCAACCGCGCGAGCCACGCGAGCCGCGCCCGCCGGAGCGCGAGACGACACGCACCAGCGCAACGTCGAAGCCCCTGAAACCGCAACCAGAGCCAGCGCCGCAGGCAAAACCGCCCTTACGCGGGGCGGATAAAACGCGCAGCGAACGTAGCCAGGGCAATACGCCAGGCAGCGCGGCGAAACGCAGCGACGAGCCGCCTTCGGCCAGCCCGGACGGCCTGCTGTTCAGCGCGCTGCTGGATAGTGTCCCGACGCCGCCCGCTTTCAATAGCAGCGGCATAGAGCTGCATACGCAGCCGCGTTTTACTCATGAGGCCGCACAGAACGCGCCCGCCGCCGCGCCAATGGCGCTCTGGCAGCCGCTGGAGGCGGAGCTGGGGCGCATTACCGACCGCCAGCCTAACGGGCCGGTCGCGATGACGCTGCTGCTGCCGCGTCTCGGTGCGGTGGATGCGCGTTTACAGCATCTGCCCGCCGGCGGCTGGGATATTGCGCTGCGCTTTTCACCGGCGGCGTTAAACGTGCTGGAGGCGCATCAGGAGCGCTGTCGCCAGGCGCTGCGGCGTCGAATGGCCAGCCGGGTGCGTCTGCGTTTTGAACAGCGGGGGGCCGCATGAAACTCTCTCTGCCACGCCGGGAGACGGATGAGGTGCAGCTGCGTCAGCGTATCGGTGCCGGGCTGCGCTTTCACTATACGCTGGCGGGCGAGGCGGGCCAGCTAACGCTTTTTCTCCCGGAGGATCAGCCAGCGGCGGCACCCGGGCTGACGCTGGGCTGCAACAGCGGCGTTGTGCAGCTAAGCGATGCGGAAGGGGTACTGGCGCTGATCTCCGATTGCCCCGCGCTGCCGTATGCCGAGGCAGAGGTCACGCCCTGGTACTGGCCGCTGTTTAATCAAAGCCTGAGCAGTGAATTGCAGCCGCTGTTTGGCGATCTCTCGCCGGTAAATAAAACAGAAGAGGCACCATTTTCGCTTCGCCTGGAACTCAGGCTCGGTAAACTCCACTCAGAAAGCATGTTGATGGCATCCATTGCCACGCTGAACCGCCTGCTGGATAAGGCGGGCTGGCAGCCGGAGGCGGCGGGGCTGCCGTCTGATTTGCCGCTGAGCTTTCCTTTGACCGTTGGCGCGCTCACGTTGAGCGTCGGGCAGCTGCGTCAGCTGCGGCCGGAAGATGTGCTGTTGCCGACGCATGCCGCTTTTTCTCCGTATGGAGAAGGCTCGCTGCAGCTGGCTGGCCTGCGCCTGACCGGAGAGCTGACCGGTGAGGCGGATCGCGCCTTTTTTACTCTTTCTGATTTGGAGATCGCGCCTGTGACATTTCCCTACGATAACGATGATATGGCCCCCGCTACGCAGCCCGACGAGGCGTGGCAGAGCGAGCCTGCGCCCGCGCTGGATGGATTGCCGCTGGCGTTAACGGTGCGCTGTGGCCAGCTGCGTTTGACGCTGGGAGAGCTACAGCACCTGAGCGCCGGAACCACGGTGATGGTGGATAACGTGCGGCCAGGCGAGGCGCTTCTGTGTCACGGCGATTTTCCGCTGGCGAAAGGCGAGCTGGTGGATGTGGAAGGACGGCTGGGGTTACAGATCACCCATATGCTGCCGGGCAGTATTAATCCTCTGGGACACGGCGGGTAAAACGCGAATGGAGATGCAGTCGCTTAACCCGATGATGCTGGCGCTGTTCCTCGGCGTGCTGTCGCTGGTGCCGATGTTAATGATTATCTGCACCTGCTTCCTGAAAATTTCCATGGTGTTGATGCTGACGCGTAACGCCATGGGCGTGCAGCAGGTGCCGCCTAATATGGCGCTTTACGGCATCGCGCTGGCCGCCACGCTGTTTGTGATGGCACCGGTATTTAATGATTCGAGCCAGCGTATCAAGGCGATGCCGCTCGATTTCAGCAGCATGGAGCGGCTGGAGTACACTTTTGGCAACGGCGCGGAGCCGCTAAGAAAATTCATGTCGCGCAATACCGACCCGGATATTCTGGTGCATCTGCAGGAGAACGGCGCGCGCATGTGGCCCAAAGAGATGGCGCAGAGCATTACGCCGCAAAGCCCGCTACTGATTATCCCCGCCTTTGTGCTGTCGGAGCTGCAAAACGGCTTCAAGATCGGCTTTCTGATTTTTATCCCTTTTCTGGTGGTGGACCTGATTGTCTCGAACGTGCTGCTGGCGCTGGGGATGCAGATGGTTTCGCCGATGACGGTCTCGCTGCCGCTAAAAATCCTGCTGTTTGTGCTGGTCAGCGGCTGGACGCGGCTGCTGGACGGCCTGTTCTACAGCTATCTGTGAGGCGGCAATGGAGATACTGACTTTTTTCCGCCAGGCGATGCTGCTGGTGGTGCTGCTTTCCGCGCCGCCGTTGATTGTGGCGGTGCTGGTGGGCATCGTAATTTCGCTGGTGCAGGCGGCGATGCAGCTACAGGATCAGACGCTGCCGTTTTGCCTGAAGCTGGTGGCGGTGGGCATCACCCTGGCGATGACCGGGCGCTGGGTAGGCGTTGAGCTTATTCAACTGACGCAGAACGCTTTCGCCATGATGTCACGGGTAGGCAGCTGATGCTGTGGAGCGACGCGCTGGATCAGCTGTTTAACGCGCTGCTGGCGCTGTTGCTGGGCATGGCGCGCATTTTTCCCTGTCTGCTGCTGACGCCTGTTTTCTCTTTTTCCGTGATTAAAGGCACGCTGCGCACCGCTATTGTGGTCGCGCTGGCGTTGTTTATCACGCCGGTGTTATATGGCGATATGCTTAGCGCTTCCCTGTCGCTGATGGGGCTGGCGGCCATTGCCATTAAAGAGCTGATCCTCGGCGCGCTGATTGGTCTGATCCTTGGGCTACCGTTCTGGATGTATGAATCGGTCGGCGCGCTGTTCGATAACCAGCGCGGTGCGCTGATGGGCGGGCAAATTAACCCGCAGCTGGGACCAGACGCCACGCCGCTGGGCTATCTGATGAAGCAGGTGATGATTCTGTTGCTGATAGTGGGACCGGGGCTGGGCGCGATTACGCAGCTGCTGTGGGACAGTTACCGTATCTGGCCACCGCTGGCGTGGCTGCCGCCGTTAAGCGAGCAGGGCTGGCAAGTCTGGCTGGATCTGTTGAAAGAGACGTTTGTCACCATGGTGCTGTATGCCGGGCCGCTGGTGGGGCTGCTGCTGCTGCTGGATTTCGCAGTGGGCATTATCAGTATTTACAGCCCCCAAATTCAGGCCACGGTGCTGGCGATCCCGCTGAAATGTTTGCTGGGGCTGCTGTTTTTTGTTTTGTATCTGCCGCTGCTCAACCATCTGGCCGGTGAGCGCCTGTTTGAGTTGCGCGATCTGAGCGCGATATTCCCCCATTTGTTTGCGGCTAAGGGAGCGGGAGATGAGTGAAAAAACCGAAGACGCAACCCCGCAAAAGCTCCAGGAATCACGTAAAAAAGGGCAGGTAAGCCAGAGTCAGGATATTCCCAAACTGCTGATTTCCATTGGCATCCTGGAGGCGATCTTTGCACTGGTGGAGAGCGGCATGCAGCGAATGGAAGCGATGATTATGCTGCCGCTGACGCGCATCGGTCAGCCCTTTGGCCACGCCATGGAGGAGGTAGTAACCGACTCGCTACTGGTGCTGCTGCTCTTTTCCGCCATTATCGGCGCGATTGCAATTGTGCTGCGTATCGTGGGCGGCTGGCTGCAGTTCGGGCCGCTGTTTGCGGTGGAGGCGATGATGCCGAAGCTGGAGAGCCTGAATCCGGTCAATCACTTCAAAAATATGTTTTCGGCGCGCCAGTTTACCCAGTTGCTGACCAGCATTATCAAAGCGGGGGCAATTGGCATGGTGCTGTGGCTGGCGTTAGAACCGGAAATCGGTAATCTGGCGCGGCTGGCGCAGACCGATCTCAACACCTTCTGGCATGGCGTGTTGATGCTGTTTGTTAAGGCGGCACGCCAGGTGCTGCTGGCGCTGCTGGCGCTGAGCGTGCTGGACTTCGGCCTGCAAAAGTATTTTTACCTGAAACAGCAGCGCATGAGCCATGAAGATATCCGTAACGAATTCAAGCAGAGTGAAGGCGATCCGCATATGAAAGGGCACCGCCGACAGGTGGCGCATGAGATCTTAAACGAAGCACCAAAAGCGCCGCCTCGGGTTGCGGTAGAGGAGGCTGACGTGCTGCTGGTCAACCCGACCCACTTTGCCGTAGGGCTTTACTATCGTCCCGGCGAAACTCCGCTGCCGCGTCTGCTGTTCAAGGCCAGCGATGATGATGCTCACCATTTGATTGAGCAGGCGCAGCGCGCAAAAATTCCGGTGATCCGTTATATCTGGCTGGCGCGTACGCTTTATCGCACCACGGCGGAAGGTGAGTGGATCCCGCGCGAAACCTTAAAAGCAGTCGCTCAGGTTTATCGTCTGCTACGCGAACTGGAAGATCACTATCTGGATGAGGTGATTGAACTGGAGGAGGAGTGATCGCGCAGATGAGGATTGTCTGAGGCGCTGTTTAAACCCGCGTTAACTAATCTGTCGGGTTGCTTAACCGCTTTTGCTTTCCATTTAAGCTCGGGGATTTGCCTCTCCCTGCTTTGTAACCTGATCCATCAGGAACAGGGAGAGTATATTTCCACCTTTAACACGATGCTTATGCCATGGCCTCCGCCGTTTCCGCCAGCCGCGTCAGCAGCGTGGGCATAAACTCGCGCACCTGACGCCCCTGATCGATAAAGTTATTGACCAGTTGGGTAAAGCGCGGCGCATCCAGATGCTTTAGCGGCTGCTGGCTACAGAGCCGTAACGCAACTTCTGGATCCAGCGCCAGCCAGCAGCCACGCATCGCATCCATCTCAAAATTCATTGCCAGCAGCGCGCGCCATAGCGCCGGGTCGTCGGTCATTTGCTGCGGCGGCATAATTTCACAGTGCAGCAGCAGATCCTCGCCCGGCGGTGCCTCAATGGTGACCAGTTCCTGCTGTTGCGCATCAAGCAAGACGCAAACGCCATTATCCAGTGTCAGTTCGGTATTCAATGTGCGGCCATACTGTTCCAGCAGGCGCTGCAAATAGTGACTATCCATTATCCACCCCGTTAACTTTTAAGAACCCGACCGTTCTGCTGTGCGGCCTGCAACGGCTGCGCAAGCTGTTCGGTGCTGCGTTTAGCCAGCTCGCCTTCCAGCGTATAAGCAAGCGGGCTTTGCTGATCGCGACCGTAGCTGAAGCTGATTTTGCCGAGGTTACGGCTTTTGGCGACAGAAACGTTACTGCCACCGCCCAGCAAAAACTGCGGCGTGGAGATCCCGTAGCTTTTGCTTTTGCTTTCAGTAAAGGTCACTGATTTGATACGCATATTGCTGCGCGTTTTCAGGCGCGCCTCCAGCTCGCCGCGACTGATGCGTCCGGCAAGCCAGTCCGCATTAAGCTGCTCTTTAACGTCATCTTTCGGCTCCAGCGTTACCACCGCCTGGGTATCGGGAGAAAGCTGCATCTGTTTAATCAGTCCGCTCAGATGCGCATCCTGTTGCATCATGCCGTGAATGCGGTTGGCGTTGCTCAGCGCATGGTTCGATTCGGTTTCGTGATTCAGCATCTCGCCAAGCCAGTGCAGCAGCCCGTTGCTCTCTATTTTGGCGAGATTGCTATAGGTGGACTGGATTTCCGTGCCACCCGGCAGCGGAACGTGAAGGTTCAGCGCTTCTCGCTGCTGGCGCAGCTTCACCAGTTCGCGGATAGCAGCATACTGAGCGTTACTGGTGACCTTGCCTTGCGCTTCATGCTGTTCGAAATGGTTCAGCAGCGCATCAAGCTTCTCATCGTGGGTTTTCGCCGTTTTACCACTGTCGGCGGCGGGATCTTTAAGCGACTCAATTAACTGTGCCGTGGCGCGATCGGTAAAGGCTTTGCTCAGGCTTTCCGATACCTTATCAAGATGCGTTGCCGCCAGGCGATGCGGCTGGGTCAACTCCAGGCTTAATGTCTGTTTGGTGCGATTATCAAAGCTGTAGCGGACGCCAGCGCCGGTGATCGCCATAATCGGCTGCCGCGCCTGAGCGGTTTGATTCACCACCCCGCCCGGCGACATAAAGCGCGCTTCCGCCGCGCCCTGGTTAAAGAAACGTACGCGGTTATTGCTGCGGGTATGTTTATCGGTACTGGCGTTACCGTTATTGTTGCGCTCCCGGGAAGCCGCCGCGATGTTAAGGTTAGCGGCTACGCCGCCGCCAAAGCGCGTCGAGGCTATATGCTCCTTCTCATTCTTATTCGTCATCGGCAGCCCGATACTGGCCTGCGCAATAGCACTGGTATCCAGACTGGCGGTCCAGGTGGTGCCGTTTTTCACTTTATGCTCGTTGCCTTTATCCAGCAGCGCCAGCGGATCGAGTTGGTTGCTGGCCAGGCGGTTCAGGAAATCATTTAGCTCGTTGTCTGCCAGGCTAAATGTCACGCTGTTTTGCGACTGCCGCTGAAGATTCAGCGAGGCTACCGCGCCCAGCCTGACTGCCGGCGAGGCGCTATGGTCGCCATTTTTGCCAAATTTCACATCATTAGGGTCAACGTGGCCGGTCAGCATGTTATGGCCGATGGCGGTAAAGGGAGTCACGCCGCCCGCGCCGTTACGTCCAATGGTAACCGTGAGTCCATCTTCGCCACGGGTAAAGGCCAGGCTGTAGCCGCGATCGGCGTTGGCGCGTCCGCCCGCGATGTGCATAACCTGACTACCCGGTAAGACGGTGCTGGAGGCAAAAACGCCGTAGTTGTTGTTAAAGGTCAGGCTCTCGCCGTTATTCAATGACTTCAGCTCTTTTGCCAGGTTCTCTACCAGCTGTGGCTGACTCCCGGCGTTAAACAGGGTGCGCGAGGTTAAATTCAGGCCGTGATGCTCTTTGGCAAACGCATTGGTCATTTTTTTAATGGCGTCATAATTCGCCTCGACCTGATGCGTACTGGCGAAGCCCTGATCGGTCAGCTTCTTCACCGGATTATCGCCCCAGGTTTGATCGCGCAGTTCACGGATGCGTGTCTGAAGTGCCGCGCGCGCCATTGCCGGATCGTCGCCCATATGCAGGCTGCGCTGGTAAATATCCAGCGCGCTGTGCAGCCGCTGCTGGGTCAGGGCGTCCAGAAACAGACGCGACTTTACCAGCCCCAGTTCGTCATGGCTGTCGCGCACCGGTTTATCGGTATCGTGTTTCAAATGATCGAGGGTCAAGCGGTTGGCGCGCATGCCGTTAATCACCTGCAGGGCAGACGCCGTATGGGCAGAGGGGTTGTTATTAATCAGCTGATGCAGCGTGCCCACTATTTGCGGATCGCGCTTGCGTGCCGTATTAAAGTGGCCGTTATGGGTGTTTTTTAGCTTTTTCGGCTGGGTGTTTAGCTGGTTTTTATCATCCAGCACGCCGTAATGCTGTCCGACCGCCCGGCTTTGCAACATCAGGCTATGGCCCAGCTCCTCCGCAAAGTCATTGATCTCCTGATGCAGCCCGGGATCGCTGGTTTTAATATTCAACCGGCTCAGACGCTGTTCAAGCGCCGCATGAGGCTGGGTACGCGATGTGTGCTGAGCGGTTATCTCCATAGCGATATGATTTTGCGCTTTATAAAGCGGGCTGAGGCCTTCGCGTCCGTGCAGACGATGCTTAAACTCATTGCCCAGATTCTTCAACGGGCGCGGCCAGCCGCCGCCGGAGGTGCGCAGCACAAATGCTTCCATGCGTTTTTTAAACGGGCTGTTTACTTTAGACGTATTGTTGCCGCTGCTGCCGAACAGGTCGATCTCGCGTTTATAAGTGACGTTAGTGCCGGGAATACGGCCCGATTTTCCGGCGTCGCCCAGCCGGTCAAAAGTTTCGGCAGAGGTATTATTCTTGTACGTGTTTAACGCTTGTCGCTTATGCATTGGCTGCCAGTTACCGGCATCCAGCAGCACAGCCTGGCCTTCTGTGTTCGCCACCATCAGACGGCCTTGCCCATCGGTATGCAGGCTGGCAAGCGTACCGAAGTTTTCAGGCAGATGGGTGACGGGCTGCCATCCGTCGCCGCTGTTGCCGTGCCAGGCTTTGGCATCCAGCATAAAAAGTGCGCCGCCGCCGGTCAGGCCAAAGAGCCTGTTATGCTCATTTACTGCGATATCTTTAAGCTGCGCCTGCTTTGCCGCTTCGCCCGTTAATCCCTCAGTGGAGGGCAAACCTGTTTTAGTGATGGTATGCGGCGGCTGCCGATCGCGGCGCAAACCAGAGGAGATTTGATGCAGGCGTATCTCGCCGTTCTCATCCAGCGCCAGCAGTCGACCATTACCCAGCGAGGAAATAGTCTGCGTTTTACTCTCTTTGCCGAGGCCATGCAGCGCGAGATCCGCTTTAACGCTGTTTTTCACCTGAGTGAGCTGAAACAGATTGTTGTGGTGCGAGGTTTTGTTGCCCGCCTGGTTGACCTTCAGCGGTTTGACTTCGCCGCCCTCAACTTTTAACGGCAGTCCGTCATTGCCACGGATAAGACGATCGGCTTTTTCGGAGGTCGCTTCCCAGCGTTGCGAAACCGTGTCGTAAAAATGGACTTTGCCATTCATTAGCGCCAGTTTACCCAGACGTCCGGCATCGACGACCGCATGCGGTAGCGGCTCTTTGCGGCGTAGCCCTTTCTGGTAATCCATCACCATGCTTTCGCTAAGGTTCCAGCCTGGCGTGATGCCCTGATCATCCAGTCCACAGCTGTGTTCATTATCCAGCCGGTCTTTTACCACCGCATGTAATTGTCCCTGACCGTTGCTGTGCAGCGCAGTGATCTGCGCGCCTTCGCCGAACGCTGTGAGAATCGCCTGGTTGCGGTTATCGTCGGCAAAGTTAATTTCACGGGCCCCTTTGTCGGGACGGGCTGCGCTAAATAGCCTGCCGTTGGGATCCACGGCGAGGATCTGGTTGTTATGCAGCGCGATGCTGTTGAGCTGGAAGTCGCCCGGCTGACCGTTAACGCTCTGCTTCATCTTTAGCGTCGGGCTTTGCCAGTCAGGCGCGTTGATGCCGTTCATCAGCTGCAGCTGTTGCTCATGCGTCTTTTTATCTTTCAGCACTACCGCCAGTTCGCCTTGTGCACCGACGCTAAAAGCGGCGATCTTATCGCTAAACATCAGGCTCTTTTGCTGCTGGCTCAGGTTGTGCAGACGTTTGTCGCCCTGAATGGCATACAGCTGATTGTTGCCCTGGCGGCTGAGCTTATCGAAGGTTTTCTCATCATCTTTGTGGGTGGGTTCCCAGCGTTGATGGCCTGTATCAAAGCGGTACAGACGGTT
Organism: Pantoea alhagi; assembly: GCF_002101395.1. Taxonomy (NCBI): domain Bacteria; kingdom Pseudomonadati; phylum Pseudomonadota; class Gammaproteobacteria; order Enterobacterales; family Erwiniaceae; genus Pantoea; species Pantoea alhagi. The sequence continues at coordinate 943,551 of NZ_CP019706.1, read as the reverse complement.
TTCATGCAGCCGCAGATGCTCGCTCTGTGTGCCGTCTTCGCGCTGGTGGCTATAGATACCGGTAAGCATAGAGTGTACTGCCGGGTCAGGCAGCGGACGGTGTTGCTGTGTGTTGTTATGGTGCAGGGCAATACGCTGATTAGCGCTATCCAGCCGTGGCTGCTGCTCCGGCCTGACGGGCTTGCTGTGCGCTACGGCGGTAAAGGCCAGCGGCGAATCCTGTACGTTAAGCAGGCGTCCGCTATGATCGAGCAGAACATGGTGATGTTCGCCGCTGCTCTCATGCCAGCGATAGCGCTGATCGGCTTTACCCAGCGTCTGCTCCAGCAGCGGCTGCAGGGAGGATGAGGCGTTAATGTTAAGGCGGCCTGCGTTAACCGCCAGGCGGGTTAATTGCGCGGCTGGCGGAGAGGGCGGGTCTGCTGCTTCATCGGGTGGTTCAGATTCAGCTGCGTTTTGCTCCAGACGCTTGCTCTGCGCCTGCTTCGTCGCCAGGCTGGTGGTTTCGGCAGCGCTTAGCGCGCTGGCATGGCGCTCCGACACCCTGTCGATAAGCTGCAACATCGTGCTGCTCCAGTCAGCCAGCGAGGCGGACGTAATGCTGGCCTGTGGCGGTCTGTCAGCCAACGGTGGCGTAGTCGCAAGCGAATGGCGGCGGGCGGGTGCGCCGGGCCTGGGAGACTCCTCTGGCGTACCGTCAACCGAGTGACGTCGTGCAGGCGGCTTGTTCACCGGCCAGCTGTCTGTTGGCCGCGCCTCTTTTTCGCCGGTGGAGTGACGCCGCTGCAACGCCGGGCCGTTTTCCCCATGCTGACCAGCGTGACGCGCTTCCGGCTGCGAATGCCGACGGCGCAAAGAGCTGGCACCCGCTTGCTGCTGTGCGGAAGCGGGCGCATGGGCGCGGCCCTGTAGCAGGTTGCCGCTGCTGCGCTGGGTGGCGCGTGCCGCGCCCTGCGTCACAGCAGGTTGCGCACGCGCGCCGACATGACTGGTGGTGCGTACAACGGCTGCGGCACCGGTGATAACGGGAGGCAAAGCCATACGTTTTTCCTCTTAACGTTTTCAGGGGTGAACCTGTACCTGGGTGTAATCGTAAGGGCCGTTGCGCAGTTCCGGCTGCCACCAGATGGTCAGGTGCTGCGGGCCAGATTGCGGGCGACAGCGCATATCCTGACAGCCGGGCGGCGCTTTCGGCGCGCAGGCGGTAAGCAGCAGGCCGAGCAGGCCGGTAAAAAGCAGTTTACGCAGTGCTATGATCATCGTTCTCACTTTAGATCCTCAGGGTGTCAGACGACTGGCGGTGGCGGAGAGCAGCGAAACGCGCCCTGGCCGGGCAACGGCACCCGGTTCAAACGCCACGTAAACTTCAGCGGATTCACCGGGACGCAGCTGTGAGCGCGGCCAGACTGCCACCGCCAGCGTGCGATCGCTGCGGCAGGTCGCTTCGTCAAAGCGCTGGGTTACGTTGCTGTTATTGGTGATCACGCCAACGGTGATCTGCACCGAACTGCTGTGATACCACTGGTGACGGCGGTAATCATTGAACAGGCCGCCAGGCAGGCTGCACAGCGCGCTCAGCGTCTGGCCGCTGCCGCCGGTAGAAAAGCCGGTGGGCAGGCGGTTTTCAGCCAGATCGCGCAGCGCCGTTTCCACCAGGCTTTTCATATCGGTATATTTATGACGGCGGTTAACGTCGCCCATGGCATCATTCAGCTGGCTGCGGTTTTCATCGGCGATATAGCGGGAAGGATCCACCTGATCGCCCACCAGATGTGGCGTGATAATAAACAGTCGTTCACGCTGCGAAGTTTCATGTTGGGTGGAGGTAAACAGCTTGCCGATCAACGGAATGCTGCCGAGGATCGGAATGCGGCGCTCACGATCGCCGCTCTGCTTGGTGTGGAAACCGCCCATCACCAGCGAACGCCGCTCCTGAACCAGCGCCTGCGTACTGATCACGCCATTGCTGGTGCCTTCTGCTTCGCCATTATCATCCTTATCCAGCTTGCCATCCTCTATATCCACAATCAGCTGTACCGATGATTTGGCGCTGCCGATGGCTCGCGGCGTCACGCGCAGGCTGGTGCCGGCGGTGACTGCCTGAATATCCGCCACCCGTTCGCCAATGGCGCGGATAAAGGCGGTATCGCTGAAATCGATCACTGCCGGCTGGTTTTCCAGCGTCATGATAGAAGGATTGGCGATAATCGAGGCGGTGCCTTCGCCTTCCAGCGCCTGAATATCGGCGAAGAAGCGACGGAAGTCGGTGACAAACAGTGTGCTGGGGCCGGAAAGCAGCGCCGAGCCGCCGCTGACGTTGCCAAACTGGCCGGCCCAACTGGTGGAAAGGCGCGCCAGCTCGTTGCGGTCGATATCCACAATCAGCGCATCGATCTCGATCAGCTTTTGCGGCACATCAATGGTGGCAATCAGCGACTGATAGGCGCTGCGGTATTTCGGATCGTCACGCACCAGCAGAGCGTTGTTGCGCACGTCGGCGGAAACGCGTCCGGCCATGACGCTTGCCGGACCGCCGCCGGGATCATGATCGCGATGCGTGCTGCGTCCCACCAGCTGGTTAAGGATGCTTTGCGACTCCATGCGCATCTGCTCCATGCCGTCATCGCCGCCCTGGCCGCTGCTCATGCCTTTGGCGCTGTCGCCGCTGTTTTGACCCAGCAGTTCGTTAAGCATGGTCGCTACGCCGGGCACCAGAAGCGTCTGGTCGCGATAACGAATATTACGATCGGCCACTGAGGCATATTTCAGCGGAAACGCCATCATCTCTTTGGGTTCTTTATCTTCTTTCGGCGTATCTGACTTTTTCGCGAAGTCGGCGATCAGATTGACATACTCCGGCGGGCCGGTGACCAGCACCACCCCTTCGTCGGGCAGCTCGCCCCAGCCAAAGCGCGGCTCCAGCAGGCCGACGCCTTTCAGCGCCTGCTTGATATCGGGCGCGGCATCAGGTGAAATTTCCAGACGACGCGAGGTTTGTGCCGTCAGCGGACTGACGTAGAGCGTGTTGTTATAAACAAACCACTGAAAGCGATACTCCAGCGCCAACCGGTTAAGAAACGCTTCCGGGCTGACGGCGCGCAGGCGGCCAGTGACGTTGCTGTCGGGTAAGGTGCCGAGATTAATATCCACGCCGAAGCTGTTGGTAAAATCTTCGAGGATAATGCTGAGCGGCGTGTTGTCGGCCGAATAGGCGTAAGCGCCATTTTTCCAGGCTTCCGGGGTACTGGCGTGCAGGGTGCCAGCGCACAGCAATAGCAGGGCGGCTGTCCAGCGCAGCAGCCTTTTCACAGCGGGCAGGGTGATCACACCTTACTCCTTTCTTCTGACAATCATCCAAACGGGAAAGCCTGTTAACGGCAGCCGCAGCTGCCGTCAGTTAACGCGCATCAGTTAATGGCATCGATAATCGCTTTGCGGATACCGAACTTAAACTGGGTATATTGCGAGCTGGCCCAGCTGGCATTGGACATATCCAGCAGCTGGTTTTGAAAGGCGTACATATCGCTAAGACTGAACGGCTGGCCAGAGATCTCTTTGGCGAACTGATAGGTCTCGTTATGTGTACGGCTGGACTGGGTGGCTAAGCGGCGCTGCAGCAAATCTCCGGAAGGCATGATTTGACTCCTCTGGTTTAAGGTTCTCCCTTGAGTGGTGCCTTTTACCGTTGGGTTCCGTGCGGCTTAAAAAATTATCCGCCGCTCAGCGACTGGCAAAGCGCCTGCCAGCTGATCTGCAATTCCCCCTGTGCGGTCACCAGCCGCAGCGCGTCGATCTCCAGCCGTTCATCGGGCGTAAGCTGCCAGCGCAGCGCGGGCCGCGCGCTCAGCCAGGCGGCCAGCGGCGCCTGGCGGCAAGGGGCACAGTAAAGCGTCGCCTGCGTCTCTGACGGCAAACGATTCATCAGTTGAGTCAGCAGCGCCTGCAGCCGTTGCTCCGACGGCACTTCCGCTAAGCAGTGCGCCAGCGCCTGTGCCAGCAACTGGCTGGCTAGCGACACCACCTGCTGCTGCTGCGTTTCACGCTGCTCGTGCCAGTCGTCGAACAGCATTTGTGCCTGCTGCCAGAAATGCGCCTGCTGCTTTTCAAGTAACGCGGCGGACTCTGCCTGCGCCTGTTGCTGGATCTGCTGCGCCTGCTGATGGGCTTCGTCCAGCAGCCTTTGCGCTTCCTGCTCTGCCGCAGCGCGTATTTGCTGTGCCTGCTGCTGTAGCACCAGCGCGTCACGGTTAAGCAACGTCTGCTGCGGCTCCGGCGGTGTGAAACAGCTGAGCCGTCTAAGCTGCCACATGGTTATTCTCCCCGGACTGGCAGCGCCACAGCGCAGCTTCCCAGATCGGCTGTAGCCGCCGGGCTGGCAGGTCGGGCGGCATGGAAGGACAGGCAAGCACTGCCTCGCGGGGAAACGCCATGCGCAGGCGCGTCCAGCAGTCTGGATAAAGCGCCTGTAATAGCGCCAGCGCCATGGGGCGCGAAAGCAATGCTTCCGGCAGCCAGCTTTCCGGGCGAATGCCTCTCGACAGCCGCCGACACCAGATTTTTTCTTCGCCGGTTAGTGCGGTCTCTGCGCCGCAAATCGCCTCAACGAACGTCAGCAGCCGGATTTTTTGTGGTTCGGGGAGCGCCAGCAGGCTAAGCAGCAGCGGCTGCGGCGGCGCAAGAGGCGAGGGCTGCACGCCCCACTGGTGACCGATGGCCCCGGCACGCATGCGTGTCAGCGCCTGGCGGCGGGCTTCCGGCAGCGTAAACCAGCTATCCTGACGCCAGCTTTCATGTGCCGTCTGCCAGTAGCCGCTGTGCCACCATATCAGCCATTGCTGATTCATGATGATTTCCCTGGCGTGGCGACCGCCGTGCGTGCGCCTTTTTTACCGGAACGCAGCGCCATCACGCCCACAAGCAGCAGCAGCAGGATCCCCGCCACGCTCAGCACGCCTTTTACCAGCGAAAACTGGCCGGGAGAGAGGGTAAACGGACCCATTTTCACGGTCTCAACCCGATCCTCATACACTTTGGCCGGCACAAAAACGATCGCCAGATCGCGGTCGTCGCGTCCGACCAGGCCGGGAATGCTGGTGGCGACCAGCCGACGAATGCGCGGTTCGATGCTGTCGGGATCGAGCGTTTCATGATATTTGATAAACACCGAGGCGGAGGCGGGCTGCACCGGCTCGCCGGGCGCAATGCGCTCCGGCAGAACCACATGGACGCGCGCCACCACCACCCCGTCGATCTGCGCCAGCGTGGATTCCACTTCCTGCGACAGCGCATAGATATAGCGTGCCCGCTCCTCCATCGGGCTGGATATCACGCCGCTTTTCTGGAATACCTCGCCCAGATTGGTACGCGCTTTGCGCGGCAGCCCGGCGGCCTCAAGAATATTGACCGAGCGCTCAATATTTTCCGGCGCCACCAGCACCGAGACGCCTGCCTTATCCACGCGTTTGCTGGCGGGAATATGGTAGCGGTTCAGTTCGGCCACAATATCGTTGGCATCGTTTTCAGCCAGATTGCTGTTCAGCACGGTATCGTCGCCGCAGCCGCTCAGCAGCAGCACAAGCAAGCCGACCAGCAGGGCTTTTACCAGAAAAGGTCGCATAGGGTTTACTGTAGGTTGGTTAATTTATCCAGGCTCTGCACGCCTTTAGAGATAATTTTGGCGTTCATCAGGCTCTGCACGTAATAGTCCGACAGCGCGGCGTTGGCGGCGCTAAAGTCCAGCGAGCTGGTAGAGCGCGAAGCCACTTCCAGATCGCGAAACGCGCTCTGCTGCGCCTGCTGGTTGCGGCTGATGGCACCGGTCAGGCTGCTGATAATATCGGGCGCGCCGCCCGCTGGCGTGGAGGATTCAGGCGCATTCAGCGCCGCGCTGAACCACTGCGCATCCGACTTGTTCACCTCCGGAGAGGCATCGTCCGCTTCTAATGTCACGGAGGTGGTCAGCGAAGGGGAGGTATTATTAACTTTCATCGGTTCGGCTCTTCAGCTAAAGGAAAGAGAGGGAGGAGCGTGACGTTCTCCTCCCCGCCCGCGTGGCTTAATAGGAGATCTTCACCTGGGCTGCGGCTGAGCCGGCCTGGGCCTGGCTGTCAGCAATACCGTTGATGCGCTGGAATTCTGCATCCATCTTGGCCTTTGCCACCTGATTCTGCTGCATCTCGTTCTTTACACCCTGCATTTCCATCATAAAATCAGCACCGCCCAGCGCGCCTGAAATCTGGCTCATTGAGCTGGCACCGCCGGTGATCATGTTAGACAGACCTGTTGTTATGCTCATGGTTCTTTCCTCGTTAATGTTTAAGGTGTACTGCGATGGTTTCGATCATTGAGTGGCGAGCGCACCGGGCGGGTTCCATAAAAACGCAGATTTTTTTCCACAGAAAGAAAAACCGCCGTCGGCTGACGGCGGGCAGGGATCAGGCGCTGAGCTTCAGCTGTTTCAGGCGGTGATAAAGGGTGCGGCGTGGAATGCCCAGCTCATGCACCACCTCATCAATACGGTTGCCATGACGATGCAGGCATTCATCAATCAGGCTGCGCTCAATACGCCGTAACCGCTCCTTCAGCATAATGGGCTCCGCCTGCGGGATCGCCTGCTGGCACAACACCGGCAGACCCAGCACAAAGCGTTCCGCCGCCGCTTTTAATTCGCGAATGTTACCCGGCCAGCTGTGCAGCAGCAGCGCTTCGTCCAGGCCGGGCTGGCGCGGCGGCAGCGGTTGATTTAGCCGCTGGGCGGCATCCTGCGTGAACTGACGAAACAGCGGGATAATCAGTTCAGGACGCGAACGCACGGTGGGCGTGGCCAGCGTAATGGTATTCAGACGAAAATAGAGATCGCGGCGAAAGCGTCCTTCTGCCACCAACTGCTCCAGCGGCGTTTGGGCGGCGGCAATCACGCGCAGCGTAAGCGGAATGCAGCGGGTACTGCCGAGGCGCTCAATCGCGCGCGACTCAAGCATACGCAACAGCTTAGCCTGCACGATGAGCGGCATACTGTCGATCTCATCCAAAAACAGAATGCCGTTATTAGCGGCCTCGATATAGCCCGGACGCGAATGGCTGGCGCCGGTATAGGCGCCGGAGACAACGCCAAACAGCTCGCTTTCCGCCAGAGTTTCCGGGATTGCGCCGCAGTTTACCGGCACCAGCGGGCCGCGACAGCCGGAGCTTTCATAAATTCGCCGCGCCAGCGTATCTTTGCCGGTGCCGGTTTCACCTTCCAGCAGCACATCGACATTAAGCGGCGCAATGGTATCCACCAGCTTGTGCAGATGCGCATGAATATCTGTCGACGGAAAACTACAGGTCGTCAACGTTGCGGGGTGCAGAGGGGAGATCTCAGCATGGCTGGTGCGCCGACTCTCATGCGCGGGGCAGCGCGTGCTGGTAGTAATCGCTTTAACCATAATGTCTCCAGTGACTCGACATAAAATTTTGCTGCGTGTAGGGGATGTCGACGGTCTTACGTAATCGTGAAGTTTTTTTTATGGCATTTCGTTCATAAAAAATTACAAAAGCATTCGGTTTCCTTACTTTCTGCCATAACGTTCTGCCTCAGCTATCAGTCTGTGCTGATAAGTTGGTAGGGATTTACAACAGCGCTGTAAGGATTTCCTGACCGTGTGCCCGCTAACCCCTTTCACCGTGCCGCTTGTGGGGATGCCTTTGCCATCAGGGGCGCCAGATGAAATTTTTATGTCTGTGGACTACGCCACATCTCTTGTTGCACTTGATGGAACTTCTTTCTTCGCCCTGCCACTTACAAAGTGAGCCAGAGCCTGCCATACCGTTACAAATGTCAGCGAAGCGTAAGCGCAGGGCGGCCTGGGATGCTCGATTCATTCATAAACGTAACGTTTAACCGGAGGATGTATGGGATTTAAATTAGGTGGCTTAGGCGGCGGTGGCGCAGGCAGAACAACCATGCCGCCGCCAGATGTAACCGGCGCAGGGCGTCAGGACATCGGGCCAAACGGGCCACGAATGAACACCAACGCCAACAGCACCAACGGCACGACTAACGGTACCAACAGCCCTAACGGTCCGAATACCAGCGGCCAGGGCATTGACGGCAAGAATGGCAAAGGCGGCAAGCTTGGCGGCAATATGCTTGATTTCGGCCTGAACGCCGGTTCGGGCGCGCTGAGCCTGCTGGGTCCTGGCGCGCTGGGCGGCGCGGGCGCAACAGGGGCGGCTGGCGGACAAAACCTGACGGCTCAACCATCAGGCGCACAGAACGGCGGCCTGCTTTCTTCTGCCGGTAAAGGCGGCGGCATTGCGCAGATGCTACAGCAGCTGCTGATGCTGCTTGGCTTGCAGCAGATGCTGAAAGGCGGTGACAGCGGGCAAAACCCATTGCAGCAGGCGGGCACGCAGTCCGGTGGCAGCCCGGCGGCACAGGGTAATCAGGGCGGCGTTAGCGGCATGATCCAGCAGCTACAGCAGATGATGCAGCAGATGATGCAGATGATGCAGCAGTTGATGGGCATGCAGCAGGGCAGCGGTAACAGCACTGGCGCGCAGTCTGGCGGCCAGTCTGCTGGCGGCCAGGCCAACGCGCAGTCCGGTGGCGGCAATATGCTGAGTAACCTGCTGAACTCGGCGCTGCAAATGACCGGACTGAACGCAATTATGTCACTGTTGGGCGGTGGATCTAACAACGGGGTGAAATAATGGCCTTGAACGTTAACGGAGGGGGAGCAGTCCCCCTTTTACCTGAACTTCCCGGCCCGCAGCCTGGCGGCGCGGAAAATGCAGGCGCACAGCCCAACACGCTGAAAAGCACCGGCGGCGTGCTTAACTACGGCGGGGCGGCGGCTAATGCACCGCTGCCGGGTGAAGCGTCCGGCGATGCGTTACAGGCGGGCAGCGGTCAGCAAAGCGGCGGAATGCTGCAGGGGTTGATGATGTTTATCGGCCTGCAGGCGCTGTTGCAAACGCTGTTCTCGTCGGCGGGAAGCCAGCAGGCAGAGCAAACTGCTCAGAGCGGCGCGAGCGGCGAGGCGCTGCAGGCATCCTCACCGCTGTTGACGCAGGGCGCTGCAGGCGCAGGACAGGTACGTACCAGCGAGCATGACACCAGCGTCAGGCCAACGGAGGAGAACCTGACTGGCCGTCCGCCTGATGATAACCGCAGCGCGGAGCAGATTCTGGATGAGAACCCGGTGCTGAAAAATTTGGGTAATCAGAAAGACATCAAACGCGATCAGCTGAAGGAGCGTTTCGGCGACTGGACCGCCGATAATCCTGACCCGGAAAGCCGGGCAGATGCGGCTTACAACATGGCCTGCGTGTTGAACAGCATCAAAGGGCTGAAAGATCGTGAAGGTGGCGATCGCGGCGATGTGCATACCAACGGCAAAATCGAAGGGATCACCAAAGATGGCGATGCCCGTCACGGGACCGAGGCCGGTGTGCTGAAGGATATTGCGGAAAAAGGACTGAGCGCGCTGCCAGCCGATGGCAATCTGCCGCAGACTAAGGATACGCACGTACGTAAAGACGGCACCACTAAAGATAACTTCCAGTGGGGAATGGGCGAGATTGGACGTGTGCTGTCCAATATCCCGATTCTGAAGTCGGTGCTGGCACCGGTATTTAATAATATCGGCGAGGCGCGTACGCTGGGCGAAGTCTTTACCGGTGGCCTGACAGGGCTGGCAGAAGGCGCAATGAGCGCGGCGCGGGGTCCGGTAGGTTGGGCGGTGACTGCTGCGACCGATACCGTTTCTATCGCGTTAGAAAATGTTAATAAGAATAAGAAAGATCCACCGCCTTTTTCCTGAGCAATGGACCTCAGCTTGAAGTCCCTGCACCCGATGTGCAGGGACTTTTTTTATCAGGCTGGCAGCTGGCCCTGGCCGCTGCTGATAATCGAGGAGAAATTCATGACTTTATCGACGTAGGTGGCGTCGCCGGTGCCGGTTTTCGAGATATCGCTTAAATTATTCACGTTAACGTTAAGCGGACCGGAGTTATACGCGCGCAGCGCCGCGCCCATATTGCCGTCAAAGGCGTTGAGCTGCTCTTTCATATAGAGCGCGCCTGCCATGATGTTATCCGTTGGATTATTGGCGTTAGCGTTCGGCCCTAACAGGTCAGGGTTTTTACGCTGCAGATCGGCAAAGGTATTGCTGTTAACCTGCATCAGGCCGCTGTCCTGTAGCCCGTTACCGCCGTTAACGGTGCTGGCACCCAGGCTGCCGCGTGACTCCTGCCAGATTTGCGCCGCTAACACCTCTCCCGGCACGCCGGTTTTCGCCGCAGCGTTCTGTATCGCGCCTTCATACGGTTTCAGCGCGTCGGGCAGATGCAGTCCGCTGGTGCCTGATTGCGTCACGCTCTGGCCAGTGCCATTGGTGGCTGCCGTACCGGTAGGCGCGCCGTTCTGACCACCTGCGCTGGCTATATTGCCGCCCGGAGCGCCGCCTGACGCTGGGGCGCTTTGTCCGGCGCTGCTACCGTCGGTAAGCTGGGTTGGATTGCCGCCCGTTGTCAGGTTTTGCGGCATGCCGCCGCTGGCGGAGGTGGGTTGCCCACTCTGCTGTTGGTTTTGCTGGCCGGTGAGCTGCTGTAACAGCGGCATCAGCGAGGTAAGCAGCGCGCTGATGAGCTGGGTCAGCGTCTGGGCAATTTCATTATTTAACGCTTCTTGCGTGGCACCACCATTCTGGCCAAACAGTGCATTTAGGTCGGTGCCGCTATTGCCGCTTTGGCCAAAATCGATCGCGGTCATACCGCCGGAAGGCGAAAACGCACCATTGTTTGTTAACGGGAGTTTATCCGACAGGCCGCTCAGGTCAGGTGGCGTGAGGGGTTGAGTTGGGCTTAGCGCCCCGGGTAGTGTGATCATCAGGTTATCCTTATCGCTTAGGGGGTCAGTCTGTTAAGTGGCGCGATAGGGCGGTCAGTTCCGGGTAGGCTTGCGTAGTGTGAAAAAAATGGCGCTTAGCTTAAAGCATAAGATTAACCTGTAACTATCAATTAATAAGCGGTAAAGACTTCAGATTGCTCGCCGATAAAATTAACAGGAAGCCAGGTAATGCATCTGCAAGTTGGCTTTTCATTACTTAACAAATAAGGAAATCCTGTGTTTTTATCTCCCCGATATATCCTGAGTGGTTTATTTATCCCCCTGTTACTTAGTGGCTGTACTTTTCATCTTAATAAAGAACAAGAAGACTATTCCGGCAGCGATGCAGCTATGCTTCGTGTCGAGAACGGTGATATGCCGCTAATTCTGCGTAGCTATCGCACTGTAGGAAACTGTTATCAGCAAACGGTACAACGCGGTTTGACGGCAGGTTTCAACCTTATGGGGATTAAATCCACTTATAACAAAAAAATTGCTGGTATTGCCCCTTCGCCAGAGGACAGCAAAGTTAAAAATTCGAACGTAATGGAATTTCGCATTAAGGCGGATCAACCCATTGAAGTGATGTATATGATTACAGTAAAAAGGGCTTTTGGTGAAGAATTGATTCAATCTTCCGAATATCTTATTCCTGAAGCTGGGCACAGTTACGAAGCTTGGTTGGATAAAAAACCGGACAACAATAATCCGTCGATTATGATAAAAGATATTACCTCTGGTAAAAGTAATGCCCCTGCAACATGGGCCTTAGCAGAGTGTAAACACACCTACACGCTGCTGGGGAATAAAGAGTACAAATAAAAATAGCCGTCAGCAGCTTCTTCTGTGCGGCATGCCACAAAACAGTAATTCCCCGGCGCGGTTGCGGTTGCAGCGGCTGACTTCGCGGCATCATAGCCTTGCGTTGTAAACCGGGGAAATCATGATGCGTAAAGATAAGCTACTGAACTTCTTAATTAATCAGACCGATTTTTTTGATCCGCAGCAGGTCAGTGAAGTGTTTACCGCCGCCTGGCTGGCGCAGCGCTTTGCCATGCAGCGCAATACTGCCAGCCACTATCTTAACCAGCTGGTGGCGCAGGGCGAGCTGATAAAAATTAACGGTCGTCCGGTTTGTTTTCTGCATAAAGCCAGCTTTGAGCAACAGTTCTTCCCGCTGTCGCGCAACGAATACGCCAGCATCGCCGAACTGCTGGCGGAAGAGGGCGAGCCTGCACCGGAGGCTGACCATTTTGCCCTGCTGATTGGTCATGACGGCAGCCTGAAAAAGCCCATCGAACAGTTAAAAACCGCGCTGTTTTATCCCGACGGCGGGCTGCCGCTGCTGATTACCGGCGACAGCGGCACCGGAAAAAGCTATATGGCGCAACTGCTGCATCAATATGCTATTGGCCAGCAGGTTATCGCGCCCGATGCGCCCTTTATCAACTTCAACTGTGCCCAGTACGCCAGCAACCCGGAGCTGTTGACCGCTAACCTGTTCGGCTATGTAAAGGGCGCGTTTACCGGCGCGGTTAACGACAGGCCAGGGGCGTTTGAGGCGGCGCACGGCGGCATCCTGTTTCTTGATGAGGTTCACCGCCTGCATCCGGAAGGACAGGAAAAGCTGTTTACCTGGCTCGATCGCGGGGAGATCTACCGGCTGGGCGAAACCGCGCAGGGACAGCGGGTGCAGACGCGGTTGATCTTCGCCACCACCGAGGAGGTGCACAGCACTTTCCTGACCACCTTTATTCGCCGTATCCCAATTCAGGTGACGCTGCCCGATCTGGCAAGCCGCAGCCCGCAGGAGAAGCAGGCGCTGATGATGCAGTTTTTCTGGCGCGAGGCGCAGAAAGTAGGTGGGCGGTTACGGCTGAGCCCCCGGCTGATTACCGCACTGGGAAATCATATCTGGCGCGGCAACGTGGGGGAGATGAAAAACGCGGTGAAATATAGCGTTGCCTCCGCCTGGGCGCGGCAGAGGAGCCGCGAGACGATCGAGATCACCCTGCACGATCTGCCGGAAACGGTGATGGCGCAATTGCCAACGATTGAAGAGACGCAGGCGGAGCCGCTGGTGATCGATCGGACAGTTGCGCTGCCCTGGCTGCTGCGTCAACAGGATAGCGCGCGGCTGCTGATTCAGGACGCGCAACTCAGCGTGCTGTTGCTGTTTGAAAGCTGGCGCAGCGGAAAGCTGGCGTGGGAAGAGATGGAAAAACGCATGGGCAATGAAATTGAAAGCCTGTTCGACCAGCTTATTTTTACCCATCGCGATCAGCAGGAATCTTCCATGCTGCTGCTGACCAGCAGCCAGGTGCGTGAAGCGTTTTATCGGCTGGAAAAGCGCTTCAGCCTGCAGTTTAACGGCAACTGCATCTATGCGCTGAGCCACTATCTGCTGCATCGCGCCAGCGAAACGCCCGCCCGCCTTAACGCGGAGCTGATCCGGCAGCTTTCTCACAGCCTGGAACAGCGCTATCCGCTGCTCTGTGGTTTCTGTCACGAGGTGCTGGCAGCGGTAACCCATAAGCTTGATCTGCATCCACAGCGTATCGATGCGCTGCTGCTGATCCTCTGGTTACAGAAAACCGGTGTGCTGAGCCAGAAACAGGTCACGCGGGCGGTAATTCTGGCACACGGCTACGCCACCGCCAGCAGCATTGCCAACGTGGCGAACCGTCTGTTGAAAAGCAACCTGTTTGAATCTTTTGATATGCCGCTGGACGTGACGCCGGACGCGATCGCCAGCGAAGTGATGCACTATATCGAGCGCAACGCGCTGGCGTCCGGGCTGATAATTTTGGTGGATATGGGCTCGCTGAACGCCATTTATCAACACTTTAACCGCCATATCACCACGCCGGTGGCGATTATCAATAACGTCTCGACGCGCATGGCGCTTTACGTGGGTGAGCGCATTTTGCGTGGCGATCTGCCTGAAGCGATTGTTAACGACGTGGCGGAGGACCTGCCGATTGAGCATCAGCTTATCTGGCCGGTGCGGAATAAACCGCGGGCGATCGTTACCACCTGCGCGACCGGCCTGGGCGCGGCCAATAACCTGAGCGCGCTGCTGAAGGCCAGTATCCCGGAGACGCTGGCGATTGAGATGGTCGCCTGCGATTACAGCAGTCTCACCGATCGGGCGCAGCGTGAACCGCTGCTGGCGCGCTATGAGGTGTTGGCGGTGGTCGGCACGATCGATCCGCATCTGCCGGTGCCGTGGATCTCACTGGAGTCACTGATCTCCGGGACAGGCAGCGCCACACTGAGGGCGCTGTTCGGGCCGCTAACCAGCGCTGAACAGGTCGAAGAGATCAATAACCAGCTGGTGAAAAACTTCTCGCTGCGACGGGTGATTGAGTCGGTGACCATTCTTGATACCAGTAAAGTGATCAATCAGGTGGAGCAGTTTTTGCTGCGCTATGAGCACCTTGCCGGACTGACGCTAACCAACGATCGCAAGGTGGCGCTTTATATACATATCAGCTGTTTGATCGAGCGGCTGATCCGTCAGGCGGCGATCCAACGCTACAGCGGAACGCAGCGTCCGTCTCAGCAGCTTAACGCGCTGCGCGAGGCGTTTAGTGTCATTGAGGCCAGCTATAGTGTCAAAATCCCCGACGCCGAGCTGCATTACATCCACGATATTCTGTACCGCGAAACTGAATTTATTCCGTCCGATCAAGAGTTTTAGCCTCGCTTCTCTGGGCATGACGCGGCGCGCCACTATTTCTGGCACGCCGCTTGCTCTTATTAACGCGTGGAACCGCTTGATGAGGTCAGGATGAAACGTCACTACATTTTTGCCAGCCACGGCTCTTTTGCCGCCGGTATCCGTCAATCCGTTGAGCTAATTCTCGGAGAACAGCCGCATCTGCATGTGCTGTGTGCCTACGTAGATGAAAACGACGATTTAACCTGCCAGGTCGATAGCCTGATGGCCGCGTTTACGCCGCAGGATGAACTGATCGTCATTACCGATATTTTTGCCGGCAGCGTAAATAACGAATTTATTCGCTATCTGCATCGGCCCAATTTTCATCTGCTGGCCGGATTAAACCTGCCGCTGGTGATTGAGATGCTGATTGCGTCGCCCGACGAGCCCGCGATAGCGCTGATAAACGAGGCGTTGAGCAACGCCCGCGCGGGAATGCAGTACTGCAATCAGACCATTAGCAGCGCCAGCTGCGTGGATAAAGATTTCTGAGCGAGGAGGATAACAATGATAAAGCTCTTACGGGTCGATCATCGACTGCTGCATGGCCAGGTCGCCTTTTCCTGGACGCAATATATTGGCGCCGATTGCATTTTGATCGCCAATGACAGTGTGCCCAACGATGAGTTGCGCAAAACCACCATCAAGCTCGCTAAGCCGCCTGCGGTAAAGCTGGTGATTAAAAATATCGACGATGCCATTGAGGCGATCAAAAGTGGCGTCACCGACAAATATAAGCTGTTTATCGTGGTGGAGTCGGTGAGCGATGCCTGGCGGCTGGCCACGGCGGTACCGGAGATCACCAGCATTAATCTTGGCGGGATCAAGGCCAAAGAGGGCAGCCGGAATATTTCTAAAGCGATCAACGTATTGCCGGATGAAATTTCGCTGCTGGAGGCGCTGGTTCAGGCGGGCAAAGAGATTGAGATCCGCCAGGTGCCGGGCGATCGCAAACAGCTGTTTAGCGAAGCGCTGTAGCGCGGGGAGTGATGATGACAGAAGCATTACTGCTGGGGCTGGTGGCGTTTATCGCCCAGTCTGAATATGCCTTAGGCACCTCACTGCTCTCCAGGCCCATCGTCACCGGCCTGTTGACCGGCCTGGTGCTGGGCGATGTGCAAACCGGCGTGATCATGGGCGCGACGCTGGAGCTGGCATTTATCGGCTCTTTCTCGGTTGGCGCTTCAATTCCGCCTGATGTGGTAACCGGCGGCATTCTTGGTGTGGCCTTCGCCATTACCTCCGGCGCAGGTACCGAAACGGCGCTGCTGCTTGGCCTGCCGATCGCCACGCTGACGCTGGTGCTGAAAAATATCTATCTGGGGCTGTTTATCCCGACGCTCAGCCATAAGGCGGATCTGTATGCGGAGCAGGGCAACACCGGCGGCATTGAGCGTATGCATCTGCTGGCGGGCTTCGGTCTGTCGCTGATGCTGGCGACCATTGTCACCGTCTCCTTCCTGGTAGGCAGCGGCGCGGTGAAAAGCCTGCTCGACGCAATCCCTGAGTTTATTAAGCATGGACTGAGCGTAGCGACCGGCCTGATCCCGGCGCTCGGCTTCGCCATGCTGGCGCGGCTGCTGATTAACAAAAAGGTCGCGCCTTACTTTTTCCTCGGCTTTGTGCTGATGGCCTATCTCAAGATCCCGGTGACCGGCATTGCCATCCTCGGCGCAATTGTCGCGGTGGTAATGGTCAATATGACGCAGCAGCCGGTTCAGCGTGCCTCAACGGCAGAAGGAGTGAACGATGACGAAGATGATTTCTGATAACGAGCCACAGGCGGAGCCGCAGATTACGCCGCGCGATCTGCGCCGCGTCTTCTGGCGCTCTTTCCAGATGGAGTTCTCCTGGAACTATGAGCGGCAGATGAACCTGGCCTTTGTCTACGCCATGATGCCGGTGCTGAAAAAGCTCTACACGCGCCATGAGGATCTGGTGAGCGCGCTAAAACGCCATTTAGTTTTCTTTAACACCACGCCGCATATCGTCACGCTGATCCTCGGCATTACCGCCGCGATGGAGGAGAAAAACCGCAGCGGCGGCGGGTTGGACAGCGCGTCGATCGATAACGTCAAAGCGTCGCTGATGGGGCCGCTGGCCGGGCTGGGCGACTCCTTTTTCTGGGGAACGCTGCGGCTGATTGCCACCGGCATCGGCACCAGCCTGGCGCTGAAAGGCAATATTCTTGGGCCGATCCTGTTTGTGCTGATCTTTAACGTGCCGCATATCCTGGTGCGCTGGCTGTTTACCCGCTGGGGATATGTCCTCGGCACCGGCGTGCTTCAGCGCGTCCAGAAAAGCGGGATGATGGAAAGCCTCACCTACGGCGCTTCGATTATCGGTCTGATGGTGGTGGGCGCAATGACCGCCTCAATGATCGATATCACTATTCCCGTCTCTTTCGGCGCGGGCGAAGCGAAAACCCAGGTGCAGGGAATTATTGACGACATTATGCCTTGTCTGCTGCCGCTGCTGAGTTTTGGCATTGTTTACTGGCTGCTGGGCAAAAAGGTGCAGCCGCTGGCGATTATTGGCGGGATGGCGCTGGTCGGCATCCTGGGTTCATGGATTGGTCTGTTCTGAGGAGATAGCGATGTCGGTCACGATGATGGACTGTATCGAGCGCGAACCGGAAGTGCTGGCGCGTATTTTGGATGAGTATCCGCAAAAGCTGGCTCCGGCATCGGAATTGCTGGCGCAGGGAGCGGTGCGGCGACTGCTGATTCTGGCAACCGGATCGTCGCTGAATGCCGCGCAGTGCGCCGCTTTTGCCTTTAGTCAGTGGGCGAATATTCAGGTAGAGATCAGGGAGCCGTATCCCTTTACCCACTATGAGCGGTTTGATGAGACGACCGACTGGGTAATCGCCCTGTCGCAGAGCGGTAAAAGCCACTCGACGCTGGAGGCGCAGCGTAAGGTGCAGGCGGCGGGCCGCAAGGTTTACTGCCTGACCGCCGACTGCACCAGCCCGCTGGCGCGCGAAGCTGATGCGGTGCTGGATATTAACTGCGGCATTGAGCCGGTTGGCTTTGTGACCCTGGGCTTTAGCGCCACGGTGTTGAATTTACTGCTGATCGCGCTGCTGGCCGCAGAGACGCAGGGGGCGCTGGATGCCCGTGCCCGCGACAAAACGCTGAACACGCTACGTGACATGGCGCAGCGGCTGCCGGAGGTGATACGCCGCACCGATGATTTCATTACGCGCCATCAGGCGATGCTGGCTGCCGCACCGCGCTACATCGCCATCGGCTACGGCGGTCTGGTGGGCGTAGCGAAGGAGTTCGAAACCAAGTTCACCGAGACGGTGCGCCGCCCATCAAGCGGTTTTGAACTGGAAGCCTACATGCACGGCCCCTACCTGGAGGCAAACCATGAGCATCTGCTGCTGTTTATTGAAGATGCGCCGCATCCACGCCTTGCCGCCCTGCGTGACTATATGCGTCCGCACGTTAAAGCAGCCTTTACCCTCAGCGCACACGGAGAAAGCAGTGAAAGTCAGCTGGGACTGAATTTCCCCATCGATCCTTTACTGGCACCGCTGTTATTAATCGTGCCGGTACAAATAATGGCTTATCGGGTTGCCACGCTTAAAGGCATTAATTTAAGCGTGCGAATATTTGACGATTTCGACAAGGTGCTGCAAAGCAAAATTTAATTCCTCAGGAGAAAAAATATGTTGGGTTTTAATCAGGACGAGTACCTGAACAGTGCTCGTGAGATCATCGCTGCGCGTAAAATTGCCGAACAGGTAGCGGAAAATATTCATCAGGCAGGTTACAGCAATCTGTTTTTCGCCTCGGTAGGCGGCTCGCTGGCACCCATGATGGCAATCAATGAGTTTGCAAAAGAGTGTACTTCGCTGCCGATATATACCGAGCAGGCGGCGGAATTAATTAATAAGGGCAATAAGAAATTAAATAAAGATTCTGTGGTGATTACGCTTTCTAAATCGGGTGATACCAAAGAATCCGTTGCCATTGCGCAATGGTGTAAAGCGCAGGGTATTCGCGTGGTAGCGATTACTAAAAATCAGGATTCGCCGCTGGCCAGCAATGCCACATGGCATATTCCGATGCGCCATAAAAATGGGGTGGAATATGAATATATGCTGCTTTACTGGCTGTTCTTTCGGCTGGTGGCGCTGAACGGCGAGTTTGCCGACTATGAGCGCTTCGCCAGCCAGCTGGAGCTGCTGCCGGAAAATCTGCTGCAGGCCAAACGTGATTTTGATCCACAGGCCGATGAGATCGCCCGTGAGTACCATGACCGCGACTATATGATGTGGATCGGCGGCGCGGAGATGTGGGGCGAGGTCTACCTTTTCTCAATGTGTATTCTGGAGGAGATGCAGTGGAAGCGCACTAAATCGGTAAGCTCGGCGGAATTCTTTCACGGTACGCTGGAGCTGCTGGAGAAAGAGGTGCCGCTGTTCCTGGTAAAAGGCGAAGGTAAATGTCGCACGCTGGACGATCGGGTAGAAGCCTTTGCCCGTAAAATCAGCGATTGTGTGGTGGTAATCGATCCACGCGATTATCGCCTGAACGGAATAGATGACGCTTTCCGCTGGATTGTCGCCCCTTGCGTTGCTTCCACGCTGCTGGTGGATCGCCTGGCGGCACATTTTGAGAAATATACCGGACACGATCTTAATATCCGCCGCTATTACCGCCAGTTTGATTATTAATGCCCATTGCCCTTTCTGGGGCAGGTGAGCACGGCTTTCGGCTTAACTTCACTCTTACTAAGATGCATAATATATGCATCTTTTTTTTGAGTGAAATAATAATGTCTGAGAGTAATAAAGCAGGACATACCTTTCTGGCCAGCCTGGGAAAAACCCGGCTGCGTCCCGGCGGCACAGAGGCGACCGAATGGCTGATGGCCCATGCCGGGCTGAATGAACAGAGCCGGGTACTGGAAATCGCCTGTAATATGGGCACCACGGCTATTGAACTGGTTTCGCGCTTTGGCTGCCATGTTCACGCCGTGGATATGGACAAGCAGGCGCTAAGCAAAGCGCGTGAAAATGTCGCCGCAGCCGGTCTTAGCGAGCGTATCCAGGTCAGCGAAGCCAATGCGCACCATCTTCCTTTCCCGGATAACAGTTTTGATATGGTGATCAATGAAGCCATGCTCACCATGTATGCGGATAAGGCGAAACAGCGTCTGGTGCAGGAGTATTATCGTGTGTTAAAGCCAGGCGGCTGTTTGTTAACCCACGATATTATGTTAACGCAGGGGCAGCTACCGGCCAGCGCGGATTCCCGGCTACAGCAGGTGGTGAAATCTAACGTTAGCCCGATGAGTAAAGAGAACTGGCAGCAAATGTTCCTGCAGAGCGGCTTTAGTCAGGTGCAAACCCATAACGGTAAAATGTCGCTGGTGTCGCCACGCGGCATGATGAAAGATGAAGGGCTATTAAGAACCGTGAAGATTATGTTTAATGGCCTGAAAAACCGGGAAAACCGCCAGCGCTTTTTGGGCATGCTACGCTATTTCCATGCGCAGCGGCATAATATGAATTATATCGTCTGCTGTTCACGCAAAGCCTGAAACGCGGCGGGCTTTGCGTGAGCCCGCGCTGCTGGTGCCAGCATTCTGTGATTATACAGATGCTATTACGGGCAGGGTGTTGGTCAGGATGGGGATATTGCAATATTCGCTATTGTACCGGCCAACGTATTATTGGCATTTGTCACAAATATAAATAATCACATTAGTCGGCTGCTGTGGCGCGTTATAGTCGGCATCTGGATAAGGGAGAATTTACAGGGAAAGCACGGGAATGGATACCACAGAGGAACTTAATGGAACCTACTTTTATGCAGGAAGATCTAATCTTTCAGCCAGTGAATTACTGTTCATGATATTTTGCGAGAATGTAGCGGATCAACTCGGCGTTCAGGATTTCGGCGCTATTATTTCCATTGTTACCGGCCTTAATATTTTGTCGACCCGTGGAAAATTTGCTAATGCCACGCCGGGCACATCTTTAGCATCACGTGGAGCAAGAAAAGCGTTTGGTAATGCGCAGTTTCCATGGGGACTGGAGCTTCCTTCTGTCGTTGGCGGGTACCCGCCTCATCGCCTGAAAATTCTCATGACACATAAAATCGGTACGTTTGTAGGCAGAGCCATTCCGATTGTCGGATGGGTTATACTCGCAAGTGATGTTTCTGTAATTACATTCCAGACTATAAAAAAATATAATTATCTTGCCAGAGGAGGAGATAAAATTTGGTAAGTGATACAGAGATACTGGCATTTTTTCGTGGTGAATTATCCAGGCAAGTTAACCGAAAGCTCCAGACGGTTCCGCTTGAGCTGGAAACATTGTTACAGGATTATGCACCAGCCGATGAATTACCTTATGTGATTAGTGATTACAGTAACAAATATGGTGTTGATGTTTCTGCTTTGGATATGCGCAACTACTTTCCCTGGGAAAACCTGCCATTAACTACCCGCCTTTTCAAAGGGCGTAATTTCAGGGCGTCAGTAATTGCAAACAGAAAACCATTGACGGTAAAAATGTTTGCAGAATCCGCCAGGGCGGGTCGCTGGTTGTATGATTAGCTTCGCGTGCAGGTAGCCCAGCCAGTGATATCCTCCGTCTGAAAATACCGCCTCAGCAACCGGTCAGGCAGCCCGCAGTCTGCGGTTTACAGCCGGATCAAGGTCGCTCTTTGACAACAAAGTTCACAATAAAAGTTGTGCCTGCTGGCGTAACCAGGGTTAATTTGTTGTCACTAAGAATAAGCGCCCGCGACAACAGGGCAGGGAAATCAGGAGAAACTATGCGTAACACCACTAAGATTTTATTTTCGGGCGCATTGATCGGCGCGCTGGCATTTACTTCTGTTACCCATGCGGAAGGAGAGCCGCAGGCCGCTCCGGCGGAAGCCGTGCCGCAAACGCCAGCCCAGCAGGATCCGAATCAGGGCGTGCCGCAAACGCCAGCTCAACAGGATCCGACTCAGGGACAAACTCAGGATGCGCCAGCATCCGCCGTGCCGCAGTATCCTGCCCAGACCCAACCACAGGTTGAGCCGGCAACGCCTGATGCCGCAACGCCGGATACGGCTCAGCAGCAGCCGAAAGAGCCTTACGAAGTAACCGAATTCTTTAGCGATGCGCAGCGCTACACGATTGGTTCGGTGGTACCGGAAAAGTATCGGACGAAGACCTACGAGATTACTGAATGGCAAAAACGCCACCTGCCTGCGCCGGATGCTGACAGCCACTGGACCTATATGGGCGGTAACTATGTGCTGATTTCCAAAGCGGACGGCAAAATTATTAAAGCCAGATCGGGCGATATTTTCTTCCATTAATCAATTACCGGCCAGCAGCGATGCTGGCCAGTAATCTCTCCTGTTTTAACCTTTAACAGAGAGCATCTTGTGTCGGGTCAGCTTTAACCAGTGATTTAAGCCTGGCTAAAGCGTTCGGCACGGAAGGTCGCAAACATTGGATGTGGCTCACCGCTGAGCATCTCTTCCGCCAGCAACTCACCGGCAATCAGCGCCAGCGTGGCACCGGAGTGAGTAAAGGCGACAAAGCAGCCCGGCACCTTTTGCAGCTCGCCAAAAATCGGATTGCCATCGCCTGGAATCGGCTTCAGGCCTATCTTCCAGCCGCTGGCGCGCAGTGCAGGCTTGCCAGCGATCAGTTTGCTGGCTTCATCCAGCAACTCCTGCACCACCGGCTCCGGGATACGGTATTCGCCATCGCCAACAGCAGAAATATGCTCTTCATACCAGTCATGATCCACCGCCAGCGTATTGCCTGGGTTGGGTCGCACAGCGGCGCGCGGCGTATTCATCACCACATTAATCGGCTTAACTACGGGCTCGGTGGTAACCAGCATTGAGACCGGCGAGCCATTCGGGATAGTGACGCCAAGCGGCGCAACTACCTCCGGCGTTTGCGGCCCGCAGGCTACCAGCACTTTATCTGCCGACAGCTCACCGGCACGCGTGGTGCTGATACCGCAGACGCGTCCGCTGGCATCGGTTTTCACCGTGGCCTTCCCGGCATGCTCAATCAGTTGGCCGCCTCGCTGATGAAATTCTTCCATCAGCCAGCCGATCAGATGCGGCAGGCTTACCCAGCCCTCACCAGCGTTATAAATGGCGCTGTTAGCCATCGCCTGCGGCGCAATATTCTGCGTAAAAGCGTCGATATTTTCCGGGCTGACCAGCGCAGAGTCGTAGCCATGCGCTTTTTCATATGCGTGGCGCGCCTGGGTGCCGCGATCGTCATCTGCAGCCCAGTAAAGGCCGCCGTCAAAGCGCAGCCAGGGGAGATCGGGATGGTGGGCAAACAGTGTGCGATAGCGATCGATGCCCGCCATACGCAGCGCATGATATTCACGCGCACGTTCTCCAGCGGAATTGAGCCAGGAAAGGGAGCGTCCCGATGCGCCGGATCCCAGCGCCGCTTCGGTAACCAGCGTTACCTGCGCACCCTGACGCAGCAGATGTACCGCGCTGGACACGCCGATAGCGCCGCCGCCAATCACCACCACAGGTTTCTGATTATTTTTCAGTGACATCACGATGTTCCTTGTTCAGGTAAGAAAACAGGCTGTCCGTTTCAGGCAGTGCGGACGGCGTAACGGGTATGTAAATCTTCAATCAGACGCAGCGCCGCCAGCGACTCTACGGCATCTACCGGCAGCGGAGCACCTTCCAGTAACGCATTCGCCAGTTGGCGATAGAAAGCGGGATAGTCGCCGCGCTCGGTCTCGATAATGCGATCCTGGTTATTGTGGGTCAGCGTGCCCCAGCGGCTGGGCTCTTCCAGGCCCCAGGCGGCATCCAGCGGCGTCATGCCGGCCGCCAGCGCAGGTTCCTGATTATCCAGTCCCCATTTGCTAAAGCCTGCCTGGCTGCCCAGCAGATGAAAACGCGGTCCCTGGCGCGCGGCGAGCCCGTTCATCCACAGACGGGTACGCACGCCGTTAACGTGCAGCAGCGACACAAAGCTCTCTTCGTCGGCATCGGAAAGCGCGGGCTGCGTATGGCGTGCCAGCTCGGCGTAGCTGTCGGCCACCGGACCAAAGAGCTGTAACGCCTGATCGATCAGATGGCTGCCAAGATCGAGCAGCAGGCCGCCGCCTTGCGCGATAGTTGCGTGGTCGCGCCAGTTGCCGAATCCCTGCGGTCGCCACCATTCAAAACGTGATTCAAAAGTGCGGATTTCGCCCAGCGCATCCTGACTCAGCAGCTTTTTCACCGTCAGAAAATCACCGTCCCAGCGGCGGTTTTGAAACACCGTCAGCAGCGTCCCGGCAGCCCGGGCGGCGGCGAGCAGCGCTTCGCCGTCACGACTGTGCGGAACAAAAGGTTTATCAATCACCAGATGCAATCCGCGCGCAATGGCAGCTTCCGCCTGTGTGCGATGACCCTGCGGCGGCGTGCCCAGCACCAGCAGATCCAGTTCAACGTCGCCCGCATCAATTAGCTGTAACAACTCTTCCCAGCTTGCTGCCAGCCGCGCCTGCGGATAGCGCTGTCGGGCCTGCGCCCGGCGTTCAGCATCGCCGGTAACGATAACGTCCAGCGCAAAATGCGCATCGGCAGCGAGCAGTGGCGCGTGAAACACCTGACCGGAAATGCCGAATCCCACCACCGCAGTACGAATTTTTCCCTGTATTAACGCCATTACAGTACCTCTGATAAAAAGCGGCGCAGGCGCGCCGACTGCGGACATTCAAAGATCGCTTCCGGCATGCCGGTCTCCACGATTTCACCTTCATCCATAAATACCACCTGATCGGCAACTTTGCGGGCAAAGCCCATTTCATGGGTAACCACCACCATGGTCATGCCGCGCTGGCAAAGGTCTGCCATCAGGTTGAGGACGCCTTTCACCAGTTCAGGATCGAGCGCCGACGTCGCCTCGTCGAACAGCATCACCTCCGGGTCCATCGCCAGTGCGCGGGCAATGGCGACACGCTGCTGCTGGCCACCGGAAAGATCGCGTGGTCGATGATCGGCGCGCTGCGTTAACCCCACTTCATCCAGCCGCAGACGGGCAATCGCCATCGCCTGCTGCTTCGGCAGCTTTTTGATCTTCCAGGGTGCCAGCGCCACGTTTTGCAGCGCGGTATGGTCGGGAAACAGATTGAAATGCTGGAACACCATGCCGATACGCAGACGCAGCGCGTCCGGTTTATCTTTCAGCACCGAGCGGCCAGCAAGCAGCACATCGCCCGCTTTTGGTTCGTGCAGCCGGTTGATACCGCGCAGCAACGTGGATTTCCCTGAGCCAGAGGGACCGATAATGCAGGTGGTGGTGCCCGCCGGGATATGTAGCGAGACGTTGCGCAGCACCTCGATATCACCATAGGCCAGCGTCAGGTTGCGCAGCTCAAGACTGGCGCCGTGAAATGCCGCTTCCTGCTGGAGATCTGCGGCTAAGGCATTATTCAGCATACTGTTGCTCCCTATGGCGGGTGAGGGGGGCGGGTCGTCCAGTCTCCAGCGCTTGTCCGCTGTGCTGTTGCACTTCATCAACTTCTTTCAGCCCGCTTTGCGGGGCGCTGGCGCGGCGGCGCCCGTTGCGATAGCGCTCATCGATCACATTGACCAGATGCGTCATCGGCACGGTGATCGCCAGATAGAACAGGCCCGCCAGCATCAGCGGCGACAGGTTGCCGGTGAGCACGGCGGCATCCTGCCCCACGCGAAACAGTTCGCGCTGACCCACCATCAGCCCAAGCAGATAAACCAGCGAAGAATCTTTGATGATGGAGATAAACTGGTTTACCACCGCAGGCAGCACGCGGCGAATGCCCTGTGGAATAATGATCAGCGCCATCGCTCGCGCATAGCTCATGCCCAGCGCGCGGCACGCTTCCAGCTGACCTTTTTCCACGCTCTGAATACCGGAGCGGAAAATCTCGCCCATATAGGCGCTGGCGATCAGACTGAGGGCGAAAATACCGAGCGGATAGGGCGTAGGGCCAAATAGCTGATAGCTAAAACGCGCCAGCCCCTGCCCAATCAACAGGATGGTTAGAATCGACGGCAGGCCGCGAAACAGATCGGTATAGATGCGCGACGGCAAACGCAGCCAGCGCGAGGGGGAAATTGCCATTAATGCCAGAACCAGGCCAAAAGTGGTGCCCAGCACCGTGGCGGCAAGAGAGATGATCAAGGTATTGATCAACCCCGTACCCAGCAGCTGGGGGAAAACAGCCAGCATCGACGGGAAATCGAAGAAGGTACGCGACAGAATCTCGAACAGGTCCATAGTAAGCACTCGCTTTTTTCAGGGGCCGGAATGTAAACATCCCTGCCCGGTGGATCGGGCTATTCGCTAAACAGGCGGTATTATTGTGCGTCGGGCAGGTACTGTTTCGGCATCGGTGAGCCCGGGAACCACTTCTCATAGAGACGTTTCCAGGTGCCATCCTGCATCGCCTCTTTGATCGCTTTATCCAGCGCGGCTTTTAGCTGCGGTTTCTGTTTAGCAATCGCGATGCCGGCAGGCGCATCAAAAGAGGGAATATCTGCCGCATGAACCAGTTTGAAGCGATCGGCGTAGCTTTTGGCTGCCTCGTAATCGAGGAAAACCGCATCCAGCGTGCCGTTATTAAGCGAGGAGATGGCGGCATTGTTATCAGGAAAACGCACCAGGTCGGTTTGCGGGAAATGTTTTACCGCATAGCTCTCCTGCAGCGTGCCCTGCACCACGCCCAGCCGCCGTTTGGCCAGCGCATCGACACTCTTTATACCGGTGTCGCTGCGCGTCAGCACCGACAGATAGCCGGCAAGATAGCCGGTCGTGAAGTCCACGGTTTTGGCGCGTTCCGGCGTAATACCGATCGCCGCCACGCCCGCATCATACTGACCGTTAGCCACCGCAGGCAGAATACCGGAGAAATCCTGACCGATAAAATCGACCTGTTTTATGCCCAGCCTGTGAGCGACGTTGGTAAAAAACTCAATATCAAAGCCGGTAAAATTGCCTGCGGCGTCGGTAAAGGTGTAGGGTTTCGCATCGCCCAGGCTGGCAACGCGCATATGACCCGGTTCAATCAGGCCATAAGGGTTATTATCCGCCGCGCTGGCCGGGATGGAGAGAGTGACGATTGAAGCCGAGGCGATGAGCGCAACGGCCATTCTGAACAGGATGTTGTGCGATTTCATAAGTAGTCCGTTTTTGTTGTCTAAACATCAACGACTATTGAAACCGGGGACGTTTAATTAGTATGAGTCCGGTCTCAATGCAGGTGCTGATTAATGAGAAGTCCGCTTGTGAGACCGGTCTCAAATCAGTTACAGTGATATTAAGCACAGCCTTTCAGAGCCGTCAACGATCGATCCTTCAACCTGTGATTCGAATTAATTATGACAAGTAAAATTATGCGAATGAAAGCGCCTACCGCTGCCGATGTAGCGCGTGAAGCGAAGGTATCAAAAGCGCAGGCGGCAAGAGCGCTGGGCGGTTACGGCGCTGTCAGCGACGAGGTGATGACGCGGGTCCTGGCAGCGGCTGAGCGGCTGGGGTATCGCCCCAATGAACTGGCGCGTAGCATGAATACCGGGCGCTCTAATACGCTGGGCGTGATCGTGGGTGATATTGAAAACCCGCATTTCGGTCTGGCGTTACGCGGCATCTCGGACGTAGCGCGCCAGGCGGGCTACCACGTTATCCTCAGCAACAGCGATGAGCAGGTGAGCATTGAGCAGGAGGCGGTCCGCGTCATGCTGGAAAAGCGGGTAGATGGGATTATCGTCGCCCCCAGCAGCTCAGCCGCCAGCGATAATGCGCATTTAACTCAGGTGCTGACGGAAGGGCGGGCGCTCACGCTGTTTGATCGGGCGGTTTACGATCTGAATGTTGAGGTGATCGGCGTTGATTTTACCCGCTCAGCGCAGCAGGCAACGCAGGAGCTGCTGGAGGCCGGGCATCGACGCATCGCCTACGTCACCAGTATGAATTCCAGCGAACCTTATCGCCGTCCAGAAGATATGGGGCTGACGCCGGTTGCCCAGCGTATCGCCGGGATGGAGCGCGCCTTCAGCGTGGCGGCGGTGCCTTTTATCCCGGCGCTGATCAAGCCCAATGCGCTGGATGATGCGGCTGTTGCGCGTATCGTCGGCGAGCTGTTTGATGACGCCGCGCCGCCCACGGCGGTGATCGCTTCCGACAGCCTGATTGCTCAGGCGCTGCTGCGTGAGTTTCATCTGCGCGGTCTGCGCATTCCACAGGATCTGTCGTTTGTGATGTACGATAATTTCCCCTGGACGGAGATCGTTTCGCCGCCGCTATCGGTGATCGCGCAGCCCGTCTATGAGATGGGCTGCGAGGCGGCACGACGGATTATTGCGCAGATCCGTGGCGAAGAGCCGGGTCCGATGCCGCAGTTTGAGACGCGCTATCTGCGTCGGGGATCGACCGGACCGGCACCACTTTGATGTCGACCAAACCGATCCCCAGCTTGCGTGGGTCCTGCCCGATAATGTTGCCTTCATTAGAAAGCTCCGGCTCCGGCGGGACGATCACCAGCTGGCGGCTGCCTTCAGGATTATTGAAGCGCAGCGTTACCGTGCTGACTTCATGGCCCAGCGTTAGCATCTGCTGCTGATTGCCTACACGAACAGCGATCGGATGCCGGGCATTGGGGCCAAACGCTTTTGCCCGGATCACCAGATCAAAACCCGGCGGCAGCGGCCGGGCATACTCAATTGTCACTTCCGGTGCGAGGTTGGCGTTGGACCAGCGCCCCCAGCTTTCAGGACGGGAGATGCCGCTAAACGCTTTCACCGCCAGCGGCGCGCCCGGCACGTCGAATTTAAAGCTGTCGGCCTGATAGCGAATATCGTTGTCGGCGACTTTTAGCGCGGCGGCGTTCTGCTGCCAGCGCTGCTGATCCAGCGGCCGTTGAGGAATATTGACCGTGCTTTCATAGTTTGCCTTATCAATATGCTGAACCTGCGGCTGCGCGCCAAGTTGCCCCTGCGCCACGCAAAGGTCCGTTGATATGGCCAGCGCAGGCTGCCACAGGCGCGCCATCTTAAAGCAGCGATCCACCCAGACAAATTTATCTTCGGCGGCGAAGTCAGCCAGCTGGTAGCGCAGCGGCGCGGCATATTCGCCTTCCGGCAGCGGTTCAACTTTGTCTTTACCGATTTTCAGCAGCAGCGGCAGGCTAAAGTGCGCGCCAGAAAAGCTGATGCTGTTTTTCTGCTGGTCCACGCTAAAGCGCTCGATATGCTTTGGAAAGCCCCATAGCTGGATCACATCCGGCTTCCATTCCAGCACTTTTTTCTTCATTTCAAACTGCTCCGACAGCGAGCGATCCGACAGCGAACTGCGTCCCAGACCAATGGCCTTATCGCCGCCCAGCAGATCCAGCACCGTTGCGCCGTTATCCAGCGAACTGCGTTTCATGCTCAACAGCTGCGGCTGTGCGCGATCGCCGCGAATAACCATAAACAGGTTATCGCGCTGATGGGCGTTAAGGTATTTCCACGCGGTGTTGTTCATCGCCAGATGATCGGAGGAGACCACAATCAGGGTATTTTTGCCCCATGGCGATGCCAGAATGCGCTCAATTAGCCGGGCAATATGCTCCTGGCTACAGGCCACGGCGCTAAAAGACTGGTTGGGCTTACCTTCATAGCTGTAGCTTTTATGCTGGCAGCTACGTGAAATAAAGCCGTCAGGATGATGGGTATCTACCGTCAGGGTAAAGAGTGCAAACCGCTGTTTCTGCTGCGACAGATGTTCGAACTTTTGCCACACCTCATCCATCACCGTATCGTCATAAAAGCCCCAGTTGTTGCGATAGGCGGGGTCCGCAACCTGATCTTTTAGCTCCTGTAAGCCATAGAGATGATCGATGCCGTGCGATTTCAGGAAAGTATCTTTTCCGGCAAAGCGCAGATCCGCACCCTGGATAAACCAGGTTTGATAGCCGGAATTTTTCAAAATATCGCCAAGGCAGATATTCTGCGGGAAAAAGCTGGAAAGCGAGGCGGAGGCGTTGCCTTCAAAGGGCGCGAACAGTGGAATGCCGCACTGCGAAGCCACCATGCCGGCAATGGTATATTCGGTGCCCGGTAGCTGTTCGGTTTGCGCGAAATCCAGCGCCTGTTGCTGCCTGAGGCGGCTTAGCTCCGGTGCCAGCTGAGGAAAGGCCTGCTCGTTAAAATAAGTGCGCTCCAGGCTTTCGCCATAGATATAAACCAGGTTGAACCTGGGGTTAGCGATCTGCTTCTGCGGTTCGTGATACCACTGCGCAAAGTCAGATTCGCCGCTACGTGTTTGCGAGACGAACAGATCGGCGACCTGCTGAAAAGCGGGCGTGGTTTTAATCGAGGCAAGCGCCAGCAGCAACGCCAGCAGGCTGTAGCCGAAATGGTGCGGGCGATCGCCGCGCCGCCGCAACAGCCAGGAGAGCAGACAGAACACCAGAAACAGCGCCAGTATCAGCCCGATGCCGGGCAGCACATATTTACTGACCCCCGCGCCGGTCAGGCTGTTGGTTAAGGTATAGAGCACCGCATCGTTAATCCCTTCGCCGGTAAAATAGTTGCTGGCGTAGAGCGTGGCGTTGAGGATGATAAACAATCCCAGCACCAGCAGCAGGGAAAGGTACCAAAAGGTGTTTCGCCCGGCTTTGTAAGCATAAATGGCAATGGATGCCACAAATAAAATGACTGAAAAGAGTTCAGACAACGGGATTTCCTCATGCGGAAACGGGCGACATGAGTGGCGCCAGGCTCGCTTTCTTTATCAGGGATATGACAGAATTTTTTCAATCTATCCTGACTGTCATATCCCTGCAATACGCGAAGTCACAACTGTCGGGCGGAGCACGCAAATTCAGACATCGGGCGTGACCTCATGCCAGAGATCGTCCATGGCTAACTCCAGCTTTTTAAACATCCGATAGCGCTTTGAGTAAAAAGTATGACGCTTCTCATCCGGCAGCAGCACGCCGGGATTAAGCTGCACTGCCTGGGTGACGCCAGCGGTCAGGTTCGGCCATAAGCCGACGCCGACCCCAGCGCAAATGGCTGCACCCAGCGCGCCGGTCTCCATACAGGTTGCGACGCGAATGGGAATGCCCAGCACGTCAGCAAACATCTGGGGCCAGACGGCGCTGCGCGCTGCGCCACCGGAAAGGGTAGCCTGGCTGAACGCTATTCCAGCGGCATGCAGGCGATCGATATGCGCGCGATGGGCAAAGGTTACGCCTTCAAACAGCGCAAACAGCATATCGGCGCGGGTATGCCAGCCGCCAAGCCCGTAAAAACCTGCTCTGGCCGGGCCTGCTTTACGGCCGGAATAGAGGTAAGGATGATAAAGCGGCAGCTGCATATCAGGCCTGACCTGCGCCACCAGATCGCTGCTGCGCACCGCGCCCTGGCCGCCCCGGCCATCATCAAACTCACGTACGAACCAGTCGAGGTTGGCGGCGGAGGTGGCGCTGGCTTCGATCGCCATATAGCGATCGCGTTCAATAATGGAATTCATAAACACCGGACGCCGATATTCCGGCTTTTCGACCACCACCTGATTGATGCTCCAGGTTCCGGCGACAATCGAGGCTTCGCCACAGCTGACTACGCCTGAACCCACCGCGCTCGCCACCACGTCGAAAATGCCCGCCACCACAGGAATGCCAACCGGCAACCCGGTTAAACTGGCCGCCTGTGGCGTCACCCGGCCGGTTACCGCACAGGATTCGTTCAGCGGCGGCAACAGCGCCAGCGCCTCCTCTACGCCATACAGCGCCATCAACGATGCGCTATAGCCGCGTTGCGCATAGTCGATCAGACCGGCACCGGCAGCGTCCGAATAGTCGGCGCTGACAGCACCGCAGAGAAAGTGATTGATAACATCTTTAGCACACAGAACGTGGCCGATGCGGGCATAACATGCCGGATCGTACTGCTTCAACCAGCGCAGCAGTACCGGCGTGGCGGCAGGCCAGGGCTTTTGCAGGGCGCGTTGCCAGATAAGCGCTGCATTCCCCTGCTGCTCCAGCTCGCTAACCAGGGCTGCGGCGCGCATATCGATCGACTGGATGCCCAGCAGTGGCTGCTGCTGTTTATCCAGCGCGTAAAGGCCGTTGCCATGTCCGGCCGCGCCGACGGCGATCACCCGTCGGGCGGCATCGCCCGCCTGCGCCAGACAGTCGCGTACCGCCTGCTGCACGCCGTGCCAGACATCGGTTATTGGCCGCTCAGCGTAGCCGGGCTGCGGCTGGTGGGTTTCTCCGGCGCAGCCCGCCACCGACAGTACCTGACCGCTGCTGTCAAACAGCACGGCTTTGATCATGGTATTGCCGGCATCAATGCCGAGTAAGCAATGGCTCATCTGAATACCTCGCGTTTACAGGCGGCAAGCGAACGGTTTCGCTTTCCTTCTGGCGATGCGATGGCGCACTGCTTAAGCGCCGGAGCGGCGTCAGGCCTGGCGGTAGATCTCCAGTGCTTCCGCGCCGCTGACGCCCTGATGGATAATCGCCATCAGCGCTTTAACCACACGCGTTGGATTATCATGCTGATAAACATTGCGACCATAAACCATGCCCGCTGCGCCCTGGGCCATCAGCGCCGCGCTTTTTTCCAGCACCGCGCCCAGCTCGCCTTTGCCGCCGCCGCGTACCAGCGTTGGGCAGCGTGCGGCCTCCACCACACGGTGGAAATCCTCCACGTTTTCTGTGGGATCGGCTTTGATGATATCGGCCCCCAGCTCACGTGCCAGCCGCACCAGCGGCACTATCTGCGTCACGTCGCCCAGCGAGCCGTAGGCTGGCCCCTGGCCCTGCGCCGCCATCACCAGCGGCTCAATCATCAGCGGCATGGCATATTTATCGCAGGCGTGACGCAGGCGACCAATATTTTCCACGCACTGACGAAAGATGCCGGGTTCATCGGGGATTTGGTAAAGATTCACCACTACCGCCGCCGCATCCAACTGCAACGCCGCCAGAATCGGCTCTTCCGGATTGTGCAACACCGCCCACATTTCCCGATGACGCGTGGCATTATAGGCGTTGCCGACATCGGTACGCAGCACCAGCGCCGGTTTCGGCGTAGCAGCCTGCTGGAGCAGATCGGCCTGGCCATAGTTAACCTGAATGGCGTCCGGCTGTGCGGCGATAAGGCTACGCATTACGCCGGATATATCCTCCAGACCCACAAGGAAATCGGGTTCATTGGCGATGCCGTGGTCGATCGCCACATCCAGGCATTTTCCCTGTTTAAACAGGCGATTCAGCCGCACTTTAGCGCTAACCGACATGCAATACTCCTGCGGGTTGGGACTGGCAAGCTAAACGTAGACCGGAGACGCCGTGCAGGCGCGCCAGACGGGAAAGCGTCATCTCCAGCTGTTGCTGGCGACAGGCCTCGCTCCACGCCAATTCCTGCGCCATCAGATGGGCGATCTCCGCCATTAGCGGCGGTGTTAACTGACCAGAGATCCCCAGCGCGGTTCGGCGCAGCAGTAAATCTTCCAGCATGAACACCTGTTCTTCATGGATCAGCCAGCGCAGCTCGGTATCGCTGTAGTCGGCATGATGCTGCAACGGCTGCTCTTCCTCTGCGGCAATCAGGCGCAGCAGCAGTTCGGCACGGGTGCCGTAGCGATCCACCAGCTGAGCCACACGCGGTTCCGCCAGCTGATATTTATCGCTAAGTTCGCGGATCCAAATCGGCAGACGCTCATGGCAGGGAAAATTACGACCGCCGCCAATCGCCATATTGACGGTGCTGCGTCGGCGCTTTTCGCCCAGCAGCTTTAATACCCGATCTGCCGCCTGTTCGCCGAAGCGTCGAAAGGTGGTCCATTTGCCGCCGACCAGATTCAGGATGGAAAAATCATGGCTGGCATCCGGCGGGAAATAAACCAGCGAGTGGTTGCGGGTAATGCGACCGCTGATTTCCGTATCGCTGGCGGGCAGCGGACGTATGCCGGAGAAGGTGTACACCACATCTTCAGCGCTGACGTTGATATGCGGAAAAATGAAGTGCAGCGACTCCAGGATATAGCGCTGCTCTTCCGGCGTGCAGGCGATATTTTCCGGATCGTCAACGCGAATATCGGTGGATCCCACCAGCACTTTGCCGTACCACGGAAACATAATGCAGACGCGCCCATCCTGATTTTCGTAATAGACCATTTCATCGCGCAGCTCTGCCAGCAGCGCCGGACTGTCGATAATCAGGTGCGATCCTTTGGTGCCGCCAATCAGGCGGCGCGGATCGGCCGGGGCCAGTTGCTGGTTGAGGTGATCGATCCAGGCGCCGGTGGCGTTGACCACCACATGCGGTTCAAGGGTAAAAAGCGTATTGGTCAGATTATCACGCAGCGTTACCCGCTCGCCGTCGCTTGCCACCAGGCTGACATAATTCAGCGCCAGCGCCCCGGCGTGACTCTGTTCCGTATCCAGTACCAGCTCGACGCCAAGCCGCTCGGGTGCTTTGATCCACGCATCATACCAGGTGGCGCTGTATTTCACCCAGACGGCAAAGCCGGGCCAGCGGGCGCGGGTTTCGGCGGTATTGTTCAGGCGATGGCGCGGCATGCTGCCCTGTTGCCGCGTGTAGAGATCGTACAGTGCGAGGCCGGTTTTTATCAGCAGCGCGCCACGACGGGTCGGCTTTTCGCCGAGGCGCAGAAAGCGTTTGCTGGCGTTAATCAGCCCGCCGCCCCAGCTATCGATCGGCACCGTGGTACGCAGTGGAGAAACATAGTGAGGCGCATTTTTCAGCAGCCGATCGCGCTCCTGTACCGACTCTTTTACCAGATCAAATTCGCCGGTTTCCAGATAGCGCAGACCGCCATGGATCATGCGCGACAGTGCGCCGCTGGCGGCCTGACACCAGTCATCCTTTTCAATCAGCACCACCGGGATGCCCTGCAGCGCCAGCTCACGAAAGGTGCTGATACCGTTAATGCCGCCACCGACAACCAGCACTGGCACGCGATTATGCTGGCGCAGCGCAGCAAGTTTTTCCTGTCGGCTGCGCTTCACCACCACTTCCTGTTTCCGCATTTTTCTCTCCTCTGCCCACCACGATTTGTGCAGGCTCAGCGTTAACGGCTTGCTTCTGCAATTATTTTCGCCGCGAGAGAAGAGGGCAAAAAAACAGCGGCTTAAAATACGTAACTGTGAGCCGGATCGATAATATGCTGTAAACCTGCCTGACCGTTACAGCTCACCGGTCAGGTATTGCGCTACACCGTTGGCAAAGCTCCAGTCGCCTTTTTCATTGGTGATAAAGCTGATCATCAGATCGCTGCCGCGCACGCCGCAGCTGCTTTCCAGTTCGCGGGCCAGCTCGGCCATAAAATGTTGCTTTTGTTCGCTGCTGCGCGGGCTGGTATAGACCCGCACCATCACCAGGTTGTCGCTGCGCGTCAGGCCAAGCCCGGTATCTTCAAAGATCATTTGAAATCTTTTATTTTCATGAACAATCTGATAGCGATCGCGCGGCGGTACGGCAAACGCGGTCAGCACTGCCCGATGCGCTGCATCCAGCAAGTTTTTCAGTTCAGATTCAGAGCGTCCTTCAATCAGATCAAATTGCAGTAATGGCATGCTTTTCTCCGTTATCGCGTGGTTGGATCGCTATCCTGCACGCGCTT
The DNA here is from genome assembly GCF_002101395.1 of Pantoea alhagi. Classification (NCBI taxonomy): domain Bacteria; kingdom Pseudomonadati; phylum Pseudomonadota; class Gammaproteobacteria; order Enterobacterales; family Erwiniaceae; genus Pantoea; species Pantoea alhagi. Next base: position 908,326 of record NZ_CP019706.1, on the reverse strand, counting down.
TTAAAGGAGAAAAAGCGCTATAGTTGAACGCATTGTTTACTATTTTGAACAATCTGATGATTACGAAAACCGATGCACTCTGGCTGCATTTGCACTGGCTTACGGTGCTGGCGGAGCAGGGCAGCTTTACCCGGGCGGCGGAGCGGCTTGAAGTCAGCAAAGCGGCAATGAGCCAGAAAATTAAACAGCTGGAGACGCTGGCGGGCGTCCCGCTGGTACAGCGCACCACGCGCAGCGTGCGGCTGACCGAGGCGGGTGAGAAACTGGTGCAGGAACTGCGCGCTCCCTTTGCTGAAATTGAACAGAGTTTTTACGCGGTGCGCGACAGCAGCGGCCCGCTACGCGGGCTGGTACGAATAACCGCGCCGGTAGCTTTCGCCCGTCAGCAGCTTCAGCCGCATATTCGAGACTTTTTGCGCCTGCATCCGCAGCTGCGCATTCAGCTTGAGGTAACCGATCGACTGGTATCGCTTGCCAGCGAAGGGTTCGATCTGGCGATCCGCCACAGCAACGCGCTGCCGGAAACCCATGTTGCCCAGCTTTTATGTGAAACGGAGACCTTGCTGGTGGCCTCTCCCGCCTGGCTGGCGGCGCACGGCGAGCCGCAGCATCCACAGGAACTGAGCCAGCATGACTGCCTTTATTACCCGCGTGGCACTGAACTGCCGCGCTGGCGCTTTAGCGATCCGGCACAGCCACAGCAGGAAATGGTGGTAAATGTCAGCGGCCCGTTTGCTACCAATAACAGCGAATCGATCCGCGATGCGGCGCTGGATGGCCTGGGAATCGCCATGCTGCCCGATTTCAGCGCACGACAGGCGCTGGGGGAAGGCCGTCTGCGTCAGATATTGCCGCAGTGGCATATCCAGGGTGCGTTTGCCCGCCACGTCTGGATCGTACGTCCGTGGGCAGCGCGGGTGCCGCGTGCGGTGACCGAACTGAGCCAGTGGCTACGGCAGCGTTTTCAAACGGGTATGGTGGGATAAGCTTCACAGTTGCCGACACTGAATGTGCATCTTTTCTAAAGTTTTACAGGGGGTTGCCGATGAGTGCGATGAATTCCCTGCGAAAAAACGATTAGACCTCCAACATTCAGGACAAGGCTTGTCTTATGACTACCCAATCTCACGTTACGCAACAGGCATGGCAGCTTGACGATGACACCACGCTCATGACCACCACCGATGCGCAAAGTTATATTACCTATGCTAATCAGGATTTTGTTGACGTCAGCGGTTATGAACGCGATGAAATTCATGGGCAACCTCATAATCTTGTGCGTCATCCCGATATGCCGAAAGCGGCTTTTGCCGATATGTGGGCGACGCTGAAGCAGGGGCTGCCCTGGACCGGACTGGTAAAAAACCGTCGTAAAAATGGTGACCATTACTGGGTGCGGGCGAATGTGGTGCCGGTGATCCGTAACGGTAAAATTACCGGCCATATGTCAGTGCGTATCAAGCCGGACGAGCAGGAAGTGGCTGCTGCGGAGGCGCTTTATCAGCAGATGCGCCACGGTAAACTGCGCGGCTGGCGACTGCATCAGGGGCTGCTGTTGCGTAGCGGAGTATTGAGTCCGCTTTCATGGCTGAAAACGTTGCCGCTGCGCTGGCGTATTCGCAGCGGCGTTGCCTTTTTCTGGCTGAGCATGGCGCTTAGCGCAATGTTTGTCGGATTGCAGGGCGGCGCGCTTGCCGCCTTTAGCGGTCTGGCGCTGCTGATGGCTTTTATCACCTGCGGCTGGCTGGAATGGCAAATCTCCCGGCCGCTGGAAAGGGTGTGCAGGCAGGCGCTGGATGTGGCGACAGGCGCGTCTCATCAGGTTGATCATCTTGACCGGGTCGATGAAGTGGGCATGACGCTGCGGGCAGTAGGACAGCTGGGCCTGATGTTTCGCTGGCTGGTTAAAGATGTGCGCGATCAGGTCATGAGCGTGCATCAGGCCAGCGATGAGCTGGCGCAGGGCAATGAAAAAATCGCCAGCCATACCGAGCAAACGGCAGCCAGCGTGCAGCAGACCGCCGCGACCATGAATCAGATGACCACCACGGTTAACAGCAATGCGGAAAGCACCGGTCAGGCGAATAGTTATTCGATGACCGCCAGCAAAGCGGCGGTGCAGGGCGGCGAAGTGATGAAGCAGGTGGTTGGCACAATGGATGAAATTGCGCAAAGTTCGCAGCAAATCGCCTCTATTACCGGCCTGATTGACAGCATCGCTTTCCAGACCAATATTCTGGCGCTGAACGCGGCGGTTGAGGCGGCGCGTGCCGGCGAGCAGGGCAAAGGCTTTGCGGTAGTGGCTGGTGAAGTACGTAATCTGGCGAAGCGTAGCGCCAGCGCCGCCAGCGAGATTCGTGATTTGATTGCTGCCAGCACGTTGAAAGTCGCGTCTGGCACCGGTCAGGTGCATCAGGCGGGCGAGACCATCGCCGATATTGTGGAAAAAGTGCAAAACGTGACGGGGCTGTTACAGCAGATAAGCACTGCCACGCAAGAACAGGGCACCGGCCTGAGAGAGGTCGGCAAGGCGGTAGAAGAGCTGGATCGCATTACCCATCATAACGCTTCGCTGGTAGAAGAGGGGGCGCAGGCCTCGGCGCGGATGAAAAATCAGGCGCATCGGCTGGTGGAAGCGGTCGATGTCTTTCGTTAATCAGCTGGCTGGCGGCCAGCCTCGCGCGTTGACGCGCATGGCGAAAGGATTCTACCGAGCCGGAATAGCCGCACAGCCACAGCAGACGTAGCAGAGAGTGCCACAGCGTGGGCGGAAGCGCGGGCGTCGCCAGCGGTAGCGCAGGCAGCGCAACTTCCCGAAACATAGCGTCAGTGTACGTGGCGCGCAGGCCCGGTTTTTCCAGCGAGAACAACGCACGCGGCAGCGGACTGGCAACGATGATCTCTGCCTGTGCGGCGAGCTCGATACAGCGCTGCGGTGGCGTAGCATTTCTCTGGATGTTTAATTCCTGTAAACCTGTGAAATACAGGTAATTCGCCAGGCTGCGTTAATAAGTTTTACAAAACTTTTCCTGTCATCAAACTGTCATCGCGCCGATTCACGCTGGCGACGGCAAGGTTATCTTATTACAGGAAAAATAATGCGCATCAAACTCACATTGCTCAGCGCCGTATTGCTCTCCGGCACGGCTGCCGCCGCCAGCTTCGATACCATTACCGCCATTGTTGACAGCACAACGCCTGCCAGCGATAGCCCGGCTTTTGTCCGGCTGGAAAACCACAGTCTGCTGGCATTGCGCCAGGCCATTCAGGGATCGCAGCCTCAGCTTAGGCGTGATGAGCTGCAGCATGCAAAGCAGGATGCACCGTTAGCGGATAAGGCCTGGCTGAAAGCCAGCGGCTACGATTTTGCGGTCAAACAGCAGCAGCAGACGGGCATTGCACTGCTGGAGTCTTTTAATCGTCTGCCGTCATCGGTCATGGATGCCAGCCTGCAGGTGGTAACGCGCATTAACCGTGATGCCACAGCGGGCGAGCGTCAGCAGGCATTAGCTGATGCGGAAGGCATTAACTATCTCTATTTTCTCAGCGATGCGCTGGGACCAAAGCTGGGCCAGGCCTTTCTGAATGCCTATAACAAAGGCGAGCTGGCAAAGGCTGCCGCGCTGATTAAGGCGACGGAGATCAGCACCTCAGCCGCTAAAGACTATTTCCACTATCCACGGCCTTTTTTGCAAAGCGGCAACCAGATCCATCTGGTGCCGGATGATGTGGTGATCAGAGATGGCAAAGCTTACAGCGCAACCGGCGGCGCTTTCCCCAGCGGGCATACCAATACCGGCTATACCGATGCGCTGCTGCTGGCGGAAATGGTGCCGGAGCGCTTTGTTCCGCTGATCGATCGCGGCGCGCGCTACGGCTATTCGCGTGTGATATTAGGCGTTCACTATCCGCTGGATGTTATGGGTTCGCGCATGATTGCTGAACGCAACGTCGCCCACTTTATGAACGACCCCGCCTGGCGCAAACTGTTTGCAGAAGCAAAAACGGAGCTGCGCAGCGCGCTGAGCCGCGAATGCGGCAGCGATCTGCAAACGTGCGCGCAAAACCCGATACAGGACGATCCTTACCGCGATCCGGCGATGGCGCAGTTCTACCGCTTTACCATGACCTACAGCCTGCCGCAGGCAACGCCACACCATACCGCATTAACCGTGCCTGCCGGTGCCGAGGTGCTGCTGGAGCCGGTACTGCCGCAGCTTAGCGCCGCCCAGCGCCGCGCATTAATGCAGAAAACCGCGCTGGCGGATGGCTATCCGCTTTCCGGCGGCGAAGGGGAGCAGAACTTTTGGCAACGCCTGAACCTGCATGATGCAATAACCGCAGCGCGCTAAGCGCAGGCGCGGGCCGGAAAGCAGGCTGGTCGCGCGCCAGCCTGCCACCGCGTTACGCCCGCTGCGCGCGATACCAGCGCCAGGCGTCCAGCAATAAAAACAGCAGCAAACTGATGCCCATCACCGGCAGGCTAAAGGCCAGCGCTGTTATCACCACCGCCAGCAACAAGCGCAGGCTAAGGCTCATGCGCTGCCAGGCCTGAATCAGCGTATCCGCCGGATGCTGTTGCGGTTGCGCAGGACGGCGCTGCCACCACAGACGATAGCCGAGCACAATCAGCACGCACAGCGCCAGACCAAACAGCGCCAGCACCAGCTGATTCGCAACGCCGAACAAAATGCCCATATGCGCATCTACACCCCAGCGCGTCAGCTTTGCCAGCAGGCCAAAATTCGCGAATTCAATTTTATCGGTAACGCGCCAGGTATGGGGATCTACTGCCACGGCATCCACCTGCGTTGGCCAGCGACGATCGATTTCACCCACAATCCATGCTTTGTTGGCCTGATAAGAGGGACGGATTTCCAGCTTTGCCGCATCAATACCGCTGGCGCGTGCGGCGGACAGCACGCCATCAAACTGGGCGGCGCTTAACGGCATATCCGGCGTGTGATGCATCATATGCCCATGATGCTCAGCATGTTCATCCATCATCATCGGCGGCATGCTGCTATCAAGCTGTGTATTCACCGCCGGGGTCAGCCAGCCATAATGCGCGCGCAGCACATTGATATTATCACCGGCCCAGCGTGACCAGGTGAGCCCGGTGGCAGAGAGAAACAGCATCCCGATCAGCAGCGCAACGCCCAGTAAGCTATGCCAGCTCCGCAGCCGCAGCAGGCGCTGCGTACGTGAGGCGCTTTCTTTTCTGACGCGACGCGGCGTGCGCTGTACTGCCCAGAGCAGCGTGCCGCCCAGCGCGGCCACCCACATCCAGCTGGCAGCTAATTCGCTATAGTTACGCCCCAGATCGCCCAGCAGCATGCTGCGGTGAAGGTAATCCAGGGTAGTACGCAGCGGCAAAATCCCGCTGGTGCCGTAGACGGTCAGATCGCCACGTACCGCCAGCGTTTTCGGATCAATAAATATCGCCCGCGTTTCTGACGGCGCGCTCTCTGCGAAGCGGAACATCACACGCGTGGTTTCCGTATCGCTTGATGCCGGACGCACGGCGGCGATTTTCGCCTGGCTGCCGGTATAACGCAGCGCCGCATCAATCTGTTTTGACAGCGGCTGGGCAGGGCCTGGCGCATTGGTCGTTAGCTGTTGCGCATAAAGATAATGTTCAAGCTGCGGCGTCAACACATAGAGCGTGCCGGTGAGCGCAGCGACAAAAATAAACGGTCCAATAAACAGGCCGATGGTGAAATGTAACCGACGCATAAGCTGCAGGAATGCCTGTGCATTCTGCGTTTTTTCAATCTGTGCCGAGGCCGTCGGCACGATTTTTTCCGACATAATGGTTCCTTTGCCCGATTGCGGGCTGTAGAGAAAGCGTTGGGTTAAACGAGTGAATACCCGCTAACCGGCGGCCCGCGCGGTCGGAACCAGATGGGGATCCAGCTGGCAACAAAAGGTTGTAGCTGGAGAGGAGCGGCTGGAATGGCCTCTTGCAGTAGCGTCCAGAGCTGCGGCAGGCGAACGGAGTCCAGCGGCAGATGGATTAACAGTACGCAGTAACCACAGGCGCTGTCGTCCATCATCGACATATGATAATGCCGGTGATGGGAAGCATCGGAGAAGGAGGGGGGCGCGGCGATCTCTGTAGCCGCATGATGGTGAGCATGTTCCGCTACTGGCGGGCTTGGTTGCCCGGCACTGTCTGCAGCGCAGCCCTGTTCATGGCTCGCGTCTTCTGCCTCTGTCGGCTCATTCATCACCATTGCTGACATATGCGCCATCATCAGCGAGCTATAGCCGTGTTGAGCCATCAGCGATTTTGAAATCACTGGGGCAACAAACAGCAGCAGCATAGCCAGCAGCGCCAGCCATGCCGGAAAACGGCTGCGGGCGATGGCGAAAGAGATCAGCGACACAAAAAATCCTGAAAAAAATAACCGCGTAATTGTATGCGAATTATCCGTCCAGGAGTAACGAATTAAGCTGAAGGCGGAGCATTTTGGCAAACATCCACCCATACAGCATCGGTAAGCTCCGCCATTTTTTCTGGCGAAATCCGCACTGCGCTATGAATAGACCCTGCCGCTGGCAGCACTTCGGCAAAGCGTCGCAGAGAAATATCGCAGTAAACCGGCAGAGGATGCTCAAGGCCAAAAGGACAGACGCCGCCGGGCGGATGACCCGTCCAGTTCAGCACCTCATCGGTGGTTAACATGCGCGCTTTCGTGCCCAGGGTTTCTTTTAGCTTGCGGTTATCCAGACGAAGGTCGCCGCCGGTCACGATCAGGATGACCTGATTCTTCACTTTTAACGACAGGGTCTTGGCAATCTGTCCTGGCGCAACGCCATGCGCTTTAGCAGCAAGAGCCACAGTTGCCGTGCTCTGATTTAATTCAATGATGGCGATTTCAGGGGCTCGCTCGGCAAAGTAGTGCCGTACAGACTCCAGGCTCATGTTGTCTTGCTCTTCACAATAAAAACGGGGGTGATAAAGCTGCCATAACCGGGAGGATCTGTAAACGTCAGGCGGCGGTAAAGCGCCGCCGCACCAGAAAAGCGCGCGCCTGCTCTGCGGGAAAAGTCAGACGGATTTCAGGGTGCAATCGCCGCAGCGCTCCACGGCTGGCAGGCGATAGCGTTGACAGCAGCTGCGACGCTGCATTGCGCCGTCACGCGGAATTACGGTGCGGTAAAGCGGATTATCGCTGCCATCCAGCAAATGGCGTGAGAAAAACAGCGCATGCTCCAGGGTGAGCAGCGTGGCGTCATCTACCCAGCTTTTCATCTCACCCAAAAACCAGTGCATCAGATAGCCGGTATTATTCCAGATAAGTTTGGCGTTGATTTCGCCATGCTGTTCGATGCCCTGTACCGCAGGGATCAAATGCTTCTGGATAAGTCGATCGATACGTTGATGTGCGTTCAGGTAGCGTGCATCTTCATCTTCATGTACATCGATCCAGAACTTTGCCGGGCGGCCGCTTTCATGGAACTGCAGATGAAAATGTTCCAGCGAGCAGTCGAGCGCGCGTTTCTCCATTACCAGTGCCAGCATCAGCGGCGGCACTATAAGGCCAAAATACCACTGCGCCCAGAGAGATTGCAGCGGCTTGGCCTCGCGCGGCATATCCGCATGCTCGCGATAGATCTCATCGCCATAGCGCGCCAGCAACTGATTAAAGTGGGCGCTTTGTGACCACTCCGCCTGGATAAGGGTATCGCCAGGAGCGGCGTCATTCAGGGTGATAAACTCAAGGAACCAGGAACGGTGTTCGCTGAACAGGCTATGCAGCGCAGCGCTAAGCGAACTGTCGCTCTGCATAAAGATCACTGGAGACGAACCGTACTCATAAGCCTGACGCGTAACGATGGCCATAGGGCTTCCTGTGTAATCCACTACCGAAATGGAGATAAGAAAACAAATGATAATCGTTCTTGATTGTATCCAGGAAGGAATAAGGTGGCAAGTAGGGGTTTCGCTCTAATGTCGACAGGATGTCCCCGGCAATCTACAGCATATAACCAGATAAAAAATCAGGTTTTTAGCAAAGCAGAAAATCATTCTGCGCTATGCGCAACCGGCATGTAAAATGCCAGGGTAAAAACAAGTGCATGCATTCTGCTGGTTGCTGACTGATTTTTTATTTAGCGCTGTTAAGCGGATAAGTCCTTTTTAATTTGTATTAAGGAAGATTATTTACCATAGCTAAATAATCCCTCAAATAAATGATGAATTTATCATTAAATGAGATCTACCGGGGCGGGTATCAGGTTTGTTTCGCAAAGCTCTTCCCAGGAGAGAATAGTATTTCTTCCGCGATTTTTTGCCACATATAAAGCCCGATCGGCATTTGCCATTGCCTGTTCAAAATCTTCTTCGATTATCGGAGCAATACCGGCGCTGATGGTGACGTGGGTGGATACGCGATGGTTAAATTGATGGGGAATTTCCAGATCCAGCACATATTGGCGAATACGTTCTGCCAGCTTCATGGCAATAGAAGCATTAACGTTGGTCATCAGAACCAGAAACTCTTCACCGCCATAACGGGTCACAATATCCCGCGAGCGTACCGCATCACGAATCGCTGCCGAAACGCGCGTCAGCGCCTGGTCGCCCATTGCATGACCATAGTTATCGTTGTAGGACTTAAAATTATCGATATCAAGCAGCATAACGAAGTGGCTGCCGGCCTGGTTCTCCAAAAGGTTCTCCAGCCGGTTCTTCAGGCCACGACGGTTATAAAGGCCGGTAAGCGGATCAAGCATGCTCAGGTCGCTCCAGGTCTGTTTCTCCTCATACAGTTGAAACAGCAAGCGTCGCGTGAAATGGTCGCTGCGACGCTGCATCAGACTCTGAAGCGTGAAGCCGAGCAGTGGTAGCGTGATGGTAAACAGCAGCGTCAGCGGATGCTGGCCGCGATCGAGCAGCATGACGGTGAGGGAAGGCGGGGCGATATGCAGACAAAACGCCAGCAGGTGTTCATTCAGGGAGATAGTACCGATAAAAAAAACTGCCATCAGACTAACCAGCAGAAAACTACCGTCAAAATAAAAAATCAGCTCGCTTTTATGTGCAATCAGCCATGCCCAGAGCCCGCCCATAATAAAAGCGGTAAAAGATAACAGCGGCCATTTTTTTTCAGGTTTCAGGATCCAGAAAGCTAATTGCAATAAACTCAGCAGAACTATCAGCATTGCCGGTAAAGAGAATGAAATATTTTCTCCTTTATTTATCGGTAACATAAAAAAAAGTGATGTTGCCATGTTTAAAAAAAGATAAAGCATCAACGACAGGCGATATTTGCTGTGCAGCAATTCTTCATACGTTTGTAATTTCATTTTTATACACTCGTGACAGCCCTGAAATATCAAAGCGCCATTACCACAGTAAATGAATTTACTCTGGAAAGGGTATTGAGCAGTTATTATTGGTGTCTGGAATCAGATCAATCCCGGCAATCTATCACTTTCTAACTGGTCTGTCATCTTCGTGTATAAAGATTCTACAAAGGAAGAGTGCAAAATGATAAAAGCTATCATATGATACTGGTAATCATTATCATTTGGTGGTGGCGGATATGCTGATGGCGATTATGGCAGCCTGTGGATTGTGGGGCGTAAGCTGGGTAATGGGGAGCGGTTGCAAAGCGCATGGAGTGTTCTTCTGCCCGGGGCGCTGATGCCGCTGGTGGCATCGATGAATCTTTCATTTGGTCAGTGGCGCTGGCTGCTGCTGGCGGCGCTGCTGATTACGGCAGGTATGCTGTTTCATCATCGGCTGCGCCGCTATATCCTGCTGCCTTCCTGTATCGCTCTGGCCGGCGCGCTGGCTGCGGTATCGGTTAATGCAGGCGGGCTATAGTTAATGCACAGAGGCGGCTAAGGAGGGGCTGCCCGAAAACAGATACTATCGCGGTGGTATAGCTTTTTTTATAAGAAATTTAAGCGAAAACGAAAGGCAATCTTTCAGAGAGTAAAACAGGAAGATAAGTTGCGCTGATAGCGCAGGCGTAAGGCCTGGGGAAAGCAACAGAGATGATAACCAGAGCGTGACAATATTGGTGCGAAGAGAGGGACTTGAACCCTCACGTCCGTTAAGACACTAACACCTGAAGCTAGCGCGTCTACCAATTCCGCCACCTTCGCATAACATTGTCTTCATATCACCGCATTTGGTGCGAAGAGAGGGACTTGAACCCTCACGTCCGTTAAGACACTAACACCTGAAGCTAGCGCGTCTACCAATTCCGCCACCTTCGCGCAGATGCTGTGCGATATGAATTTTCGTGGTTTTTGGTGCGAAGAGAGGGACTTGAACCCTCACGTCCGTTAGGACACTAACACCTGAAGCTAGCGCGTCTACCAATTCCGCCACCTTCGCATTCCGGCAATGCTTTGCAGCACTGCAACCACGGAGGCGAATTCTGGAGATTTTTCCCGGGGACGTCAACAGATATTTATTAGCGGCGTTGCGATCGCTGTAAAAAACAGCAGCGCCCCGGGAAATAAGCACTTATTTGTCGCGGTTGGCTGCCTTAATAGCGCGGGCATCGCGTCCCCAGACGGCGCGGTAAACCTTGAATCGGCCCGTTTGCGCCAGCACTTCATGATGACCAAAGGTTTCGTCCAGCACCTGTGGATAGGGCAGGAAGGCATTCGCTACCAGACGCAGCTCGCCGCCGCTGTTGAGATGCTGAGCCGCACCGCGAATCAGCGTGCGCGCTGCGTCAAGGCTGGTTTGCATCCCCTCATGGAACGGCGGGTTGGAAATGATCATGTCATAACGGCCGGTGACATCGGAATAGACGTTGCTGGCAAACACTTCACCTTCGATCTGGTTTGCGGCCAGCGTGGCTTTACTGGCGGCCAGTGCGGCGGCATCCACATCGGTCAGCCACAGGCGCACCTTAGGTGAATGACGCGCCAGCAAGGTCGCCAGAACGCCCGCACCGCAGCCGATATCCAGCACTTTTCCTTTGGTATGCGGCGTAAAGGTAGAGAGCAGCAGCGCGCTGCCGCCATCCAGTCCGTCACGGCTGAACACGCCCGGCAACGTTTTAATGGTGCAGTCATCCAGCGTATATTCATCCCAGAAACTGTCCGCATCAAACGTGGGCTGCTGCGACAGGCGACCGTGGTACAGACCACAACGGCGCGCGCTGTCGATTTTGTTCAGCGCTGCCCATGAGGCCAGCATACTCTCGGCGCTGCGAACGCCGCTGCGGTTTTCACCGATAACAAAAATATCGCTGTCCAGCGGCAGCAGCGATAGCAGGTTTTGCAGCTGAAACTGCGCTTCCGGCTTGTTTTTCGGCCAGTAATAGATCAGGGTATCGCACTCTGCTATCGCTTCCGCCGTGGCTATCAGGCCAAACTGCGCACGATCGCCCATGCTGCGGCTTAATGATTGCCAGTGATGATAGTATTGCGTATGAACGCGGCTCAGCTGGGTTTCCAGCTGGGCGGGCAGGTCATCCTGCAAATCGCCGGCAAACAGCACGCGGCGGTCTTGCCATTCATCACTGTGGCGCAGGATCACTTCACTCGCCGGGGTAAAAGCAGACATCAGATAGCTCCTCAGAAATCAGAGCGCAGAGTATAGTGGTTTGTTGGCGCATGTTCGATGGGTTTGCTAGCATAGCTGCGCATTATAAGGGCGTAACGGGAATTTCTATGTCATCCAGACGTGACTGGCTACTACAGCAAATGGGCATTACGCAGTATAAGCTGCGGCGTCCGCGCGCGTTACAGGGTGAGATTGCGATAACGCTGCCGGCAGAGACGCGCCTGCTGATCGTGGCGGATATTCCTCCCACTACCGGGGATCCTTTGGTTGGCGATGTGCTGCGCGCGCTGGCGATTATGCCGCAGCAGGTTGTCAGCGTGACGCCGGATCAGCTTGCTATGCTGCCTGAAGAGCGCTCCTGCGCCAGCTGGCGGCTGGGAACCGAAGCGCCGGTTACGCTGCAGGGTCCACAACTTTCCACGCCGCCGCTTGAGGCGCTCTATTTTGATGCCGAGGCGAAGCGCGCCCTCTGGCGACAGATTTGTGAATATGACGTCGATTTCTTTACTCACTCCGCATGACCTTCCGCAGGCGCTCGCTATTGAGCGGCGCAGCCACGCTTTTCCCTGGACGGAAGCGACCTTTGCCAGCAATCAGGGCGAACGTTACCTGAACTACCGGCTTGACGTTGACAGACAGATGGCTGCTTTCGCCATTACCCAATGGGTCCTGGATGAAGCGACGTTATTTAATATCGCTGTAGATCCCGCTTATCAACGGCAGGGGCTGGGCAAAGCATTGCTGCATCATTTGATTGAACAGCTGCAGCAGCGCGATATTTTCACGCTGTGGCTGGAGGTTCGGGCTTCCAACCATGCGGCCATCGCGCTTTATGAACAGACCGGCTTTAATGAAGTTTCGGTGCGCCGAAACTATTATCCGGCAACGCACGGGCGGGAAGATGCTCTGATTATGGCGCTCAGCCTGTAAAGGGCGGTCGCCGCAGCGTTTCTGACGTGCCGTAACAGGAGAAAGCTATGCTACAAAACTGGGACTGGATCCTTTTTGACGCTGACGACACATTGTTTCACTTTGACGCTTTTACGGGCCTGCAACGGCTGTTTAAAGATTACAACGTTGATTTTACTACCGATGATTACCATGAATATCAGTTGGTGAACAAACCCTTGTGGGTAGAGTATCAAAACGGCGCTATCACCGCGCTGCAGCTACAGCATCAGCGTTTTAACGGCTGGGCAGAAAAGCTGAACGTCACGCCGGACGCGTTAAACAGCGGTTTTCTTAGCGCCATGGCGGAAGTATGCGTACCGCTGGAAGGGGCGGTAAACCTGATTAATGCACTAAAGGGCAAGGTGAAGATGGGGATTATCACCAACGGCTTTACCGCGCTGCAGCAGGTGCGTCTCCAGCGTACTGGTTTTCGTGATTACTTTGATCTGCTGGTGATTTCCGAGCAGGTGGGGCATGCCAAACCGCATCCGGCAATTTTTGATTATGCGCTGGAAAAAATGGGGCGGCCTGCGCCGGAACGTGTGCTGATGGTCGGGGATAATCCTGATTCAGATATTTTAGGCGGCATTAACGCAGGCCTGAAGACCTGCTGGTTGAATGCGGATGGCAGAGAAAAGCCCGCCGCGATCACGCCTGACTGGCAGGTCAGTTCGCTCCAGGAGCTGCAATCCATTTTATTTGCTTAAGTTTTGATGCCAGCACTTTCTGGTTTGAAATGCTGCTAAAGCGACCTTCGGGTCGCTTTTTTTATTATTGATTTGGGTTAATACAATATTAATAACTTATTATCGCATTTTAAACCGATTTGTTAGAAACAAAATAGAAAAAATCAGGACCAGAAATGAAAAAAATAATTGTACGAAAATGACTGTTTTTTAGTCATTCACAGCTTTTTTTGCAATGTAAGTACAAATTTTCTGATATTTTGTAAGAATATTCCTATTGAAACTGTTAAGAGTAACCAGAATTTCTCTTAATTTCATTCCTTAAACTTTACTAATATAAAACCCTTTGCTACGCGCTCGTTGAATTATCGCAAAGACTATGTAAACTTGCGCGAAACAGATCAGCCTGAACATAAAAAAACACCAGACTCGGGGTTTGCTTTGCAACCTCGTGCGGTAGCAATGGCTGAGTCCAGTATCAGCTTAAGGCTGAATTTTAAACACTTTTCTTCTTATCTGACGCAGGTCGCAGATTTTCAGCAGCATGACGACATGCATGCATGACCACGCGCTTTTAACGCGGCCAGTCAGAACTTTTCACCAGAGAATACCAGGAATGCAGGCAGGGAGCAGCCATAATGGTTGAGGGATATTCATCAAACCCTCACCGAAAGGGAGCGTAAATCGTGTTTCCGGTAACCAATCTTCTTTGTGCATTGCTCAAATCAGCGATTTGCTGCGATGCAACAGACATATATCGTCCTGTTAACGTATAAATTTTTCTTTTGGCTCTGTCGGAGCTGATGATCTTATTTGCTGTGCTTTTATCTGGCACGGCCAGCCATAGCTATGCTTTTTTTTCTGCTTCCGGATGGGCAATGCTGTTTATTGTTGGCGGCTTATTCCCGTTTTGTTAATTACTTGAGATAACTTCATGAGGATCATGGTGAAAATTCGAATCGCATTAGGTCTGCTTTTTGTATTAAGCGTTGCGGGTTGTAAGTCGCCACCGCCTGTCACGGATGACACAATTGTGTCCAGCACCGTTGATGGCGTTACGTTGACCTATCGCCATGCGATCACCCCGCCAAAAACTTTTACGCCGATCAATGAAGAGTATCGCGCGTTGTATAACGCTTCAGTGATGAGCCGCCCCGACTTCGGCGGCAAGCTGGTGCGTCAGCTGGAAAATGCGCAGCCTTATACCGTGCTGGGCAGCGTGGAAAACAACTGGTACGCGATTGCGGAAAAAGATCAGGATCAGTTGATCGGCTATGTGCCGCTGCGCGCCGTGGTGAAAAGCGAGCTGTACAATGACACCATCAAGGCTGACCAGCGCCGCAAACGCGTGCGCGCTACGTCTGCCAGCAAGAAGAAAACCTGCGTTGCAGTTGATGGCGACAGTAAAGCCTGCCAGAACAGCAACAGTGGTACCTGGATTATCGATTAATAATTTCTAATGGGTAACCCATTATGAAACCACGCTCTTTTTTGCGCCTGAGTATTCAGGCGCTTTTCCTGGCGGCGCTTACCTTGCTGACAGGCTGTATGTCATCTACACACAACGATCCCTCCCGTTACAGTCTGTTATTTCAGGCGCACCCACCCGTCAATAACTCGGCACCGCTGAAGTTCAGAGTGCTGTTATTGAAATCGGATGCCGACTTTATGTCTGCGGATTTTTATTCGCTGCAAAATAGCGCGCAAACCGTGCTGGGTAGCAATCTGCTCACTGGCGAGCAGTTTTTCCTGTTGGCAGGTCAACTGAATAAAACCCTTAGCGGTCAACGTACAACGGATGCCCGCTATATCGGCGTTATGGCCGAGTATCAGTCGCTTAATGGTAAAAAATGGCGTCTTTCTCTGCCGCTGCCCAATGCGGACGAGAGCGAACCAACCAACGGCTGGTACAGGGAATCGGATGCGTTGCAGGCCAGGATCGTTGCTGACGATAGCGGCGTACATCTTGCGAGCAAAGCAGAGTCAACGCCTGAATAACGGAAAGCCATTATGAACAAAGCAGAAAAGGTGGTCTGGAGCGAAGGCATGTTCCTGCGCCCGCATCACTTTCAGCAGTCGGAAAGCTACCTGCAAAGCACCTTACGCGACTGGGGAGCCACACAGCGACCTTATCTGTGGGGCTTTACCGATCTGGAGTTTGACGAGGCGATGCTACGTCAGGGAAAAATTGCCCTGAGTGCTGCCAGCGGCCTTCTGCCGGACGGTACGCATTTTTCCTTTCTGGATCCGCGCCAGGCTCCCGCGCCGCTGGAGATTGCGGATAACCAAACCAATGTCAAAGTTGTGCTGGCCTTACCAGCGCGGCGCGGTGGACGTGAAGAAGTCATCTTTAGCGAGGCGGCGGATTCGCTGGCGCGCTATCTCAGCTTCGAACGGGAAGTTGATGACTTTAACGCTATTTCCGTTGGTCCGGCGGCGGTGCAGTTCGGCAAGCTACGCCTGAAACTGATGCTGGAAAGCGAGCTGACGGCGGAGTGGACGGCAATTGGCGTGGCGCGCGTGATTGAAAAGCGCAGTGACCGTCAGCTACGGCTCGACACCGGCTTTATCCCTCCGATGCTTAATGCGATTAACCATCCTCAGCTGTTTGATTATTTAAATGATATGCATGGACTGCTGGCGCAGCGCAGCCAGCAAATCGGCCAGCGTTTGCAGCAGCCGGGGCGATTTAATACCGCAGAAATGGTTGATTTCATGCTGCTGGCGTTAGTGAATCATCATCTTGGTTTGGTCTCCCATCTGAAGAATTTACCGCTACTGCATCCGGAACAGCTGTTCGGCCACTGGCTGGCATTTGCCTGCGAGCTGGCAAGCTGGACGCCACAGCGAGCGCCGGATGTTTCTCTGCCTGTCTACGATCACGATGATATTGCCCGCAGCTTTAGCAAACTAATGCTGATGCTGCGTCAGGGGCTGTCGCTGGTAATGGAAGAGAGCGCGGTTCAGCTACCGCTGACTGAACGCTCTCACGGTCTGAATGTGGCAACGGTGCCGGAATCTTCTATGGTGCGCGAGTTCGGCTTTGTGCTGGCGGTACGCGCCAATGTGCCGGGCGAGGCGCTGAAAACCCACTTCCCGGCGCAAATGAAAGTTGCGCCGGTAACGAAAATCCGCGATCTGGTGCAGCTTCAGCTGCCGGGTATGATGCTGCGCGCCATGCCGACCGCGCCGCCGCAAATCCCCTGGCATGCCGGCTACAGCTACTTCGAGCTGGAGAAAGGCGGCGAACTATGGAAAGAGATGGAAAGATCGGGCGCGTTTGCGCTTCATCTGGCCGGTGAGTTTCCCGGCCTGGATATGGAGTTCTGGGCTATTCGCAGCCAGTCCGTCTGAAACGAATAATGAGCGCTCACCATGCAGGAACGACATTTCACCGGCAGCGATGCCGCTTTTTCCGGGGCGAACAGCAATAACCCGCTGGTCGCCGCCGCGAACCCTTTGCTTAATGCGATTCCCCAGATTCGCCATTCCGTATCTCATGACGATCCGGCCGCACTGCGTCAACGACTGATCGATCAGGTAAGGCATTTTGAAAAAAACAGCCAGCGCGCCGGGCTGCCCTATGAGGTTATCGTCGGTGCGCGTTATTGCCTGTGCACAGCGCTGGACGAGGCGGCGGCGCTTACGCCGTGGGGAAGTCGTGGCGTCTGGCCCGGCAACGGTTTGCTGGTCACCTTTCATAACGAAACCTGGGGCGGCGAGAAATTTTTTCAGCTACTGGCGAAGCTGTCGCAAAACCCGCGTGAGCATATCTACCTGCTGGAACTGATTAACTACTGTTTGTTGCTGGGTTTTGAAGGGCGTTACCGCGTGCTGGATAATGGCCGTTCACAGCTCGAGACCATCAAACAGCGTCTGCTGCAGATGATCCGTGGCGTGCGCGGCGGCTATCCGGCGCCCTTGTCGCCGCATCCGGAAGATCGACCGGTGATGCGCAAAATGTGGCGTCCGGTCGTGCCGCTTTGGGCCTGCGCGGCGCTTGCCGGTTTTATCGCCTGTTTGCTCTATATCCTTCTTAGCTGGCGGCTGGGCGATTACACCAGCCCGGTGCTGGCCTCGGTGTATCAAACGCCGCTGCCGGAAATCACGATTCATAATCCTGCGCCGCGCGCGCCTGCGGTGCTTAATCTGCGCGCCTTCCTGCGTCCTGAAATCGAACAGGGGTTGGTAGCCGTACGTGACGAGGCGGATCAAAGCGTCGTCACGCTGAAAGGCGATGGCCTGTTCGCTTCTGGATCTACTGCGGTGCGTGATCGTTATGAAGCGGTGATCGACCGCGTTGCGCAGGCAATGGATAACGTCAGCGGGAAAATTCTGGTCATCGGCTACAGCGACAACGTACCGATCCGCAGCGCACGCTTTGCCTCTAACTATGAACTGTCACTGGCGCGTGCGCAGTCGGTGCAGGAGATGCTGCAAAAGCATCTGTCGCAACCGGCGCGCGCCAGGGCGGAAGGGCGGGGCGAAACCAATCCGCTGGTGCCAAATACCACGGCTGAGAACCGCGCCCGAAATCGCCGGGTGGAGATCATCCTGTTAGTTTCGCCAGACAACACGCGGGCGGAGCTGAATGGACTGCAGTAAGGGAACTAACAGATGCTGAATATTTTGTTTTCCATTATAACCAGCCGGTTGATGTGGGGCTTTGTCGGCATTACCGCGCTCTCTTTTATTATCTGGGTGATCGGGCCGGTTTTTTCCATTGTGGATTCACGCCCGCTGGAGTCAGAGCAGAATCGTCTTATCAGTATTGGTCTGCTCTATTTAGTGTGGGGTATCAGCAACCTGGCACCACGCCTGTATAACGCCTGGATCAACCGCAAGCTGATGGGTAGCCTGAGCAGCAGCGAACAGCCTGACGGCAGCGATCGCAAACGGCTGACCAATGAAGAACAGGTACTGGCCGAGCGCTTTAATGAAGCTTCTCAGCTATTAAAGAAAGCGCATTTCAATCGCGCAGGCCGTGGCAATCCGTTCTGGGCGCAGCGCTTTAGCCGCCAGTACCTCTATCAGCTTCCCTGGTATGTGATTATCGGTGCGCCTGGCGCCGGTAAAACCACCGCGCTGGTGAATTCCGGGCTGCAGTTTCCGCTGGCGGATCGCTTCGGCAAAACGGCGCTGCGCGGCATTGGCGGCACCCGCAACTGCGACTGGTGGTTTACTAATGAGGCGGTGCTGCTGGATACCGCTGGTCGTTACACCATGCAGGAGAGCCAGCAGGCGCAGGATGCCAGCGAATGGCAAAAATTTGTCGCTCTGCTGCGCAAGTATCGTGGTCGTCAGCCGATTAACGGCGTGATTGTCACCATTAGCGTTTCCGATCTGTTAACTCAGTCGGCAGAGGCTTCACAGCAGCAGGCAATCAATTTGCGCCAGCGCCTGATGGAGCTGCATGAACAACTGGGCATTCGCTTTCCGGTCTACGTGCTGGTGACCAAAGCGGACCTGTTAAAAGGGTTCCGTGCCTGGTTTTCTAAGCTGGACAAAGCGCAACGCGAGCAAATATGGGGCTTTACCTTTCCCTGGGAGCGCGCAAAGCAGGCCGACTTTGATTTAGCCAGCGCTTTTGCGCAGGAGTATGCGCTGCTGCAACAGCGCCTTGACGCGGGCCTGGCGGATACGCTGATTATGGAAAGCGACGCCCAGGCGCGAGCCGAAAGTTATCTTTTCCCGCAGGAGTTTGCTGCACTGCGTCCGCTGTTGGCTGACTATCTCAACACGGTGTTCGCCCGATCCAATTTTGAAACCCAGTTTTCGCCACGCGGCATCTATTTTGCCAGCGGCACGCAGGAAGGCTTGCCTTTCGATCGCGTGATGGGCGAGCTGAGCCGCGCGCTGCATCTGCCGCAGGTGGATGAGCAGGGCGGTAACAGCGGGGCCTGGAATAGCGTACAGAAAGAAGCGCCGATTCCGGCAGCCAAAGGACAGAGCTTCTTCCTGAAGGATTTACTGACCAACGTAATCTTTCAGGAGGCGGGGCTGGCCGGCAGCAACCGCTGGTGGGAACTGCGCAACCGCGCCGTGCTGTGGTCAGGTTACGCTGCTCTGCTGGCGCTGTTGATTGTGGTTTCGCTGCTATGGTTCACCAGCTACGGCAACAATAAAAGCTATCTGCAGGAAGTGCAGGCGAAAGTGCCGACCGTCGAAGCGCAGAGCAAAAATCTGCAGGCCAGCGGCGAAAGCGATCTGTTTGCTCTGCTGCCGTTTCTGGACAGCGTACTGGCGCTGCCGGAAAGCCAGGCGTTTGATCTTAACGATCCACCGATAACGCGCCGCATGGGGCTTTATCGCGGCGTCGAGGTCAGTGATGCCAGCCAGACGCTTTATCAAAAATCGTTAAAGCAGCTGCTGTTGCCACAGGTCGCCCAACTGATTACCGGCTGGTTACGCAACGATAATGGCAGCGATGCGGACTACAGCTATGAAGCGTTGAAAGCGTATCAGATGCTTTATCAGCCGCAGCACTACGATGGCAAATTCTTGCATGCCTGGGTCATGCTGAACGTGCGGCGCAACCTGCCACAAAACATTACTCAGACGCAGATCGCTCAGCTGGATCGACATCTGGCACAGCTGCTGGAAACGCAGATTCAGGCTTCGCCTTACGCCCGGGATGAGGCGCTGGTAAAGCGCGAGCAGGCGCTGATTAATCAGATGCCCTTGTCTGGCCGGGTTTATGGCCGCCTCAGACGTCTGCTGGAACAGGATGAAAATTTGTCGTCGGTTTCACTTGCCGACCTGGGCGGGCCGCAAAGTGAGTTAGTGTTTACTCGCAAAAGCGGCAAAGCGATTAGCGAAGGTATTCCCGGCCTTTATACGCCGCAAGGTTACTGGAACGATTTCGATAAAAATATCGCGGCGGTAACAGCGGCACTGCATCAGGATGATACGTGGGTATTAGGCGGCGCGGTGGCGGATGAGGATAAAGCGCAAACCGATAACGCCGTGCGCCAGCTCTATATGAGCGATTTTATCCGTCACTGGGATGGCCTGTTAACCGATATTCAGTTGAACAATAGCGCCGATCTGTCGCAGCGCATTAACAGTGCGCGCCTGCTTTCCAGCAACAGTTCGCCGTTACGTAAGCTGGTTATTAACCTCAGCCACATGCTGATGCTGGAGCGTCTGACGGCGGAAAAAGATCCGCAGCAGGCGGACGAAAAAGGCAACAGCGCGACCCGCACGCTGGAGGCGCTGTTCCGCTCTCGCCAGCCCGCTCAGGGAGCCGCGACCCAGCAGCAGACGCCAGAGCAGCGCGTGACCGAACATTACGCGCCGATTATCGAACTGGCTCAGCCGCTGGAGCAGGGCGGAAAAACCATCGTCTTTGATGATTTCCTTAAGCAGATCGACGAGCTTTATCGCTATTTAACGGCAGTGCAGGATGCGGCCAATAGCGGAATGCCGCCGCCGCCGGGTGACGCGATCAGCCGTCTGCAGGCGAGCGCCGGCAGATTACCGGGGTCGCTGCAAAATATGTTTACCAACATGGCCGTAGGCGCCAGCAGTGATGCACAGCGGCGTGATATGGAAAACGTGCGCAAGCGCATTAACGTTGAAGTCGGCAGCTTCTGCCGCCAGGCGATTGCCGGTCGCTATCCTTTGGTGCGTTCGGCCCGAAGTGAAGTCACACCGGACGATTTGGCGCGCATGTTTGCGCCAGGCACCGGGCTTATGGATAGCTTCTTCCGCGATAATCTGGCGACGAAAGTGGATACCACGCATGCAAGCTGGCGTTTTATGCCGGGCATTGATGGTAAAAGCCTGCCGGGTGGCGAAGGGTTACTGCGTCCTTTCCAGCAGGCGCAGAGCATTCGTGACGCCTTCTTTGCCAACGGCGCCACTACGCCTTCGTTCCGCGTCACCATTCGCACGGTGCGTATGGATAACAACATTCTCAACCTGACGCTGGATGTTGACGGACAGCTGTTGCGCTACAGCCACGGCCCGCAGGCGGTGCAGTTGATGAGCTGGCCCGGTAACGGCGGCACGCGTCAGGTGCGTATGCAACTGGGGCTGGTGGATGGCACTACCTCTACGCTGATTACTAACGGCGCCTGGGCGCTTAACCGCTTTTTCGATCGTGCGCAGCTGACCACGGGCAGCAACAGCCTTAGCCGTCAGGCAACCTTCAATGTCGATGGGCACCACGTAACCCTGGAATTTACCCCGAACAGTATTCGGAACCCGTTCCAGCTTCCTGGTTTTGCATGCCCATAACCGCAAGGAAATGATAATGAGCCACTCTCCTGCGATCGGTTGGTACGGGAAATTGCCCAGCGCCGGTGACTTTTTGCAGCGCCGTTTTCCCGATGCGTTAGCCCGTCAGTGGACCCACTGGTTTCAGGTGGGGCTGCTGAACTGGCAAAAAAATGAAGCGCTGCGTCCCGGCGAGCGGCACCGATTCGCGAAAGCACCGGTATGGAATTTTGTGGTACCGCCCATGCTGGGCAGCCAGCTGGTGCAGATGGGATGTCTGTTGCCCGCGCGCGATAGCGTAGGCCGTCAGTATCCTGTTTGTGCTCTGTTCAGCTTTACGCCAGCCGAATGGTCAGCGGGGCGGCTGGCAATGGCGGGCGAATGGTATCAGCAACTGGGACGCACTCTGATGCATGCGGTGCATAACGTCTACTCTGCTGAACAGCTCGATCGGGCGCTGCTGGCCATCCCCACGCCGCAGGACCCTGCTGGTCAGGCCGCGCACTCGGATATTTTAGATGTCATTGGCTACGGCGACATTGCCACCAACCTGAGCTGGAAGCAGGTGGCCGACTGTTTTGATCCGCAGCGTTATACCAGCTTTTGGTGGACCAATCAGGCCGACAACTATCCACTTTATACCCACCTGCACAGCGGCAATTTTACCGCTCAGCTCTTTTCGCTGCTGTTTGATCCGGCAGGCGGAGCCAGGCCAGGCCGACACGGGCTCTATCCGCCTATGTTTGAATAATCTTCCGACTTGAGAATAGCGATGAATATCGATGCGTTACTCGCTCCGGTTAGCAGTGAAAAACCGTGCGGCGAAAATCTGGAATATGACGCTGACTATATGGCGATGAACCAGGCCAGCGAAGGGAAGGCGGAGCAACAGTTTGGTGACACCATTATTCCTGCCGAGCCAGCCGACTGGAACAAGGTGGAGCGGCTGGCGACCGGACTGCTGACGCGCACCAAGGATCTACGCGTGATGTTAGCACTCACTCACGCCTGGACGCATATGAAAGGGCTTCCGGGCTATGCCAGTGGATTGAAACTGATTCAGCAGGCGCTGCTGCTTTACTGGGAGCCGCTTTATCCATTGCTGGAAGAATATGGCGAACGCGACCCTTTCTATCGCATTAACGCGCTGGCGGCGCTGGGTGATAAATCTGAGCTGACTGCCGCACTGCGCCAGGCTCCGCTTCTGCGTACCGCCGCTGACCAAATCTCTTTACGCGACGCCTGCTCTTTACTGGATGGCAGCAAAACGGACGTGGCCGATTATCCCGGCGGACGTGCGCGCTTAAATGATGAGCTGGCCAGGGGCGATCAGCCCGGCATTGAAGCTATTCTGCAAATAAGTGAGCGCCTGCAAACTATTCGTGAAACGCTGGCGGAGCACCTGGGTGAAAGCGGTGTGCCAGAGATGGAACAGCTGCAAAGAATAGTGAATCTGGTTGCGCAATCCTGTCAGGCCACCGATCTAAGCGCGCTGATGCCGGGTAACGCAGACGCCTCCGTGCAACCTGCTGCTGATAATGCCGCGCCTGCCGCACCGGCGCATACGCATACCGACTGGCGCAACAGCGAAATTACATCACGCGCCGAAGCGCAGCTGATGCTGGAAAAGGTGAAGCAATACTTTGCCCGCTATGAACCCAGTCATCCGGCTCCGCTGATGATCGATCGCGTTCAGCGTGTTATTGAACTCGATTTTATGGCGATCATCCGCGACCTTGCGCCCGATGGCGTGCATCAACTCGAAAACATTTTTGGTCGCCGCGATTAAGCAGCAACCCCTTATATGGCAGCGTGCCCGCTGCTGACTTTACCGCGCATATCCGATGGAGAACCTCATGGCATCTAAATCCAGTGGGCAGAAATTTATCGCCCGTAACCGCGCGCCGCGCGTACAAATTGAATACGACGTAGAGATTTATGGCGCCGAGCGCAAAATTCAGCTGCCGTTTATCATGGGCGTAATGGCTGACCTGGTTGGTAAACCAGCAGAGCCGCAGCCGGGCGTTGATGAGCGTAAGTTTCTGGAAATCGATATCGATAACTTCGACGAGCGTATGAAGGCGCTTAAGCCGCGCGTGGCGTTCCAGGTGGATAATACGCTGACCGATGAAGGCCGCCTGAATGTCGAACTGACTTTTGAAAGCATGGAAGATTTCTCACCGGATGCGGTGGCACGTAAGGTTGAGCCGCTGAACAAACTGCTTGAAGCGCGCACTCAGCTTTCTAACCTGCTGACCTATATGGATGGCAAAAACGGTGCGGAAGAGCTGATCGCCAAAATTTTGCAGGATCCTACGCTGCTGAAATCGCTGGGCCATCTGCCGAAATCTGAAGAAACCGTTAAAGGTGATGAGGAATAACGATGAGCAATCCATCACAACAACCGCTACAGCAGGCGCAGCAAACCTGGGATCAGGATGAATTTAGCGCGCTGCTGAACAAAGAGTTTCGTCCGAAAAGCGATCAGGCGCGCGCCGCAGTGGAAAGCGCGGTAAAAACCCTGGCGCAGCAGGCGCTGGAAAACAGCGTGACCGTGTCTGACGATGCGTACCGCACCATTCAGGCGCTGATTGCGGAAATCGATGAAAAGCTGTCGCGTCAGGTTAACCAGATTATTCACCATGATGAGTTTCAGAAGCTGGAGGGCGCGTGGCGCGGCCTGAGCTATCTGGTGAATAACACTGAAACCGATGAGATGCTGAAAATTCGCTTTATGAGCATCTCGAAGCAGGAGCTGGGCCGCACGCTGAAGCGCTATAAAGGCGTGGGCTGGGATCAAAGCCCTATCTTCAAGAAAATCTATGAAGAAGAGTATGGTCAGTTCGGCGGTGAGCCGTTTGGCTGCCTGGTGGGCGATTACTACTTCGATCACAGCCCGCAGGATGTGGAGCTGCTGAGCGAAATGGCGCGCATTGGTGCGGCGGCGCACTGTCCGTTTATCGCGGGCACCGCGCCGGGCGTGATGCAGATGGAGTCCTGGCAGGAGCTGGCTAATCCGCGCGATCTGACCAAAATCTTCCAGAACAGTGAGTATGCTGCCTGGCGCAGTCTGCGTGAATCGGAAGATGCGCGTTATCTGGGCCTGGTGATGCCGCGCTTCCTGGCGCGCCTGCCGTATGGCATTCGCACCAACCCGGTAGACAGCTTCGATTTTGAAGAAGAGACCGACGGTGCCAGCCACGGTAACTACACCTGGACCAACGCCGCTTATGCCATGGCTGCCAACATCAACCGCTCATTTAAAGAGTTTGGCTGGTGTACGTCCATTCGCGGCGTAGAGTCGGGCGGCGCGGTAGAAAATTTACCGTGCCACACCTTCCCCAGCGACGACGGCGGCGTGGATATGAAATGTCCGACCGAAATCGCCATCAGCGATCGTCGTGAAGCCGAGCTGGCGAAAAACGGCTTTATGCCGCTGGTACACCGCAAGAACTCTGACTTCGCCGCCTTTATTGGTGCACAGTCATTGCAGAAGCCAACGGAATATCATGATGCGGACGCCACGGCAAACGCCCGTCTCGCTGCCCGCCTGCCTTATCTGTTCGCCTGCTGCCGCTTCGCGCATTATCTGAAGTGCATAGTGCGCGACAAGATTGGTTCTTTCCGCGAGCGCGAAGAGATGGAGCGCTGGCTGAACGACTGGGTGATGAACTATGTGGATGGCGATCCGGCCAACTCCTCGCAGGAAACCAAATCCCGCAAGCCGCTGGCTTCAGCCGAAGTGCTGGTGGAAGAGATTGAAGATAACCCGGGCTACTACGCCGCCAAGTTCTTCCTGCGTCCGCATTATCAGCTGGAAGGCCTGACCGTATCGCTGCGTCTGGTATCTAAGCTGCCGTCGCTGAAAACTAATGATGCGTAAATAAATTTGTCGGGCGTGACGGGACGCCCGATATTTTTGCAAAGCTGGAACATCTGCTATTAAATTGAAGGGTTCCTTTGCGGGCTGGATTTATATTTAGCGTTCCTGTTTTGCAGAAATATAACTAAAGCGAAATGGATTTATTTAATAATGGCGAAGCTATTTTTATGGGTGTTTATTGCATTTATCAGTATGAGCCATAGCACTTACGCCGAAGCTAACTGTAGCTCGGCGCAAAAAGATGCTGAAATCAATCACTGTTGGGCTAAAGAAAAAAGCAGCGCAGAGAACGAACTAAACGCCGAGTATGCCAGCGCGAAGCAGCGAATCGCTAAAGCCTACGCAACGCATAAAGAGCTACTGACGCAATACAACGCTATTCTGTTAGATTCACAGCGCGGATGGTTAAAATATCGTGATAACCAATGCAGGCTGGAAGCCTTTATGGCTGATGAAAAGTTTGCTGTCTATGCTTCTTTGATTGATCAATGTACCACCCGTATCGATCGTGAAAGAGTGGCACAGCTTAAAAGCATATCTTACGAATAAACGGTTTAGTTAACTACGTACTATTGCCCCACAAAATATAATGCCCTGACATACAGAAGGGCTATTTTTGAAATGCGATATTACACGATGCATTTTCTGTTTAATCAATTACTCTGTAAAAAGGAAAATCGATGGATTCATAACCACAGGTTATCTCGGTATGGATCTTTTTTAAGTAGAAGATAATGTAAAGCCTTTTATTGATGTGTAAATTTTCAGGTAAGCCATAGAGTTATAGATAAAAAATAGAAGGGTTTTTGGCCGGAGTTACACATGATTATAATAGCCATTAAATACATTTCATTCTATAGCTTACAGTTTATTTCATTTATGTTTCTTTTTTCTGTTCTTGGATATTATGTCTTCGTGTTTGACTGGGGTGGTAATATGACTTGGTCAGCGATAAATGCAATTATATTATTAATGGCAAGCTCTTTTTCTATTGCTATTTATTACCTGGTAGGGAAACTTAAATTGGTTTTATGATTTTCTATAAGCTTTTGGTAACAAGAAGGGTTGTGTGAAATTTATCAACAAAAATAAAAGTTTAACTGACATTAATTCAAGTGTGTTGGCGCTAAAAAATTATAAGAGAACACGTACCAAACAGGATGAATAATGTTGATTAAAATATAAATATCGATTATTAGGGAATTATTGTAAATTTTAATGTAATGCCTTTTTTCATTGATGTATTCTTTAGTGAATCCAGGGGAAAAGTGACTGATGCTAAACGAATCAGTTATTCAGTGTTTAATGCCCCATGATCATCGTAATGTTTATTAAAATCTCTTTAATGCAATCAACCTGACAATGATATAGGGTGTTTTTTAATAGTTAAATCAATAGTGAATAACTCTGTAATTATAAACCTATTTCAGGAGAGTATCATGAAAACACTTGAAAATTCTGAGGTGCAGCCAGGTTTTTGTATTGTTCAAAATCCAGGGACATTGTTATCACAAGCACAGGAGCTTTTTCATAAAAGAAATCCTGAGGCAATGAAAATGTTCATGGAATTGAATAGTGACACGCCGTGGGTAAAGCCAGGGCAGTTACTAATTGTTGCTGATCCAAATAATAAAAATCAAGCCAGCCAGATTAACCAGTTGAATAAAGCTAAAAAGAGAGTAACTCACGCGTTAGCAACGGAAGATGTTTCCACAGCTACTTTTTTAAATAATCATTATGGTACTATTGCTGCATTAACAAATATAATGGACAAAAGCCTTGGCGCAGTAAGCGATGCAGGAGAAAAGTATTTCACGCGTATTACTGAAACACTAAAAAAAATTGAAGCGGCATACCAGAATCAGTTTAGAACGCAAGGATCGCTAATCGGTCAGCAATTTTATGTTGAGCGCGCAAAGCTCTTTAATGAGCTAGATTCTTACTTAAACGGTTTAGTAAAGCGTAATTTAAAATTCCGTCCTTATGAGGATATAAAAAGAGCTTTAAACTTATCCAGTCGCTCAATTGTTCATGATTGGCAGACTGCTGGAGTGGGCGCGATTCAGGGATACTCTACCTATATCGATCGGGCTGCTAAAGCTGCAAGTTATATGAAAGCTGGTGGGTGGGTCGCAATCGGATTTGCTGGTCTAAATACAACAAATGAAGTGCACCATGCTTGTACCACAGGTAGAGAAAATCAATGTATGAAAGTTGCGGTACGAGAGTATAGTAAATTTGGTGCCAGCACAGCAGCAAGTATTTATGGTGGTACATTAGGGGCTTACGGTGCAACAAGCCTCTGCATTGCTTTAGGTGTAGCTACTGGCGGAGCTGGTTTGCTGGCATGTGGTGTTGCCGGTGGTATAGCGGTGGGCACGGCATCCGGAACTATTGCTGAAAAAGGAACAAATTATTTTATGGATTTAATTCTATGAGTACGGAACATTTTTTATTTTTAATTGTTGTCGTTTTTGTAATCTTCTTTTTTATTTCTACCATTTATGCATACTATTTATATAAAAAGCATTTAAATAATTATGAGGATTTCTTTAAGCAATACAGACAAAATGGGCTTTATATTGATCCTATTAGCAATTTAAGTAGTGATTTTGGGTTCGTTCTTTATTATTTGAAAATAGCATTCTTTGTTAGGCTGCTTCAAGATAAAAAGATGTATGTTGAAAAAGGAAAGCTTGTTGATAAGGCATGTTATGAGTATATGCATAATCTTCCAAAAGAAAAAACTGCATGGATGTGGAGTTGGCGACGAGCTCACTTTACACAAGCACTCCTTTTTGTTACTTCGCTTATTCTTGGATGCTTACATAGCATATTTTATCACTATTAGAAATATATCGTTTAATTGAATCGTCTTTTTTTAATAAACCTGTAGTGTGCAGTGTATTCTTAAAATGGCTTGATTGACTGAAAGTAATATCTCCCTAATTAATATTTGTCTGTTTTCGCTGAGAACAGGCAGAAACGAGGCAGAGGTAAAATATGGACTGTTTTATTCAGCCCCATGCTTTCCTGTTTGCCATATCACTGCTTTATCGAAAGCAACTTTAACCAATAAAGAGTAGATAATTATGGCTATTGATATGTTCCTGAAGGTTGATGGTGTAACCGGTGAGTCTCAGGACTCCAATCACAAAGGCTGGACCGACATCACTTCTTTCTCCTGGGGCGCAACCCAGCCTGGCAACATGGCTGTTGGCGGCGGGGGCGGCGCGGGTAAAGTGAACTTTAGCGATCTGCACGTTAACGCGCTGATCGACAAGTCTACTACCGCTATCCTGAAGCATTGCGCCGGCGGTAAGCACCTGACCAAAGTTGAACTGTCAGTATGTAAAGCGGGCGGCCAGCAGATTGAGTACACCAAAATCACGCTGGAGGATGTGCTGGTGACTTCCGTTCAGTACAACGGCAGCGACAACGGCGATACCGTAGGTGTGACCTATGCATTCCAGGCTGCGAAAGTTAAACAGCAGTACTGGGAGCAGACTTCTGCTGGCGGTAAGGGCGCTGAAAGCAGCGCTGGCTGGAACATCAAAGAAAACAAAGAAGCGTAATAGCTTTCACCCGCCCGTTTACGGGCGGGTATATTTATGGATAGCGTTGTTAAAAGTAATAGAGTGAATACGCCATTTCCAATTTTCTTTATCTGTCTTGCAGCTATGATTTTTCAATGCGAGTCAGTGCAAAATCAGAATACAGTGCTGAACAATATATAAAAAACTATGCTTTAAGCGTCTGTGTTGCTAAAGGGTATAATAGCAAGGAAGTTAAAGATGACGCTTCTGCTGCGGCGCGTGGTTATCTGGAGTTTGGCGATTACCCTTTAGCTGCCCATAGTGCAGTAAGAAAGGTAGTGGACGAATTTCTTGCAAAAACATATTCCAGCCAGTCCGGCGAGCCAATGACATTAGCTAAATGTATCGATGTTTATCATAGTGCTGAACTGGGAAAGATCGTTAAGCAATATAAAGGAAAAGAAGATGGCTAAGATAGCTGAGGTTATTATTACAACAAGGAATAAAAGTTTTGAATTTTAATTCTGAGGTTTTTGGCTACGCTCAGAGAATGTAAAAGTAAAGATGATAATATTCTTGAAGTAAATTTTAATAAAGCCTGGCGATAAAAAGTCTTTCTCATGAACATCAAAGTATTGTCCCTGGATTCGCAATATTTCTTTCGGAGTGTCATCTGGCTCAGCCATTTTATCACCTTCTGTCGGTAAGGGTTAAACAGGGAGGGGTGTGTTTTACTGTCTCTGAAGAAAATAGATGCAACGGTATTTTTAAAGTCGGCTCCCCCTAAATTTCTTTGCGCAAAATTGATTGTTGGGAAACAGTAAAACCATCTGAAGAAGCTAATTACGGACAGGAAATAATGGCTGGAGAGTGTATTTTTGGAATGAACTAAAATGACAACCTGGCGAATATGATGTGGCGGTCAAGATTAAAAATGATGACTCTCTGGGAAAACGCTGCTCCACTCATTTTATTTTGGAAAAAATGAATAAGGACACTTTTTTGAAAAAAATAGTTCGATTTTGGGATATAACGTAACTAAGGGACTCTCTGCTCGAAACTATACAACTTATTAGTAGCAGCTAACTAAGATATAGATTGCTAGTAATACCTCTGAAAGGTATGCCATAGGCGGATATATAGCCTTTCGTTTAGTTTTTTTGAGGAAAGTTTCTATTTATGATTGTCCAGTTAAAGCGTTTATTTATGCAGCCCCTGTTAGGTTGCGCTCTTTTTTTTAGCTTCACAGCAAATGCTGAGCAAAACAACGCTGAGCTATTGGCTGGTAAATGGCAGATAAAAAGAGTTTATGTTAATACGCAGCAAACAATGCGGCCATCTATCATAATGAATGACCCGACGCTGGTTGGCCGTACGTTGTCGTTTACCACCAATCATATTACTGGCGAACCGTTACTTAATCACGGCTGTGAGCAGCCTGTATTAAAGGCGCAGCCTGAAATCACATTAAATAAGCTTCTGGCCTCGACAATCGGAGCAGAGAGCAGTAAAGATCTATCAAATAATTATTCGTTAGAATTGCAGGGTACTGATAAGGTAACTCCAGTCTTTGTCCAATGCGGGAAAGGCATGCTTGGGCCTAAAGGCGAAGCTACTGATAACTGGTTGGTAAAGCTGGGCAAACAAACGATCCTGACTAATTGGGACGATAATACATTACTTGCCTTACAAAAACTGCCAGCCGATGCGCCTGCAGCGCCTTCTTTTAATTGCCAAAAAGCGGTAACCACAACTGAAAAGGCTATTTGTGCATCTTTTGATTTAGCCAGTTGGGATCACAGCGTTAATGATGCCTGGCAAATGGCAGTACATCAAATTAAGAACACCGGTGTTGATGTTACAGCTAAATTAGCAGCACTAAAAAGTGAGCAGCAGCGTTGGCTTATTGAAAGAAACGCCTGTAAGGACGAGCAAAGGTGTATTAAGCAACAAATGGTGACGCGCGTAACTGATCTGGTGGAAAGCGCTAAATAAGTATCCGCCAGGAAAAACGGCTCGTCAGCGCTGTTTATATTTGCCTTACAGACGAGCCTGATTCCTTTATTTACAATGAACTTTATTCCAGATATCCAATCGATATTAGCCATTGACCGATTGAATTATTGCTTATTTAACTTCTTCGTATAAACCCCGCCAGTTTCACCGAGACCTGCGCGGTTTGTATGCCGAATATCTCAAACGCAGGAAACCGTTATGCGCTTTACGATTATAACGAATAAACCGGGACATCAGCCGCCGCAGAGCAGCTGTGACTTTTTACCGCCCGGCGGCACCATCGGCCGTGGCGTCGATAACAATCTGGTGCTGCCCGATAACGACCGTACCATCTCCCGCCTGCAGGCGATTGTCCACATTTCCGCCGACGGCGAATGCCGGATCACTAACCGTGGCAACGTGACGCGCGTCGAGCTGAATGATATTCCGCTGGAGCGGGGCCGTCAGGTCGAGTTACAGGATGGCGATATTCTGGGCATAGATGAGTACCGTCTGCTGGTTAACGATCTGAATGCCACTGCTCAGCCTGCAGCGCATGTTGCGCCGCCGGTGGCCCGTCCTGCGCCACAGGTACCCGCCCCGCAGGCTCAGCCAACGCCGCTTGCAAAGGCCGCAGATGGCACAGCGGCGATCCCCAGCGAAATCTGGGATAGCCTGGCGAAAGAGTTTTCTATTGCTGACAGCATCTCTACCAGCCGGATGAAGCCCGCCGCGCCTGCGGCCACGGAACATCCGTTAACGGCGCCACAAACAGAAAACCGTAACCCGGAAGATCCGCTGGCGCAGTTTAAAACCAGCGAGCCGCTGAGCCTCGATCGTCGCAGCCAGACGCCAGATGCGCTGTTTAATCAGGATGAACTGTTTAAATCAGAGAGCATTTTCAACGACAGCACGCCGACCACGCTGGTGCAGCCTGCCGCTGATAAAGCTGCTCAGCCGAAAGCGAAACCAGATGAGCTTGATCCGCTGGCGCTGTTTGGCGGCGGCAAGTCCACGCCAGCGCAAATCAACAGCGACGATCCGCTGGGCCTGATGATGGGCAGTGCGGTGCCGTTGGCGCATCCCGATGATGAAACGCCCGGCACGCAGCAGCCTGCTATGGCCGAAACCCGTTCGGCGGAGACCGGCAAACAGGATCTGTTTGGCGATGACAATGATATCGCGCGTTCGCCGCTTTTTGCTGACCAGCCGCCTGCCGCCGGGGCCAACCCTGATGTTGCACCTGCGGAAAACGCGTCCAGCGTTTCTTCCCTGTTTGCCGATGAGCAAAGCGCCGCCCGGGATGCCGACTTTAACGACGCAGTAAAAGCCGATGATGACGCGCTCAGCGCCTCGCCGTTGTTTGCAGATTTGTCAGCGGATAAGCCAAACAGCATTGAATCTTCTCCGCTGTTTAATCAGGCACCGCCACAGCCGGACGTCCCCGATTATGGTGGTATCACTCTGCCTACGCCGCAGGCGGTTCAGCGCAGCGTTACGCCACCGCCGAAAGGGCGCTTGCGTATCGATCCGGTTGCCAGCAACAGCAGCAGTCAGCAGCACAATGCCTCTTCCGGCGGAGAGGCGCTGCAGGGTGAACTGTTGCAGGCGCTGCTGGATGGTATGGGACTAAATGATATGCAGCCGACGCCGCATTTCGATCGGGAAAATATGCAGCAGCTGGGGCAGATGCTGGGCATGTTCTCGCAGGGAACGGTCGCGCTGTTGTCCTCGCGCTCGATTCTGAAACGCGGCGTAAAAGCGGATATGACCGTTATCCTGGATGATGCCAATAACCCGTTCAAGCTGCTGCCATCCGGCAAAACCGTGCTGATGCAGATGTTCGGCAGCCGTATGCCGGGCTTTATGCCGCCGAAACAGGCGGTACGCGATGCGCTGGTGGATCTGCAGGCGCATCAGCTGGGGATGATTGCCGGTATCCGCGCCATTATTGCCGCGATGCTGCAATCCTTTAATCCACAGCAGCTGGAAGAGGAAGCGCGTCAGGAAGGCGTGACTTCGCGCCTTTCGCTGCCCGGCAGCCGTAAGGCGGCGCTGTGGGAGCATTTTAACCGTCGCTATAACGAAACGGCTGGTGAAATTGAAGATGACTTCCATACGCTGTTCGGCGAAGCGTTCCTGCACGCTTACGATATGGAAGTTAACCAGTATAAAGACTCACAGACCGCCTCGGACGAATAATGAATATCACCATTGCCTCAATGTCGAATCAGGGCGCCCGCGAGAGCAATCAGGATCAGACGGGCGACATGATAGGAGAGCGCTCGGCCTGCTTCGTGGTCTGTGACGGCGTCGCTGGTTTTCCCGGCGGCGATCTGGCCGCCAGGCTGGCGCGCAACACCATTATCGACCAGTTCGACGGCGATGCGCATCTGGATGCGCAGCAAATTCGCCGGTACATCAATAATGCCAACCGGGCGATCCGTCAGCAGCAGAAAAGCGAGCCTGATTACAGCCGCATGGGCACCACGCTGGTCAGTTTGTTTATCGATCGTGATTATCAGCTGGCTTACTGGGCGCATGCGGGCGACAGCCGCCTTTATCTGTTCCGGCGCGGCTACCTGTATCACGTCACCACCGACCACAGCCTGATTCAGCAGATGAAGGATGCCGGACATCAGACAGAAGGCATCAACAGCAACCTGCTCTATTTTGCGCTGGGAATGGGCGACGAAGGGCGCGATGCCAGCTACAGCGATGTCGTGCCGATTGAAGATGGCGATGCGTTTCTATTGTGTACCGATGGCTTCTGGCACGGCGTGTCGCATCAGCAGATGCAGCAGGCGTTGCATATGGTCAACACGCCGGAAGAGTGGCTGACGCTGATGCATCAGGCGCTGAAAAACAGCGAGGAGCAGTCAGACGGCGAGCAGGATAACTACAGCGCGATGGCGGTCTGGGTGGGTTCGCCTCAGGATACTACGCTGCTGCATTCTCTTTCTGAAGCGGCGCAGTTTATTCCGCTTCGCGATTAAATAACTCTCAAGGGACCCTTATGAAATACTGGTTAACCGGCGCGTTAACGCTGTTAATGGCCTCCAGCGCCTGGGCGGATAATTACAATATTGTCTCTTCACCTTCTAAAAAACTGGATGTGTGGATCGATAACGTTAAAAGCCAGAAGCCTGAGGACTGGTGCGCGCGCGAGCTGCCGCTGCGTATCGTTGCCAAAGGCAATAAAACGCCGACGGTGCTGGAGGAGTTTCTGCCACAGGTCGGCGCGCTGATACAAACAAAACAGTGTACCAAACTGACAACGCTTAACTGGCAGATGGAAGATGCCAACGGAGCCCTGCTGGCAAAAGGCAGCGCAGCAAAGGCCAACAACTGGCAGGTAAACGTCACGCTGCCGGAACCGACTGCGGCAACCCCAACAGCCACGCCAGCAGAGACGGCGGTTAACCCGGAAGATCTTTCTCCTCCGGCAGATACCACACCCTGGCTGCAGTTCAGCCTGCTTGACGGCTGTCATTTTCGTACCTGGTGGAGTGACGACGATCGCTCCAGCGCGCTGTTTGTCCCAACAAAAGAGGGCGTGAAGTGTGCCGATGATGGCTGGCTGAGCGGGCAGGCGCAGATGACGCGCGTGGGCCATGGCGCAGCGAAAAATATCACCGTCACCTTTCTGCAGGGCTTTCCGGTTATCGGTCTGGCTGCAAAAAGCGACAAGCGCGGCCTGCAAATGACCACCGTCAATAACGAGCGCATGGTGCTGACTGACGAACGCTCGCCTCAGAGCTGGCTGATCCTGCCGTGGTCAAATGATTTTAACGGCTGGCAGGCTACCGGCACCGTGGCGGTACAGATGAACCAGGCGGAAGCCAGCGATGAAGGTGCGTTAAAAGCGCGATTGAACGAAGTACGTAAAGTGTGGGCGCCTTATCTCAGCGATGCGCCTTTAACCATTCAGCTGGTACAGGAGCTGCATCCGCAGCTGAAAGACCCAGCCGCAGGTGCCTGGCGCACCATTAAATAACCCGCAAAAAGGAAGCGCTATGCACTCTTTACAACAACTGCTGGCAGGTGGCTCGCTGGATGATGCGCTGGCGCGCGTTGAAGCGCAAATTAAAGCGGCCCCGGCCAACGCCGATCTGCGTGCAGCTTTTGTTCAGCTGCTGTGCCTGGCAGGCAACTGGACGCGGGCGCAAACCCAGCTGAAATCCTGGGCGGCGCTGAAACCGCAGGCGCAGCCGACGGTTACGCTGCTGGAACAGGCAATCAGGGGAGAGCAACAGCGTGCGGCGGTGTTTGCCGGTCAGGCTCAACCGCGTCTGCCGGGCGAAGCTTATCGCTGGGCTGAACAGTTATTCGCCGCGTTGCAGGCGGATATTCAGGGCGAGCGGGCGCAGGCGGATGATTTGCGTAATGGTGCGCTTGAGGCCGCTGCGCTTAATCCTGGCAGCGCGCTGATGCAGGGCAGTGAGCAGGCAGAGCCTTTCGCCTGGCTGACCGACGGTGATGGCCGTCTTGGCCCGGTGTGTGAGCTGCTGGTAAACGGTGGCTATTTCTGGGTGCCGTTTAGCGCCATTACCGAAATGCGCTTTCAGGCACCTGCCAGCGTTACGGATCTGGTTTGGCGTCATACGCTGGTACAGTTGGTGGATGGCTCTGAGCAGGTTTGCCAGGTACCGGTGCGTTATCCTTTTGCCTCCCAGGCGCAGGACGATCTGCGTCTGGCGCGCCTGACCGAATGGCAGCCGCTGGATGAAGCACAGCAGCACTATATCGGTCAGGGGCAGAAGGTCTGGCTGAATGATAGCGCTGAGTTTTCCCTTTTGAGCCTGGAGACGCTGACCTTCGTTGCCAGCGATCTGGCCGATGAGTAACTCACGTTCCGGTGACGGCGCTGAGCTGCTGCACAGCGGCTATCGCTTTCGTAAGGATCAATCGACCCTGAACGTGCGCGATAAACTCCAGCCTTCGCTGCTGGATCGCCTGATGGATAATGAACCGGGTAAAAGTCAGGAGTCGGCTAACCAGCGGCTGATCTCGCACAGCACCTTGCGACGGCACGTACTGCGCGATCTGCAGTGGCTGTTTAATACCATTAATAACGAAGCCCAGCATGACCTGGCACCCTTTAGTCAGGTTCGCCGTTCGGTGCTTAATTTTGGCGTCGCGCCGCTGGCCGGACAGCGCATGTCCGATATCGAATGGCATGATATTCAGCGCAAGCTGACCGAAGCGATTATTAACTTTGAACCGCGTATTTTGCCGCAGGGTTTGCAGGTGCGCTGTATCTCCGATACCCACTCGCTCAATCTGCATAACGTGCTGTCGATTGAAATCAAAGGGCGCCTGTGGTGCGTACCTTATCCGCTGGAGTTTCTGTTCCGCACCGACGTGGATCTGGAAAACGGCTATTTTGAGCTAAAAGATGTAGGTTAAGCATGGACAGTAAACTGCTCGAATACTACAACCGAGAGCTGGCGTACCTGCGTGAAATGGGCGCGGAGTTTGCGGAGCGTTATCCGAAAGTGGCCGGACGTCTGGGCATGCGCGGTATTGATGTCGCCGATCCTTACGTGGAGCGCATGATGGAAGGCTTCGCTTTTCTGACCTCGCGCGTCCAGCTAAAAATGGATGCGGAATTTCCGCGCTTTTCGCAGCGTTTACTGGAGATGATTGCCCCGGGCTATCTTGCGCCCACACCCTCAATGGCGATTGCCGAGCTGCATCCTGACAGTAAAAAGGGCGATATCAATCGCGGTTTCCTGGTGCCGCGCGGCACCATGATGGACAGTCAGCTGCTGAAGAAAAACGGTGTGACCTGCAGCTACACCACGGCGCATGACGTTACGCTGCTGCCGCTGCAGATCAGACAGGTAGAGCTGGGCGGCGTCCCGGCGGATATTCCGCTGGGGCAAATGGGCCTCAGCCAGCGCGGCGCGGTCAGCGCGCTGCGTATTCGCCTGAGCTGTGAAAGCACCACCACGCTCGATCATATGGATTTCGATCGGCTGGACTTTTTCCTGAGCGGTCCCGATATCGAGGCGTTAAAGTTGCTGGAGCTGCTGATGCAGCATACGGTCGGTATCTTCTGCCAGACCGCAGGCGCCACGCCTCGCCGCCATGTATTAAACAATGATGCCTTAACGCAGGAGGGCTTCGCGCCGGATCAGGCGCTGCTGCCGGACGATCTGCGAAATTTTGACGGCTATCGCCTGCTGCAGGAATATTTTGCCTTTCCGGCACGCTTCCAGTTTATCAGCATCAGTCAGCTGCGCCCGCTGCTGGCGCAGGCTAACGGCGAGCGCGAGTTTGATATTGTGCTGCTGCTTGATAAAGCGGAGCCTGCGCTGGAGCGCGTGGTGGACAGCAGTCATCTGGCGCTGCACTGCACGCCGGTTATCAACCTGTTTCCGCGTGTGGCCGAACGGCAGAAGCTTAGCGAAAGCAGCCATGAATACCATTTAGTGGTCGATAATATTCGTCCGCTGGATTATGAAGTTTACTCGGTACAGAAACTGTACGGCACGCTGGAAGGCCAGCGTGAAGAGCAAATTTTCCGTCCCTTCTGGAGTACCTACAGCCACGACAGCGGCGACTACGGCGCCTATTTTTCTTTGCGGCGCGAACAGCGCACCCTGTCGGAACATGCACAGCGTTACGGTGCGCGTACCGGCTATGTGGGTTCGGAAGTTTTCCTGTCGCTGGTGGATGAGCAACATGCACCCTGGCGTGACGACCTGCGTTATGTCACCGCCGAGGTGCTCTGTACCAGCCGTGATTTGCCGCTGATGCTGCTGCAACAGGACCAGCAGGGCTTTAAGCTGCCCGATTCGGTGCCTGCCGCGGGGTTAACCATGCGTAAAGGGCCGACGCCGCCGCGTGAACCACTGGCAGAAGGGCTGGCGGCCTGGCGCTTAATCAGCCATTTGCAGATGAACTATCTCAGCCTGATGGATAGCGATAATGGTGAAGGCGCCGCCGCGCTGCGCCAGATGCTGGCTCTGTATGCGAATCTGGCGGAAGCCTCCGTTGCGCGGCAGATTGAAGGCATTCGCCATTGTCAGCTACGCCCGGTCAATCGCCGGGTGCCGGAGCCAGGACCGATTGTTTTCGCACGCGGCATCGGCATTGAATTAACCGTTGATGAACAGGCGTTCTCGGGCAGCAGCCCGTGGCTGTTCGGCAGCGTACTGGAGCGCCTTTTTTCGCGTCTGGTTGCCAGCAACAGCTTTACCGAGATGAGCCTGAACAGCCAGCAGCGTGGCGAGGTAGGTTACTGGCCGCCGCGCATGGGCAAAAGGGCATTGATATGACGAAGCCGGTGCGTATTTTACAGCGCCTGCCGGAAGGGTTCTGGAACGGGCTGATGCAGACGCCGTGGCGCTACGATCTGTTTCAGATGCTACGACGGATCGATGCGCAGGGCGGCGAGAAATATCCGCTGGGACGCGCGCCGCTGCCGCGTCACGAGCCGCTGCGTATCGGTCAGATGCCTTCTCTGGCTTTTGCACCCTCGACGCTTGCAGCGGTCAGCGCGCGTAAAGAGAGCGAGCTGCATGAAGTTTCGATCCTGAGTTTTGGTCTGTTTGGTCCTAACGGGCCTTTGCCGATTCATATGACGGAGCACGCGCGTGAGCGTCTTTATCATCATCAGGATCCCAGCCTGACCGCCTTTGCCGATCTGTTTCACCATCGCCTGACGTTACTGTTTTACCGCGCATGGGCTGATGCGCAGCCTACGGTTTCGCTCGATCGTCCGGATGGACAGCGTTTTGACAGTTACCTTGCCAGCCTGATCGGCATGGGTCAGCCCGCGCAGCGCAAGAAAGGCTCTTTAAGCGAGCATGCCCGTCTGATGCTGGCGGGCCACCTTAGCCGCCATACGCGTGATGCGGAAGGGCTGGAAAAAATTTTGCGGCATTACTTTGGCGTACCGGTGCGCATCGAACAAAATCTGCCGCAGTGGCTGGCGCTGGATAAGCGCGAACGTGCCCGACTGGGCGCAGGACGCCAGATGTCACGGCTTGGCGAATCCGCTTTTCTGGGCGTGGCGGTGCGTGACGTGCAGCATAAGCTGCGCATCGAAATTGGTCCCTTGTCGCTGGCGCGTTATCAGCAGTTTTTACCCGGCGAGAGGCATGCGGAAGAGTTGCGCGACTGGGTACGCCAGTATCTGGGCATTGAATATGTCTGGGAAGTGCGGCTGCTGCTGGCAAGCGATGAGGTGCCGGGCACGATACCCGGCAGCGAAGGACGTCTCGGTTACAGCGCCTGGCTCGGTAAACAGCCGATTCCCCAGCCGCGCGGCGATTTAACCTTCAGCCCGGAGGGGTAAGGAAGCCCCTCAGATTTTACTCTCATTTTAGACCCTTAACTTATCCGTCAGAGATCATCATGTCAGAAATCAGCCGCGCCGTACTGTTCGGCAAACTGGACACGCTATTATTTACTTCGCTGGAGAGCGCGACGGCCTTTTGTAAGCTGCGCGGCAACCCGTATGTTGAACTGGTTCACTGGCTGCATCAGCTGATGCAGCATCAGGATGGCGATCTGCAGCAGCTGATCCGCTATTTTTCTCTTGATGAAGAAGCACTGACGCGCGATATCGTCGCGGCGCTGGATCGCCTGCCGCGCGGAGCCAGCGCGGTTTCTGATCTCTCAGAGCATATCGACAGTGCCGTTGAGCGCGCCTGGGTTTACGGCTCGCTGAAATTTGGCGTGACCCGGATCCGTGGCGGCCACTTGCTGATCGGTATGCTAAAAACCTTCAATCTTGCCAACGTGCTGAAAAGCATTTCGCCGCAGTTCAGCCGCCTGAGCGCCGATCTGCTGATGGAGCAGTTCGGGGCGATTTTTGCCAACAGTAAAGAGGCGCAACAGGCGGCCGCGCAGCCGGAAAGTTCACTGGCGGCACCGCAGCAGCAAGGGACGCTGGCGCAGTATGCGCAGGAGCTGACGGCGCGTGCGCGTGAAGGCAAAATCGATCCGGTTGCTGGTCGCGATGAAGAGATCCGGCAGATGGTGGATATTCTGATGCGCCGTCGGCAGAACAATCCCTTGCTGACCGGCGAAGCGGGCGTGGGTAAAACAGCGGTGGTAGAAGGGCTGGCGCTGCGTATTGCCGCAGGTGACGTGCCGCCGCCACTGCGTGATGTTCAGCTTTGGCTGCTGGATATGGGCATGCTGCAGGCGGGTGCCGGTATGAAAGGCGAATTTGAGGCGCGTCTGCAGGCGCTGATTAATGAAGTGCAGTCCAGCCCAACGCCGATTGTGCTGTTTATTGACGAAATTCATACGCTGGTGGGCGCTGGTGGGCAGCAGGGCACTGGCGATGCCGCCAACCTGTTAAAACCGGCGCTGGCGCGCGGTCAACTGCGTACTATCGGCGCGACCACCTGGGCAGAATACAAAAAATATATTGAGAAAGATCCGGCGCTGACCCGTCGGTTCCAGACGGTGCAGGTTCATGAGCCTGACGAAGAAAAAGCGCTGCTCATGCTGCGCAGCACGGTGAGCACGCTGGAAAAACATCATCATGTGCTGCTGCTGGATGAAGCGGTCAGCGCGGCGGTGAAACTTTCCCATCGCTATATTCCTGCGCGCCAGCTGCCGGATAAAGCGGTGGCGCTGCTGGATACCGCCTGTGCCCGCGTGGCCGTTAGCCAGGGCGCACAGCCGCCGCAGCTGGAAGATTGTCTGCATCGTATCGCCGCGCTGGAGATCGAACGTGAAATTGCTGAGCGCGAAGCCCGGCTTTCATCCGATGTTAGCGAGCGGATCGCCCAGTTAGACGCCCAGCTGGCGACGCTGACTCAGGAACGCGATACGCTGATGGCACGCTGGCAGCAGGAGCGTGAGCTGGTGGAGGCGATCATTGCTCTGCGTGCGCAGCTGTATGGCGAGCAGGCTGACAACCTGTCAGCGCTACAGCAGCAGCTGGCGGAAAAACAACAGGCGCTCAGCACGCTACAGGGCGAAGCGCCTCTGCTGTTCGCGGCGGTTGATGCCAACGTAGTGGCGGCGGTAGTTTCCGACTGGACCGGCATTCCGCTGGGACGAATGGTCAAAAATGAGATCGATGCGGTGCTGAACCTGGCCGATACGCTCAGCGAGCGGGTGATTGGCCAGCATCATGGCCTGGAGCTGATCGCTAAACGCGTACGTACCTCGCGCGCGCGGCTGGACGATCCGAATAAACCGGTCGGCGTCTTTATGTTATGCGGCCCTTCCGGCGTCGGCAAAACCGAAACGGCGCTGGCGCTGGCTGAATCCCTGTACGGCGGCGAGCAGAACATTATCACCATCAATATGAGCGAGTTTCAGGAAGCGCACACCGTCTCCACCCTGAAAGGCGCGCCTCCGGGCTATGTTGGTTATGGTGAAGGCGGCGTGCTGACGGAAGCGGTAAGACGTCGCCCTTACAGCGTGGTACTGCTGGATGAAATTGAAAAAGCGCATCCGGACGTGCATGAGATCTTTTTCCAGGTATTTGATAAGGGCTGGATGGAGGATGGCGAAGGGCGTCATATCGATTTTCGCAACACCATTATTATTCTGACCTCTAATGTCGGCACACAGCTTATCAGCGCCATGTGCGCCGATCCTGAGCTGATGCCGGAGCCGGAAGCGCTCTCCACCGCGCTGCGCGGCCCGCTGCTGGAAGTCTTTCCACCGGCTCTGCTTGGTCGTTTGCTGGTTGTGCCTTACTATCCGTTAAGCGATACAATGCTGGCCGAGATTGTTCGCCTGCAGCTAAAACGCATCCAGCGTCGTCTTGAAGAAAATCACGGTATCATCTCGCAAATCGATGAGAGCGTGATCAGCCAGATTGTCCAGCGTTGCACCGAAGTGGAATCGGGCGGACGCATGGTCGATGCCATCCTGACCAATACGCTGCTGCCGCAAATGAGCCAGATCCTGCTCACGGCCAGCGCACATGATCAGCGCTACCGTCACCTGCGCGTCAGTTTTGACCAGGGTGAGTTTCAGTGTCAGTTCGAGGCGTAAGCTTTAGCTATCAGAGAGTTGTCCATCATGGCAGAACACGATAACAACCGGACGGTGCCAAACGCATTGCCGATTGGGTACCGTTTTAATGAGTTTGAAATAAGGGAAGTAATTGGCGGCGGCGGTTTCGGTATCGTTTATCGCGCCTGGGATCATCAGCTTGAGCGCACCATTGCGATCAAAGAGTTTATGCCTTCTTCGCTGGCGGTACGCAGCGATGACCTTAATCTGGTGCTGCGCAGCGAACGCTTTAGCAAAACGTTCCATGCCGGACTGAACAGCTTTATTCAGGAAGCACGGCTGCTGGCGCGTTTTAACCATCCGAACCTGCTGCACGTTTTGCGCTTCTGGGTGCAAAACGATACTGCCTATATGGGAACGGTATTTTACAGCGGCACCACGCTGTCGCGCCTGGCCGCTCAGCGCCCTGAGCTGGTGAATGAAACCTGGATCCGTCGCTTGCTGCCGCCGCTGTTTGGCGCTATCAACACCATCCATCAGGAAGGTTATCTGCATCGCGATATTTCACTGGATAATATTCAGATCCAGGAAAATATGATGCCGGTATTGCTGGATTTTGGCTCGGCACGCCAGACGATCGGCAATCTCTCTGATGAGACTGAAACCATGCTGCGGCCCGGCTTTGCGCCAATTGAGCAGTACAGCGACAATAATGAAAGCGAGCAGGGGCCCTGGACCGATATCTATGCGCTGGGTGCGGTGCTGCATACGCTGATTGTCGGCGCGCCGCCGCCGGTTAGCGTGGTGCGCAGTATTGAGGATAACTACCAGCCGCTGGCCGAACAGCGCCCGGCCGGGTTCTCGCTGCCGCTGCTGCACGCGATTGATAAAGCCTTGTCGCTGAAGCCGGAAGATCGTCCGCAGTCGATTGATGCTTTTGCCGCGCTAATGGAGCTGACGGTTTCCGATCTGAACGACATTCTGAATGTTAATCTCGAAGGGCCAGGCACTATGCTGGTGCCGGTAGAGCCGGAAGCGCCAGCGCCTGTGGCCACGTCGCCGCTGAAACGCTATATGTGGCCAGGGCTGGCGGCGGCAGGCGTGTTGGTGGGTATTGCCGTTGGCGCGATGATCGCCGGTAGCGGCGATGATACGCCAACCACCGCGACGGCACAGCCGCACAGCGCGGAGTCGGCTTCTGCTGTCAGCGCGCCGGTGCAAACGGCGGCCAACAGCGCCCCAGCGGCCGCGGCGCTACAGCCTGCTGCGCAACCGGCAACGCCGCCGCCTGCGCCGGAGCCGATTGCTCAGGTTTATATTAAACTGCGACTGGGCGACGATGTGGCGTTAAATGGCAATCAGCAGGCGCTGGTGCCGTCACCCAACGGCTTTGCCTCGCTTCAGCTGCCGCCAGGGGAATATACGTTTACCGTGACCAATCAGGGTACATCGCGTGAACAGAAAATTACCGTGGATCGTGCAGGCGTCTGGTTGATTAATCCGCAAAGCTAAGGTAATAAAGAGTGGCCCTCTTTTTTAAGATGGCCACTTATTCTCCGGAAAAATAATTACAGGAAAGGAAATGGCAAATAATCCATGGCGCCTGTTAATCACCCTAACGCTGGCACTTTTTATTAGTGCATGCGATCAATCCTCTGATAACCCTAAAAACTCAGCTGCATCCGCTGTACAAACTCAAATTAACGATAAGTTCACCGCGTTTACTAAGGCGGCAAACAGTGAAACCAGCGTTAATTTTTACTCTTTGCCTGAAGCTCTGTATCACTATCAACAGGAGAGTAAGCCACAGCTCACGGCCAATGTGCCGCTGACAGCTTATGCCGTGATCAATCCATCAATATTTCACAATATCAATGAGTGGCTGGATAAAGGCTTAAGCCTGCCGGGCCCGCTACCACAGCTGGACAGCGCGGCGCAGGCTTATCAGGCCAGTATCAATAAGCTGCTTCCTCTCAGCGAAAAACTGTATGATTATCAAAAGAATAAAGGCTGGTTAACGGATAATGGCGAGCTGGCACGGCGCAGCGATGCTGAATATGTCGATGCCTTTAACGCGCTGCTGACGAAGCGGAACGCTTTTTTGAAAGCCATTTCTGCTGCCAATAGCGAGCGGATAAAAATTGCCTATGAGAGCTCGCCAGCAGATAGCGTAGAGCATTATCGCAACGGCATAGTTTATCTTTCACGTCAGGCGCTGCGTGATTTAACAGAAGA
This sequence comes from Pantoea alhagi, assembly GCF_002101395.1. Lineage (NCBI taxonomy): Bacteria > Pseudomonadati > Pseudomonadota > Gammaproteobacteria > Enterobacterales > Erwiniaceae > Pantoea > Pantoea alhagi. The sequence continues at coordinate 864,337 of NZ_CP019706.1, read as the reverse complement.
CAGAACGCCCGCTGAAGATAAAATCCTTAATAATGAAGTTGAGACGTTAGAGCAACTTTCCGCTGGCTGGAATAAATTAATTCAACAGCAGGGTGAGCAAGACTGTAAAAGTATTATCGATACGGCTAACGATTATATTTCTGTATTACACGCCGCCATAAATCAACAGGCACATGGCGAAGAGGTCATTCAAGAGAATATTATCTTGCCCTTTAACGCGCTGGTGCATGCATTAAATAGCCATCGTAGCTGTTAATAAACTGATTTCTTGCGGCCTCTTTCTGAGGCCGCATTCCTGAAACAAACCCATTTCCTTATTATCATCGCCCGCATCCGCGGGCCCGCTGAGCACGGAACTCACCTATGTCTGAACGTATCACCGCACGGCTCCCGCAGGAGGGGCTGCTTTTCTGGAAGCTGGAGGGGCGCGAGGCGCTGTCGCACCCCTTCGAACTCACCGTCACGCTGCTGGGCCCCGACGCCCGCGCCGACCGCCACGCGCTGCTGGGCCAGCCGCTGACGCTGGACATCCCCACCGGGCGCTTTCTGGCGGGCACGCGCCACCTCAACGGCAAAATCACCCGGGTGGCGGTGCACAGCGAGGAGCTGGGCGGCACGCGCTACGCGGTGTACACGCTGACGGTGGAGCCGGACCTGTGGCCGATGAAGCGGGACCGCAACTTACGCATTTTCCAGGGGCAGACGGCGGTGCAGATAATTCATCAGCTGCTGGCGGAGTACGGGGTGCAGGTGGAGGACCGGCTGAAGGCCCGCTACCGGGAGTGGGAGTACTGCGTGCAGTACCAGGAGAGCAGCCTTGACTTCATCAGCCGGCTGATGGAGCTGGAGGGTATCTATTACTGGTTCCGCCACGAGTCGGACCGTCACGTGATGGTACTGTCGGACGGGCCGGAGGCGCACGGGCCATGGCCGGGGTACGAGACGATACCCTACCACGTCACGGGCAGCGGCGGGGTGACGTCCCAGGAGGGGGTGAGCCACTGGGCGGCGGAGGACCGGGTGACGCCGGGCATCTGCAGCATCGACGACTACGACTTCCGCAAGCCGAACGCGTGGCTGCTGCAGGCGCGGCAGAACCCGGCGGCACCGCAGCCGGGGAGAACGGAGGTGTATGAGTGGCCGGGGCGGTACGTGGAGCACGCCGAGGGCGAGAAGTACGTGCGGGTGCGCCAGGAGGCGTGGCAGGCATCGCACCGTCAGACCGGGGGCCGGGGCACGGCGCTGGGGATAGCGCCGGGGTACACCTTCACGCTGCTGAACGCACCGCACGCGCAGGACAACGGGGCGTACCTGACGCTGGAGGCGGGCTACAGGCTGGAGGAGAACCGCTACGCCAGCGGGGAGGGGGAAACGGTGCATGAGATAACGTTCCGGGTGCAGCCGGCGGAGGTGGTGTACCGGAAGGAGGCGGAGACGCCGTGGCCGAAGACGCACGGGCCGCAGACGGCGCGGGTGACGGGGCCGGCGGGGGAGTCGATATACACCGACCGCTACGGTCGCATCAAGGTGAAGTTCCACTGGGACCGGGAGTCGAAGGGGGACGAGACGAGCTCGTGCTGGGTGCGGGTGTCGAGCGCGTGGGCGGGCCAGGGGTACGGCGGGGTGCAGATACCGCGGGTGAACGACGAGGTGGTGGTGGACTTCATCAACGGTGACCCGGACCGGCCGATAGTGACGGGTCGGGTGTACAACGCGGCGAGCATGCCGCCGTGGGCGCTGCCGGGGGCGGCGACGCAGATGGGGTTCATGAGCCGGTCCAAGGACGGAACGCCGGACAACGCCAACGTGCTGCGCTTCGAGGACCGGGCGGGGGAGGAGCAGGTGTGGATCCAGGCCGAGCGCAATATGGACGTGAACGTGAAAAATGATGCCTCACGCAGTATTGGGAGCAACCACAGCCATTACGTACGTAAAAATGAACTTCACCGGGTAGAGGCGAATCAGACCCAGGCCGTAAAAGGTGGTACTGAGATCCTTACCGGGCAGGGCAAACTGGACGCAGTGGTGGAGCAGTATGTGCTAGCCTCCGGATCGCAGCTACGGCTGATATGCGGCAACAGTGCTATCGAACTTAATGCCAACGGGCAGATAAACCTTGTTGGAAAAGGCTTTAACCTGTTCGTGGAGGGAGATGGCAACATCACCACCAGCGGCGGTAAGCTGAACCTGAATACCGCGGGTGCGCAGCCAGGCACCTCCGCGCCAGGGCCGAATCACAAGCAGGATATCAAACAGGCAGTGGAGGCAAAGTTTACGCCGGGAAAGGGGAGTAAAGGGGCTGCGCCTGTTCAAAAAAAAACAATTGATCATCAGACAGCGGCAGCGCCTGTTTCACCTTTACCTTCTGAAAATAACAACGATAATTTTTCAAAGATATCGCCAGTTATTTTTCAAAATGAAGGCGGATATGTAAATGATCCTGACGATGCAGGAGGCGCAACGAATAAAGGTATCGCCTGGCCCACCTGGCAGCGTTATGCAAAAGAAGATTTGGGAGTGGAGCCAACGTTAGCTAATTTGAAAAAGTTAACTAATGAACAGGCAGAAGTAATCTACCGCAAACGCTATTGGGAACCATCAGGTTTTAATAACATTAAAGATCCAAAGCTGGCATTGATGTCATATGACTGGACTATTACCTCAGGTGGTGCTGGAAAAAAGATACAAAAACTGCTTAACAGCGAATTTGGCCAAAATCTAAACGTAGATGGTGCGATTGGGCCGAAAACTATCGATGCGATGAATAGTGTACCGGATTCATCGAAACTAACCGAAAGAATTGCAGATATTAGAAAGGCGTATTACCGTAGTCTTGCTGACAGTAAGCCTACAAATGCAAAATTTCTAACGGGCTGGCTTAATCGTGTAGACCGTTGTTCACAGGTGGAACTGGAATGAGATTATACCTAAAATCAGTGTTATGTTTTTCTGCGCTTTTAAGCGTATCTGCTTTTGCTTCCTCTTCTTTCACTGGCGTATGGTCTGGTGAAAAAGATGATACGGAGAATCAACCGTTATCTACCCTGTCACTGGATATAAAGCAGACGCAGCAGAATATCAGTGGAAGCTATTGTTATATTAGCCGACGTGGGGCGCGCATAGACTGTCCTGAAGAGGGAGAGAGTAACCTGTCTGGCACTCTTCAGGGTGACTCCGCGCTTGTTGAGTTCAATTCATCCTTCGGAGGGAAAGGCGGCAAGGCTCAGCTTACTATTAATCAGGGCGTTATGTCATGGCAACTTCTAAAACAACCTGAAGATGGGGATTATACTGCCCCTGATAGTTATATACTGCATAAAGAAAAAGAAATAAGCGGCACCAATGGTGTAAGTAAAACATTATTAACTGATAAGTTCACTGTTACTATACGCAATAGTTGTGGTGATTTTCTTCAGGTGTGCGATAAAGTTTATTATCAGGGTGTAAGGAATAAAGATAACAGTGTTTTAACATTAACCGGTAAAACCGTGAGCAATATTAATACACAAAAGGTTATTGGCGCTGCTTTCAAAAATGGTAATGTTGAATATCGAGTCGACTTTAATCCTGCCCGACTCTTAGTAAGGCAAGAAAATAAAATATTAGTTGAGCAGTATGGGAAGTGGCAGGAATAATAAATGAAAATATATCAGGTGAAATGTGCCGATAAAAATCAAATGGTTTTTATGCTGGCACATTTTTGAATAATTTTATGGGTTTTCTTATTAGTAAGTAAATTCCTGCTGAATAGTATAATTCCCGCAAGATTTAATATGGTTCAGGAGTTGTGTGTTTCCCTAAGCGCTTTATTCATAAGAAATACATTGTGGAATAATTTTTAGCTATGGCAGTTACCACACTGTACGCCTAAAAATAAACGATTAACTCATACTGCGCATGAGATGTTTTTCAATCATTGCCGCACAATGGCCTTTATGCATTGCAAGGATCGACTATGAAATATTCCCTTCAGGAAGCCTCTTTTTCCTTATTTCCCGCTGTATGGCAGGACGCCACTATCAATATCCTGCGTGATGAAGAAAGCGGCCTGTCGCTGGTAATTAGCCGTGGCCCGATACCCGACGAAAGTGATTTTGAACAGGAATTTCATCGTCAGTGGGAAACATTGCGTACCCAGATGGGCGATGTGCAGCAAAGCGCCTTTGAACGTGTCAGCGTCGGGCCGGAAAACAACATTCGCGCCGTGGAAGTGGAAACCGCATTCACCCGTAACGGTCAGCAGCTGTGGCAAAAACAGCTGGCGGTACAGGTAAGCGGCCAGCCGGTGATGCTGATCTTTACGCTTTCTGCTCAGCGACCCTTCAGTGAAGAGGATACGCCGCGCTGGAACGCGATTAAACAAAGCCTGACGCTGAATGCTAACCGGAATTCGTAAGGTATGAGTGACAACAATGCGGCTCGTCAGGGCGACGAAATCATCCACTCCAGTGTTTTTGCTGATATCACGAGTATCGTGGCGGAAGGTGCCGCCTATGCGTTAATCGGTGCGGCTGTAGCCGCGGCGGCAACCGTTGCCGCGCCTGCGCTGGGGGCTGGCATGGCGGCGGCAGGTGTTGCTGCTGTAGGATCCAGCTGCGTGCTGAGCGGTATTCTTGGCGGCGTGCTGGCGAACGTGGCTGGCATCACCGATGACATCAGCGCGGCCGCCGACGGCATCGGTAATTTTTTGTTTCCACCATCACCGGCAGGAAAGATTATTACCGGTGCCAGCAATGTTTTGATTAACAGTCTGCCCGCCGCCCGTGCAGCAGGGGCACCGGTGGCAGGTGATACGCCACCGCCTGAACCACAGCCGCCTGGCAGTTTCGCCGACTATGGCGGTATGCTGCTGTCTGCTGCTAAACAGTTTGGCAGTGAGATGTGGCAACCGACCGTCGCATCGGCAGCTGCAGGCGCTTCGCCGCTGGAGCAGGATAAAGTCGCCTGTGATAAACATGCTGGCCCGCAGTATCTGGCGGAAGGTTCTAAAAGCGTTTTTATTAACGGTCAGCCCGCCGTCCGTGCGAAAGATCGCACCACCTGTGAAGCCACTGTCTCGGAGAAGGTCTCGCCTGATGTGATTATCGGTGGGGAAACCCTGACGGTACGCGATATCAAGAGTGGTAAAATGGCAGGCCTGGCGATGACAATGATCGCCCTCTCATTGATCCGCGGCCGCCCCGGTAAAATCCTGAAAAACATGCCCTGCGCACTGGCGGCAGCGGGCGGCGGCATGCTGGCAGATATGGCTGTTAATGCGGTATTCGCTTCGCCGCACCCGGTACATGCCGCAACCGGCGTGAAGGTCCTGAATGACGAGAACGAACTTGATTTCTCCCTGCCGGGACGTTTTCCGCTGCGCTGGCAGCGCAGCTATAACAGCCTGACTACGCGCGAAGGACTATTTGGCGCGGGCTGGGCCACCGCTTTTGACAGCTGGCTGAAGCTGGAAGGCGATGAGGTCACCTGGTTTGATGAAACCGGTCGTGAGCTGCGCTTTACGCTGCCTGCGGTTAACCAGGCTTTTTACAGTATCAGCGAAGGGATAATTGTCCGGCGCAATGAGAGCGGCGACGTGGCGATTGCAGATGACGATGGTGCGACATGGCGCTTGTTCAAGTCCACACGTGCTAACCCTGCCGTGCTGAAGCTGGCCTCGCTCAGTGATGAATATGGCAACAGTCTGGAAACCGGCTGGGACGAGCACGGACGGCTGGTGCGTATCCACGATGAGCCTCGCGCCATTGACGTTACGCTGGCCTATGAGGATGAGCGCTTCCCGGAACGTGTCACCGCCGCCAGCCATTTTGACGGAACGCATCACTGGCCGCTGATGACCTGGCGATACGACGCACGCGGGCAACTGGCCGCCGCCACCGATGCCAGTGGCGTGATCACGCGTGAATATCGTTATAACGATCAGGGGCTGATGATCTGGCATCGCCTGCCGGGCGGGCTGGAAAGTGAATATCGCTGGCAAAAGTTCGATCACTGGCGGGTGGTGGAAAACCGTACCAGTACCGGCGACGGTTGCCATATCGCCTATGACATCCCCGCAGGGCTGACTACCGTCACGCAGTATGATGGAGAGACTCGTCAGCACTACTGGAACGCGCAGGGGCTGATTACCCGTTTCGTCGATGAGCGCGGCGAGAGCTGGCGTTACGAGTGGGATGAGAACGAACAGCTGACGCGGCGCATCGATCCGCTCGGCAATGCCGTCAGCTTTGTTTATGACGAGATGGGCAACCGGGTACAGGAAACGGATGCTGACGGCAATACGCAGACGACTCGCTGGCTGGAACACCGGGCGCTACCCGCCTCCATCAGCGCACCGGATGGCGCAACCACCTGGTTTTATTATGATGAACATCATGGACTGGCGCGGATTGTCGATGCGCTGGGGCAAAGCACGCTTTACCGTCGTGACGAATATGGTCAGGTAACGGAGGAGGTTGATGCGGCTGGTAACACGCGTTATCAGGAATATAACGAGGCGGGGCAGATTATCCGCGCCACCGACTGTTCCGGTCGCATAACGCGCTGGCGTTACCATCCGCTCGGCTGGTCTGAAGTGGTGATTACCCCTGACGGCGAAGAGACGCGTTATCGCTATGATGCAGCCGGACGCCCGGTGCAGCTTGAACGTGCGGAGGGCTGGCTGGAGTCGCTCAGCTGGAGCAGCAACGGCCTGCCGCAGGCACATGAAGCTGCAGACGGAAAACGCAGCGAGTTCAGCTATGACGCAGCCGGGCGTCTGATTGCCACCCGTAATGCGCTGGGCGAAGAGGTCCGCCGCAGCTGGGACAGCCGCGGCAGGCTGACGGCGTTGCATAACGAGAACGGTGAAGCTTACCGCTTTCGCTGGGGAGCAGACTCGCTGCTGCTGGAAGAGGCCGGGCTGGATGGGGTGATCACCCGTTACGGTTATGATGCCTGCGGGCGCACGATTTCGCGCACCTTTGCGGCCGGTCATCCTGAAGCCATTACCCACACTTTCTCCTGGAGCGCAGCCGGTCAGCTGCTGGCGCGCACCACCCCGGAAGGGCAGACGCGCTGGCATTATACCAGGAGCGGGCTGCCGGAGCGCATTACGCAGCATGCGGTGCTGGGCGTTAATGCCTGGAGCCGCGAAGCCGAGCAGGAGCTGACGTTTGAGTATGATGCGCTGGGGCGCGTTATCAGCGAGCAGGGCGAAAACGGCGCGCTGAACCGCACTTACGATGCCCTGGGTAACCGCACCGCGCTGACGCTGCCGGACGGGCGTCAGCTCAAGCACCTTTATTACGGCAGCGGCCATCTGTTGAGCATTGCGCTGGACAGCCTGCCGGTCAGCGACTTTACGCGTGACGCGCTGCACCGCGAGGTGAGCCGGACCCAGGGGCTGCTGACCAGCCGCACGGCGTATGACCGTCTGGGACGCATTCAGCGGCGGGACGTGTTTACCGGACATGCGCAGCGTCCGGCTCCGCGTCGCTGGTCACGGCGCTGGGACTATGACTGGCGCAACCAGCCGGTGCGTGAAGAGCGCGACGATAATCCGTTTAATGCCACCCGCTGGCAGTATGACGGCAGCGGACGACTGCTGACGCAGGATGGCATACAGCAGGAGCAGTGGCGCTGGGATGCGGCGGGCAACCCGCTGGAAAGCACTGCACTGCCGGTGCGCCATAACCGGGTAACGCAGCTGAACGGTATTTGCTGGCAGTATGACATTCACGGGCGCACCACGGAGAAAGAGAGCGCGCGGATGCGCTGGCGCTACCGCTACGATGGCGAACACCGGCTGACGGAAGTGCTGTGTGAGCCGAAGGACCGCAACAAACCGCAGACGCAGGTGAGCTTCCGCTACGATCCGCTGGGCCGGCGCATCAGCAAAACGCGCCGCCAGCTGCTGAACGGACAGCCGCAGGGGAAAGCGGTGACCACGCGCTTTGTGTGGGACGGCTTCCGTCTGCTGCAGGAAATTCATGACGGGGTGCCGCTGACGTATGTCTACAGCGATGAGGGAAGTTACGAGCCGCTGGCGCGCATTGATGGCGTGACGGACCCGGAGATTTACTGGTTCCACTGCCAGCCGAACGGCACGCCGGAGCGGCTGACGGATGCGGAAGGGGAGCTGCGCTGGGAAGCACAGAACAGCGCCTGGGGGAAGCTGCTGCGGGAAACGCCGCTGCAGGGACCGGGATTCGCACAGAACCTGCGGATGCAGGGGCAGTATCTTGACCGTGAGACGGGCCTGCACTATAACCTGTTCAGGTACTACGACCCGGACAGCGGCCGGTTTACCCAGCCCGACCCGATAGGACTGGCGGGCGGGCTGAACCTGTATCAGTATGCGCCGAATGCGTTAAGCTGGATTGACCCTTGGGGGTTGAGTAAGTGCAGCAGTAATGGAAACAAGAACAAACCAGACTTCTATGTAGGACCTGCGGGGCCAAGTGCGACGATGCCTTCCACTGCTTATCGGTACATGAGGTATCTTGAAGACGATGGTAGTATTAATACTTGGGCTTCACCTACTATTGATAATAAAGCAGCACCAGTAACTTATTTTGGTTTTAAGAAATTCAATACAGGCATCGAGGCGAGAGATGCATTTCAAATCAAAGGGTTAGATAAGGTTAATAAATTAGATCCCAGAGATAAATCATGGAGTGATGCCCGCCTACGCGGTGATTTTGATACATTACAGCTTTATGAAAACGGAGTTCCACAAGTAAGGCACCCCAGAATGTACGGTGATAAAATTGGTGCGCCGTTAGAACCATTTACCGAGGCTTACCCGAATTATGGAAAAGGAGGAGTGGAGCAAGTACATGCAGATAATAGAATGATCTATTTTGACAAAGTAAATATTTTGCCGGAGGAGTAATGAATTATCATTCTTATAATGAAGTTTTGGATTATCTTGAGGTTTTTTTTAACCGAGAAATTAAAGATGAAGGAAGTTTAAAAGAAATGTTGAAAACTATAGAAGATTGCCGCAACAACGAGACGGTCACTATCCGAGCCATAGATCAGTTATTTATGGACTACAGAAGGAAATTCCAGGATTACACTTTACCTTCTAAAGAAGAAGAGGAGGTATGGATGAATATACTTAACTCATGGCAATGAAGTATTTTGCTGAGTTTTTTATATTTAGAAATCCTTGAAGATCATTTTCAAACAGTTTGATATAAAGTTTAATAGTTAAATGAAAAGTTCATAAGTTATGATAAATTTTGGGGTTTGATAAGTATGCTTCCGGTAGTGCTGCCAGAGATGGCTTCCAGATTGCCCCAGCATGGAGTGATGCTTGCATGCATGGAGCCTTCGATACTTTACCGTTATACAAAAATGGCGAGCCTACAGCCTTTGTTCGTAAGTGGGATGATAATACCTATCCTACTAAAGTTGAGCCTTTTGCAGCTGCATACTCTGAGTACGGAAAAGGTGGAGCCGTGCAATTACATGCAGATGGTCAGGTCATTAATTTTGATTTAATAAAAATATCACCGGATTAATAAAATATATATTTTAGAAAGAAAAAATGTTGTTTGAACTATTAAAGAGAACTTTAAAAAATCAGTCTGATGTTGATGAGTTAATGAATTTGGCAAGAGGGAATGAACATTCTATCCCTATGAAAGGAATAAGATACAAATATGATGCTATGCAAAAAAATATACTAACCACAAAAGATATAGATGATCTGGATACCTTAATGCATTTTTATGGCCATGATTCTTATGTTTAATTAAATTGTAATATTATAAATAAAGCCGGAAGCGATCTTAACGATCTTTCCGGCTTTTTTCTTCAGCCGCTCCCCGTCAGGAACAGGCAGCTCAACATAATTGTTGACGGATGCGGAAGGGGAGCTGCGCTGGGAAGCACAGAACAGCGCCTGGGGTAAGCTGCTGCGGGAAACGCCGCTGCAGGGACCGGAATTCGCACAGAACCTGCGCATGCAGGGGCAGTATCTTGACCGTGACAAATCTGTCGGGAGCAGATGTGAGCAGCGATTCAGTGCTGGCCCCGAAGGGGCGAGCCTCATGGATGAGGCGAGTATTCGGGCCTGCACTACAATCTGTTCCGGTACTACGACCCGGACAGCGGCCGGTTTACCCAGCCCGACCCGATAGGGCTGGCGGGCGGGCTGAACCTGTATCAGTATGCGCCGAATGCGTTAAGCTGGGTTGACCCTTGGGGGCTGAGTAAGTGTAGTATCGAAGGCAAGTACAAAGAAATTGATAAAACTGACTTGCCTGCCTGGATAAAAGACTCCTTTAAAAATGGTGAATATAAAACTGTAATGACAACCGAAAAGGTAACCTTGTATAGAGTCTTTGGTGGTAATGCAAAAATGGATGGCTCTTTTGTAAGTACATCACCAGCATTGAATAAAATCCAGGCAAAAATAGATTCGGCACTTTTGCCCGAGTGGAAGAATACAAGGTACTTTGAAGCGACTATTAAAGTACCTAAGGGAACGGTTCTTCAGGTTGGGAAAGTTGAAAAGCAAACGATGATGTCAGGTGCAGTACTCAAAGGTGGCGCTGACCAGATCTTGTTGCCACAAGGCTATCCAATGAGTTGGATAAGCGATGTACGCTTCTTACAGTGAGAAAGTGAATAATGAAAAAGTTCGATCTTTTAAGCGAAATAGATAAAACAACTACTTATATTGATAATGTAATGAATAATGAAAAAAAAGGAGGTTTGAAAGATTTAATTGCTGACCTTGATAGGCTAAAATTAAAAGTTGTTGATGATGATTTACTCAATAATCCTCTGCGGGGCTTTCCCCGAAAATATGCAGAAATGTATAACGACTACCTCCATCCTATTACTGGTGTTTTAAATAACATAGAAAAATCTGTTGATAGTTATTTAGGCACTAACTAATAGTTATAGCTGAAAGGATCCAGAAAGATGTTCCCCGTGTTTTTATCTTCAGTCGCCAGCGGTCAGGCTCAGACAACTCTCCACGATCCTTACCGGCATTTTCCGGCCTACCTCACGCAGCTATTTGCCGGAAAGGTTTAGCGACGGAAGCTGGTACGTCCCGTTACGGGCGTTATCCTACAACTTAACGCCTTTCCATCTTTATTACGGCAGCGGTCATCTGCTGAGCATTGCGCTGGACGGCCTGCCGGTCGGCGACCTCACGCGTGAGACGCCGCCAGCTGCTGAACGAACAGCCGCAGGCCCAGGCGGTAACCACGCGCTTTGTGTGGGATAGCTTCCATGCCTCTTTTTTCCCTTCCAGCGTTATGCTAACTACTGCTGCGCTTTACCGCTATCAGCGCAACAACTATGCCACGACATTGCCTCAAACGGGCGCAGCGTCATTACGTCAGGTCGGGTGGCGGTTTCGGCATAATTGCTTATCAGCATTTGCCACTCACCTTCAACAGGCTCCGGCTGCTATGGTTGGCACTCGCGGCTCAGATTCGCCACTACCTTGTCGATTTTCCCACGCCGCTTAAGCGCGCGATATCTTTGATGGTGAGGCGGTTCTGCATACTCTCTTCCCTGTAAAACAACAATAAGTCATCAATACTACATTTTTAACGTTTGCCGCGTTTTATTGAGGCGGACCAGTTAAAATCTGCCACTTCACTTTCAGCCAGCGCAGAAGGTTTCTTTCTACGCACCGGCTTTTTCTCCGCCAGCGCTTTTTCCTTCTCATTATTTTGCTTGATGGTCATGACCATTTGTCTTGCTTCGGTAGTGAATTCTCTCTCTTTTTTACTGTCGGGCTCTTTGCCGGTACGAAGTCTGTATTTCTGCACCAGCCCCCTGAACGTTTCATCTACAACGGCTCGCTCATTCTCATTAAACTGATCGATCGAAATCATTTTCTTGTCGTTCATGGGATGCCTTCCTGTTAGTGAACTAACTCACCAAGATAGAGGATGCATGACCAGAGAACAACGACTCTGTTCGAAAGCAGGGTAACTAAAGTAAAAAGCTGCTGACAGCGCCGATCTTCTTTGACTCTTTCCGGCAAGCCATTGTTAAATTCCAGTTGGCTCCTGGCGGGCCGATAACAACGATAACCCTCTTTCTGCGCGGATTGCGCTTTGACTCTGACGAGCACAGCTATGTTTCTTTCCTGTTTAACACGACTGTTAATCATCACGGCGGTAACTGGCAGCTACGCGCTGGCCGCCGGGCTGCCTGATATTAACGGCGCGATCCTGACCCCGTCGGCTGAGCAGTTCTCTATGATGCCCACCGCTTCTGCGGCGGATAATCCATTACCCAGACCGGAAGGCCCTGCGACCTCATCGCCAGCAACAGGCACGCCAACGCTATCGCCGGAGTCGGCTGCTGACACGGTTACGCCTGCGCCAGCAGAGAGTGATGAGGTAAAGCAGGATGCGGTGATCAGCGCAGCCCTGCAGGCTATCCGTCAGCGTCAGCTTACGCCGCTCTCCACGGAATGCCTGAGCATGAGTTTTGTTGATGACAGTGATGATCCGGAAAACTACCTGATCGACGTGCGTGAAAACCGTAACCATCCGGCCTGCGGCGGCGATCCGGAAACGTCACCGCACCTGTTTTTCATGAAAGCCAATAAGATGAATGGCACGCTGCAAACCGATGCGGGCGTGGAGCCTGACGATTTTTATCCGCTGGAAAACAGTGAGCAGCCTGCGGTGGCCGAACTCACGGCGGAAGATTTTTCCATACAGGTCAATGGCGTTGCGCTGACGCTGGGGCAGGTATGGAATGAAGATATTATGATGAGTCTGCCGCCGGAGCGCCTGCAGCCACAGCAAGAAAAGCCAAACGCCGATGCCGCTTACCGTTACTTCCAGCACCGCTATGATGCGTTAACGCTGGTGGCAAGCAATGAAAACTGGCAGCAAAAACAGCACAGCCCGGACGACAACTATCTGGGCGAAATCACGCTGGTGAACCCAACGCTGGCGACGCATCGCGGGGTGCATGTTGGGATGACAGTTGATGAGGCTGAGCGCAAGTATGGCCCCGGCGAGGCGGATGAGCGTAACGGTGAAAGCTGGCTTAGCTGGCAGCAGGGCGATAATGTGCTCTCGGTGCGCATCAGCAATGGCCTGATAACGCTTATCCGGCTTAGTAATTTGCAGGCCGATCGGGATGCTGTGCAATAAAGCCCGGGCTTTGCGCGCCGCTGCGGAAAACGCGCGATTTCGGCCTGCTTTTTTTATGTACTTAAGGTAAGCTATGCGGCCTCATTGCCTGACTTTTCAACATTGTTACACGGGGCTGGATCCAATGTAGACCATCATGTCTTTTTGCAGCATTTACCAGGCTTACACCGCGTAGGCTTCAGGTGCGCTGCATGGTTCCGGTGCCGGGCCTGGCAATGTCGCAGGCCCTCATGAATTAACGGCTGTGACGCCTGTAATAATGTCGCGTCACGGCATCAACAGAAGAACTCCGATGTCTAATACCACATTTTTGCAAGAAGTGTCGCGTCGTCGTACCTTCGCTATCATTTCTCACCCCGATGCCGGTAAAACCACCATTACCGAAAAAGTCCTGCTGTTCGGACAGGCGATCCAGACCGCCGGTACGGTAAAAGGCCGTGGCTCTAATCAGCATGCCAAATCTGACTGGATGGAAATGGAGAAACAGCGCGGGATCTCTATTACTACCTCGGTAATGCAGTTTCCCTACCGCGATAGCCTGATCAACCTGCTGGATACGCCGGGGCACGAAGACTTCTCTGAAGATACCTATCGTACCCTGACCGCCGTTGACTGCTGTCTGATGGTCATCGACGCGGCGAAAGGGGTTGAAGATCGTACCCGTAAGCTGATGGAAGTGACGCGTCTGCGCGATACGCCGATCCTGACCTTTATGAACAAGCTGGACCGTGATATTCGCGATCCGATGGAGCTGCTGGACGAAGTTGAAAACGAGCTGAAAATCGCCTGCGCACCCATTACCTGGCCAATCGGCTGCGGCAAGCTGTTCAAAGGCGTTTATCATCTCTATAACGATGAAACCTATCTGTATCAGACCGGTAAAGGCCATACCATTCAGGAAGTGCGCACCATTAAGGGACTGAACAATCCTGAGCTGGACAGCGCGGTCGGCGAAGATCTGGCAGCGCAGCTGCGTGACGAACTGGAGCTGGTGCAGGGCGCTTCGCATGAGTTTGAGCAGGAAGCGTTTTTGCAGGGTGAGCTGACGCCGGTGTTCTTCGGTACCGCGCTGGGCAACTTCGGCGTTGATCATATGCTGGATGGCCTGGTTTCCTGGGCACCTGCGCCAATGCCGCGCCAGAGCGATACGCGCAGCGTTGAAGCCAGCGAAGAGAAGTTTTCCGGTTTCGTGTTTAAAATCCAGGCTAACATGGATCCGAAACACCGCGACCGCGTCGCTTTTATGCGCGTTGTCTCCGGTAAATATGAGAAGGGCATGAAGCTGCGTCAGGTGCGTACCGGTAAAGATGTGGTCATTTCCGATGCGCTGACCTTTATGGCGGGCGACCGTTCGCATGTTGAAGAAGCCTTCCCCGGCGACATTATCGGCCTGCATAACCACGGCACCATTCAGATTGGCGATACCTTTACGCAGGGTGAAAACATGAAGTTCACCGGTATTCCGAACTTCGCGCCAGAACTATTCCGTCGTATTCGCCTGCGCGATCCGCTGAAGCAGAAGCAGCTGTTAAAAGGGCTGGTGCAGCTGTCAGAAGAGGGTGCGGTACAGGTGTTCCGTCCGGTATCCAATAACGATCTGATTGTGGGTGCGGTAGGTGTGCTGCAGTTTGACGTGGTCGTGGCGCGCCTGAAAAGCGAGTACAACGTGGAAGCGATTTACGAATCGGTTAACGTTTCGACCGCGCGCTGGGTTGAATGCGACGATGTGAAAAAGTTCGACGAGTTCCAGCGTAAGAATGAAGTCAACCTGGCGCTGGATGGCGGTGATAACCTCACCTACATCGCCCCGACCATGGTTAACCTCAACCTCACGCAGGAGCGCTATCCTGAAGTGGTGTTCCGCAAAACACGCGAACATTAATCAACTTTGTTCAGGCATCGCGGAGGCAGTATTCTCCTTCGCGATGCGTTTTTATAGTACCAGCGTAAATTTATCCGCCTTCGCTACAGACTCCTCTTAAAAAATCCTTAAAAACGCCTTCTTAACTGTTTTTTAACCAAAAAAACGCGACGAATGCCAATCCTTGACTATGCTTAGTTTGTCGGATGTAAAAAGCGGCGGTGAAAGCCTCCCGGCGTCCATTTAAGCGGTACATGGGTTTGTTGCCGCTACGCTTACGGTTGTGAGTGGAATAACGTATAAGAAGGAAGATATCGATGAACAAGACTAAGATTACCAAGACTCTGATGGCTGTGATGGTGGGTTCTGCGCTGCTGAGCGGCTCTGCCCTGGCAGATGAATCTGCATCACAGAAAACGCAGAATGCTGCGGATAGCGCAGGGTCCACAATCGATAGTTCTATGAAAAAAGTCGATGGTTTTATGGATGACAGCGCCATCACCGCCAAAGCGAAAGCTGCGCTGGTAGATGACGAAACGATTAAAAGTACGGATATCTCAGTGGAAACCCAGAAGGGGGTTGTGACCCTGAGCGGTTTCGTTTCTTCTCAGGATCAGGCTGAAAAGGCTGTGGCACTGGTGAAGAAAGTTGAGGGGGTAAAATCCGTCAGCGATAAACTACACGTCAGAGACAGCGAAAAACAGTCAGTTAGCGGCTATGCAGGTGATGCCGCTACAACCAGCGAAATCAAAGCTAAGCTATTAGCGGATGACATTGTACCGTCCCGGAACGTTAAAGTTGAAACCACCAACGGTGTGGTCCAGCTTTCCGGTACGGTAGAAAAAGAAGCACAGTCAGAACGTGCGGAAAGTATCGCCAAAGCTATTGAAGGCGTAAAAAGCGTTAAGAATGACCTGACGGTTAAACCTTAATGTTTTTGCGGCACGGTCAACATCTGGCGTCTGTGCCGCAGCTAACCCGTTAAAAAAATAAAGTTCATGGGTTTACTGTCCATGAATTGGCTGAGCTAAGCAGTTCGATTTTAACTATGGTAAAGGAGAGGCTTATGTTTCGTTGGGGTATTATCTTTCTGGTAATTGCATTGATCGCGGCGGCATTAGGCTTCGGCGGTCTGGCTGGTACAGCCGCATGGGCAGCTAAGATTGTCTTCGTGGTAGGTATTATTCTGTTCCTTGTCAGCCTGTTTACCGGTCGTCGTCGACCCTAGGTAACCAGCTAAACAGACAGATCCAGTGAATTTAGCGGAGACCAGTCATGAATAGCGACATCGTTGCAGGCAAATGGAAACAATGGAAAGGCCAGATGGCGCTAATGTGGGCGGAGTGGTTTGATAACGACGACGCCTGGATGGCAGGAAACAATGACTGGCTCTCCGGTATTTTGCAGGAAGATTACGGGCGTGAGCAGCACTATGATGCCACAAACGATAAACCCCTGCGCTGATCTGTTATAAGCTGGCCCGCTTTCTTTGCAGAGCGCGGTGCCGGCCTGTGTTTTTTCTCTGGCCCTGCGCGGCTAAACCCATCGCCACCTGCTTTCCGTATCTCCTCTCTGGAACACTTCTTTTACGCTACTATTCTGCAATTCCAGAATAAAAGGCGGCGTTATGCATCCTGCAATGCAGCGGCAAATAAAATAGCGCAGAATAATTCCTGAAATATGTAGAGGAGCGCTGACGTGAGATTTATTGATACCCACTGCCACTTCGATTTTCCTCCGTTTACCGGGCATGAGGAGGAAAGCCTGTCACGCGCCGCTCAGGCGGGCGTAGAGAAAATTATCGTTCCGGCGGTGGATGCTACACGCTTTGCT
This sequence comes from Pantoea alhagi, assembly GCF_002101395.1. Taxonomy (NCBI): domain Bacteria; kingdom Pseudomonadati; phylum Pseudomonadota; class Gammaproteobacteria; order Enterobacterales; family Erwiniaceae; genus Pantoea; species Pantoea alhagi. The sequence goes on along the minus strand of NZ_CP019706.1, from coordinate 847,513 downwards.
CTGGTATTACAGCTGGCACACCAGTATGCACCGCTTTATGCCGCGCTGGGACTGCATCCCATTGTGATTCAGCAGCACAGCGATGCGGCGCTGGAACAGCTGGAGCAGCACCTGCGTCAGCGACCCACAAAACTGGTGGCGATCGGCGAGATCGGGCTGGATCTTTATATGGACGATCCTCAGTTCGATCGTCAGCAATATTTTCTGGATGCGCAGCTGCGGCTGGCGCGGAAATACGATCTGCCCGTGATCCTGCATTCCCGGCGCACGCATGACAAACTGGCACAGCACCTGCGACGTATCGAGGTGCCGCGCCGTGGCGTGGTACATGGCTTTGCCGGAAGCGTGCAGCAGGCGCAGGCGTTTATTGCTGCTGGTTATGCTATCGGCGTAGGCGGCACCATTACCTATCCTCGTGCCAGCAAAACGCGCAATACCATTGCGCAGCTCCCGCTTGAAGCGCTGCTGTTGGAAACCGATGCGCCTGATATGCCGTTGAACGGCTTTCAGGGACAGCCCAATCGGCCAGAGCAGGCAGTAAAGGTATGGCAAACATTATGCGAGCTGCGTCAGGAAGCGCCGGAAGAGATCGCGGCCACCCTTACCAGCAACAGTGAGAAATTGTTTCAGCTACGTTAACAAGACGACCAGATCACAGGGGATCTTAAGAACAGGTAAAGAGCGAATGTGATAATTCTCACATTTGCGCTTCTGCGGTATGATAGCGCGCATAAAGCGCTTCTGGCCTGCGGCTGTGGCGCTTTTAATGCGATGGACGTCACATCAAATGTAGACTTGATGGTAGCGTTTCTTAACTAAATGTGAGCTTACGCACAATAAAGAGTTTGCCCGTGATGTTAAAATCGTAACATCAAAACGAATCAGCATCGCTGGCAAGGTGAGATGGATCTCAACCCTCTTCAAGGAACCAAGACCTCGTGTTGAGTCTTCCACTGGCGGAAGCTCACTGAATCTTTCTGGAGAGCATTATGACTGATGTAACCGCTGCCGCGCTGCGTGCGCTGAAACTCATGGATTTAACCACCCTTAACGATGATGACACCGACGCCAAAGTGATTGCGCTGTGTCAGCAGGCTAAATCCCCGGCAGGCAATACTGCTGCCATCTGTATTTATCCCCGTTTTATTCCCATCGCACGTAAAACGCTGCGCGAGCAGGGCACGCCCGATATTCGTATCGCTACCGTAACCAATTTCCCGCACGGCAATGACGATATTGAGATCGCGCTGGCGGAAACGCGCGCGGCCATTGCCTATGGCGCGGATGAAGTGGATGTGGTTTTTCCCTATCGCACACTGATGGCTGGCGATACCGAAACCGGCTTTAAACTGGTCAAGGCATGCAAAGAAGCCTGCGCGGCGGCCAGTGTATTGCTGAAAGTGATCATTGAAACCGGCGAACTGAAAGAGGAAGCGCTAATCCGTCAGGCTTCTGAAATCGCTATCGATGCGGGCGCTGACTTTATCAAAACCTCTACCGGTAAAGTGCCGGTAAACGCCACGCCAGAAGTGGCAAAAATCATGATGGAAGTGATCCGTGATAAAGGGGTACAGGATCGCGTTGGCTTTAAGCCTGCGGGCGGCGTGCGTACCGCAGAAGATGCGGCGCTCTATCTGCAGCTTGCCGATGACATTCTGGGCAGCGGCTGGGCGGATGCGCGTCATTTCCGTTTCGGTGCCTCCAGCCTGCTGGCAAGCCTGTTGAACGCGGCGGGCTATGAGAGCGCGCGCAGCACCAGCAGCTACTGAGTTTCCTTTCACCATAGCGGGCGCCTGCCGTCCGCTAAAAATAATTTTTCTGCACCGTTGGATCGGGACACCAGGCCTGATTTATTGATCCGTTAAACAGGGGGTTACCTTGTTTTTACCACAAGAAATTATTCGAAAAAAACGTGACGGCCATGCGCTGAGTGAAGAAGAGATCCGCTTCTTTATCAACGGGGTTCGTGATAACAGCGTATCAGAAGGGCAGATTGCCGCGCTGGCGATGGCGATTTTTTTCCATGATATGACGCTGCCGGAACGTGTGGCGCTGACCATGGCGATGCGTGATTCCGGCGCGGTGCTGTCATGGAAATCTTTGAATTTAAACGGCCCGGTGGTGGATAAGCACTCTACCGGCGGCGTGGGCGATGTGACTTCGCTAATGCTGGGGCCGATGATCGCGGCCTGCGGCGGCTATGTGCCGATGATCTCCGGGCGCGGCCTGGGCCATACCGGCGGCACGCTGGATAAGCTGGAAGCGATCCCCGGCTTTGATATTTTCCCCAGCGATAGCCGTTTCCGGGAAATTATTCAACAGACCGGCGTTGCCATTATCGGCCAAACCAATTCGCTGGCACCGGCGGATAAGCGTTTTTATGCCACGCGCGACATTACCGCGACGGTCGATTCTATTCCGCTGATCACCGCCTCGATTCTGGCAAAAAAGCTGGCCGAAGGGCTGGATGCACTGGTGATGGATGTGAAAGTGGGGTCTGGCGCCTTTATGCCGACCTTTGAACTGTCAGAGCAGCTGGCGCAGGCGATCGTAGGCGTGGCCAACGGCGCGGGTTGTAAAACCACCGCACTGCTGACCGATATGAATCAGGTACTGGCTTCCAGTGCCGGTAACGCACTGGAAGTGCGCGAAGCGGTTCAGTTCCTCACCGGCAGTTATCGCAATCCACGTTTGCTGGAAGTAACGCTGGCGTTGTGCAGTGAAATGCTCATTTCCGGCGGCCTGGCGCAGGACGATGCTGCGGCCCGTCAGCAACTGCAAAAAGTGCTGGATAACGGCAGCGCCGCTGAGGTATTTGCGCGTATGGTGGCGGCGCAGAAAGGCCCGACAGATTTTATTGAAAAAATGGACAGCTACCTGCCAGCCCCGATGCTGAGCAAGGCGGTGTATGCCGATGCGCCCGGTATCGTTAATGAAATGGATACCCGCGCGCTTGGCCTGGCGGTGGTGGCATTGGGTGGTGGACGTCGCCGCGCCAGCGACAGCATCGATTACAGCGTAGGCCTGAATGAGATGGTGCAGCTGGGTGACCGCGTAGACGCTGAACGTCCACTGGCGGTGATCCATGCCGCCAGCGAGGCCAGCTGGCAGGAAGCGGCACAGGCGGTAAAAGCGGCGATCAGGCTTGGTGACAGTAAACCTGCTGCAACGCCGGTTATCTATCGCAGAATTAGCAATTAACGCCTGAATATCTCACGCCAGGAAGGCGGCAAGGGGAAACTGAAAGCCTGAAGGGCTCACTGACCGGAATGATGAGCGCAGCCCTCGCATCTGCGGCTTGAAGTACCAGAGGTATAGACGGCATACTGTTCTGATCGCTTTTTTATTTTTCTCATCGCGCGTAAGCGCAGGAGAGTAACATGAAACGTGCATTTATCATGGTGCTGGATTCCTTTGGGATCGGTGCCAGTAAAGACGCTGAAAAATATGGTGATAAAGGCTCAGACACGCTGGGTCATATTGCGCAGGCCTGCTTTAACGGCGAGGCGGATAAAGGGCGTCAGGGGCCGCTGCATCTGCCGAACCTGACCGCGTTAGGGCTGGGAAAAGCGGCGGAAGCCTCTACCGGCACCTTCCCGCCGGGCCTGGACCCGCAGGCGGAGATCATTGGCGCGTATGCCTGGGCGCAGGAGCTCTCTTCCGGTAAGGATACGCCGTCAGGCCACTGGGAAATCGCTGGCGTGCCGGTACTGTTTGACTGGGGTTATTTCAGCGACACCGAAAACAGCTTCCCGCAGGCGTTACTGGACAAACTGGTGGAGCGCGCCGGGCTGCCGGGTTATCTCGGCAACTGCCACTCTTCCGGGACGGTGATTCTGGATAAACTGGGTGAAGAGCATATGAAAACCGGCAAGCCGATTTTCTATACCTCTGCCGACTCAGTATTCCAGATCGCCTGTCATGAAGAGACATTCGGCCTGCAACGCCTGTACGATCTGTGTGAAATCGCCCGTGAAGAGCTGGATAAGGGCGAATACAACATTGGCCGCGTGATTGCGCGTCCGTTTGTCGGTGATAAAGCCGGAAACTTCGAACGTACCGGCAATCGTCACGACTTAGCCGTCGAGCCGCCGTCACCCACCATCCTGAAAAAGCTGGTGGAAGAGAAGCAGGGTGAGGTGATCTCGGTGGGTAAAATCGCCGATATCTACGCGCACGTCGGCATTACCAAAAAGATCAAAGCGACCGGCCTTGATGCGCTGTTCGATGCCACGGTTAAAGAGATGGCGCAGGCGCCGGATAACGCCATCGTCTTCACCAACTTTGTGGATTTCGACTCCGCCTGGGGGCATCGTCGTGACGTTGCCGGTTATGCGGGCGGCCTGGAGCTGTTTGACCGCCGTCTGCCAGAGCTGATGGCGCAGGTGAAAGAGGGCGATATTCTGATCCTCACCGCCGATCACGGTTGTGATCCCACCTGGCACGGCACCGATCATACCCGTGAGCATATCCCGATTCTGATCTATGGCCCAGGCGTTAAACCGGGCTTCCTCGGCGGACGCGATACCTTTGCCGATATCGGGCAGACGGTAGCAAAATACTTCGGCCTTTCCGATATGGAATATGGCAAAAGCATGCTGTAATACGCGGCTTTCATTTAACGCCAGCCGCCGGGCTGGCGTGTTTCATTTTTTCAAGGAATAACGACAATGGCTACGCCTCATATTAATGCTGAGATGGGTGATTTCGCGGACGTGGTGCTGATGCCGGGCGATCCGCTGCGTGCTAAACATATCGCGGAAACCTTTCTGGAAGACGCAGTAGAAGTGAACAACGTGCGCGGTATGCTGGGTTACACCGGCACCTGGAAAGGCCGTCGCATTTCCGTTATGGGGCACGGTATGGGCATTCCATCCTGCTCCATCTATGCAAAAGAGCTGATCACCGAGTTCGGCGTGAAAAAAATTATTCGTGTGGGTTCCTGCGGCGCGGTACGTGCCGATGTGAAACTGCGCGATGTGGTTATCGGCATGGGCGCCTGCACCGATTCTAAAGTGAACCGTATGCGCTTCAAGGATCACGATTTTGCAGCAATTGCCGATTTTGACATGGTGCGTAACGCGGCAGACGCGGCGAAAGCACTGGGTATTGAGGCGCGCGTAGGCAATATTTTCTCTGCCGACCTGTTCTATACGCCGGACCCGCAAATGTTCGACGTTATGGAAAAATATGGCATTCTCGGCGTGGAAATGGAAGCGGCGGGCATCTATGGCGTGGCGGCAGAGTTTGGCGCGAAAGCGCTGACCATCTGTACCGTTTCCGACCATATCCGCACGCATGAACAGACCACGGCGGCGGAACGTCAGACCACCTTTGACGATATGGTGAAAATCGCGCTGGAGTCGGTACTGCTGGGCGACAAAGCCTGACTGATTTACCGGACGAGGCAGCCTCGTCCGGTTATTTTCTTCCGCCCGTCTGCGCCTTCTGTATTACGCTTTCTTCAGTGCCTTGCCCCTGCCGACAACAATACGCTTCAGCTTTTTTTAGCTTCGTCTGACGTTTCATCAGATTCGTCGTCATCTTCTTTAACCGGCGTGCTGGCGGTCAGCAGAAAAGGGGATTGTTGCCAGCGGGTACGGCGATCGCGCAACAGCGTACGGGTAAGGATAATGCCGATAGCCAGCGCCAGCAGCATCATCAGGCGCAGAATATTGGTGGTGTTATCCACCTGCTTCGCTTCGGTTACCAGCACATGCGTGTCCAGCGTGACGCGTAAAAAGCCCTGCGGGCCGTCGCTGTTTTCCAGCGGCTGCACCAGCTGATGATTAAAGTAGCTGCCCGCGCGTTTGCCATCCAGCGCCAGACGATCGCGCACGCTGATGCCTTCGCCGCTGCGCGTAACCAGCGAACCTTCGCTGTCATAAACCGAGGCGTCGAGGATACGGCTGTTATCCGTCATCTGTTTGAGAATGGCGGTGATTTGTGTGCGGTTATCGTCCGGGCTGTCCATAAGCGGCGTAAGCGTAAATGCAACCTGACGTGTCAGGGTGCGCGCCAGATCTTCCACCTGTTCAGAGCGCGCCATTTGATGGCCCAGACTGAACCATGAAGCGCCCTGCATCAGGACGACCAGCAGCGTCAGACAGATCAGCACAATCGCTGTGTGGTGCAGACGAAATTTGAGCCTGGATTTAGCCATTGGCAACCTTAAAACGTAATCAACAAACGGTAGTCTGTTTTTGCGACTTTATGTTGCCAGAAGCGCGGCTGACAGGGTAGCCTCTTGCGAGGTTTTATCTACAGGCTGTGGCCCGGCACGGATGTCAAACAGAACGTCCTTTGATGGCGGCAGCCGATCATCTTTCCGACAGGAGCTGTAATGCCTAATCGTTTGACCTGGTGCGACCTGCCTTCCGATGTTTCTCTCTGGCCGGGCTTGCCTCTTTCACTGAGCGGTGACGAAGTGATGCCGCTGGATTATCGTGCCGGGCGTACCGGCTGGCTGCTTTACGGGCACCAGCTGGATAAAGATTCGCTGACGGCCTATCAGCACCAGCTGGGTGCCGCAATGGTGATTGTCAGCGCCTGGAGCGTGGATGATTATCAGGTGATCCGTCTGGCGGGCTCGCTGACGCCGCGTGCGGCGCGTCTGGCCCACGAACTGGGACTGGACGTAGCGCCGCTGGGTAAAATTCCTTATCTGAAAGCGCCGGGCCTGCTGGTAATGGATATGGATTCCACCGCGATTCAGATCGAATGTATCGATGAGATTGCGCGTCTGGCAGGGTGCGGCGAGCAGGTGGCTGAGGTGACCGAGCGCGCGATGCGCGGCGAGCTGGATTTTACTGCCAGCCTGCGTCAGCGCGTGGCCACGCTGAAAGGCGCTGATGCCAATATACTGAAGCAGGTGCGTGATACGCTGCCGTTAATGCCGGGGTTAAGCACGCTGGTGCAGAAGCTGCAGGCGTTAGGCTGGCAGGTGGCTATCGCTTCTGGCGGCTTCACTTACTTTGCCGAATATTTGCGTGACCGGCTGCATCTTGCCGCTATCGCTGCCAACGAGCTGGAGATCCGTGACGGTAAATTTACCGGTGAGGTTATTGGCCCGGTGGTGGATGCGCAGTATAAGGCCGATATGCTGGCGAAGCTGGCGCAGCGTTTTGATATCCCCGTTGAACAAACAGTAGCGATTGGCGATGGCGCTAACGATTTACTGATGATTAAGGCTTCCGGGTTAGGCATCGCCTATCATGCCAAGCCGAAAGTTAATGAAAAAACTGAAGTGACGATTCGGCATGCCGATCTGATGGGCGTATTTTGCATCCTCAGCGGCAGCCTGCATCACGAGACGCGATAATTGAGGAACTGAGTTGGCTAAAGCGGTAAAACGTGCCTTTGTCTGCAACGAATGTGGCGCAGACTATCCGCGTTGGCAGGGGCAATGTAGCGCCTGTCACGCCTGGAATACCATCACCGAAGTGCGGCTGGCGGCCTCGCCGGCTGCGGCGCGTAATGAGCGTCTGTCTGGCTACTCCGGCACCGCCGGTGCCAGCCGCGTGCAGAAGCTGTCGGAAATTAGCCTGGAAGCGTTGCCGCGCTTCTCAACCGGTTTTAAAGAATTCGATCGCGTACTGGGCGGTGGCGTAGTCCCCGGCAGCGCTATTCTGATTGGCGGCAATCCCGGCGCCGGGAAAAGTACGCTGCTGCTGCAAACGTTGTGCAAGCTGTCAGTGGATATGAAAACGCTGTATGTCACCGGCGAAGAGTCGCTGCAGCAGGTCGCCATGCGCGCGCATCGTCTTGGTTTGCCTACCGAGAACCTGAATATGCTGTCGGAAACCAGCATTGAGCAGATCTGCATGATTGCCGAGCAGGAACAGCCGAAGCTGATGGTGATCGACTCTATTCAGGTGATGCACATGGCGGATATTCAGTCTTCGCCGGGCAGCGTGGCGCAGGTGCGCGAAACCGCAGCTTATTTAACGCGCTTTGCCAAAACGCGCGGCGTAGCGATTGTGATGGTCGGGCATGTCACCAAAGATGGCTCGCTGGCTGGTCCCAAAGTACTGGAGCACTGCATCGACTGTTCGGTGTTGCTGGATGGCGACGCGGATTCCCGTTTCCGCACGCTGCGCAGCCATAAAAACCGCTTTGGCGCGGTGAACGAACTGGGCGTGTTTGCCATGACCGAGCAGGGCATGCGCGAAGTCAGCAATCCCTCGGCGATTTTTCTGTCGCGCGGCGATGAGGTTACTGCCGGGAGTTCGGTGATGGTGGTCTGGGAAGGCACGCGTCCGCTGCTGGTAGAGATCCAGGCGTTGGTGGATCATTCAATGATGTCTAACCCACGTCGTGTTGCAGTTGGGCTGGAACAGAATCGCCTGGCGATCCTGCTGGCGGTGCTGCATCGTCATGGCGGGTTGCAGATGGCCGATCAGGATGTGTTTGTTAATGTTGTCGGCGGGGTAAAGGTCACCGAAACCAGCGCCGATCTGGCATTGATGCTGGCGATGGTTTCCAGCCTGCGCGATCGACCCTTGCCCAACGATCTGGTGATTTTCGGCGAGGTGGGGCTGGCCGGAGAAATTCGTCCGGTGCCAAGCGGTCAGGAGCGTATTTCCGAGGCCGCTAAGCATGGGTTTAAACGCGCTATTGTCCCGGCGGCTAACGCGCCGAAAAAGGCGCTGGAGAACATGAAAGTTTACCCGGTGAAAAAGCTGGCTGACGCGCTGGCGATCCTGGATGAGTTATAATTTTAGCGCAGGTTAACCTGTCGTTGGGGTGGGCACTGCCCACCCCTTTTTGCAGGAGGCATTATGTCATCATTTGAATATTTAAAAACCGCCATTCGCCAGCAGGGACATACGTTGCAGCAGGTTGCAGATGCCAGCGGAATGACGAAAGGCTACCTGAGCCAGTTGCTCAATGCCAAAATCAAAAGCCCCAGCGCGCAAAAGCTGGAGGCGCTGCATCGCTTTCTGGGGCTGGATTTCCCCCGCCGCGAGAAAACCATCGGCGTAGTGTTCGGCAAGTTCTATCCTCTGCACACCGGTCATATTTATCTGATTCAGCGCGCCTGCAGCCAGGTTGATGAGCTACATATTATTATGGGACATGATGAACCGCGCGATCGCCAGCTGTTTGAAAACAGCGCCATGTCACAGCAGCCCACCGTTAGCGATCGCCTGCGCTGGCTCTTGCAGACATTTAAATATCAAAAAAATATTCGCATTCATGCGTTTAATGAAGAGGGCATGGAGCCTTATCCGCACGGTTGGGATGTCTGGAGTCGGGGCATTACGGCCTTTATGGCGGAAAAGGGAATTGAGCCAGGCTGTGTGTATACCAGCGAAGAGCTGGACGCGCCGCAGTATCGCGAGCACCTGGGCATTGAAACCATCGTGATCGATCCGCAGCGCTCTTTTATGAATATCAGCGGGGCGCAAATTCGCCAAAATCCTTTTCGCTACTGGGAGTATATCCCTACTGAAGTAAAGCCGTTTTTCGTACGTACCGTTGCGATACTGGGCGGGGAATCGAGCGGTAAATCAGTATTAGTTAATAAGCTGGCTAATATTTTTAATACTTCCAGCGCCTGGGAGTATGGACGGGATTACGTATTCTCGCATCTTGGCGGAGATGAGATGGCGTTGCAGTATTCCGATTATGACAAAATTGCTTTAGGGCATGCGCAGTATATTGATTTTGCAGTGAAATACGCCAACAAGGTTGCCTTTATCGATACCGATTTTGTGACCACCCAGGCGTTTTGTAAAAAGTACGAAGGGCGTGAACACCCCTTTGTACAGGCGCTGATTGACGAATACCGTTTCGATTTAGTCATCCTGCTGGAAAACAATGTGCCCTGGGTCGCAGATGGCCTGCGCAGTCTGGGTAGCTCCGTCGATCGACGTGAGTTTCAGGAATTGTTAATTAAAATGTTAAATGAAAATCAAATAAAATATGAGCATGTTACTGAAGACAGTTATGATCAACGTTTTCTGCGTTGTGTTGAACTGGTAAGAAATATGCTGGAAAACGGAAAGTAAAAAGGCAGGGCGGCTGATGGCTATATTTCACCATCAGCCATTTTATTCGGAATGTTCTCATTGTTATCTCTCCCAAATTAAATCAGTTTAGTTAATTAATAAGGCAGGCTAACTTTTTGTATTGTAATTTAAAGGCTTCTTTCAGAGAAGCCCTCAATTATCATGCTTAATAGAAAGCTCTTACGCATTTTTCTTTTAACTTATTGATTTTAATGTTTGTTTTTATAATTAACCCCAGGTTGTTTATTTAACTTATTGGTTAAACTGAAATTTATTTGATATGGAGGGTGAAATTATAGCGGCAAGTTGAGACATAGCTTATATATTGTCAGGGTTTCATTAACTAAAGTGACTGTATATATTAATTTCCTTTTCATCATATGAGGCCACAGTACAAGTATAGTTAACTAAGCAAGGGCTTTCTCTGCTTTTGGAAAACAGGTGGCTTTATTTGGATGGCTTTAATCGGAGTTGTTAATAGCGTTGTAGGTTCGTGGCTTTTCTGAAGTCATTTTATGCGAAACGGCATCATGTACATTATCTTCAGGGTGGAATCAGACTGCAATTTTATATTGTGGGCGCAGAGATAACCGGGAAGAATCAAGGGAGTGTAAAATATGCATAAAGACATTAATCATTTGGTAAGAATGGATTTAAACCTGCTGCCTATTCTGGATACTTTGCTTAACGAAAAAAGTGTAAGCAAAACGGCGGACAAACTTAATGTGACTCCGCCCGCAATTAGTAAATCATTGAATAAAATCAGAGACACCTTCCAGGATCAGCTTCTGGTTCGTTCTGGCATGAGTCTGGAGCTGACGCCATTAGCGGTACGCCTTAAACCTCAGCTTAGAGAGCTGCTGGATAATATCCAAAATGTTCTGCACCAAAATATTGAGCTTAACGGCAAAGAGCTGCCGCGCTCTTTTAACATCGTAACCAATGATATTCTGATGTCTAAGCTTAGCTATAAACTGATGAAAAAAAGCATTCAGGAGAATACCAACCACATTTTCAATTTTAACTATGACAACGCGACATCCTGTGTGCTACGCAGCGAAGATATCGATCTCTATATCGGGGAGGATAAAAGCCTCAGCCCGGAGGTGAGTATACGTACTATCGGCCACAGCGAATGCGTATTGATAGCCACCAAAGACCACCCTGTTTTTCAGATGGAAAAGTCTTTGAAAAACCTAAAAGAGTTTATTCTTATCGTTCCCAAAAACAGGCTGAAGGAAGAGATGGAAAGCCTCTATCGCGAGCGCGGCTATAAACGCAAAATTCATGGTATCAGCGCAGGCTACCTGCCTATTATCGAAAATATTATTCAAACGCGCAGCCTGGGTATCGTTCCGATGTATGTTGTTGATGTTTTACAGCGAATGAACCTTGATGTGGACTTTTTCAAGCCCGACTTCGATCTGCCTAAAGTGCGTATTATTCAGGCATGGCATCCACGCTATCATAACTGCTCTTCTCATAAATGGCTGCGTGATATCTCAAAAGATTTACTCGATTTCTAACCTCAGCAGTAGAGCAGGTTTATTAAAAATAACAGTCTAAGGAAGCTGTCTTTATTTTTATTAGAAATTATCTATGGCGTAACATTAAACGAAAATATTATCCATAAACTTTAGCCAGAAGTAATACAGACCTTATCTGTTAGCATTATTTAACTGCTCACTATGGTGACAGGAGTAAAATGGGTTGGGCTGAAACAGGCTAAGGAAATGATTACGGCATCGCTTAAAAATAATGACTATTTAACGCAAATGAACGCCCCGATTCAGGGGCGTTTTTTTGATCTCTATGGTTAGCATCTTTTTTAATGAAACGTTTACTTTTTGCATTACCACTGCAGCAGAACAGCGGCAATCAGTAAGTAATAACTACTTTGCCACGCATATGTCCTTCAAGGACACGCGCATGTGCCTGAGTGAGTGTTTCAACACTTAATCCGTGTAGCGTTTCGTTCAGCGTACTCTCTATTTTGCCCGCATCCAGCAGCTGAGCCACTTCGTTAAGGATCTCACCCTGACGCGCCATATCCGGCGTTTGATACATGCTGCGGGTGAACATAAATTCCCAGTGCAGCGCCGCGCTTTTGAGTTTCAACTGTTCCATATCCAGTGGATGCGCATTTTCAACAATGGTGCAGATCTGGCCCTGCGGCGCAATCAGCTTGCCGATCGTATCCCAGTGACCGTCGGTATCGTTCAGACAGAAAATATAATCCACCTGTTTGATACCGTGCTGCTCCAGTTCCTCCGGCATATTTTTATAGTTGATCACGATATCAGCCCCGCGATCTTTACACCATTGCACCGAATCAGGACGTGAGGCGGTAGCGATTACCCGAACTTTACTGTGCAGTTTGGTAAAGGGGATGGCCAGCGAGCCCACGCCGCCAGCGCCGCCGATGATCAGCAGCGTTTGCTCTTCGGTTGCTTGCTGTATACGCAGGTGCTCAAACAGGCCTTCCCAGGCGGTTAATGCCGTTAGCGGGATTGCTGCCGCTGCGCCCCAGTCAAGACTCTGCGGTTTACGGCCCACAATGCGCGCATCTACCAGCTGAAAGGTACTGTTGCTTCCCGGGCGCGTAATATCACCCGCATAGTAAACCTCGTCTCCGGGCGCAAACTGCGTCACTTTACTGCCCGTCTCAACCACGACTGCGCTGGCATCCCATCCCAGAATACGCGGCTGTTGCAGACCGCTCTTCTGTACGCCTTTATGCACTTTGGTATCGACCGGATTGATTGATACGGCTTTAACTTCCACCAGCAGATCGTACTCGCCAGGAGTGGGTTTTTCTGACTGAATTTCTGTGAACTGCGCCGGGTCTTGAGGATTAACAGCAATAGCACGCATAGACATATGATTTCTCCTTAGTTGATGAGGTAAGTGTAATAGGCCAAAGCAACAGTGATAAGATGGACAATAACTCATACAGTGTTCGTCACAGGTGAACAATGGCGTTAAAGCGGTTACAGGATATGGCGCTGTTTGCGCTGGTGGCTGAAAGCGGAAGCTTTACCGCTGCTGCCCGGCGCGCCGGTCTGCCAAAATCGAGCGTCAGCCAGCGCATTAGCCAGCTGGAACAGGCGATAGGTTTGCGTTTGCTCAACCGCACAACGCGCCAGCTCAACCTGACTTTCGCAGGTGAACGCTATCTTATTCACTGTCAGGAGATGATCCAGGCCAGCGAACATGCGGATCTGGCTATTGAGCGCCTGCGCGACAACCCAAGCGGTCGTTTACGGATCACCACGCCCGCCGGTATTGGTGCGACGCTGCTGGCGCGCTGTAACGCTGAGTTCCAGCAGCGCTATCCGGACGTTACGCTGGAAGTGTCGGTGTCTGATGATATGCGTGACCTGGTGCAGGGAGGGTTCGATCTGGCGCTGCGTACCGGTAAGCCGCAGGATTCGTCGCTCATCGGCCGACGTATTGGACTTTGTCAGCGGCTACTGGTTGCTTCAGCAAACTACCTGACAAAAAATCCGCGCATCACGCATCCGCAACAGCTGGCGACGCATCGCTGTATTGCCCACCGAGCCTGGAAAGAGTGGCTGCTGCGCCGTGAAGAAGAGCACTATCGCTGGCTGCTGCCCTCTATGCATTTAACGGATAACCTGCTTTATGCGCGCGAATGCGCTATCAACGATGCTGGCATTACGCTATTGCCGCGTTTTCTGACGGAAACCGCGGTCGCCAGGGGAGAGTTGGTGCAGGTTCTGCCGGAGTGGGAAACGGAAGGGAATGAGCTGTGGCTGGTCTGGCCGGGTCGCAAACTGAATTCGCCTGCGCTGGCGCGCTTTATCGATTTTGCCCAGCAAAGCATGGCGTTTCGGGAGTTTTATCGCTAATAAAAAGCGGCCCGCAGGCCGCTTTCAGATTTACTTCGCCATACGCTTGTATTTGATGCGTTTCGGCTCCAGCGCTTCCGCACCGAGGGTACGCTTCTTGTACTCTTCGTATTCGGTAAAGTTACCTTCGAAGAACTCAACCTTACCCTCGCCCTGATAGTCGAGGATATGGGTGGCGATACGGTCAAGGAACCAACGGTCATGCGAGATCACCATCGCGCAGCCCGGGAACTCCAGCAGGGCGTTTTCCAGCGCGCGCAGGGTTTCGATGTCCAGGTCGTTGGTTGGTTCATCCAGCAGCAGCATGTTGCCGCCTACCTGCAGCAGTTTTGCCAGGTGCAGACGACCGCGCTCACCACCGGAAAGCTCGCCAACGCGTTTGCCCTGATCGACACCTTTAAAGTTAAAGCGGCCCACGTAGGCGCGGCTTGGCATTTCGGTATTGCCGATCTTCATGATATCCAGCCCGCCGGAAACTTCTTCCCAGACGGTTTTTGAATTATCCATGCTGTCACGGAACTGATCCACAGAGGCCAGTTTCACCGTATCGCCGAGCGTGATGCTGCCGCTGTCCGGCTGTTCCTGACCGGACATCATACGAAACAGCGTGGATTTACCCGCGCCGTTCGGACCGATAATCCCGACAATCGCGCCTTTCGGCACGGAGAAAGAGAGATCGTCAATCAGCAGACGATCGCCGTACGATTTACGCAGGTTGCTCACTTCCACCACTTTATCGCCCAGGCGCGGACCCGGTGGAATAAAGAGTTCGTTAGTTTCGTTACGTTTCTGGTATTCGGTGCTGTTCAGCTCTTCAAAGCGCGCCAGACGGGCTTTGCCTTTTGACTGACGGCCTTTCGCGCCCTGACGTACCCACTCCAGCTCTTTCTCAATCGACTTACGACGCGCCGCTTCCTGAGAAGCTTCCTGCGCCAGACGCTGATCTTTCTGTTCCAGCCAGGAAGAGTAGTTGCCTTCCCATGGAATGCCTTCGCCACGGTCCAGCTCCAGGATCCAGCCTGCGACGTTATCCAGGAAATAACGGTCATGGGTGATAGCCACTACCGTGCCTTCGAAATCGTGCAGGAAGCGCTCCAGCCAGGCGACAGATTCGGCATCCAGGTGGTTGGTCGGTTCGTCGAGCAGCAGCATGTCTGGCTTTTCCAGCAGCAGACGGCACAGTGCCACACGGCGGCGTTCACCACCGGAGAGATTGGCCACTTTTGCCTCCCAGTCCGGCAGGCGCAGCGCATCAGCGGCGCGCTCCAGCTGCACGTTCAGGTTATGACCATCGTGTGCCTGAATAATCTCTTCCAGCTTGCCCTGTTCAGCTGCCAGCTTGTCGAAATCGGCTTCCGGTTCGGCATACAGCGCGTAAACCTCATCGAGACGCTTCAGCGCGCCAACCACTTCAGCTACCGCTTCTTCTACCGATTCGCGTACGGTATGTTCCGGATTAAGCTGCGGCTCCTGCGGCAGGTAGCCGATTTTGATGCCAGGCTGCGGACGTGCCTCGCCTTCGATATCTTTATCAATGCCCGCCATAATGCGCAGCAGCGTAGATTTACCCGCGCCGTTTAAGCCCAGTACGCCGATTTTTGCGCCCGGGAAAAAGCTCAGGGAGATGTTCTTAAGAATATGACGCTTCGGCGGAACAACTTTTCCGACGCGATGCATGCTGTAGACGAATTGAGCCACGTGAAATGAGCCTCTTATGGTCTGTGTGGTAATCGGGGCACATCGCCCGCTCAGAACTGCAAGTTTAGCGGTTTTCCTTGCTTAATCACAGCCATCATCCTGGGCGATTGTTTGCCTGGCAGGCGCCAGGATCTTTTCAGGGCAGCAGCAGCGTAACCGCCTGCTGTTGCAGGTGCTCAGCCAGCGCTTGCGGCGGCGCACTGTCACTGATCAGCGTATCAAACTGATCCAGCTCGCCAATGCGCGCCGGCAGAACTTTATTAAACTTGCTGCTGTCAGCCAGCAACACCTTGCGCTGCGCGCGTGCCATCGCCCGAAGCTTCATCGGTAACTCATTGAAGTTGTAGCAGGTGACGCCCTGTTGTAGGTCAATACCGGCAGCGGAAATAAACGCCAGCGTAGGGCAGATCTCATCCAGAATAGAGAGGTTGCCGTGCGGAGAAAACACCGCGTTGTCAGGATGAAACTCGCCGCCGCTGAGAATAACGCGACAGGCGCTTTTTTCCTTAAGCGCCAGAAAGGTATTAATGGCGCAGCAGACTGCGGTAAAGGGCAAACCTTCATCTATCGCATCGATCACCCACGGCATAGTGGTGCCACAGTCGAAAAAAACCGTATCGTTAGGTTTAATCAGGCTGGCCGCCCGCTGTGCCAGCTGGCGTTTTTTATTGACGTTATGCAGTTGCTGATCGGAAACAAAATAGTGCCCGTGCGCATTTCGCGGATCGCTCACGATATAGCCGCCGAGTAAAACCAGGCAGGAGGGCTGCTCGTTAAGATCGCGACGGATCGTCATTTCTGAAACGCCTAACAGCCGCGCCGCCTCTTTCAAATGAATTTTATCGATGCGCTTGAGCGCCTGCGCCAGTTTATTAATTCGCTCGTCGCGCCGGGTTTCCATTATCGCGTTCCCTGTTGGTCTGTTTCTCCTTATGTTAACGCTAAAAAAGTGAAGCGTCAGCCGCTGCCTGGTGGTCACTGTGATCCCCGACCAGAAAGTAAATTTTGTGAAGAACGTGGCACGACGCCAACCGCCTGGTTAGCATGAAGAGAGCCAGGCCATCCGGCCGGATCGGATAACAGTAAGAGGAGAGCGTGTGGTGACTCACAGCAAGGAGAGGGGGCGTTACTGGTTAGCTGGTTTATGCCTGCTTGCCGCCAGCGGCAGCGTATTGGCGGATTCGCTGGATGAACAGCGCAGCCGCTACCAGCAAATCAAACAGGCATGGGATAATAATCAAATGGATGTGGTGGCGCAGCTGATGCCCACGCTGAAAGATTATCCGCTTTATCCCTATCTGGAATATCGCCAGCTGTCGCAGCATCTCGATCAGGAAACCGGCCTGGCGGTTAATGCTTTTATTAAACGTTATCCCACGTTGCCGCCGGTGCGCACGCTGTCGTCACGCTTTGTTAATGAGCTGGCGCGCCGTGAGGACTGGCGCGGCCTGCTGGTATTTAGCCCGCAGGAGCCGCAGCCAGTCGCTGCTCGCTGCAACTGGTATTACGCCAAATGGGCGACCGGCCAGCAACAGGTTGCCTGGGAAGGGGCGAAGACAATCTGGCTACGTGGAAGTTCGCTGCCGGGCGGCTGCGACAAGCTTTTTTCTGTCTGGCAAGCCGCGGGTGAACAAACGCCAATTACTACGCTGGAGCGTATCCGCCTGGCGATGATCGCTGGCAATACCAGCCTGGTTAATTTCCTTGCTAAACAGCTGCCCTCCAATTACCAAACCATGGCCGACGCCATCATGGCGCTGCAAAACAATCCCGCCACGGTAGAAGCATTCGCCCGCAGCGTTGGGCCGACAAACTTTACCCGACAGGCAACCTCATTAGCGCTGGCGCGGCTGGCGCGTGAGGATGTGGAGAATGCGCGCGCGATGATCCCTGGGCTGGCACGCTTACAGCAGATGAGCGAGCAGGAAATTCAGGAGATGAAGGAAGCGGTGGCCTGGCAGTTAATGAGCAGAGAGGTCACATCCGAACAGGCGCGCTGGCGTGATAACACGGTGATGAGTAGCGGTTCGGTATCGCTGCTGGAACGCCGTATTCGTCTGGCGTTAAGCAATAACGATCGGCGTGGATTAAATACCTGGATTGCGCGGCTGGATCCTGACGCGAAGCAGAAAGATGAATGGCAATACTGGCAGGCGGATCTGCTGCTGGAGCGTGGGCGCAAAGAGGAAGCGGAGGAGATCCTGCGTAAGCTTATGCAGGAACGCGGCTTCTATCCGATGGTAGCCGCGCAGCGTCTGGGAGAGAAATATCCGCTGCGGATAGATGAAGCGCCACGCCCGGATAGCACGCTTGATAACGGCCCGGAAATCGCACGCGTGCGTGAACTGATGTATTGGGGAATGGATAATCTTGCGCGGAGCGAATGGAGCCGACTGGTTGCCAGCAAAACCGCATCGCAACAGCAAATGCTGGCGCGTTACGCGCTGAACCATGGCTGGTGGGATCTGAGCGTGCAGGCCACAATAACCGGCAAGCTGTGGAATAATCTCGCCGAGCGCTTCCCGCTGGCGTGGCAGGAGCAGTTCACGCAAAACACGCGCGGTAAAACCATACCGCCAAGCTACGCCATGGCTATCGCCCGGCAGGAGAGCGCATGGAATCCTAAAGCGCGTTCGCCGGTGGGCGCAGCTGGATTAATGCAGGTGATGCCAGCTACCGCGACCCATACGGTGAAGATGTACAGCATTCCGGGCTATGTAAACAGTAGCCAGCTACTGGATCCGCAAACCAATATTCAGATCGGCACCCAGTATCTGGAGCATGTTTATCAGCAATTTGACCAGAACCGTATCTTCTCTTCGGCGGCGTATAATGCCGGGCCGGGAAGGGTACGTACCTGGCAGCGCATCAGCAATGGTCAGCTGGATGCGGTCGCTTTTATTGAAACCATTCCTTTTTCAGAAACGCGCGGCTATGTGAAAAACGTGCTCGCCTATGACGCGTATTATCGCTATTTCCTGGGGCAGCCGGATAAACTTCTCTCTGATGCTGAGTGGCAGCGTCGCTACTGAATATGTTACTCTTCCGTACTCGCCAATGAGTACGGAAGAATTGCATGACTCCACATTCCCCAATCCCGATCACTGCCGAGCCGCAGGATGAAAACTGGCTACGTTTTGTTAGCCTGTTAGAGGAGGCGTTCCGGCAGGATTTACAGTTGCCGCTGCTGCAATTGATGATGACGCCGGACGAGCGCGAAGCGTTTGGCACACGTCTGCGCATTATTGAGGAGCTGCTGCGCGGCGAGATGAGCCAGCGTGAGCTGAAAAACGATCTTGGCGTAGGCATCGCGACAATTACGCGTGGTTCCAACAGCCTGCGCGCCGCGCCGCCTGCGTTAAAGGCCTGGCTGGACGCGCAGCTATCCGTGAAATGATACGGCTTACTGCGGCGGTGAAAGCGGTTGCTGATAGATAGCGTTATGGAAGGGGCAAAGCGCCAGAATTAACGCCTGATGGTAGACGCTGCTACGCGTCAGTAAACCCTGAGTAAACACGCCAATCGCTCCGCCTTTGTGCTTGATATTGTCAATGCCGGTAAGGCGCGCCATCTCTTCACCCAGTTCGTGACCGGCATGGATGCCCGCCATGACAGGCGCAGGCAAGGTAAAACTGGCCGAGCGGGATTCACCGCGTTGTTTGTGATCTTCCACCACCATCCATGCAAAAGCGTCGTTGCCTTCAATACCCGCTTCAATCGCGACCCAGAAATCGGCTTCAGGCCTGACCTTACGTGCGTTCATCACCCGCTGGCGTGCGCCAGTTCGCGTTTCTGCATTCGTTAACGGCTGAGCGGCTACGCCACTGTCGACCGCGACGCCCTCAATGTGGCAGGATCCCTCGCCGAAGACATCATGAAACGCCTGAGAGATAGCACTAATTTTGGCCGGATTGGTGGTAGCAGCGACAACATGGTACATAATTATCTGAACCTTCTACGCAATTTTGACGCAGTATAACGGAAAAAAAGCATGTTACAGGTCTATCTTGTTCGCCACGGGGAAACAGTTTGGAACGCGGCCAGGCGCATTCAGGGACAGTCGGATAGCGCACTGACTGAAAAAGGAGAGCGGCAGGCTCGTCAGGTTGGCGAGCGGATGAAGTCGCTGGGGATCACCCACGTTATCAGCAGTGATTTAGGACGCACGCGTCGTACTGCGGAAATTATCGCAGACATTTGCGGCTGTAGCGTTACGCTTGACGCACGATTGCGTGAACTGAATATGGGCGTGCTGGAACAGCGTCCGATCGATACGTTAAGCGCTGAAGAAGAGGGCTGGCGACGTACATTAGTTAACGGAACGGAAAATGGCCGTATTCCGGAAGGCGAAAGTATGACGGAACTGGCGGAGCGCATGCATCAGGCGCTAAATGCCTGCCTGGAGCTGCCAGCGGGAAGTCGTCCGCTGCTGGTGAGTCATGGTATGGCGCTGGGCGTGCTGGTCAGCACACTGTTGGGATTGCCTGCTCATGCGGAACGGCGGCTGCGGCTGCGTAACTGTTCGCTTTCACGCGTCGATCATCAGCAAAGCGCCTGGCTGGCAAGCGGCTGGGTAGTGGAAACTGCAGGCGATATTTCGCATCTCGATCTGCCCGCGCTGGATGAACTGCAGCGCTAAACAAAGGGGCCCGCAATGCGGGCCCGAAATGATCAGCTGTCGGTACGGCGAATGGGGATCAAATATTCGCAGCGGATCTCTTTCGGCGGCTCGGGACGCTTTTTTCCGCCATGCGTATAAAAACGCTCAATATCCTGCCCCTGACGGCGTGTCAGCTGTAGCGTCGGCATACAGGTGCCATAAAGCATCAGAATAAAATCCTGAAGCTGGCTGCGCGGGCCTGCATAATTAAACTGGACATAATCGCCAGCCTCCAGCAGTACGGTTTGCGCTGACTGCATGGATTTAGCCAGCTGATCAGACGGCACCGCAGTGGTATAGAGTATCTCCTGCTCGTCGTCCTTTTCCTGGCTCGGACGCACCTGATGCAGTCCATACAGCACTGGCGGGACCGTATCGGTTTCCAGCAGGAACTGCTGCCAGAAGTGGATGCGCATCTCGTCGCGATAGCGGGAAATCTGCTCCAGCGTACAGCTATAGCTTTGCGTTTGCCCTACCAGCACGGTTTCCGGTAGCGTAACAAAGCGCGCTTCCGGCAACGTAGAATTATCCAGGCGAATCGGCGGACGCAGACCATATGCGTTCCACTCTGATGCGCGGCGATAGTATGCCGGCGTTTGATTAAACTGTTTTTTAAAGGCGCGGGTAAAGGTTTGTTGCGAATCAAAACGGTACTGCAAAGCGATATCCAGAATCGGACGGCTGGTAAGACGTAGCGCTACCGCTGCTTTTGACAACCGTCGGGCGCGAATATAGGCACCAATCGCATGACTGGTTACCTCTTTAAACATTCTTTGCAGATGCCATTTGGAGTAACCTGCTTTTGCCGCCACATTATCCAATGACAGGGGTTGGTCGAGATGGCTCTCCAGCCAGACAAGCAAATCGCGAATGATACCAGCTTGGTCCATAAAACATCCTCTTGTACTTAGTTGGCGCAGGCAACGCAAAGTCGCGGGATCATAGCACTAAATGCGCAAAAGCCGCTGAAGGTTTTACTTGTTAGATTGTGCTATACCCCGTGCAAATGAGGAGCAACAGAATTGGCCCGGTTTATCCTTAGCGGGACGCAATAGCGAACAACTTTAATAATATACAATGGTAACGGTATGATAATAAAAAAATTGTTAATAATTACAATGGCAACCTTATTTTCTGCTGGCGTGGCCGCTGAAGAGATCGGTTCGGTAGATACGGTGTTCAAGATCTTTGGTCCTGATCATAAAATCGTGGTTGAGGCATTTGACGATCCGGACGTGAAAAATGTGACCTGCTATGTGAGCCGTGCTAAAACGGGCGGGATCAAAGGGGGTTTAGGGTTGGCAGAAGATACGTCTGATTCCGCAATTTCCTGCCAGCAGGTGGGGCCGGTGACCTTAAGCGATCGCATTGCACAGGGCAAAGCGCAGGGCGAAACAGTTTTCCGCAAGCGCACGTCATTCTTGTTTAAAAAGCTGCAGGTGGTGCGCTTCTACGATCAAAAGCGGAACACGCTTATTTATCTTTCATATTCAGATAAAGTGGTGGAAGGCTCGCCTAAAAATGCGCTGAGTGCGGTTCCCATTATGCCGTGGGGGCACTAAAAGAAGAAACGGCGAGTCGCCTCGCCGTTTTTAAAGCATTATTCCTGCAGATCGCCGCAGAAACGGTAACCTTCGCCATGAATGGTTGCGATGATTTCTGGGGTATCCGGCGTTGATTCAAAGTGCTTGCGAATACGACGAATCGTGACGTCAACCGTACGATCGTGCGGTTTTAATTCACGGCCAGTCATCTTTTTCAACAGGTCGCCGCGCGTTTGAATCTTGCCAGGGTTCTCACAGAAGTGCAGCATGGCGCGGAATTCACTACGCGGCAGCTTATACTGCTCACCATTCGGGCTGATCAGCGAGCGGCTGTTGATATCCAGCTCCCAGCCATTGAATTTATAGCTTTCAACCTGCTTACGCTCTTCGCTAATGGCAGAAAGGTTCATGGTGCGGGAAAGGAGATTGCGTGCGCGAATGGTTAATTCACGCGGGTTGAAAGGCTTGGTGATGTAATCATCCGCGCCGATCTCCAGGCCGAGGATTTTATCCACTTCATTGTCGCGCCCGGTTAAGAACATCAGGGCAACGTTTGCCTGCTCGCGTAGCTCACGCGCCAGTAAAAGACCATTTTTACCCGGCAAGTTGATATCCATAATCACCAGATTAATATCGTTTTCGGTCAATACCTGATGCATCTCTGCGCCATCCGTCGCTTCGAACACTTCATAGCCTTCGGCTTCGAAAATGCTCTTTAGAGTGTTACGCGTGACTAGTTCATCTTCAACGATAAGAATATGCGGGATCTGCATGAGTTCGCTACCTAAAATTTGCCAACAAAATCGGAAACAGGATGTACTGCCGTTAACGCGGTGAAAAAGACGTTTGCCCGGATAACTGAAGTACAGAATTATGTTCTTGATGCACCATCCATCAACGTCAACAACATTGTCAGCTCAGCCATAAGGATGAATCCTGCATGCCCCGGCAGTGCCAAATGGCTGTTATCCTAGCTGCATTAACAGCAAGATAACAGCACAGGCTACAACCAATAAGCATTAAAACAACGCTTCGTTGACTTATATCAAATCAAGTGTAGCACGTTAACACTTTTGTGAAAAATGCTCATCAGAATGCCAGCTTAGCTCACAATTATCGGGCCTTAAACCATGTCTTAGCCAACTGATAGTGGACAAAAGTTTACTAAGTTAATTATTAAAATACAATTTTGATTTATAAGATCTTATTTATGATATTTCTTTGTTATTAATGTTTTGATTAATTAAAGAGTTTAAAGGCGTTAAATCTTAGTTTTTATCGCGAAAACTTAATAAGTTAATTGTATGTTATATGCTTGATGCTGTTATTTAACATATCGTCATGTCACAGTATCGTTTTCCATAAATTTATCTTCAGGATTTATATGAATTTTCCGATTGTTCTTGTTTCCCCGGCCCGCCCGGAAAATATTGGCGCGGCCGCACGTGCGATGAAAACAATGGGGTTTTCTGAGCTACGTATTGTCCAGAGCGAAGCCTGGCGCGATCCGGCAACGCGCATCGTGGCGCATGGGGCGGGAGATATCATTGATAATATTCAACACTACTCCTCTCTTCCCGCTGCGCTGGCCGATATCGATTTTTCGGTAGCCACCACGGCACGCAGTCGGGCCAAATTCCGTTATTACGCAACGCCGCAACAAGTAGAAACGATTTTGCGCGAAAAGCAGCAATGGACAGGCAGTACGGCACTGGTTTTTGGTCGTGAAGATAGTGGCTTAACAAATGAAGAGCTGGAACAGGTAGATTTATTAACCGGCATTCCGATGGCCAACGATTATCCTTCGCTGAATCTGGGACAGGCGGTCATGGTTTATTGCTATCAGTTGGCTTCATTACGGCAAGTGGCTGCGACAGCCGCTGTCGCGGCAGATCATCAGCAGCTTGATGCGCTGCGCCAGCGTTTAGCGGCGCTGCTGGAGCGACTGAAGGTCGCCGATGATGAAAAGCTGGCAGACTGGATACAACAACGAATCGGTCTGCTGGAACAACGCGATAGCGCTATGCTGCACCGACTGCTGCATGACATTGAAAAAAATCTCTAGAGGAAAATTTGGATTGCGTACGGGAAACTGGTTAATCATTCCATCATGCGGAAAGGGTGTAACAGATTTATCCGGGTGCGGCGGAATTTAACGTTTCCGCTGTGGTAACAGTGGTTTTGCGGCGGCGATAAATCCATTGACTTCATCAGGAGATTGCTTTACTTCTGAAAAGCAGACAGACACAGAAACAGACAGATAAAATCGACATGCGTACAAACAGCCTGAACACCATCATTATTACTACCACCATTACCACAGGTAACGGTGCGGGCTGACGCATACAGGAAAAAGAGAAAAAGCCCGCACCTGATAAGGTGCGGGCTTTTTTTTCGGCTTAAATTCAGGAGATCTTTAACCATGCGAGTGCTGAAATTCGGCGGAACATCAGTGGCAAATGCGGAACGTTTTCTGCGGGTTGCCGATATACTTGAAAGCAACGCGAAGCAGGGACAGGTTGCAACCGTGCTTTCCGCCCCGGCCAAAATCACTAACCACCTGGTGGCGATGATTGAAAAAACCATCAGCGGTCAGGATGCCTTGCCGAATATCAGCGATGCAGAACAGATTTTTGCTGCGCTGCTACAGGGATTGCAGCGCGCGCAGCCGGGCTTTGCCTGGGAGCGGCTGCAGGCGCTGGTTGCTAAAGAGTTCGCGCAGCTCAGACAAATGCTGCACGGCATCAGCCTGCTGGGGCAGTGTCCGGACAGCGTTAACGCCGCGATTATCTGCCGTGGTGAAAAGCTTTCCATCGCCATCATGGAAGCGCTGCTGCAGGCGCGCGGTCATCGCGTCAGCGTTATCGATCCGGTCAGCATGCTGCTGGCGCATGGTCATTATCTTGAATCCACGGTTGATATCGCCGAGTCTACGCGCCGTATTGCCGCCAGCCAGATTCCTCCGGATAGCATGATCTTAATGGCCGGTTTTACCGCCGGTAATGAACGCGGCGAGCTGGTGGTGCTGGGTCGTAATGGCTCTGACTATTCCGCAGCGGTGCTGGCTGCCTGCCTGCGTGCTGACTGTTGTGAAATCTGGACGGATGTGGACGGCGTCTATACCTGCGATCCGCGTCAGGTACCCGATGCGCGTTTACTGAAATCGATGTCTTATCAGGAAGCGATGGAGCTTTCTTATTTTGGCGCTAAGGTGCTACATCCCCGTACCATTGCTCCCATCGCCCAGTTCCAGATCCCCTGTCTGATTAAAAATACCGCCAATCCTCAGGCACCCGGCACCCTGATCGGCGGCGACACCAGCGACGATGCCAATCCGGTTAAAGGCATCACCAATCTGAACAACATGGCGATGTTTAACGTCTCCGGGCCAGGCATGAAAGGCATGGTCGGGATGGCGGCGCGCGTGTTTGCTGCGATGTCGCGAGCGGGCATCTCGGTGGTATTGATTACCCAGTCCTCATCTGAATACAGCATCAGTTTCTGTGTGCCGCAGGGCGAACAGGCGCGGGCGCGTCGGGTGCTGGAGGATGAGTTCTATCTGGAGTTAAAAGATGGCCTGCTTGAGCCGCTGGATGTGATGGAGCAGCTGGCGATCGTCTCCGTTGTTGGCGATAACATGCGTACCCAGCGCGGCATCTCAGCGAAATTCTTTGCAGCGCTGGCGCGAGCCAATATCAATATCGTTGCGATTGCCCAGGGTTCATCGGAGCGCTCTATCTCCGTGGTGGTCAATAATGATGAAGTCACCACCGCAGTGCGCGTGGTTCACCAGATGTTGTTTAATACCGACCAGGTGATAGAAGTATTTGTTGTCGGCGTCGGCGGCGTTGGTAGCGCATTGCTGGATCAGCTGCATCGTCAGCAGGCGTGGCTGAAGAACAAGCATATCGACCTGCGTGTATGCGGGATTGCGAACTCCAAAGCGCTGTTGACCAATGTGCATGGCATCGATCTCAGCAACTGGAAAAGCGCGCTCTCTGAAGCAAATGAGCCGTTTAAGCTGGACCGCCTGCTGCGTCTGGTAAAAGAGTATCACCTGCTGAATCCGGTAATTGTAGACTGTACTTCAAGCCAGGCGGTGGCCGATCAGTATGCAGATTTCCTGACGGATGGCTTCCATGTGGTGACGCCGAATAAAAAGGCCAATACCTCTTCGTGGAACTATTATCAGCAACTGCGTGCAGCGGCAGCCAAATCACGTCGCAAGTTTCTTTACGATACCAACGTTGGCGCTGGCCTGCCAGTTATTGAAAACCTGCAAAACCTGTTGAACGCGGGCGATGAGTTAATCAGCTTCTCTGGCATTCTGTCCGGATCGCTCTCTTTTATTTTCGGCAAGCTGGATGACGGCATGACGCTCTCCGAAGCCACGAAGCTGGCGCGTGAAATGGGCTTTACCGAGCCCGATCCGCGTGACGATCTTTCCGGTATGGATGTGGCGCGCAAGTTGCTGATCCTGGCCCGCGAGGCGGGTTACCAGCTGGAGCTGAGCGATATTGAAATTGAAGCGGTACTGCCTGAGGAATTTACGGCAATTGCCGATGTCGGGACCTTTATGCAACGTTTGCCTGAGCTGGATAAGGTCTTTGCCGATAGGGTTGAGCAGGCACGTGCAGCAGGCAAAGTGTTGCGCTTTGTTGGCGCGATTGAAGAAGGGGGCCGTTGCCGCGTGAAAATCGATGCGGTAGATGGCAACGATCCGCTGTATAAAGTGAAAAATGGTGAGAACGCGCTGGCATTTTACAGCCGTTACTATCAGCCGATTCCGCTGGTGCTGCGCGGCTACGGCGCCGGTAATGATGTTACCGCCGCAGGCGTATTTGCCGATCTGTTACGCACCCTGTCATGGAAGTTAGGAGTCTAAACATGGTAAAAATTTATGCGCCGGCCTCAATTGGCAACGTCAGCGTCGGCTTTGATGTGTTGGGCGCAGCGGTGTCGCCGGTGGATGGTTCCCTGTTAGGCGACTGCGTGACCGTTGAAGCGGCTGATACGTTCAGCCTGATTAACCAGGGGCGCTTTGTCAGCAAACTGCCCGCCGATCCGCAGGAGAATATCGTTTACCAGTGCTGGAAACGCTTTTGCGAAGCCACGGGGAAAACCGTTCCGGTGCGCATGACGCTGGAGAAAAACATGCCTATCGGCTCCGGGCTTGGCTCCAGCGCCTGTTCCGTAGTGGCAGGGCTAATGGCGATGAATGAGTTCTGCGGCAGGCCGCTGGACGATACTCAACTGCTGACGCTGATGGGCGAGCTGGAAGGGCGCATCTCCGGGAGCGTGCATTACGACAACGTTGCGCCCTGTTTTCTGGGCGGCCTGCAGCTGATGCTGGAAGAGAATGGCATTATTAGCCAGGCGGTACCCTGTTTCGATGACTGGCTGTGGGTAATGGCCTATCCGGGTATCAAGGTTTCTACCGCTGAGGCGCGGGCGATTTTGCCGGCGCAGTATCGTAAAGAAGATTGCATTAAACACGGGCGTTATCTGGCAGGCTTTATTCATGCCTGTCATACCGCTCAGCCACAGCTGGCGGCGAAGCTGATGCGCGATGTTATTGCCGAACCTTACCGTACGAAACTTCTGCCCGGCTTTGCCGCGGCACGTCAGGCCGCGCAGGATATCGGCGCGCTGGCCTGTGGTATTTCCGGCTCTGGCCCGACGCTGTTTGCCGTTTGTGATAATCAGGAAACGGCGCAGCGCATGGCGGACTGGCTGCAGCAAAACTATCTGCAAAATGATGAAGGCTTCGTCCATATTTGCCGTGCCGACACGGCGGGCGCACGAAAACTGGGATAACGCATGAAACTCTACAATCTTAAGGACCACAACGAACAGGTAAGCTTTGCGCAGGCGGTGAAGCAGGGGCTGGGTTCGCAGCAGGGGCTGTTTTTTCCGCTGGAGCTGCCCGAATTTGAGCTGACGGATATTGATGCCATGCTGGAGATGGATTTCGTCACCCGCAGCAGCAAAATCCTCTCTGCTTATATTGGCGATGAAGTTGAACCGCACCAGCTGGCGGAGCGCGTGAAGGCCGCTTTTGCGTTTCCTGCGCCGGTAGCGCCGGTGACAGAAGATATCGCCTGTCTGGAGCTGTTTCACGGGCCGACATTAGCCTTTAAGGACTTCGGCGGCCGCTTTATGGCTCAGATGCTCTCTTATATCAGCGGCGCAGATGAAGAGATCACCATTCTTACCGCCACCTCTGGTGATACCGGCGCGGCGGTGGCCCATGCTTTTTACGGCATGGAAAATGTGCGCGTGGTTATCCTCTATCCGCAGGGCAAAATCAGTCCGCTGCAGGAAAAGCTGTTCTGTACGCTGGGCGGCAATATTCACACCATCGCTATCGACGGCGATTTTGACGCCTGCCAGGCGCTGGTGAAGCAGGCGTTTGATGATGAAGCGTTAAAGAAAGCCATCGGCCTGAACTCGGCTAACTCGATCAATATCAGCCGCCTGCTGGCGCAGATTTGCTACTACTTTGAGGCGGTGGCGCAACTGCCGCAGGAAAAACGTAATCAGCTGGTGATTTCAGTGCCCAGCGGTAACTTTGGCGATCTGACGGCGGGCCTGCTGGCAAAATCGTTGGGGCTTCCGGTGAAACGCTTTATCGCCGCCACCAACCAGAATGATACCGTGCCGCGTTTTCTCTCCAGCGGCTCATGGCAGCCGAATACTACCGTCGCCACGCTTTCTAACGCGATGGATGTCAGCCAGCCAAATAACTGGCCGCGCGTCGAAGAGCTGTTCCGTCGGAAAACCTGGCGCCTGAACGATCTCGGCTTTGGTGCCGTCGATGACGAAACGACCCGTAGCACGATGCGAGAGCTGGCACAGCTGGGGTATATCTCTGAGCCACATGCCGCTATCGCTTACCGTATGCTGCGCGATCAGCTGCAGCCGGGCGAATTTGGTCTGTTCCTTGGCACCGCGCATCCGGCAAAATTCAAAGAGAGCGTGGAAGAGATCCTGCAGCAGACGCTGCCATTACCGGCTGAGCTGGCGGAACGCGCCGATCTGCCGCTGCTGTCGCATAAAATGAAGCCGGACTTCGCTGAACTGCGGGCATTCCTTACCCGGTTCTGACGCTAAGCCATAACAAAGCCGCCTGCCGGTGAAGGGTGCCTCGTTCATCGGGGTGCCCATTCGCTGGCAGACGGCTTTTTATTATCCGCAGGTCAGGCCTGTTCGTGACGCTTAAACACCAGCTCGTCACCACGGCTGCTCTCCTCATCGAAGAAATAGCCGTCAAGGTTAAACTGCTTTAGCTGCTCCGCTGCCTGCAGACGATTTTCAATGATATAACGGCACATCAGGCCACGTGCCTTTTTGGCATAGAAACTGATAATTTTGAACTTGCCGTTTTTCTCATCAAGAAAAACCGGTTTAATCAGGCGTCCATTCAGTTTTTTCGGCTGTACCGCTTTAAAATACTCATCCGACGCCAGGTTGATCAGCAAATCATCTCCCTGAGCAGCCAGCGCCTCATTCAATGCTTCGGTAATGGTATCGCCCCAGAAGCTGTAAAGATCTTTACCCGCCGGACTGGCCAGCCTGGTGCCCATTTCCAGACGATAAGGCTGCATTAAATCCAGCGGCCGCAATACGCCATACAGGCCTGACAGCATACGTAAGTGCTGCTGGGCAAAATCGAAATCCGCTTCGCTGAAATTTTCCGCCTGCAGGCCGGTATAGACATCGCCTTTAAAGGCCAGAATCGCCTGTCGTGCATTTTCTGGCGTGAAATCAGGGTGCCAGTCGTTAAAACGCTGCGCGTTCAACAGGGCCAGCTTATCGCTGATGCTCATCAGCGACGCGATTTGTGCGGGCGACAGATCGCGCGCCACAGCGATCAGCTGCTGTGATTTTTCCAACAGTGCGGGTTGCGTATAGCGAAGCGTCGCCAGCGGCGTGGTGTAGTCCAGCGTTTTGGCCGGCGAGATGACCATTAACATCGATAGTTCCTTAGCGTAACCCGCAGGTTTTTAAACTTTTCTTGATTCTGGCCGCTGATTTTAACAAAAAAGCGCACCGGCCAGGCAAATCATTACTATCGGCCTGGCCTCTTTTGATTCGCACCATCAGCGCATTGCGCGTCGGCACGTGCGTGATATTATCGCAACAGATTTTACCCCTGACAGTTACATATCAAGAGAACCCATCATGACGGACAAACTTACTTCTTTACGTCAGCTGACCACCGTTGTTGCCGATACCGGTGACATCGCCGCAATGAAGCTGTACCAGCCGCAGGACGCTACCACCAATCCTTCTCTGATTCTTAACGCCGCGCAGATCCCTGAATACCGCAAGCTGATCGATGAAGCCATCGTCTGGGCGCGTCAGCAGAGCAGCAATAAAGAAGAACAAATTCAGTACGCTTCTGACAAACTGGCGGTCAATATCGGTCTGGAAATTCTGCAGCTGATCCCGGGCCGTATCTCTACCGAAGTGGATGCACGTCTTTCTTACGATACCGAAGCGAGCGTCGCAAAAGCGCGCAGCCTGATTAAACTCTATAACGATGCCGGTATCAGCAACGATCGTATTCTGATCAAACTGGCCTCTACCTGGCAGGGCATCCGCGCAGCGGAGCAGCTGGAAAAAGAGGGCATCAACTGTAACCTGACGCTGCTGTTCTCTTTTGCCCAGGCGCGCGCCTGTGCAGAAGCGGGCGTGTATCTGATCTCCCCGTTTGTTGGCCGTATCCTTGACTGGTACAAAGCCAATACCGATAAGAAAGAGTATGCACCGCACGAAGATCCGGGCGTGGTTTCCGTTCGTGAAATCTACGAATACTACAAGCAGCATGGTTATGAAACCGTGGTGATGGGTGCCAGCTTCCGCAACGTGGGCGAGATCCTGGAACTGGCAGGCTGCGACCGCCTGACCATTTCTCCGTCGCTGCTGAAAGAGCTGGCGGAAAGCGAAGGCAGCGTTGAGCGTAAGCTCTCCTTCAGCGGTGAAGTGAAAGCGCGTCCGGCCAAAATGACCGAAGCGGAATTCCTCTGGCAGCATAACCAGGATCCGATGGCGGTAGACAAGCTGGCGCAGGGCATCCGTAACTTTGCGGTTGACCAGGGCAAGCTGGAAAAAATGATTGCAGAACTGCTGTAATCGTAAAGCTGCCGCACCCAAAAACCGGGCTGCGGCAGCTCACGTTAGGCATCCTTTCCCGCCCTGTAGTATTCTTGCCGTTAATCCCAAACCTTAACTGCTCGCGTTGCGACAGTCTCTGTCATGAATATCACTATGAATACGTTACGCATTGGACTCATTTCGGTTTCAGATCGCGCCGCTAACGGCATTTATCAGGATCAGGGCATTCCGGCTCTGGAAGCCTGGCTTTCTTCCGCACTGACTACGCCTTTTATTATCGAAACGCGGCTGGTGCCGGATGAACAACCGCTGATTGAAGAGACGCTTTGCGAGCTGGTGGATGAGCGTTTTTGCCATCTGGTTTTAACCACCGGCGGTACCGGTCCGGCACGACGCGACGTAACGCCGGACGCAACGCTGGCGGTAGCCGACAGGGTAATGCCGGGCTTTGGCGAGCAGATGCGGCAGATTAGTCTGCAGTTTGTGCCGACGGCGATCCTTTCGCGTCAGGTTGGCGTGATCCGCAAGCAATCTTTAATTCTTAACCTGCCGGGCCAGCCGAAATCGATTAAAGAGACGCTGGAAGGGTTAAAAGATGAGAAGGGTAAGGTGCAGGTAGCCGGTATTTTTGCCAGCGTGCCTTACTGTATTCAGCTGCTGGAAGGCCCTTATATTGAGACCAACCCGGAGGTTGTAGCAGCATTTCGCCCTAAAAGCGCCAGACGTGATACAAACTCCTGAAAAACAACTTTTTCAGGCATAAGATCCAGCGCCGCTGGTGTGGCGAGAAAAGTTGACGCTATAGTAACGTGAATTTTACAAATTCACGTTACTGACTTTCTTCTCACCTCTGGAAGCGCGAAAAAAACCATGGATCAACCACAGGCTCGCCGGCTTAACCGGCAGGATTACAAGACGTTGTCACTGGCTGCGCTTGGTGGCGCGCTGGAATTCTACGACTTTATCATCTTTGTTTTTTTCGCTGCGGTAATTGGCGAACTCTTCTTCCCACCCGATATTCCTGACTGGCTGCGCCAGCTGCAGACTTTTGCCATTTTTGCTGCCGGGTATCTGGCGCGCCCCCTTGGCGGCATTGTCATGGCGCACTTTGGCGATCGGGTTGGAAGAAAGAAAATGTTTAGCCTGAGCATTCTGTTAATGGCCCTACCCACGCTGGCGATGGGCGCTTTACCCGATTATCACGCTATCGGTCTGACGGCGCCGCTGTTGTTGCTGCTGTTGCGTATTTTGCAGGGCGCGGCGATTGGTGGTGAAGTGCCGGGAGCCTGGGTTTTCGTAGCGGAACATGTGCCGGAGAAACGCACAGGCTTCGCCTGCGGCACCTTAACTGCAGGCCTGACGGCTGGCATTCTGCTGGGTTCGCTGGTGGCCACGCTGATTAACAGCCTGCTGTCGCCGGAAACCATCGCGGCGGGCGGCTGGCGCATTCCGTTTCTGCTGGGCGGTCTCTTCGGCCTGCTGGCGATGTATCTGCGGCGCTGGCTGCATGAAACGCCGGTTTTTCAGCAGATGCAGGCGCGCAAAACCCTTTCTGACGGCTTGCCGCTGCGGACCGTGCTACAACACCACAAGCGGGCGATAATCGTGTCCATGCTGCTCACCTGGCTGCTTTCAGCCTGCATCGTGGTCGTGATCCTGATGGCGCCAACCCTGTTGCAGAAACAGTATGCGCTGTCGGCGGCGCTTACGCTGCAGGCCAATAGCGTGGCGACCATCATGCTGCTGGCGGGTTGTATAATTGCTGGCCTGCTGGCAGATCGGCTGGGCGCAGCCAAAGTCTTAACGTTCGGCTGTTTACTGCTGGCGCTGTGCAGCTGGATTTTCTTTACTCAGGCCGCCAGCTCGGTCATGGCACTGTTTATCACCTATGCGCTGGCAGGCTTAAGCGTCGGCGTGGTGGGCGTCGTGCCCTTTGTTATGGTGCGCGCTTTTCCTGCGGCGATACGCTTTACCGGTATCTCATTCTCTTACAATCTTGCTTACGCCATCTTTGGCGGACTGACGCCCGTTTGCGTCACGCTGTTAATGAGGTTCTCACCGCTGGCATCCGCCTGGTACGTACTGGCACTGGCGTTGATCGGCCTCCTGACCGGGCTGTGGCTGGCCTGGGCCGGACGACGCGGCGCGATTCTGCAGCAGGTGAATGCCTGATTCATGGCAAAAAAACCATCGCAGCCATCAGGTCGCTAAAAATTTTTTTTTACTTAACCCTTGATGCGCTGCGAAGCGGCCCCATTTTGAAGTCATCCAGCGTTGTGAAGCGCAAAGAGCGCAGGCGGACAGTTGAAAATAAACAAATCGTCCGCATTACTGATTCACAACCCTAATTGAGACCGTTTTTAAGTGGGAGACGTTTAGATGGGTAAGATTATTGGTATTGACCTCGGTACAACCAACTCATGTGTTGCGATTATGGATGGCACCAAAGCACGCGTGCTGGAAAATGCCGAAGGCGATCGCACCACACCGTCAATTATTGCATATACCCAGGATGGTGAAACGCTGGTGGGTCAGCCTGCTAAACGTCAGGCCGTGACTAACCCGCAGAACACCCTGTTTGCAATCAAACGCCTGATTGGTCGTCGTTTCCAGGACGAAGAAGTACAGCGTGACATTAAAATCATGCCTTACAAAATCACGCAGTCCGATAATGGCGATGCATGGCTGGACGTAAAAGGCCAGAAAATGGCGCCGCCGCAGATTTCTGCGGAAGTGCTGAAAAAAATGAAGAAAACGGCGGAAGATTACCTGGGCGAACCGGTAACCGAAGCTGTGATCACCGTACCGGCTTACTTTAACGATGCACAGCGTCAGGCAACCAAAGACGCAGGTCGTATCGCGGGTCTGGAAGTCAAACGTATCATCAACGAACCAACCGCTGCTGCGCTGGCTTACGGTCTGGACAAGGGCCAGGGCAACCGCACTATCGCGGTTTATGACCTGGGTGGTGGTACTTTCGATATCTCTATCATCGAAATTGATGAAGTTGACGGCGAAAAAACCTTTGAAGTTCTGGCTACCAACGGTGATACCCACCTGGGTGGTGAAGACTTCGACAGCCGTCTGATCAACTATCTGGTAGCCGAGTTTAAGAAAGATCAGGGTATCGATCTGCACAACGATCCGCTGGCGATGCAGCGTCTGAAAGAAGCCGCTGAGAAAGCTAAAATCGAGCTTTCTTCTGCTCAGCAGACCGACGTTAACCTGCCGTACATCACGGCTGACGCTACTGGTCCGAAACACCTGAACATCAAAGTGACCCGTGCGAAACTGGAATCACTGGTTGAAGATCTGGTTGCCCGTTCTATTGAGCCGCTGAAAGTTGCTCTGCAGGACGCTGGCCTGTCGGTATCTGACATCAATGATGTGATCCTGGTGGGTGGTCAGACGCGTATGCCAATGGTGCAGGCGAAAGTTGCCGAGTTCTTTGGCAAAGAGCCGCGTAAAGACGTTAACCCTGATGAAGCGGTAGCGGTAGGTGCTGCGGTACAGGGCGGCGTGCTGGCGGGTGACGTGAAAGACGTGCTGCTGCTGGACGTGACCCCGCTGTCTCTGGGTATCGAAACCATGGGCGGCGTGATGACGGCGCTGATCAGCAAAAACACCACTATCCCGACTAAACACAGCCAGGTGTTCTCTACTGCGGAAGACAACCAGTCTGCGGTAACCATTCATGTGTTGCAGGGTGAACGTAAACGCGCAGCGGATAACAAATCGCTGGGCCAGTTTAACCTGGATGGGATCCAGCCGGCACCGCGCGGCATGCCACAGATTGAAGTGACCTTCGATATCGATGCTGACGGTATCCTGCACGTATCGGCGAAAGATAAAAACTCTGGTAAAGAGCAGAAGATCACTATCAAGGCTTCTTCTGGTCTGAACGAGGAAGAGATCGCGAAAATGGTACGCGACGCGGAAGCGAACGCAGAATCGGATCGTAAATTCGAAGAGCTGGTACAGGCGCGTAACCAGGGCGATCAGATTGCCCACAGCACCCGTAAACAGCTGGACGAAGCGGGCGATAAACTTTCTGCTGACGACAAAGCGCCAATCGAATCTGCGCTTAACGATCTGAACACGGCGCTGAAAGGCGAAGATAAAGCTGAGATCGAAGCGAAAATCCAGGCGCTGGTACAGGTTTCCGGCAAGCTGATGGAGTTCGCTCAGCAGCAGGGCCAGCCAGCTGACGCCGGTGACGCTTCTGCGAAGAAAGAAGACGACGTTGTCGACGCTGAGTTCGAAGAAGTAAAAGACAAAAAATAATTGCCCCTGACCGGGCGCGGCGGTTGCCCTGACAACCGCTGGTAACCAGCACGGGCGTAGGAGTTTCTCCACGCCCGTGCACGCATGTTAAGGGCAGGAAAGATAACAATGGCGAAAACAGACTATTACGAGGTTTTAGGCGTCCCAAAGTCTGCGGATGAGCGTGAAATCAAAAAGGCTTATAAACGCCTGGCAATGAAATACCATCCTGACCGCAATCCGGGCGATCAGGAAGCCGAAGCCAAATTCAAAGAAGTGAAAGAGGCTTACGAAATTTTGACCGATGCGCAGAAGCGCGCCGCCTACGATCAGTATGGACATGCAGCCTTTGAACAGGGCGGCATGGGCGGTGGTTTTGGCGGTGGCGGCTTTGGCGGCGGCGGCGCAGATTTCAGCGATATCTTTGGCGACGTGTTCGGCGATATTTTTGGCGGCGGCCGTCGGCAGCGCGCAGCCCGTGGCGCCGATTTACGCTACAACATGGAGCTGACGCTGGAAGAAGCGGTGCGCGGCGTGACCAAAGAGATCCGTATTCCTACGCTGCAGGAATGTGACGTTTGCCACGGCAGCGGAGCCAAATCAGGTACGCAGCCGCAAACCTGTCCAACCTGTCATGGCGCAGGCCAGGTACAGATGCGTCAGGGTTTCTTCACCGTGCAGCAGGCCTGTCCGAGCTGTCATGGTCGCGGCTCTATCATTAAAGATCCCTGCAACGCCTGTCACGGACATGGCCGCGTAGAAAAATCGAAAACGCTGTCGGTAAAAATTCCGGCAGGCGTGGATACCGGCGATCGTATTCGCCTCAGTGGTGAAGGCGAAGCAGGTGAACATGGCGCACCGGCCGGCGATCTCTATGTTCAGGTTTCGGTGAAAAAACACCCAATCTTTGAGCGTGAAGACAATAACCTTTACTGCGAGGTGCCGATTAACTTTGCGATGGCGGCTCTGGGCGGCGAAATTGAAGTGCCGACGCTGGATGGTCGCGTGAAGTTGAAGGTGCCGGCAGAAACCCAAACCGGCAAACTGTTCCGTATGCGCGGCAAAGGGGTGAAATCAGTACGTGGTGGCGTGCAGGGCGATCTGCTATGTCGCGTAGTGGTTGAGACGCCGGTCAGTCTGAATGAAAAACAGAAAGCGCTGTTGCGTGAGCTGGAAGAAAGTTTTGGCGGCCCCAGCGGCGAGAAAAACAGCCCGCGGTCGAAAAGCTTTTTCGACGGCGTGAAGAAGTTTTTTGATGATTTAACGCGTTAAGATGCACACCTCCAGACGCCCCGCTCAGGGGCGTTTTTTATTCCTTCGCCACATCTGTCAGGCTATCTTACAGCCAGCCAAAGGCTGCCTGCAGGCCAGTTGTCACTGACGGTTACTGCTTTTTTTCGGCACGATGGCCTTATCATTCATATGATTATCCTTGTTGAGTTAAACATCCCTTTATGATGATTCGTTTTTTCCGAGTTATTTATGCCAGATAACCTGTTTTTACCGAATCGTTAAACCCGGTATGCTTAAGCTTAATGCGATGTTTTTAGCAAGGAGATGAGAAATGATTAAACGCTTATTGGCCAATGAGGCAACAGGAGGCATTGTGCTCATTGTGGCAGCGCTGCTGGCCATGCTGCTGGCGAATATGGATGCTACCCAGCCTGTATATGCTTCGCTGCTGGCGATGCCGGTAGAGTTTCACTTTGGTGATCTGCATATCAATAAAAATATGCTGCTGTGGATTAACGATGCGCTGATGGCCGTGTTCTTTTTACTGATCGGCCTGGAAGTTAAGCGTGAGTTAATTGAAGGCTCACTCGCCAGCCGTGATAAAGCCATATTTCCATTAATCGCCGCCGTTGGCGGTATGGTGGCTCCGGCGCTGATTTTTTTGGCATTTAACGGCGCTGATGAAATTACCCGTAACGGGTGGGCGGTGCCTACCGCTACTGATATTGCCTTTGCGCTTGGCGTGCTGGCGTTGTTAGGCAGCCGGGTGCCGCCCGCGCTAAAAGTATTTCTTATGGCGCTGGCGATCATTGACGATCTGGGCGCGATTGTCATTATTGCACTGTTTTATACCCACGAACTGTCACTGCTTTCTCTGAGCGTTGCCGCTGGCGCTATTATCGTGCTGGCGCTGTTAAATCTGTTTAACGTTCGCCGCACCTCGCTCTATATGGTGGTTGGCGTCGTGCTGTGGGTGGCGGTATTAAAATCGGGCGTTCATGCCACGCTGGCAGGCGTAGTGATAGGCTTCTTTGTGCCGTTAGCAGAAAAGCACGGGAAATCGCCCGCCCGAGCGCTGGAGCATGGCCTTCATCCCTGGGTGACCTGGCTGATTTTGCCGCTGTTCGCTTTTGCTAACGCTGGCGTGGCGCTGGATGGTGTTTCTTTTAACTCGCTGTTCTCGATGTTGCCGCTGGGCATTATTTTGGGGTTGTTTATCGGTAAGCCGCTGGGAATCACGCTGTTTTGCTGGCTGAGCATTAAACTGGGCGTAGCGAAACTGCCGCAAGGCGCCAGCCTGAGCAGCATTATGGCGGTAGGCGTGCTGTGCGGAATCGGCTTTACCATGTCGATCTTTATCGCCTCTCTGGCCTATGGCGATCTGAGCGCGGAACTCATGGTACTGGCTAAGCTGGCCATTTTGATCGGCTCGCTGCTCTCTGCCGTGGTGGGCTATTCGCTGTTACGCGTTAAGTTAAATCAGCCGCACAGCCTGAAGAAGGCCTGAGCATGACACATCTTAATTACAATCATCTCTACTACTTTTGGCACGTTTGTAAGCAGGGATCGATTGTTAACGCGGCGGAGAAACTCTTCTTAACGCCGCAAACCATAACCGGCCAGATCAAAGCCCTGGAGGAGCGACTCCAGGGCAAGCTCTTTCGACGTCAGGGCAGGGGGATCGTGCCAACGGAACTGGGACAGCTGGTTTTTCGCTACGCCGATCGGATGTTTACGCTCAGTCAGGAGATGATGGATATCGTTAACTACCGAAAGGAGTCGCATCTGCTGTTTGATGTCGGCGTGGCGGATGCCTTATCGAAACAGCTGGTCAGTAAAGTTCTGGAAACGGCAGTGCAGGATGATGAGCGCATTCACCTGCGCTGTTTTGAATCTACGCATGAGATGTTGCTGGAGCAGTTGAGTCAGCACAAGCTGGATATGATTTTATCTGATTGCCCGGTTGACTCGACTCAGCAGGAGGGGCTGTTTTCCGTGAAGCTGGGCGAATGTGGCATCAGCTTCTGGTGTACGCCGCCGCTGCCACAGAAACCTTTTCCCGCTTGCCTGGAGGAGCGACGCCTGCTGATTCCGGGCCGTCGCTCAATGTTAGGGCGTCAGCTGCAACGTTGGCTCAGCAACCAGGAGCTGCAGGTAGAGATCCTTGGCGAGTTTGATGATGCCGCGTTGATGAAAGCATTTGGGGCCGCTAACCACGCTATTTTTGTGGCCCCAACGCTCTACGGCCAGGAGACCTATCAGGATGGCGCTGTTAAAGAGGTAGGACGGCTGGAAGATGTCATGGAAGAGTATTACGTTATCTTCGCCGAGCGGATGATTCAGCATCCTGCGGTGCAGCGCATCTGCAATCAGGATTTTACCGCTTTATTTAGTGACAAATAAAAAATGATAATTTTGCTGGATCTATTTTTATCGCTGTTTTTATTTCCTGCCGCGGTCTGATTGCGGCAACAGAAATAGAGAAGGTAACTCTTAGATCCAGCTATAAATAAAATAATTAAGAATTTACCAGCAATAATTCAAAATCTGGCTATTAGGCAAAAGTCTCATTTTTCCGTTTCCCATTTACTGCCATTTTACCTTTCTTTACGCTACGCGCTGTCAACCAACCACCTTGAGGACCACCATATTTCCCCGGCGCGCTGACGGCGGCGTATGGCGTCCATCCATCGGACGGAATAAGGTCATCTCAGGAGCGAAGTATGCAGAACGAAAAAAATAAAACGGCGTCGGTATTACCTGTTCTTCACCAGGAATTAACACAGCAATTTTCTTCTCCGATTCTTACTCATTATCAAATGCTGTTTATTACTGTCAGCATGATCAATCTGTCAATAATGAGTTGGGCTTTGGTCAGCGGCAGCTGGTGGGACGAAAACCATATTTTGCTCGGCAACTTCGGCAATATGGTGATCGCTAACCTCTGCGTGACGGTACTGATTCGTCAGCAATACCTTATCAACGGGCTGTTTCAGCTGGTATGGCGTGTGCCCGTACACTGGCCGCTGCGGTTGCGGCGTCATCTGGCTAACGTCTATCAATTCGGCGGGCTTCACTCCGGCTGCGCCACCTTTAGCTGTCTGTGGCTGCTGCTTTTTACGTTGGCTGCTTTTTGTCAACAGCAGACGCAGGGCGGGCTATCCACTCAGCTTCTTACGGTTAATGTTCTGTTGGTGCTGATGCTGTGCGCCATTTCCCTGACGGCGCTGCCGCAGGTGAGACGACGCTATCATAACCTGTTTGAACATATGCATCGCTACGTTGGCTGGAGTTCGCTTGCGCTCTCATGGCTACAGGTTTTATGGTTCGTGCGTGACAGCCATCACGGTGAATGGCGCTGGCATCATCTCAGCCACGCTTTCGCGTTCTGGGGACTGTTGGCTATTACCTGTAGCATTCTGCTTCCCTGGCTGCGTTTACGGCGCGTTCCCATCGAAGTGACGCGGCCTTCTTCCCATGCGGTGATTATTCAGTTTGCTTTGCCGCAGGATCCCTTTCCTGGTTCGACGCTGGCCATTAGCCTGCATCCGCTAACGGAATGGCATGCGTTTGCCAATATTCCGCTGGTGAAACGACATGGCTGCCGGATGCTGATCTCCCGCGCCGGAGACTGGACCTCGCGCTTTATTGATAATCCGCCATCACACGTCTGGTTTAAGGGCATACCCACGCCCGGCGTTGGCAGCATGAACAAGCTATTTAACTCGGTAGTCTATGTCGCCACCGGAAGCGGAATTGGCCCACTGCTGCCGCATCTGGTGAACAATCCGCGTCCCTGTAAATTGATCTGGTCAACCCGTAATCCGTTTGTGACCTATGGCGAAGCGTTCGTTAATGAGATTATTGCGGCACACCCAGGCGTATTGATTTGGGATACCGATGCACACGGCAAACCGGATCTGCTGCTGCTGGCCTGTCAGAAGGTCAAAGAGATTAATGCGGAAGCGGTAATCTGTATTGCGAACCGTCCGTTAACCGATTATGTAGTGGAAGGATGTGAAGCGCAGGGCATCGCCGCTTACGGAGCGATTTGGGACTCATAAAATCAGGACGAAAAAAAACCGGCCACTGGCCGGTTCTTTCAAAGCTGATTAACAAGTGGCGATTAAGCCAGTTTGTTGATCTGTGCAGTCAGGTTAGCTTTATGACGTGCAGCTTTGTTTTTGTGGATCAGACCTTTAGCAGCCTGACGGTCCACGATCGGTTGCATTTCGTTAAATGCTTTCTGTGCAGCTTCTTTATCGCCAGCTTCAACTGCTGCGTATACTTTCTTGATAAAAGTACGCATCATAGAACGACGGCTTGCGTTATGCTTGCGACGTTTCTCAGATGTTACGGCGCGTTTCTTAGCTGATTTGATATTAGCCAAGGTCCAACTCCCAAATATGTTCTATACGGACAAATCAAAGGCCGAGGACTATGCCTTTTACGCCTTATTTTGTCAATGGATTTGTGCAAATAAGCGCCGTTTTACAAACAACGCTCGGTTACGTAATTGATGGCGCAAGATTCTACCAGTTTCCCCGGCCTGAATACAGTATTTCGCAAGAAAAAAAGCGTTATCCCCGGTGCCTGACCATTACCGCACGGAAATCGCCGCCGGAAAGCGGGAAAGGCGCCGTGACGGGTTAACCTTGGCGGTTGTACAAGGTATAATCCGCCGATTTCCACCAACTTGAGTCAGCCATGAAGTTTATACGCGGCATTCATAATCTCCGGACGCAGCCTGACGGCTGTGTGCTGACTATCGGCAATTTCGATGGAGTACATCGGGGCCACCAGGCGCTGCTGGCTCGCCTGTGC
This sequence comes from Pantoea alhagi, assembly GCF_002101395.1. Classification (NCBI taxonomy): domain Bacteria; kingdom Pseudomonadati; phylum Pseudomonadota; class Gammaproteobacteria; order Enterobacterales; family Erwiniaceae; genus Pantoea; species Pantoea alhagi. The sequence goes on along the minus strand of NZ_CP019706.1, from coordinate 806,286 downwards.
GAAGAGGGGCGGCGGCGTCATCTGCCGGTCGTGGTCATGCTGTTCGAGCCGCAGCCGCTTGAGCTGTTTGCCGTTGATAAAGCGCCGGCGCGCCTGACGCGTCTGCGTGATAAACTGAAATATCTGGCGCAGGAGGGCGTCGATGCCGTGCTGTGCGTGCGCTTCGACCGCCGTTTCGCCGCCGTTAGCGCGCAAAGCTTTGTTAACGATCTGCTGGTTGATAAGCTTGGCGTGCGGTTTCTTGCCGTTGGTGATGATTTCCGTTTCGGCGCTGGTCGCGAAGGGGATTTCCTGTTATTACAGAAAGCGGGTGTGAAATATGGCTTTGATGTCATCAGCACCCAAACTTTCAGTGAAGGCGGCAAACGTATCAGCAGCACGGCGATTCGCCAGGCGCTGGCGAATGATGACCTGACGCTGGCGCAATCGCTGTTGGGCCATCCATTTGCGCTTTCCGGGCGTGTCGTGCATGGTGATGCGCTGGGCCGCACTATCGGTTTTCCTACCGCTAACGTTCTGCTTCGGCGCATGGTATCGCCGGTGAAAGGCGTTTACGCCGTAGAGGTCCATGGCCTTAGCGAGCAACCGCTGCCTGGCGTGGCGAATATAGGTACGCGCCCTACGGTCGCTGGCCTGCGTCAGCAGCTGGAAGTGCATCTGCTGGATATATCAATGAATATGTACGGGCGTCATATTGACGTGGTGCTGCGCCAAAAAATACGTAACGAGCAGCGTTTTCCCTCGCTGGATGCGCTTAAAGAGCAAATTGCTAAAGATGTGGTGACTGCCCGCGAGTTTTTTGGGCTTAAAACACCGGTGTAACAACCGAAACACGGAATCGAGAATCTGATGAGTGACTATAAATCTACCCTGAATTTGCCGGAAACGGGGTTCCCGATGCGTGGCGATCTCGCCAAACGCGAACCGGGTATGCTGCAACGCTGGACTGATGACAACCTGTACGGCATCATCCGCGCCGCCAAAAAAGGGAAAAAAACCTTTATCCTGCACGATGGCCCTCCGTATGCGAACGGCAGCATTCACATTGGTCACTCAGTTAATAAGATTCTGAAAGATATTATTATTAAGTCCAAAGGTCTGTCGGGCTTCGATTCACCGTACGTGCCGGGCTGGGACTGTCACGGCCTGCCGATCGAACACAAAGTCGAGCAGATGATCGGTAAGCCGGGCGAGAAGGTCAGCGCTGCGGAGTTCCGCGAAGCGTGCCGTAAGTATGCGGCGGAGCAGGTTGCCGGTCAGAAAACCGACTTTATCCGTCTGGGCGTACTGGGCGACTGGGATCGTCCTTATCTCACGATGGATTTCCAGACCGAAGCCAATATTATCCGCGCGTTGGGCAAAATCATCGGCAATGGTCATCTGCACAAGGGTGCCAAGCCGGTGCACTGGTGTCTGGATTGCCGTTCGGCGCTGGCGGAAGCGGAAGTGGAATATTATGACAAAACGTCTCCTTCCATTGATGTGATGTTTAACGCCATCGACGCGGCTGCGGTAGCGGCAAAATTCGGCGCAGCCCAGGTTCAGGGACCGATCGCGCTGGTTATCTGGACCACCACGCCGTGGACCATGCCGGCCAACCGTGCGATTTCACTGCATCCTGAGTTTGAATATCAGCTGGTGCAGATTGAAGGTCGTGCGCTGATCCTGGCGAAAGATCTGGTGGAAAGCGTTATGCACCGCGCAGGCGTCAGCGAGTGGACCGTGCTGGGCAGCGCAACCGGCGCGGCGCTGGAGCTGATGCGCTTCCAGCATCCATTCCTCGCCTTTGACGTACCGGTGGTGCTGGGCGAACACGTTACGCTGGATGCCGGTACCGGTGCGGTACATACCGCGCCAGGCCACGGCCCGGACGACTATGTGATCGGTCAGAAATATGGTCTGGAAACCGCTAACCCGGTTGGCCCGGATGGCCGCTATCTGCCGGGAACTTATCCTGAGCTGGATGGCGTCAACGTCTTCAAAGCCAACGATATGATCGTTGAGCTGCTGCGTGAGAAAGGCGCGCTGCTGCATGTAGAGAAAATGCATCACAGCTACCCGCACTGCTGGCGTCATAAAACGCCGATTATTTTCCGCGCCACGCCGCAGTGGTTTATCAGCATGGATCAGAAAGGGCTGCGCACGCAGTCGCTGAAAGAGATCAAAGGCGTGCAGTGGATCCCGGATTGGGGTCAGGCGCGTATTGAATCGATGGTTGCCAACCGTCCCGACTGGTGCATTTCACGTCAGCGCACCTGGGGCGTGCCGATGGCGCTGTTCGTACATAAAGAGACCGAGCAGCTGCATCCGGATACGCTGGCGCTGATGGAGAAAGTGGCGCAGCGCGTCGAGCAGGATGGCATTCAGGCGTGGTGGGATCTCGATCCGCGCGATCTGATGGGCGATGATGCCGACAATTATATGAAGGTGCCGGATACGCTGGATGTCTGGTTTGACTCTGGTTCCACGCACGCTTCTGTGGTTGATGTACGTCCGGAATTTCACGGTCACAGTGCCGATATGTATCTGGAAGGCTCGGATCAGCATCGCGGCTGGTTTATGTCTTCGCTGATGATCTCCACCGCAATGAAAGGCAAAGCGCCTTACCGTCAGGTACTGACGCACGGCTTCACCGTTGACGGCCAGGGCCGCAAGATGTCCAAGTCGCTGGGCAACACCGTCAGCCCGCAGGATGTGATGAATAAGCTGGGCGCCGATATTCTGCGTCTGTGGGTCGCCTCGACCGATTATTCCGGCGAAATGGCGGTTTCAGATGAGATCCTGAAGCGTTCTGCCGATGCTTACCGTCGTATCCGTAATACTGCGCGCTTCCTGCTGGCGAACCTCAACGGCTTCAATCCTGAAACCGATCTGCTGAAGCCGGAAGAGATGGTTGTGCTGGATCGCTGGGCCGTGGGCCGTGCGCAGGCAGCGCAGGCGGATATCATCAAATCTTATGCCAGCTACGATTTCCATGAAGTTGTGCAGCGTTTGATGCAGTTCTGTTCGATCGAGATGGGCTCTTTCTATCTCGATATCATTAAGGATCGTCAGTACACCGCGAAAAGCGACAGCGTGGCGCGTCGCAGCTGTCAGAGCGCGCTGTGGTATATCGTCGAGGCGCTGGTGCGCTGGATGGCACCGATCATGTCCTTTACCGCCGATGAAATCTGGGGCTATCTGCCGGGTAAACGCGCGCAGTATGTCTTTACCGAAGAGTGGTATGACGGCCTGTTTGGTCTGGATGAAGGCGAATCGCTGAACGATGCCTATTGGGCTGAGCTGCTGAAAGTGCGTAGCGAAGTAAACAAGGTGATTGAGCAGGCGCGTAGCGACAAACGTATCGGCGGTTCGCTGGAAGCAACGGTCACGCTGTATGCTGACGCCGCGCTGGCTGAGAAACTGACCGCGCTGGGTAATGAACTGCGCTTTGTGCTGTTGACCTCAGGGGCTCAGGTTGCGGATTATGCACTGGCGCCGGAAGAAGCACAGCAGAGCGAAGCGTTAAAAGGTCTGAAAATCGTGCTGCATAAAGCGGAAGGCGAGAAATGCCCGCGCTGCTGGCATTACACTACCGATATTGGACTGGACGCCGCACACCCGGATATCTGCGGACGCTGCGTCACTAACGTTGCCGGTAACGGCGAAGAGCGTAAGTTTGCCTGATGCGTAATTCTCTTTTTGCAACCGGACTGCGCTGGCTCTGGCTGGTGGTGGTGGTCATTGGTATCGATTTGGCCAGCAAGCTGTGGGTGATGAACAACATGGCGCTGCATGAAACGATACCGATTATGCCGTATCTCAATCTGTTTTATGCCCATAACTACGGGGCGGCTTTTAGCTTCCTCGCGGATAAAGGCGGCTGGCAGCGCTGGTTCTTTGCGGGTATCGCCATCGCGATTGCGGTGGCGCTACTGGTAATGATGTATCGTACTGCCGCCAGCCAAAAACTTAACAATATTGCCTACGCGCTGATTATTGGCGGCGCGCTGGGTAACCTGTTTGATCGCGCCTGGCACGGCTTTGTCGTCGATTTTATCGACTTCTATATTGGCGGGTGGCATTTCGCCACCTTCAATATTGCCGACTGCGGTATCTGCGTTGGCGCCGCGCTGATCGTGCTGGAGGGCTTTATCACGCCATCCGGCAAGCAGGCGAAGCAAAAGGGCAAGGCATGACCGATTCTGTACAGCGCGATAGCGCGGTGCTGCTGCACTTCACCTTAAAACTGGAAGATGGCTCTACGGCTGAATCCACGCGCGCTAATGGCAAACCGGCACTGTTTCGCCTTGGCGACGGCAGCCTTTCAGAACCACTGGAAGCGGCGCTGCTGGGGTTGCAGTCGGGCGATAAGAAAGCGTTCGCGCTTGAGCCGGAGGCGGCCTTTGGCAACGTTATTCCCGATCTGATCCAATACTTTTCCCGCCGTGATTTTATACAGGCGGGCGAGCCGGAGATCGGTGCCATTATGCTGTTTACCGGTATGGACGGCAGCGAGATGCCCGGCGTGATCCGCGAGATCGCCGGGGATTCAATCACCGTGGATTTTAATCATCCTTTAGCGGGGCATACGGTTCATTTCGATATTGAAGTACTGGAAGTTAACCCGGTTCTGGAGGGCGGCGCATGAGGATCCTGTTAGCTAATCCGCGCGGCTTTTGCGCTGGCGTCGACCGCGCCATCAGCATTGTCGAGCGGGCGCTGGAAATGTATGGCGCGCCGATCTACGTGCGTCATGAAGTGGTGCATAACCGCTACGTCGTCAATAGTCTGCGTGAGCGCGGTGCGATTTTTATTGAAGAAATTACCGAAGTGCCGGATGGCGCGATCCTGATTTTTTCTGCACATGGCGTTTCTCAGGCGGTACGGGCCGAGGCAAAAGCACGTCAGCTGACCATGCTGTTTGATGCAACCTGTCCGTTGGTAACGAAAGTGCATATGGAAGTGGCACGCGCCAGTCGCAAAGGCACCGAAGCGATTTTGATCGGTCATGCGGGCCATCCGGAAGTGGAAGGCACCATGGGGCAATACAGCAACGCCCAGGGGGGCATGTACCTGGTCGAGTCGCCAGAGGATGTGTTTAAACTACAGGTGAAAAATGAAAATAACCTGTGCTTTATGACGCAAACCACGCTGTCAGTTGATGATACCTCGGCGGTGATCGATGCGCTGCGCCAGCGTTTCCCGAATATCGTTGGGCCGCGTAAAGATGATATTTGCTACGCCACCACTAATCGTCAGGAAGCCGTACGCAGTCTGGCTGCCGAAGCGGATGTGGTGCTGGTTGTCGGCTCCAAAAACTCATCCAACTCCAACCGGCTGGCAGAACTGGCTCAGCGTGCCGGTAAGCGTGCACAGCTGATCGATTCCGCCGCTGATATCCAGGAGAGCTGGCTGCAGGGCATTGATTGCGTTGGCGTTACCGCAGGCGCTTCCGCACCCGATATCCTGGTACAGGAAGTGATCCAACGGCTACGCGAGTTTGGTGGCGACGAGGTCACTGAACTGAGCGGACGTGAAGAAAATATTGTTTTTGAAGTGCCCAAAGAGTTACGTCTGGAAACCCGCCAGATCGGTTGATCTGCATCGCCCGGAATGCTGTTCCGTTCCGGGCGTTTTTGTCTCTCTTCCCGCCAGTATAATCCTTTAAACGTTAGATTTTACTCATGTTTTCTGGCTGCATTGAGTGAGCAGGAAGCTTGCAGTAGCATTTTTCTGTTACATGCAGGCTTTTTATTCTGTGCGTTAAACTGGGGGGCCAGCTCTGGGGCTGGGCTTCCTTGTTATGACGGCAGGGATTGTCGGAATGGCAATATCAGGCGGGATGGCTATTATGGGAATTATTGCCGCCGCCCGCGAGAAAAAGACGGCCTCGGTCTGACAAGTCACATCATCCTTTTCGCCAGTTATCTGGCGTTTAGCTCAGCGCGCCAAAGGCTATTTACGGCGCGTTTCCCGCCCAGCCAACCGTTATAAATCAATTTTCTGATAATCATCAGCTGTCAGCACAAAATTCTTATTATCTCATTTAATGGTGGCGCGCTATGCATCCGCTGTTTAACCTAATTGGCGTTTTGTATGCACAGACTTCAGTCAGGAATGAATAAATATGAGCAATGATATCCGCATAGCTATTGTCGGCGCGCCTGGACGGATGGGACGACAGTTAATTCAGGCGATAGATCAGGCTGAAGGCGTCTCGCTTGGCGCGGCGCTGGCCCGAGAAGGTTCTTCACTGACCGGCAGCGATGCTGGCGAACTGGCAGGTATCGGTACGCTTGGGGTGGCAATAAGCGACAGCCTTGAGGCGGTGGTGGATCATTTCGATATCCTGATAGATTTTACCCGCCCGGAAGCAACGCTGTCATATCTTGATTTCTGCCGCCGTCATAACAAAGGGATGGTGATTGGCACTACGGGATTTGACGATGCAGGTAAGGCTGCGATTAAACAGGCGGCTCAGGAGATCGGCATCGTATTTGCCGCTAACTTCAGCATTGGCGTAAATTTAATGCTGAAGCTGTTGGAAAAAACGGCGAAAGTCATGGGCGAGTATGCGGACATCGAAATCATCGAAGCGCATCATCGCCATAAAGTTGACGCTCCCTCCGGCACAGCGCTGGCGATGGGAGAAGCTATTGCTGACGCGATGAACTGGTCGCTTAATGATCATGCGGTTTACGCGCGTGAAGGTCATACCGGAGAGCGCAGCGCGCAAACTATCGGATTCGCTACCGTACGTGCAGGTGACATTGTAGGCGAGCATACCGCTATGTTTGCAGACATTGGCGAACGTCTGGAGATAACCCATAAGGCCTCCAGCCGCATGACCTTTGCAAAAGGCGCGGTAAAAGCGGCTAAGTGGGTTAATGGCAAAAACCCAGGGCTTTATGATATGAAGAGCGTGCTTGATCTTGATTATTTGTAATATACATAAAATCACTTTTTGATATAACTATATAATTTTAAAGGGCCATCTATAGGCTCTTTTTCTTTTTGTTGAATAATGCGGGTTTGGTGAATGAAAGTTGTTCTGATTTGTTTTTATGTGGGTTTTCCTGATTTTTGTTGTGTTGATAAAGCTAAATTTGACCATTTGGTCCACTTTTTTACACGTTAACATATTTTTTGCTGTTGTTTGCTGGATGCAATCGGTTTTCTTGTCAGGAATAGCCTCTGTTTTAGGGGGAATCTTATCTTTTTGGCCTGTGATGGCTAAAACAGGCATAAAAAATGGCCTTTAGGGTAGACATTCCATAAGTCGATCATTAGAATGCGCGCAATTTGCCAAAAATCGACAATAACAGCGGTTTTTGCATTGATTCATCGATACGTTATGAATTAATATGCAAATATTATGACTGTTTATTCCCTGGAGGACGTTTTGAATAAGTCAGCGATTTTGGTTCTGGAAGACGGAACCCAATTCCACGGTCGGGCCATCGGGGCCACAGGATCGGCGGTGGGAGAGGTAGTTTTCAATACTTCAATGACCGGTTATCAAGAAATCCTCACAGATCCTTCCTATTCCCGCCAGATTGTCACTCTTACTTATCCCCATATCGGTAATGTCGGCACTAATGTCGCTGATGAAGAATCCTCTCAGGTACATGCGCAGGGTTTGGTTATTCGCGATCTGCCGTTGATCGCCAGCAACTATCGTAACGAAGAAGGGCTGTCGGCTTACCTGAAACGCAACAATATTGTCGCTATCGCCGATATCGATACGCGTAAACTCACGCGTCTGCTGCGTGAAAAGGGTGCGCAGAATGGCTGCATCATTGCGGGCGACGCGCCGGATGCGCAGCTGGCGCTACAAAAAGCGCAGGCGTTCCCCGGCCTGAAAGGTATGGATCTGGCAAAAGAGGTTTGTACCCGCGAAACCTACAGCTGGACACAGGGAAGCTGGACGCTGGATGAAGGCCTGCCTGCTGCAAAAACTGCAGAAGAGCTGCCTTACCATGTGGTCGCTTACGATTTCGGCGTAAAAAGAAATATCTTACGCATGCTGGTGGATCGCGGCTGTCGCCTGACGGTGGTCCCGGCACAGACGTCGGCGGAAGAGGTGCTGAAGCTCAATCCCGATGGTATTTTCCTGGCAAACGGACCGGGTGACCCGGAGCCGTGCGACTATGCTATCCGCGCGATTCAGCGTTTCCTGGAAACAGAGATTCCAGTATTCGGTATCTGCCTCGGTCATCAGCTGCTGGCGCTGGCCAGCGGGGCAAAAACGGTAAAAATGAAGCTGGGTCATCACGGCGGCAACCACCCGGTAAAAGATCTTGATAACGACACCGTGATGATTACCGCGCAAAACCACGGCTTCGCGGTTGATGAAAACGATTTGCCCGCCAACCTGCGCGTGACCCATGTCTCACTGTTCGATCAGACGGTTCAGGGCATTCACCGCACAGATAAACCCGCGTTTAGCTTCCAGGGACATCCGGAAGCCAGCCCAGGCCCGCATGACGCGGCGCCGCTGTTCGATCACTTTATCGAACTGATTGAAGCGGCCCGTGCCGGCCAGTAATAAATTTCAGGAAAGGAACAGAGATAATGCCAAAACGTACTGACTTAAAATCCATCCTGATTCTGGGCGCTGGCCCGATTGTTATCGGCCAGGCGTGCGAGTTTGACTATTCCGGCGCACAGGCCTGTAAGGCGCTGCGCGAAGAAGGCTATCGCGTTATTCTGGTTAACTCCAATCCGGCAACCATCATGACCGACCCGGAAATGGCGGATGCCACCTATATCGAGCCGATCCACTGGGAAGTGGTGCGTAAAATCATTGAGAAAGAGCGTCCCGATGCGGTACTGCCTACCATGGGCGGCCAGACGGCGCTGAACTGCGCGCTGGAGCTGGAGCGTCAGGGCGTGCTGGCGGAGTTCGGTGTGACCATGATTGGCGCCACGGCGGACGCGATTGATAAAGCGGAAGACCGCCAGCGTTTCGATAAGGCGATGAAGAAGATTGGCCTCGAAACGGCGCGCTCCGGCATTGCGCACAATATGGAAGAAGCGCTGCAGGTTGCGGCGGATGTCGGCTTCCCCTGCATTATCCGTCCCTCTTTTACTATGGGGGGCAGCGGCGGCGGCATCGCCTATAACCGCGAAGAGTTCGAAGAGATTTGCGAACGCGGCCTAGATCTCTCACCTACCAAAGAGCTGCTGATTGATGAATCGCTGATTGGCTGGAAAGAGTATGAGATGGAGGTAGTGCGCGATAAGAATGATAACTGCATTATCGTCTGCTCCATTGAAAACTTCGATCCGATGGGCATCCACACCGGCGACTCCATCACCGTTGCGCCGGCGCAAACCCTGACCGATAAAGAGTACCAAATCATGCGTAACGCCTCGATGGCGGTACTGCGTGAAATCGGCGTGGAAACCGGCGGCTCTAACGTGCAGTTCGCGGTGAACCCCAAAAATGGCCGCCTGATTATTATCGAGATGAACCCGCGCGTATCCCGCTCCTCGGCGCTGGCCTCCAAAGCCACCGGCTTCCCGATCGCTAAAGTCGCGGCGAAGCTGGCGGTAGGTTACACGCTGGATGAGCTGATGAACGACATTACCGGCGGCCGTACGCCTGCTTCGTTCGAGCCTTCGATCGACTATGTCGTGACTAAAATCCCGCGCTTTAACTTTGAAAAATTTGCCGGTGCCAACGATCGTCTGACAACCCAGATGAAATCGGTTGGTGAAGTGATGGCGATTGGCCGCACCTTGCAGGAGTCAATGCAGAAGGCGCTGCGCGGACTGGAAGTCGGCGCTAACGGCTTTGATCCAAAAGTGCATCTGGATGATGCCGATGCGCTGACACGTATCCGCCGCGAGCTGAAAGATGCAGGCGCCGAGCGTATCTGGTACGTAGCCGATGCGTTCCGTGCTGGCCTGTCGGTAGACGGCGTATTTAACCTGACCAATATCGATCGCTGGTTCCTGGTACAGATTGAAGAGCTGGTGCGTCTGGAAGAGCAGGTTGCTCAGGAAGGCATTAACGGCCTGAATGCCGATTTCCTGCGCACGCTCAAGCGCAAAGGCTTTGCCGATGCGCGTCTGGCGGATCTGGCCGGCGTAAGCGAAGCGGAAGTACGCAAGCTGCGCCAGCAGTACAACCTGCATCCGGTTTATAAGCGCGTTGATACCTGCGCCGCCGAGTTTTCAACGGATACCGCCTATATGTACTCCACATATGAAGAGGAGTGCGAAGCGAATCCAAACCAGGATCGTGAAAAAATCATGGTACTGGGCGGCGGACCAAACCGCATCGGTCAGGGCATTGAGTTTGACTACTGCTGCGTTCATGCTGCGCTGGCGCTGCGCGAAGATGGTTATGAAACCATTATGGTCAACTGCAACCCGGAAACCGTTTCAACCGATTATGACACCTCCGACCGTCTCTATTTTGAGCCGGTAACGCTGGAAGATGTGCTGGAAATCGTACGAGTTGAGCAGCCAAAAGGCGTTATCGTGCAGTACGGCGGCCAGACGCCGCTGAAACTGGCGCGTGCGCTGGAAGCCGCTGGCGTACCGGTTATCGGTACCAGCCCGGACGCTATCGACCGTGCGGAAGATCGCGAGCGCTTCCAGCAGGCGGTAGATCGCCTGGGCCTGAAGCAGCCTGCGAACGCCACGGTAACGGCGCTGGAACAGGCGGTACAGAAAGCGGCAGATATTGGTTATCCGTTGGTGGTGCGTCCTTCTTATGTGCTGGGCGGCCGGGCGATGGAAATTGTGTATGACGAGCAGGATCTGAAGCGCTACTTCCAGACGGCTGTCTCCGTATCTAACGATGCGCCGGTGCTGCTGGATCGTTTCCTGGACGACGCGGTAGAAGTTGATGTTGATGCGATTTGCGACGGCGAGCGTGTGCTGATTGGTGGCATCATGGAGCATATCGAGCAGGCCGGGGTGCATTCCGGTGATTCCGCCTGTTCACTGCCCGCCTATACGCTGAGCAAGGAAATTCAGAATGTCATGCGTCAGCAGGTAGAGAAGCTGGCGTTTGAGCTCTGCGTACGCGGTCTGATGAATGTGCAGTTTGCGGTAAAAGATAACGAAGTTTATCTGATTGAGGTTAACCCGCGCGCCGCACGTACCGTGCCTTTCGTTTCTAAAGCGACCGGCGTGCCGCTGGCAAAAGTTGCCGCGCGCGTCATGGCCGGTAAAACACTGATGGAGCAGGGCGTAACTGAAGAAGTTATTCCACCTTACTATTCAGTGAAAGAAGTAGTACTGCCGTTTAACAAGTTCCCTGGCGTGGACCCGATTCTTGGACCGGAAATGCGCTCGACGGGTGAAGTGATGGGCGTTGGCCGCACCTTTGCTGAAGCGTTCTCCAAGGCGATGCTGGGCGCGCAGTCCAACATGAAAAAGCAGGGCCGGGCGCTGTTGTCGGTACGTGAAGGCGACAAAAAACGAGTGGTTGATCTGGCTGCCAAACTGTTGAAGTTCGGCTTTGAGCTTGATGCTACGCACGGTACGGCGGTTGTGCTGGGTGAAGCAGGCATTAACCCCCGTCTGGTGAACAAAGTGCATGAAGGACGCCCGCATATTCAGGACCGTCTGAAAAACGGCGAATACAGCTATATCGTCAATACCACTGCAGGACGGCAGGCCATTGAGGATTCACGCGTGATTCGCCGTAGTGCGCTGCAGTACAAAGTGCATTATGACACCACGCTGAATGGCGGCTTTGCTACCGCGATGGCGCTGAATGCTGACCCAACGGAGAAAGTGATTTCCGTACAGGAAATGCACGCACAAATTAATGCTAAATAAGTTAGTGATTTAACCGATAACGGCTCTCCCGGGAGCCGTTTTTTTATGGGCGCGATTTATGTGCCGTAAAGGACGCGCATTTTGACTGGCGAGAAGGTAACGGACCTTATCGCGCCGGGTTTGTCAGGATGTTAAAGGATAAAGAATGAATTTTTCTAAGCGTGTTATTGCATACTATTGTGGCGTCGGCCTGCTCGCTGCGCTGCCTTTCACCAGCCAGGCGGAAATTACGCTGATTAAACAAGATGCCCAACCGGACGATGCGTTAAGCCGTCTGAAGTTTGCGGTGGGCGGCAGCATCCGTCCGCAGTTCAACAATATCACCGGCGACAGCGATCGCGGCTCTTATAAGCGCAACGGATTTGACGGCGGCACGCGCTTTCGCTTCGGTGCGGAATATTATCTGACCGAAGATGTCAGTTGGCTGGGCTATTATGAACTGGGCGTCAATATTCCGGCGCTGTTCAACTGGGATAACCACTACGCTGAAGGCGCGCGTGATACTTCGCGCCGCCAGCTTTACACCGGTTTTAAAAGCCAGCGCTGGGGCCAGCTGACCTTTGGTCAGCAGAACAGCGTTTACTATGACGTCGTCGGCGCCAAAACGGATATCTGGGATTACGATATGCTGGCCCAGGCGTCAAATATCGGCATCAACGGTGATTACGACGGCACCTACCGCGCACGTAAACAGCTGAAGTATAAAAATCGCTTCGGCGATGCCGATCTCTACGCCTCCTGGCTACTGGAAGATACCGAGTATCTGCCGGGCAACGGCCTGCGCTACAAGCGTCAGGGCGGCGGCTCACTGGGTGTGGACTACCATTTGACGCCGGATCTCTCCTGGGGCACCGCATGGAACTACACTCGTGCTGAAATGCGCAATCCAGGCAACGGTGACAGCAAAGGCTACGATCAGAACATCATTGGCACCTCGCTGAGCTGGAAACCGGACAACTGGACGCTGGCGCTGGGCGGCGGCTGGTACCAGAACTTCTCGCCGAGTAAGAAACGCAGCGTTGATAACTACTTTGCCAATGAAGCGTGGGGCATAGAGTATTTTGTCGGCTACACCATTCCGGTGCAGCGCTATGCGGTGAAATCGGTGCAGCCTTACGTTATGGGTGATCGTCTGGAATATACCCGCGGCCGCGATTACCAGCGCATCGACAACGGCGTCGGCGTGACGTTACAGCTCGATTACGGCTTCCGTATCGATTACGAACACGTTTTCACCTCCAGCAGCGACGATCTGGGGGATATGAACCTGGTGCGCCTGCGTTACGATTTCTAATAATCGCTATTCGACGTAGCGCCGTTAACTGATTAAAACCTGAATGTCATCACTGGCGCTCAGGTTTTTTAACGCTAATCGCTCTGCCGCATAACTGTTCAGGCTTGGCTGGCTTTGCTTTTTTCCGGCGTGTTGGGCAACTCCTTGCCGGAAACGGCAGGCGTGGGAGCAATGCCAACCACGTTAACGGCGTTCTCAGGCTTTCTGGAGGTTTCCACACTACCTACAAACATGGCACCTTTTTTCACCGACAGCGTGACATAATCAAGCGCGCCATTAATATTTGCATGCTCGCCAATATCCATCGATTCAGCTTTACATTCGCCTTTGACGGTGCCGTTAATAATTAATTCCTTGCTGGTAATATTGCCGTTGACCAGCCCGCTACGCATAACTTTTACTACACCTTCGTTAGTAATAATATTTCCCTGCACCTCGCCATAAATATACACCTGGCCTACCGCTTTGAGATTCCCTTCAAAACAGACATCACGGGCAATCACCGTATTATTGGCCTGTTCTTCATGAGGTGTCGTTTTATCCGGCGCATTGGTTGGGATAATAGCCTCTTTTTTTGCCGCTATTTCTGCCGATTTATTTGGTTTTTTAAACATAGTCAGGATCTTCCATTGTAAGCTGTGAAGTAAAAATGACCCGGCGGCCAGAGATCCGAAGACGCCCGCCCAGGTTAAAGAGAAAAAGCTTGCTACCAGCGCCAGTAGCCAGCAGCAGATGCCACCATTAAAGAAAAAATATTGCCTGTCCATATTAGCCTGTTATAACTCCCTGTGCCTGCGATGTCTGTGTTAATTCTTTAACCGACACGCGATAAGATGAAGAACGGCATATTCACCCTGTACTATCTCTTACTGCAGTGGCAGAGCGTTTGGCGAAGAGTTCGAACGGATTTATTATTAAATGAGTGTAAAGAAAATTATATTAGAGAATATACTATGTCCTGATATTTTTAATTACAAGGAATAGGCCTTAAATTGATGGCTATTCTGGGGATTAAAGGTCAAACAGAAAATAGCAATTGAACTGTGCTTAAAATTATCGATATTTCATGAAATATTCAAGGGAACTTATATCACTTCTTGTCGCGCCGCACAGAAATAACCGCCCGAATATCCAGCCCCGTTGAATAGCATACGTGCTCTGAACGCATGATAATGAGGCAAATTCTTGCTGACTGTAACAAGAAGAACGTTCGCCGATGCTTCCAGGATGTTGCGCCGCTGCCTTTCCCTGAAAAAGCCCCAAACTGGGGCTGAAACGGCTACCTTTGTCACCTCAGTCACGGTTTAAAAACCTTTACGTAAATCCATTGACCAGACTATCGACGAAAGTTTCGCCTTTACGTATGATGGCGCCAATTTTACACCCTGTTGAGAATTTATGATGATAAGCCTGATAGCGGCTTTAGCAGCCGATCGCGTTATTGGGATGGAAAACGCTATGCCGTGGGATCTGCCTGCGGACTTAGCCTGGTTTAAGCGGAATACATTGAATAAACCCGTAATTATGGGGCGTCTGACCTGGGAATCAATTGGCCGCCCGCTGCCGGGACGCCATAATATTGTGGTCAGCAGCCAGCCAGGAAAAGCAACGGATGGTGTAACCTGGGTGACCTCACTGGACGATGCCTTAGCAGCAGCGGGCGACGTTGAAGAGATCATGGTCATTGGCGGTGGTCGTATTTATGAGCAGATGCTGGACCGCGCCGATCGAATTTATCTGACGCACATTGATGCGGAAGTGGAAGGCGATACGCATTTCCCTGATTACGAACCGGACGAATGGCAGTCGGTGTTCAGTGAATTTCATGACGCCGATGAGAAAAATTCTCACAGCTACTGCTTTGAAATTCTTGAACGCCGCTGATAACGTCGGTTAAAAGCGTGCTTATCCGCCAGCTGTAACATTGCTGTCATTTTTGCCCTCTAGCATTGCTTCCAGTCTGGGAAACCATAACGGGAAGCAATGCAAAATGAGCGATAAAATCCTTGAATTAAACATGGAATCACTGCCAAGCCCGGCGCGTCGTAAATTGCTGGCCGGAACCGGCGCATTAGGGCTGGCAGGCTTTCTTGGCGGCGGCGTCAGCTTTTCTGCTCTGGCTAAGGTGCAGTCAGCACCGAACGGTAGCCCGCTGTTGGGATTTACGGCGATTCCTGCTTCTACCGCTGATGAAATCACTATCGCGCCGGGCTATCGGGCTGAGGTGCTTATCTCCTGGGGCGAGCCGCTGGTAGATGGCGCCCCTGCGTTCGATCCTCAGGGAAATAACAGCGCGGCCGATCAGGAAAAGCAGTTCGGTGATAATAATGATGGTATGAGCTTTTTCGCCCTGGATGATAACCGTGGCGTAATGGCAATCAATAATGAGTATGTAAACGAACAGTACCTGTTCCCTCACGGCGGCAGCAAGGCGACCAGCCTGGAAGATGTAAAAAAATCGCAGGCGGGGCATGGCGTATCGATCGTTGAGGTTGCACGTAGCGAAGACAATCGTTGGCGCGTGGTGCGTCCGTCACGCTATAACCGTCGTATTACCGCCAACACCCTGATGCATTTTTCCGGACCGGCAGCAGGCCATGCGGCGCTGCAAACCGCAGCCGATCCCGAAGGGAAAACGGTGCTGGGCACCTTTGGCAACTGTGCCAACGGCAAAACTCCCTGGGGAACTTACCTTACCTGCGAAGAGAACTTCGACACCTACTTCGGCACCAAAGCCGCTGATTTCAAACCCACAGCGCAGCAGAAACGCTATACGCTCAACGCCAGCGAGCCGGAGCGCAACTGGTCCGATTTTGACGATCGTTTTGACGTGGCAAAAAACCCCAACGAATTTAACCGCCACGGCTGGATCGTAGAGATAGACCCGCTCGACCCCACCTCGGTGCCGGTAAAGCGTACCGCGCTGGGGCGTTTCAAACATGAAAACGCGGCGGTGACGGTAGCAAAAAGCGGTGAGCTGGTGGTTTATATGGGCGACGATGAGCGTGGCGAATATATCTATAAATATGTCTCCACGGGCAAAGTTGATCACGCTAATCCAGCAGCAAATAAAGCGCTGCTGGATGAGGGAACGCTGTACGTCGCGGTGTTCGAAGGTGATAAAAGCGGTACGCCGCTGAAGGGGACGGGCCGCTGGCTGGCGCTGGTTCACGGACAAAACGAACTGACCGCAGAAAACGGTTTCCAGAGTCAGGCGGATATTTTGATTAACGCGCGCGCGGCGGCGGATGTGGTGAAAGCCACGCGTATGGATCGCCCTGAGTGGATAGCGGTGAATCCGCACGATGGTCGCGCTTACTGTACGCTGACCAATAACAACAAGCGCGGTAATGAAAAGATGCCGGTGGATGCGGCTAACCCGCGTCCCGACAATATTTATGGCCAGATTATTCGCTGGGATGAGCAGGGCGACGCCACGGCACAGCAGTTCAGCTGGGACATTTTTGTGCTGTGCGGCAACCCGATTGCGCACCCGCAGGGTGTGCAGCGTGGTACGCCTAACATCACGGCAGACAATACCTTTAACAGCCCGGACGGGCTGGGCTTTGATAGCGCCGGACGTTTGTGGATCCTGACCGACGGGAAATACAGTAATGAGGGCGATTATCAGGGGCAGGGTAATAATCAGATGCTGGTCGGGGATCCCAACAGCGGTGAAATCCGTCGCTTTATGGTGGGACCGAAATCCTGCGAGCTAACGGGTATCACCTTTACGCCGGATTACCGCACTATGTTTGTCAACGTACAGCACCCAGGAGAAGAGGGCGATTCTCACTTCCCTCATAACAGTCCGCGTCCGCGCTCTTCAGTGATCATGATCACTCGTGAAGATGGCGGTATTGTCGGGGCATAAGAATCAATGCCGGGCCATCTGGCCCGGTTATTATTCGGAGCGCAGCGCGGCCGGGGTGATTTCTCCGGCTTCACTGGCCTGCAGGCGGTTAGAAGGCTGAATAAACAGCTGACGATCTTCCCAGCGCAGCATGGTCAGCGTGCCGCCCCAGCAGCAACCGGTATCCAGACCGATAATCCCTTCCGGCGTGCCTTTGCCTTCCAGCGAAGCCCAGTGGCCAAAAATAATCGTATAATCGCGCGCTACCGGGCCTGCGATAGTAAACCAGGGTTTCAACGGTGGCGGCGCTGAATTGGGCGCGTCTTTGCAAATCATATCTAACTGCCCATTGGGAAAGCAGTAGCGCATCCGCGTCAGCGCGTTGGTGCTGAAGCGCAGGCGTGCCAGGCCGGTGAGTTCTGGCGTCCAGTTATTCGGCATATCGCCATACATCGCATCAAGAAAGAGCGGATAGCTGTCGCTGGAGAGCACAGACTCAACTTCTCGCGCACACATTTTCGCCGTTTCAATATCCCACTGCGGCGTGATGCCGGCATGCGCCATAACCAGCTTTTTCTCTTCATCTACCTGCAGCAGCGGCTGTCGGCGTAGCCAGTTGATAAGCTCATCCGCGTCAGGCGCTTCCAGCAGAGGAGTGAGACGATCTTTCGGTTTATTACGGCTGATGCCCGCGAAAACCGCCAGCAGATGCAGATCGTGATTGCCCAGCACCATGCGTACCGCGCTGCCCAGCGAACGCATATAGCGCAGCACTTCCAGCGAGCCTGGCCCGCGAGCGACCAGATCGCCGGTTAGCCACAACGTATCTTTTTCAGCATCAAAGGCGACCTGTTGCAGCAGAGAGTGCAGCTCATCGTAGCAGCCGTGAACATCGCCAATAAGGTATGTACTCATGAAATAATTATCCGGAGAAGAAACGGCAAACCCGGCCGTAGCCGGGTTTCTCATCAGTGAATGCGCGAAGGCACCGCGAGGCGAAAGACGGGAATATCGACATGAAACTGTTCGCCTCGTTCGTCAATCATCACATAGTGTCCCTGCATAGTGCCCATCGGCGTTTCCAGTACTGCGCCGCTGGTATATTGAAATTCATCGCCTGGCGCAATCGAGGGTTGTTCACCGATAACGCCATCGCCCTGAACTTCCGTTTCGCGCCCGTTGCCGTTGGTAATTAACCAGTAACGGCTACGTAGCTGCACTTTTTCGTGCCCCAAATTGCGGATGGTAATGGTATAGGCGAACACGTAGCGATCTTCATCCGGGGCAGATTGCGATTCGACGTAAAAACTCTGTACCTGAACACAAACTCGGGACGACTCAATCATGCGTTTAGCTCTCCTGCGACTCGGGATGCGCAGATAACCAGTTTGCTAACTGGCAATATTGCGCAACGGTAACATTTTCCGCACGCAGACTGCCATCAACGCCCAGATTTTCCATGACCTCAGCGCTGAACAGATGGCCAAGGCTATTGCGCAGTGTCTTACGGCGCTTGCCGAAGGCTTCGGTGGTAATGCGGCTCAGCACACGAACATTCTCAACCGGATGTGGCTGCACAGCATGCGGCACCAGGCGAACCACGGCGGAATCCACTTTAGGCGCTGGCGTAAAGGATTCCGGCGGCACTTCCAGTACTGGAATCACCTGACAATAATATTGCGCCATCACGCTTAAACGTCCATAGGCTTTACTGTCCGGGCCAGCAACCAGGCGGTTGACTACCTCTTTTTGCAGCATAAAGTGCATATCTTTGATCGCACTAGTATAGCTGAAAAGGTGGAACATTAGCGGCGTAGAGATGTTGTAGGGCAGATTGCCAAAGACACGCAACGGTTGACCGCGCTCAGCTGCGAGCTGGGCAAAATCGAAGGTCATGGCATCCTGCTGAAAAATAGTCAGCTTGGGGCCGAGGAACGGATGGGTTTGCAGACGCGCTGCAAGATCGCGATCCAGCTCAATAACGGTCAGCGCATCAAGGCGCTCGCCGACGGGCTCAGTCAGGGCACCAAGGCCGGGACCGATCTCTACCATCGCTTCGCCGCGCTGCGGATGAATCGCCGCAACGATGCTGTCGATAATGTAGGAGTCGTTAAGGAAGTTTTGTCCAAAACGTTTGCGGGCGAAATGACCCTGGTGGACACGATTATTCATTGACTTCTTTGATCATATTGATGGCGAGATTAAGCGCCGTGATGAAGCTTCCCGCATCAGCGTTACCCTGACCGGCCAGTTCCAGCGCGGTGCCATGGTCAACGGAGGTACGGATAAATGGCAGGCCAAGGGTGATATTCACCGCGCGGCCAAAGCCCTGATATTTCAGAACCGGCAGGCCCTGATCGTGATACATCGCCAGAACCGCATCGGCAGGCTGGAGATATTTGGGCTGAAACAGCGTATCCGCCGGCAGCGGGCCGGTGAGCTGCATGCCCTGCTGACGCAGCTTATCCAGCGCCGGGATAATGGTATCGATCTCTTCACGACCCATATGTCCGCCTTCGCCAGCGTGCGGATTCAGGCCGCAAACCAGAATATGCGGCTGACTAATGCCAAACTTACGCTGTAAATCCTGATGCAGAATAGAGATCACTTCATGCAGGCTGGCTTCGGTAATGGCGTCTGACACCGCTTTTAGCGGCAGATGCGTGGTAGCCAGCGCGACCCGTAGCTCTTCGGTAGCCAGCATCATCACCACGCGTTCGCAGGCAGCGCGGTCGGCAAAAAATTCGGTGTGGCCGCTGAAGGCGATACCGGCGTCGTTAATAACGCCTTTATGCACCGGGCCGGTAATCAACGCAGAGAACTCACCGCTGAGACAGCCATCGCAGGCACGGGCAAGAGTTTCCAGCACGTAGTGGCTGTTAGCTACCGTCAGCTCCCCGGCCATAACCGGCGCAGCCAGCTCAACCGGCAAAACGGTTAGCGTACCGGCCCGCTGCGGCTGTGCAGGGGTGCCCGGTTGATACTGGCGTAGCGTCAGCGGCAAACCCAACTGTTGGGCACGTTCCGTCAGCAACTGGGGCGAGGCGCAAACCACCAGTTCAACCGGCCAGTCGCGCTGCGCCAGCTGCAATGTAACATCAGGACCAATCCCGGCGGGTTCGCCGGGAGTGATAACAACGCGAGCGTTACTGAGCATTGGCATCCAGAATTTTCACATAGGCGCTGGCGCGCTGTTCCTGCATCCAGGTTTGCGCTTCTTCAGCGAACTTACGGTTAAACAGCAGACGGTAAGCGCGCTCTTTTTGCGCCGCATCAGTTTTATCAACCTGACGCGTGTCCAGTAGCTGAATCAGGTGCCAGCCAAAAGAGGAGTGAATCGGCTGACTGGTTTCGCCTTTCTGCAGACGAAGCAGCGCATCACGGAAGGCCGGATCGAAAATTTCCGGTGAGCTCCAGCCCAGATCGCCGCCCTGGTTCGCTGAACCCGGATCGTCAGATAACTGTCTGGCTGCCGCCGCAAAGCTGATTTTGCCGCTTTTAATATCGGCAGCAATCTGCGTGAGTTTCTGGCGCGCCTGGTCATCGGTAAGAATCGGCGACGGCTTCAGCAGAATGTGACGCGCATGAACTTCGGTCACTGAGATATTCTGTTTTTCGCCGCGCAGGTCGTTCACTTTCAGGATATGGAAACCAACACCTGAGCGGATAGGACCGACGATATCGCCTTTTTTCGCTGTGCTCACCGCCTGAGCGAACAGGGTCGGCAACTCTTCAATTTTGCCCCAGCCCATGTTGCCGCCCTGCAGAGCCTGCGGATCGGCAGAGTAGGTGACCGCCAGCTTACCGAAGTCAGCGCCGCTCTTGAGTTCGCTCATCAGCTGTTTCGCCAGATTTTCCTGATCGTCCACCTGCTGTTGCGTCGGGTTTTCCGGCAGCGGCAGCAGGATATGGCTGATATTGAGTTCGGTGCCTTGCGTATTTTGCGCCGAAACCTGTTTAGCCAGCGTCTCGACTTCCTGCGGCAGAATGGTTACGCGACGGCGTACTTCATTGTTACGCACTTCCGCAATCTGCATCTCTTTACGGATCTGCTCGCGGTAGGCGTTGTAATTAACGCCGTCATAGGCCAGGCGGCTGCGCATCTGATCCAGCGACATCCGGTTCTGCGCGGCAATGTTGGCTATCGCCTGGTCCAGCTGTTGATCGGAGATCTGTACGCCCATCTGCTTGCCCATCTGCAGGATAATATTATCCATCACCAGACGTTCAACAATTTGATGGCGCAGCGTGCGGTCATCAGGCAGCTGCTGTCCAGCCTGCTGCGCCTGCGCTTTCACCGAATGCATCATGCTATCAACATCACTTTCCAGAACGACGCCGTTATTCACCACGGCGGCGACTTTATCAACTACCTGCGGGGCTGCGATCGCGGTGTTAGCGGCCAGCGCCACACCCAGTATCAGCATTCTCCAGTTCTTCATACTTTTTCCATTTTCTTTCCGCACTGCGGGTTTGCCTGTCAAACATTACAACATCAGAAAGCGCGCTGGTAAGGCAGAATGCCCTCACGTAGCATTTGGTTGGAGCCCAGTCCGTAGTTCGGGCTCAGGCCACGCAACTCAATGTTGAATGAGATTTGGTTTTCATACTTACTTTCGCTGTTTTCCCAGCCGTTGATTTTACGCTCGTAACCCACGCGGATAGCATAACAGCAGGAGCTATACTGTAAGCCTAACAACTGATCAGCCGCCTTTTTCTCCTTGGTATCGTAGTAGTACGCGCCCACTACGGCCCAGGAGTCAGCGATTGGCCAACTGGCCGTCATCCCAACCTGCGAAATACCGTTTTCGTAAATCGGATTGTTGGTAATGTTACGGTTCAGTGCACTGGCCACATACTCCGGACTGATGTAACGGTAGTTCAGTTGCATCATGCGATCAGCGTCACGACGGTATTCCACCACCGCGTTGCCCTGCGCAATATTATCCAGACGCGTATCATACTGCAGGCCACCGCGTACGCCCCAACGGTCGCTAACGCGCCACCAGGTGTCACCAGCCCAGATCAGGCTGCCGGTGTCATCATCGTCACTGGTGCTGTTCAGCCCGGTGCGCGACGGGGTAAACGAGTAGATTTGACCTACGGATACGTTAAAACGTTCAACCAGATCGGTATCATAAATACGTGAGGTCAGGCCGCTGGCGACCTGGTTGGCTGAAGCGATACGATCCAGGCCGCTGTAAGTACGATCGCGGAACAGGCCGGTATAGTCAGTTTGCAGCAGCGTAGAGTCATACGCCTGGATATGGCTCTGGTCGCGGTAGGGAACATAGAGGTACTGCATGCGCGGTTCAAGCGTCTGGGTGTAGCCTTCTGCCCAGTTCATGTTGCGCTCAAACACCATGCGGCCATCCACTTTGAACTGCGGCATAACGCGGTTAACGCTTTCTTTTAGCTGATTATCTGCGTTCCTCGTAAGAGAATTGTAATAGTCAACATTGCTCTGCTGGTAGTGGGTCGCCAGCAGTTTCGCCTCGGTATTCAGGCTTCCCCATTCGTTAGCCAGCGGCAGATTAATGGTAGGCTCCAGGTGCAGACGTACCGCATCTGGCAGCTCGTCGTTTACGTTGGTGAACTGCACCGCCTGCGCATAAAGATGGGTATCGAACGGCCCAATGTCATTTTTGTAGTAATTAAAGTCGAACTGCGGCTGCGCACGATAGACGTTTCTTGAACGGTTGGTATCAAAGATCTGGAAGTCTTTACTGGAGAGCGTGGCGTCCCAGTTGGTATCCGCATAGCCGATGCTGAACTTCTGCGTGGCGTAGCCGTCGGTCGTGGAATAATATTTAGAGTCGAGATCGTTGAAATAGTAAGGATCGCTGACTTTGGTGTAGTTGGCGTTAAAGCGCCAGTGCTGTTCATACACCCCCGAATGACGCCAGAAGAAGAGCCAGCGGTTAGAGTCGCCATCGTCATTACCGCGCGCAGCTTCGTCACGCTTGTATTCGTCGTCGCTCGGCAGATAGTCAAATTCAATCAGGCCGCTACCGGCGGTGGTCAGATAGCGGAATTCGTTCTGCCACTGCAGGCCGCGCTTGCTCTGATAGTTTGGTGTAATGGTGGCATCCATCTGCGGCGCGATGTTCCAGTAATAGGGCAGCGCAAACTGGAAGCCATCATTGTTGCTGTATTTGGCGTTAGGGATCAGGAAACCAGAGCGACGTCGATCGCCGATCGGCAACTGCAAATAAGGGCTGTAGAAAACCGGGACGGCGCCAATTTTAAAGCGTGCGTTCCAGATTTCAGCCACTTCCTCTTCACGATCCTGAATAACCTGCGAGCCGACCACGCTCCAGCTATTGCTGCCCGGCAGACATGAGGTAAAGGTGCCGTTTTCCAGGATGGTGTAGCGGTTGTTGCCGCGCAGTTTCATCTGATCGGCGGTGCCTCGCCCCTGACGTCCCACCATCTGATAATCGCCGTTCCAGACGTTGGTATCTTTGGTGTTCAGGTTAGACCAGGCTTTCGGACCTTTCAGGATGACCTGGTTGTCATCATAGTGCACATTACCCAGCGCATCGACGGTGCGAAGTGGGGTGGTTTGGCCAGGCTGTTGACGCTGATGCAGCTGAACTTCGTCGGATCGCAGGCGGCTGTTGCCCTGCTGAATATCCACTTTGCCGGTAAATACGGCATCGTCGGGATAGTTACCCTTCGCATCATCAGAATGTATCGTTACCGGCAGTTGATTGGCGTCACCCTGAACGACGGGACGAGTATAGTTTGGTACGCCCAGCATACACTGCGACATTAAATCGTCGGCGAGGGCGTGCTGACTATAAAGCGCTGCGCCAATCATCGTGGCCAGCAGTGTGGGTATACGTTTTTTCATACGCGGTATCGAGAATTCCGTAATTACTGGCATCATGCCGACAAAACGGTCAGAGACTAACGTACTGAACTGCGTTGCGCCAGTGTTAATCCTTGTCTGTCCGCGTTGCCGTTAGGCAGTGAGATAAATGACAGGTATGATAATGCAATTTTTAGCCTTCGGCATGGCGAATTGAGGAGTATATGCGCTATTGGGGAAAAGTAATTGGTCTGCTGTTGGGATTGTTATCCGGAGCAGGCTTTTGGGGACTGCTGTTAGGGCTGGTGCTGGGTCACTTAGTCGATAAAATCCGTGAGACACAGGGAAAAGCCTGGTTTTCTAACAATCAGACCCGGCAATCGATTTTTTTCCGCACCACGTTTCAGGTGATGGGGCATCTTACCAAGTCCAAGGGCCGGGTAACCGAAGCGGATATCCAGATCGCCTCCCAGCAGATGGATCGCATGCAGCTACACGGCACGGCGCGCGCCCAGGCGCAGCAGGCGTTTCGTGAAGGCAAGCAGAGCGATTATCCGCTGCGCAATAAGCTGCGTGAGTTACGCAGCGCCTGTTTTGGACGCTTTGATCTGATCAGGATGTTTTTAGAGATTCAGATTCAGGCCGCGTTTGCCGATGGTTCACTGCATCCTAACGAGCGTCAGGTGCTGTATGTGATCGCGGAAGAGTTAGGTATTTCGCGCACGCAGTTCGATCAGTTTCTGCGCATGATGGAAGGCGGCCAGCAGTTTGGCGGCGGATATCATTCGTGGGGCGGCAGCGGGCAGGGCGGGCAAGGTTATGGCGCGCAGCAGGGACCCACGCTGGAGGCGGCCTGTAAAGTGTTAGGCGTGAAACCCACTGATGATTATATGACCATTAAGCGCGCCTGGCGTAAGCTGATGGCGGAACATCATCCCGATAAGCTGGTAGCGAAAGGGCTGCCGCCGGAGATGATGGAGATGGCGAAGCAGAAGGCGCAGGAGATTCAGGCTGCGTGGGATCTGATTCGCAAGGAACGAAATTTTAAATAGCTGCGCAGGCGGGCGCTAGTCAGCGGTAGGTTCGTGCTGATTGCGGGGCTCGGCGCTCGTCTACGGCTTGGTTCGTGCTGGTCGCGGGAGGGCCGGGGCCATCGGCGGCACGGCATGCACCCATCCCTGGGGCCTCCGCCCGCACCATCCCTGGCGCGGGAGGTCCGCCTCACGGCCCCGGCCCTCCCACTCCCTTGAGCCCGCGCTTGCGATACTTAACCTTTGTAAACCACATCGTGCCAACCCAACGGCAAACAGATATCACGATGATCAAATCAGCGGCAGAGAACCCGCAAGCTCAGGGAAGCGGTAAACAGGATTCACGATAGTTAAATCAGTAGCGGGCAGGCGACGCGGAAATATGAGAAGCGGCAGACGGGGCCGGAGTAAAGCCTCCGCGTCAGGGATGACGCGGCGGAGGCCCCAGGGATGGGTTAACGACGTCTTTACGGAGCGCCCCGTCAGCCGCTGACGTCGGCGCGCGCATCCAGACTGCATCAAACCGCCGCTGACGCATCAAAAATCGGCGGGCTGGCGAAACGTCATCTTATTGCCAAATGCGGGATGCGTAATCGTCAGCCACTCCGCATGCAGCTGTAGGCGAGGCGCCATTGCCAGCGCCGCCTCATGCGCATAAAAACGATCGCCTAAAATCGGATGCCCTAACGCCTGCATATGCACGCGGAGCTGATGCGAACGTCCGGTGATCGGCTTCAGCTGAATACGGGCGCTATTATCTGCCGCCCGCTCCAGCACCTGATACTCCGTTTGCGCCGACTTACCGGTTTCAAAACAGACTTTTTGCATTGGACGATTTGGCCAGTCGCAAATCAGTGGCAAATCCACCAGACCTTCGTCTTTCTGCGGATGCCCCCAGATTCGGGCAACATAGCTCTTCTCTGGCTCGCGCTCGCGAAACTGACGCTTCAGCTCACGCTCTGCAGCTTTATTCAGCGCTACAACCAGCACCCCGCTGGTTGCCATATCCAGACGATGCACCGATTCAGCCTGCGGAAAATCACGCTGAATGCGCGTCATCACGCTATCCTTATGCTCCTCAAGACGCCCAGGGACAGACAATAACCCGCTCGGCTTATTAACCACCATAATGTGATCGTCCTGATACAGAATATGCAGCCAGGGTTCCAGCGGCGGGTTATAGAGTTCCATAGCCTGTGCGTTCTCCGGTTAGCTTACTGATGAGAAACCACGATCAGACGCAGCGCATCCAGACGCCAGCCGGCATCGTTCAGGCTGGCCAGCACCTCGCTACGATTGCTCTCCAGCGCGGCGATCTCATCTTCACGGATATTTGGGTTAACCGCTTTCAGCGCCTGCAAACGCTCCAGCTCGGCGCTCAGCTTCTCATCGGCTTCAACACGCGCGGCGTCAATCAGCTTACGCGCCGCTTCCGCTGCCTGCGGCTCTGCCAGCTGAAGAATAGCATGCACATCCTGCTGCACCGCATTCACCAGCTTACTGCCGTTATGACGATTCACCGCGTTCAGCTGGCGGTTAAAGCTCTCAAACTCCACCTTATCGGCCAGATTGGTGCCTTTACGATCCACCAACAGACGCATCGGCGTCGGCGGCAGGAAACGCGTCAGCTGCAGATGCTTTGGCGCCTGTGCTTCAACCACATAAATCAGCTCCATCAGCAGCGTGCCGACCGGCAGCGCCTTGTTCTTTAACAGCGACAGGGCGCAGCTGCCGGTATCGCCGGACAGAATCAGATCGAGACCGTTACGGATGATCGGATGCTCCCAGGTCACATACTGTGCGTCTTCACGCGACAGCGCCTGTGCACGATCGAAAGTTATGGTACAGCCTTCTTCCGGCAGACCCGGGAAATCAGGCACCAGCATATGATCGGAAGGCGTCAGCACAATCAGATTATCGCTGCGATCTTCCTGATTAATGCCGACAATATCGAACAGATTAAGCGCGAAATTCACCAGCTCAATATGATTATCCTGCTGACTAATCTCATCGGCCAGCGCCTCGGCCTTCGCGCCGCCGTTAGAATTCAGCTCCAGCAGGCGGTCACGGCCCTGCTCCAGCTGAGAGCGCAGCGTGTCATGCTGCTTGCGGCAGGCATGAATAAACTCATCCAGACCTTCGCTATTCTCCGGCGCGGCCAGATATCCGATCAATTGATCGTGCACGCTATCGTATACGGTGCGACCGGTCGGGCAGGTGTGTTCAAAGGCATTTAAGCCTTCGTGATACCAGCGCACCAGCACCGACTGTGCGGTCTTCTCCAGATAAGGCACCATGATTTCAATATCACGCGCCTGGCCGATACGATCAAGACGCCCAATGCGCTGCTCAAGCAAGTCGGGGTTAAACGGCAAATCGAACATTACCAGCCGATTTGCGAACTGGAAATTACGACCTTCTGAACCAATCTCAGAGCAGAGCAGCACCTGTGCGCCATCCTCTTCCGAGGCGAACCAGGCAGCGGCGCGATCGCGATCGATCAGCGAAAGACCTTCATGGAATACCGCAGCGCGAATACCTTCGCGTTCGCGTAGCACCTGCTCCAGCTGTAGGGCGGTCGCCGCCTTGGCACAAATCACCAGAACCTTCTCATCACGGTTGCTGGTCAGATAGCCCATCAGCCATTCAACGCGCGGATCGAAGTTCCACCAGGTGCCGCTGTCGCCTTCGAACTCCTGATAAATCTGCTCCGGATAAAGCATATCGTGCGCGCGCTCTTCGGCTGACTTGCGCGCCGCCATAATGCCCGAAACCTTAATAGCCGTCTGATACTGCGTCGGCAGCGGCAAACGGATCTGATGCAGCACGCGCTGCGGGAAACCTTTTACCCCGTTACGGGTGTTGCGGAACAGCACGCGGCTGGTGCCGTGGCGATCCATCAGCATACGAATCAGCTCTTCGCGCGCAGCCTGCTTGCCTTCACCCTTGCCGTTTGCGGTTTGCAGTAGCGGCTCAATATCCTGCTCGCCGATAAGCTCGCTCAGCGCATTCATCTCATCGTTGCCGATCGCCTTGTCTTCCAGCAGCATGGCAACCGCATCGGCCACCGGACGATAATTTTGCTGCTCAGCGACAAACTGCTCGAAATCGTGGAAACGATCGGGATCCAGCAGACGCAAACGGGCAAAGTGGCTCTCCATGCCCAGCTGCTCGGGCGTTGCCGTTAACAGCAGCACGCCAGGTATCTGCTCCGCCAGCTGCTCAATCACCTGATATTCGCGGCTCGGCTCGCCTTCGCTCCAGGCCAGATGATGCGCTTCATCCACCACCAGCAGATCCCATTCGGCATCCGCCAGCAGCTCCAGACGCTGCTTATTACGGCGCACAAAATCCAGCGAACAGATAACTAACTGCTCGGTATCGAACGGGTTGTCGCTGTCGTGCTGCGCTTCGGCATAGCGCGCATCGTCAAACAGCGAAAAGCGCAGGTTAAAGCGGCGCAGCATCTCCACCAGCCACTGATGCTGCAGCGTCTCCGGCACCACAATCAGCACGCGATCGGCGCGACCAGCCAGCAGCTGTTGATGAATAATCATCCCCGCTTCGATGGTTTTACCCAGGCCAACCTCATCCGCCAGCAGTACGCGCGGCGCATGGCGACGGCCCACATCGTGAGCGATATGCAGCTGATGCGGGATCAGATTGGTGCGCATGCCGCGCAGGCCGCTGATCGGCAAACGATACTGCTCGCTCTGATAGCGACGCGCGCGAAAACGCAGCGCAAAACGATCCATACGGTCAAGCTGACCGGCGAACAGACGATCCTGCGGCTTGCTGAATACCAGCTTGCTGTCGAGCAGCACTTCGCGCAGCTCTACGGATTCCTGAGTATCCAGACGGGTACCGATATAGGTTACCAGGCCATTATCATTGCGCACTTCGGCCACTTCCAGCTGCCAGCCGTCATGACTGGTCACGGTATCGCCGGGATTGAAGATCACACGGGTAATGGGAGAATCATTTCGGGCATAGAGACGGTTTTCACCGGTAGCAGGGAAAAGCAGGGTAACCATACGGGTATCCAGTGCAACCACAGTTCCCAGTCCCAGCTCGCTTTCCGTGTCGCTGATCCAGCGTTGACCAAGTGTAAAAGGCATAGATATTTAGCTCGATTCTCGTAATAACAGATGTCATGCTCCCGCTCGGACAATAGCGTTGCGGCCAGGCAATAGGGTGTCTGGCTGATGCTCAGGAGCGGTGAAGTTCAGGAAGGGCGCTATGGTACTGGAAGGTAATGGATTCGTCACCTGTCAAAAAAGCCCCAACTGCCCGGTAATCAGTGTAGCAAAGTCATCCTGCACAAAGGGTAATATCCCGTCAGCCACCGGCTGTAGCTGCTTAAGTAAATAGTGATCGTAGTCCAGCGTCGACGTTCGCGCCTCCAGTGGTTCCGGGCCGGAAGTGGTGATTACGTAGCGGATAGAACCGCCTTTTTGATACTGCAGCGGACGGCCCAGCTTCTGATTATGCTCATCCGCCAGACGCGCGGCGCGCACGTGCGGCGGCACATTGCGCTCATACTCATGCAGAGGGCGACGCAGCCGCTTTTTATAGACCAGCTGCTCATCCAGCTTGCCGTCCAGCAGCTGCTGGACCGTAGTGCGAATATAGTCCTGCCAGGGCTGCCCGCGAAAAATACGTCCGTACAGCTCCTGCTGGAACAGCTGCGCCAGCGGTGTCCAGTCGGTACGTACCGTTTCCAGCCCTTTAAATACCATCCGTTCCCGATCGCCTTCACGAATCAAACCGGCATAGCGCTTTTTACTTCCCTGTTCCGCGCCACGAATGGTCGGCATCAGAAAACGAACAAAGTGCGTTTCATATTCCAGCTCCAGCGCGCTGTCCAGCTGGTATTCCGCCTGTAAATGGACGCGCCACCACTGATTAACATGGTTCACCAGCTCCCGGCCAATGGCATCAGCGCTGGCGCTGTCATGAGGCGATTTCAGCCAGACAAAGGTGGAATCGGTATCGCCATAAATTACCTCGTAACCCTGTGCTTCTATTAGCTGGCGCGTCTGCTGCATAATTTCATGCCCGCGCAGGGTAATGGAAGAGGCCAGACGCGGATCGAAAAAACGACAGGCACTGGTGCCCAGTACGCCATAAAAGGCGTTCATAATAATCTTTAAGGCCTGCGATAAAGGCTTATTGCCCTGACGCTTCGCCTCTTCCCGCCCCTGCCAGATCTGATTAACCATCGCAGGCAGGCAGTGATTATGTCGCGAGAAGCGTGCGTGACGAAAGCCGGGCACCGAGGCATCATCCTGCGGATGCGCCAGCCCTTCAATCAGTCCAACCGGATCGATCAAAAAAGTACGGATAATTGAGGGATAGAGGCTTTTATAATCCAGCACCAGCACTGAATCATACAGGCCGGGACGCGAATTCATGACATAGCCGCCGGGGCTGGCTTCCGGCGCAATCTCGCCGGGATTCGGCGCGACAAAGCCGGCTCGATGCATACGCGGGAAATAGAGCTGGCTGAAGGCGGCCACCGATCCGCCGTGGCGATCCGCCGCCAGACCGTTGACGCTGGCGCGCTCCAGCAAAAAGGGCATCAGCTCGGTTTTCTCAAAAATGCGGGTAACCAGCTCGCAGTCTTTCAGGTTATAGCGCGCCAGCGCGGGTTTATCGTTGGCGAAACGCTGATTGATCTCTTCCATGCGCTGCCACGGATTGTTGATCGCTTTGCCTTCGCCCAGCAGCTGTTGCGCCACCGACTCCAGGCTAAACGAGTCAAAATTCCAGAAAGCAGACTTTAATGCTTCGATGCCGTCGATAATCAGGCGGCCCGCCGCCTGGGCAAAAAACACGCCCGGCTTAAAGCCGTGCTCGCGCCACTCCAGCGGCTGCTGATTGCGGCCCAGACGCAGCGGAATGCCGTAGCGGTCAGCGTGCTTTTGCAGCACGCGCAGATCAAACTGCACGACGTTCCAGCCAATCAACACATCAGGATCCTGCCTGGCGAACCAGGCGTTCAACTTTTCCAGCAGCTGCGGGCGGCTGGCGACATAGTGCAGTTCGAAATCGATCTGGCTGGCATCGCCGTTTTCCGGCCCTAACATCCAGACAATGCGCTGGCCGCAGCCTTCAACGCCAATACAGTAGAGTTCGCCGTGCTGGGTGGTTTCTATATCGAGCGAGGCCCACTTCAGCGGCGGACGGTAGTCGGGGTGCGGTTTAAGGCGGGCATTGATGAGATCGTTGCCTGCGGACTCCCCGCTAAACCAGACCGGTGCAGTAATAAAGCGCTCCATAAGGAAACGCTCCGGCGGGCGCACATCTGCTTCATAGAGTGGAATGTTGTTTTCGCGCAGCAGCTTTTCCAGCCGCTGTAGCTGACGATACTGCGAGCAGTAGAGCCCCAGCACCGGGCGCTGGCGAAAGTCTTTCAGCGCGAGCGGCGTAAGCCGCCAGTGGCGTTCATCGGCCAGCAACCGCTGCGCCTGCTGCTGATATTCGGCGGGCAAAAAGGCAACGGATTCCTGCGGCGGTAATACAACACGCTGCGGCCCCTGGTCAGTGGCCAGCCAAAGCACGATTTCGGTGCCGTTGGGCGTATCGCGCCAGTGGCGCGTCAGCAAAAAGCCTGCGCGGATGTTGCTCACCAGAAGCCCTCTTATCTGAAACAAAGGGCAGTATAACATGGTTATTTATCCAGTGCCTGAGGCGCGTTGATTATGGACAGGGAGCCTCAGCGAAAAATGAATGACAGGGCGGCTGCGGATATGCGATATGGCGACCTGACGGCTGACTAGCTGCAAAAACGCTACCGTCTTACCGATGTATCAGAGAAAGTTAACCCTTACACCGGCGTACGGCTTACTCCGTTCAATTTACCGCAGTCGCACTTTTATCGCCCCACGCCGTTAACAACGCGGGAAGCTGTTCGCATAAAGCCTGCACGCAGCTGTTGTTTGATGAAATGCGCAGCCTGAGCTGGCCTTTCTCCATCTATAGCCCTTATCGCCAGCTGTTAATAAGATGATTGACCATATGATATGCCGCCACCGAATAACTGTATCGAAAAGGACCGGTTAATGTATATCACCCTGACGCGTAATGGCGAGGTCAGCTACTGGCTGAACGATACCCGCTATATACAAAAAGCGAATGGCGAGCTGGTTGAAGTTGGATTTAACTAAATCAGAAACGCAGAGCCGCCAGCCTGCCATCATTCCGACCAGCGCGCTTTTCTGTGGCAGGGCAGAGCGCTACGCTTCTTTGACAGCGGTAAAGTCGTTGTCAATTCCTGTCAATATCCCCATACAAATCCCTACTTGACGCTATCTTATCCGCTCAGGACAATCCAGCCGAAGATGACTCAGAGGACGCTTATGGAAGCCTGGCTGGAACACCTGATTACTCAATCGCTTGAATGGGCGCTATTTGCCGTAGCGCTGGTAACCTTTCTGGAATCGCTGGCGCTGGTTGGCCTGCTGCTGCCAGGCACGGTCATGATGGCTAGCCTGGGCGCGTTAGTGGGCAGCGGCCAGTTGGGGCTTTATCCCGCCTGGGCAGCAGGGCTGGTGGGCTGCCTGCTGGCTGACTGGATCTCCTATGGTATTGGCTGGAAATTTCAGGGGCCACTGCATCGCTGGAGCTATCTGAAAAAGCATCAAAAAATGCTGGAACGAACCGAGCATGCACTGCATCAGCACAGCATGTTCACCATTCTGGTGGGGCGCTTTGTTGGGCCAACGCGGCCGCTTATTCCGATGGCTGCAGGGATGCTGGAGTTGCCGGCGCGTAAGTTTCTGCTGCCGAGCATCATTGGCAGTATTTTATGGCCGCCGCTTTATCTGTTGCCGGGCATTCTGGCCGGAGTGGCGATCGATGTACCGAAGGATACGCAGAGCGGCGGTTTTATCTGGCTGCTGCTGGCGGTGGCACTGCTGCTTTGGCTGGGGGCATGGCTATGCTGGCGCTGGTGGCGCGCCGACAAACAGCGTGACTGGGCGACGCGCTGGCTGCCGGTGGAGCGGCTGCGCTGGCTGGCGCCGCTGGGCTTTATACTTGGTGTGGGCAGCCTGACGGCACTCCAGTTTCATCCGATGATGCCGGTTTTTCGCCAGCTATTATGGAAGGTGTTCGTAGGGTAAGGGGCGTTACCTCAGCCATAACCCATGGTGAAACGGGCATAATAACCCGTTTCGCCTGCCGCCTCGCACTGGAGGCGATAATGCTTATCTACTCTTTACGCAGGTAGTGAATGCCCAGCACTTCCGCCGCCTCAGTTTCTCCGCGCAGCAGGGTATGGGTTGCGCCATCCCAGTAAATCCGCCCGTCAACCACCAGCACGCTGCGTGCAGCAATCTGTGCGGCATCTTCCAGGCTATGTGACACCATCAGCAAGGTAAGTTTGCGTTCACGGCACACTTCATCCACCAGCGCCAGCATCTCTTTACGCAGCGCGGGATCGAGCGCGGAAAATGGCTCATCCAGCAGCAGCAGCGGTTTTTCCCGCACCAGACAGCGCGCCAGTGCGGCCCGCTGGCGCTGCCCGCCGGAAAGTGCGCCTGGCAGACGATCCAGACAGGCTTCCAGTCCTACCCGCTGTGCGATGTTGTCTATTTGCTGGTGTTGCGCCGCATTCAGCTTTAATCCCGGATGCAGCCCAAGCCCAATATTCTGCGCCACGGTCAGATGCGCGAATAAGTTATTGTCCTGAAAAAGCATCGATACGGGGCGCTGGGCGGGAGC
Organism: Pantoea alhagi; assembly: GCF_002101395.1. NCBI lineage: Bacteria > Pseudomonadati > Pseudomonadota > Gammaproteobacteria > Enterobacterales > Erwiniaceae > Pantoea > Pantoea alhagi. The sequence continues at coordinate 772,783 of NZ_CP019706.1, read as the reverse complement.
GCTATACGTATGATCCGCGCCGTTGAGTACGATAGTGCCACTGTGCGGCGACAGAAAACCGGCTACCAGACTGAGCAGGGTACTTTTACCGGCGCCGCTGGGGCCCAGCACTGCAACGCGTTCGCCCGGCTGCAGCGACAGCGTAAAACGCATCGGCAAATGGTGATACATCCAGGTGAGATTAGTCAGCGTTAGCATGGCGTCCCGGTAGCTTTTCAATAAGAGTGAACAGAATAAAGCAGAGCAACAGCAGCAGCAGCGCTGTCACCGCGCCATCGGCGCTGCGATAGGCGCCAATCTGCTGATAAAGATAGAAGGGCAACGTACGAAAATCGGCGTTGCCAAACAGCGCGACAACGCCAAAATCGCCAATGGAAAGCACGCAGGCAAAGGCCAGCGCCTGAGTCAGCGGCCGCTTCAACGCCTTCAGCTCAATCATCCGCACCCGTTGCCAGCCCCGAATATCCAGTGACAAACAGAGACGCTGATAGCGTTCGGTAATGTCATACATGGGATTTTCCAGCACTTTCATCGCGTACGGGATCGCCATCAGCGCATTGGTAAAGATCACGATGCCATCTGCCTGCTGCGGCAGCCCGACGCTGCTGTTAAGCAGCAAGAAGAAGCCGGTCGCCAGTACAATGCCTGGCATTGCGAGGATCAACATGCCGCTCATCTCCAGTGCCTGCCCGGCCAGCAGGCGCTGACGCTGACGCAGCTCACGGCTGCTCCACAGCAGCAGCATGGTTAACAGCACGGCAATCAGACCGGCGGCCAGTGCAATTCGCAGCGAAGTCCAGGTTGCCTGCCAGAGAGCCGGCTGGTGCAGCAGGCTGCTAAAGCCCTGAAGCGCGCCGTCAACAATCACCGCCAGCAGCGGCGGCAGCAGTAACAGTAGCGCCAGCGTAATGCACAGCGTATCCCGCAGCCGTGAGCCCAGGCTGCGATGGGCCGCGCGCCAGCCGTTCAGAGAAACATCGCCGCCAGGCAGTGCCTTACTCAGGCGCTGGCTTAGCATCACCAGCCCCAGACAGCAAACCATCTGCAACAGAGAGAGCAAGGCTGCCCGCGCAGGATCGTAGTCATAACTGAGCGCCTGAAAGATCGCCAGTTCGATGGTGGTCGCCTGCGGTCCGCCGCCCAGCGATAGCACGGTAGCGAAGCTGGCGAAACAGAGCATAAAAATCAGCGCCGCCGCCGGTAAAATCTGGCGGCGTAGCCAGGGCCACTCCACCAGGCGGAAGAAATTAAAGCCTTCGATCCCTAACTGAGCCGCCAGCTGACGCTGTTCGCCGGGAATATTTTCCAGCGCCTGCAACAGCAGACGTGTCGCCAGCGGCAGATTAAAGAACACATGCGCCAGCAAAATGCCCTGTAACCCATAGAGAGAGAAATCATACCTGACGCCGAATAGCGCACAGAGCTGCGCCAGCCAGCCTTCGCGTCCGTAAACGCTCAGCAAACCGAACACTGCCACCAGGACCGGCAGCACCAGCGTCATCGCACATAGCCGCAGCAGCAGCTGACGACCAGGGAAACGCCGCCGCCAGAGCGCCCGCGCCAGCGGAATCGCCGGAACCACTGACAAAAGTGCAGAAAGCAGCGCCTGCCAGAATGAAAACGCAACCACATGCCGCAGATAGCTATCCTGCAGCAGGCTGCGCCAGTCGCTCTCCGGCGCGTTAAACCACAGCGCGCCAAAGGCCAGCAGCGCCACGGTAACCAGCAGCGTGGCGGTTAGCAGGCCAGGCCACAGCCAGCCGGGGATCAGCGGCTGACGGCGCGTTGCCATGTATTAATCCATTCAGCGCGCTGCTGCGCAACCTGTTGAGGCGTAAACTCCAGCGCGGTTTTCGGCACCGTCAGCGTGTTGAAACCGTCGGGCAGGGCGGTTTTGGTTACCGGATACATCCAGTTGCCGGTGGGGATCGTCTGCTGGAACGGTTCACTGATTATAAATTGCATGAACTGCTGCGCCAGTTGCGGATGGCTGCTGTTTTTCAGCTGCGCCGCAACTTCAACCTGCAGGTAATGCCCTTCAGCAAAATTCGCCGCCGCATAGTGATCCTTTTTCTCGGCGATCAGGTGATAAGCCGGAGAGGTGGTGTAGCTCAGTACCAGGTCGCCTTCGCCTTTCAAAAACAGACCGTAGGCTTCGCTCCAGCCTTTGGTAACGGTAACGGTTTTCTTCGCCAGCTTCTGCCACGCCTGCGGGGCATCGTCACCGTACACTTTTTGCATCCACAGCAGCAGGCCGAGGCCCGGCGTGCTGGTACGCGGATCTTCATAGATCACCCGCCACGGTTGATCGCTCTCAACCAGCTCTTTCAGGCTTTGCGGCGGATTTTTCAGCTTGTTTTTATCGTATACAAAGGCGAAATAGCCGTAGTCATAGGGAATAAAAGTGCGGTTATGCCAGCCGTCCGGCAGCGTCAGGCTGGCAGTATCGACGTTGCCGGGCGTAAACAGACCGGACTGTTCCGCCGCCTGAATCAGGTTATTATCCAGCCCAAGCACCACATCAGCCTTGCTGTTTTTACCTTCCATACGCAGACGATTCAGCAGCGACACGCCATCTTCCAGTGCGACAAACTTCAGTTCGCAGCCGCATTGCGCTTCAAATGCTTTCTTTACCGCCGGGCCAGGGCCCCATTCAGCAGCGAAGGAGTCATAGGTATAAACGGTTAACGTGGGTCTGGCAGCCAAAACCGGGGCAGACAGCAACAGCAGAACGGGCAAAAATTTTTTCAACACGTTGCGCTCCTTGAGGAGGAAAAATAACAGGGCGCATGATCTGAGGGGATACCGCATCTCAAATCCCTACGCCGGTATTAACCGGATCAGGTTCGACGGGTTTCTCTCAGTGGAAAGTTTGTTGTTTTCCACACCCCGTTGAGAACGGCTGTTAGTGTAGTGTTTTCGGTGAGTTAACGAAAGCATCAGGTTTCCGGCGGCGCGAACCATGCAGACTTAAAATCAAACCAGCCCAGCGTATTCATCCGCACACCGCGCATACTGCGCTCACCTTCCAGCAGCAGCCAGTGATGAAACAACGGATGCAGGTGATGGTTATTTACCAGCGCCTGACACCATTCCGCCAGCGAAAGTTCCTGCCGACGCCAGCGTCCGGCATCAGCCTGCCAGTCAATATCGATGCAGTGATGTAACAGCGGCAGTTCATACAGCAGGGCAAAAACGGAAAACTTCAGCGGCAGGGTAAAGTTAACGCTGCCCAGCCAGAGATCGCTTTTCGCCGTGCCGTGATACCAGCTGGCGTAATCGATCTCCTGCGTAATCAGGCGGACCCCCTGCGCCGCCAGCAATGGCTCCAGCAGCCTGGCAATGCCCTGATGTTCAATATGATCGCTATACCAGGTCAGCGTCAGTTCAGTCAGCCCTTCCGGTTTGTCAAGCGTGTGCTGTTGCGGGCGATGATGCCAGCGCGGCAGCAATCCCCAGGCGGGAAACCAGTAGCGCTGATAACCGGCGCTTGCGTTGTTCAGCAGCGTTATGGTGTTTAGCAGGGTGCTGACCCAACGGCGTAACTGCCGATCGCGCCCTTTTTCCGAACGCTGATCGAACAGTAAAAAGTAGCAGCCTTCCTCAAGCCGGCTCTCTTCCGATTTCTCATCCTCATTGCCGCCCTGTAGTTTAACGCCTGCGTAAACCAGCTCTTCACTGATTTCAGGCAGTACCCAGATGTTGACCTCATCAATCAGGGCGCGATAGCCGAAATAGTCATCAAACGCCTGTATCTTAAGTTGCGACTGCTGGTTCTGCACCACTGAATAGGGGCCGGTACCGATCGGCTGGCGGCTATAGTTGGGCAGCTCTGGCCACTCTCTGGGCAGGATCATTGCGCTGGCGCTGCCTAACAGCCACGGCAGCCAGCGATCGGGCTGACTAAGGTGAATATCCAGCGTCCAGGCCGTAGGTGATTCAATCGCGCTTAAGTGGGAGAAGAGCGGCTGTGACGTCAGACGCTGCAGGCTAAGGATCACATCCGTCATATCCAGCTCGCGGCCATGATGAAACTGAATAGCGGGACGCAAATAAAAACGCCAGTGCTGTGGTGAAAGGCACTGCCAGTGGTGGGCAATATCCGGTTCCAGTTCCCCGTTTTCCTCATTTATGCGTAGCAGACTGCTGAAAATCTGCCGCGCCAGATGGGTTTCCGAACGACGCAGCGGCGAGCCGGGCAGCAGGTTAAGCAGCGGACGATAATAGGGAATGCGCAGAATATGTTTGCCCTGACGAAAGCTGCGTCCCAGGCGCGAGGTGATCATCTGTCGCGCCTGGTTTTTATCGCCAACCAACTGCACCAGCTGTTCAATGCGATCCTGCTCCAGCAGCTCTTCGGCGCGTTGCTGTCGAAGCGCCAGCCCGGTGGCGTAAAAATGCAGCTGTGAACGTTTGCCACGTCCTGCCTCTGGCTCCCAGCGCAGCCAGCCTTCAGCCTGCATCGCATTTAGCAGGTTACGCATATGGCGACGCGAGCAGTGCATCTGTTGCGCCAGTAGTTGCAGCGTGGTTTCCTGCGTCTGGCCGTTACAGCTCTGCCACAGACGAATAAAATGATGTTGCAGGCGTGATGAAGGCATAAAAGGGGAACTCTGTTAAAGGATTGGGTAGTTTTTCCGTTCCCTTATTATGGCGATAATAACGGCAGATAAAAGTGCGGGAGGCAGCCTTATTGGCTGGCGTACTTTTATCCTGGCGGGGCCTGTTCGATATTGTGGAACTCTCGCCCCGCTATTACATCTGAGTAGAGTGCAATTACACCGCCAGCAGGCATTGACGCTGCTGGCTTTTTTCGTTTTCCTGTGCTTTCTTCTACAACGATAACCGTAGCCATGCAGCTCGTGTGTCTGCCTGCGGCGTCTGTTTTGCAGGTGCTTACCATTCTTTTTCCAGGTACAGGAAACGTTATGAAATTTCTGCTGACGCGCCGCCGCCGTCTGAATCCGGTTTATCTCGCTTTTATGGCCGTCTCTTTTATGGTGGGTATTGCTGGTGCTCTGCAGGCGCCAACGCTGAGCCTGTTCCTGTCGCATGAGGTCGGCGTGCGGCCTTTTTGGGTAGGCCTGTTTTATACCGTTAACGCGGTAGCCGGGATTGTGGTCAGTTTACTGCTGGCGAAGCGCTCGGATAATCGGGGCGATCGCCGTAAGCTGATCCTGTTCTGTTGTTCGATGGCGTTGGTGAATGCCCTGCTGTTTGCCTTTAACCGTCATTACCTGACGCTGATTACCCTTGGCGTGCTGCTCTCTTCGCTGGCCAGCGTTTCCATGCCGCAAATTTTTGCCCTGGCGCGGGAATATGCCGACCGTTCGGCGCGTGAAGTGGTGATGTTTAGTTCGGTCATGCGTGCCCAGCTTTCGCTGGCATGGGTGATTGGGCCGCCGCTCTCTTTTGCGCTGGCGCTAAATTATGGCTTTACCACGATGTTTGTGGTGGCAGCGATCCTGTTTCTGATTTGTCTGACGCTGGTTGGCTTTGCGCTGCCGTCGGTGCCGCGCGTTGAGCAGTCGCCGGAAGTGCTGCTGACGCAGATCAGCGCCTGGCGCAATAAAGATGTACGGCTGCTGTTTATGGCATCCATGATGATGTGGACCTGCAACACCATGTATATCATTGATATGCCGCTCTATATTAGTACGGTGCTGGGGCTTCCCGAGCGGCTGGCTGGGCTGCTGATGGGCACCGCCGCCGGGCTGGAGATCCCGATTATGCTGTTAGCCGGACATTTCGTAAAACGTACCGGCAAGCGGCGTATTATGTTGATCGCCATCGCTTCCGGCGTGCTGTTTTATCTGGGACTGGTGCTGTTTCAGTCGCGCACTGCGCTGATGTTTTTGCAGGTTTTTAACGCGCTGTTTATCGGCATTATCGCCGGAATCGGCATGTTGTGGTTCCAGGATCTCATGCCGGGGCGACCAGGCGCAGCAACCACCTTATTCACTAACAGTATCTCAACCGGCACCATTCTTGCCGGTCTCTTACAGGGAACGCTGGCGGAGTCGTTTGGACACTATACGGTCTACTGGCTGGCACTGGGGCTGGCGCTAGGGTCTTTTGCGCTGGCGACGCGGGTGCGTAACGCATAGGGGGACAGAAAAGCAGGCCTGCCGACGCCAACCGCCGGAAGGCCTGTTACTGATTAACGCAGGAAAGCGGGCTGTTTCTGTTCGTAATCGGCGATAGCCGCATCATGCTGCAGCGTCAGACCAATACTGTCGAGACCGTTAATCATGCAGTGGCGACGAAAACTATCGATTTCAAAAGCGTAAGTTTTATCGCCGGCATTAACCGTCTGGCTGGTTAAATCCACTGTAAACTGAATGCCAGGCTGGGCCGCGACCAAACGGAACAGCTCATCTACTTCTTCTTCACTTAACCGTACCGGCAGCAGCTGATTATTAAAGCTGTTGCCATAAAAAATATCGGCGAAGCTGGGCGCGATCACCACCTGAAAACCAAAATCAGTTAATGCCCAGGGCGCATGTTCGCGTGATGAGCCGCAGCCAAAGTTTTCCCGTGCCAGTAAGATGCTCGCGCCGTGAAACTGCGGCTTATTCAGTACGAAGCTGGGGTTCGGCTGCGTGCCCGCGTCATCTTCAAAACGCCAGTCGTGAAACAGGTGCTGACCAAAGCCGGTACGGGTCACCTTTTGCAAAAACTGCTTGGGAATAATCGCATCGGTATCAACGTTAGCCGCATCCAGCGGGGCGACAATACCGGTATGTTGAGTAAATTTTTTCGCCACGATCGATTCCTCAGTTCAGTTCACGGATATCAGCAAAACGGCCAGCGATGGCGGCAGCGGCAGCCATTGCCGGGCTAACCAGATGCGTGCGTCCACCACGGCCCTGACGGCCTTCAAAGTTACGGTTGCTGGTGGAGGCGCAGCGCTCGCCGGGGTTCAGGCGATCGTTGTTCATCGCCAGGCACATAGAGCACCCCGGCAGACGCCATTCAAAACCCGCCTCAAGAAAAATTTTATCCAGTCCTTCTGCTTCCGCCTGCGCTTTTACCGGGCCTGAGCCTGGCACCACCATAGCAACCACGCCCGGTGCAACTTTACGCCCTTTAGCGATTTCTGCGGCGGCGCGTAAATCTTCAATGCGTGAATTGGTGCAGGAACCGATAAAGACTTTATCGATATTCACGTCGGTCAGCTTTATGCCAGGCTGCAGGTTCATATAGGCCAGCGCTTTTTCCGCCGAAGCGCGCTCTACCGGATCGGTGAAAGAGGCGGGGTCAGGGATCTGCTGATTAACCGCGATCACCTGCCCGGGGTTGGTGCCCCAGGTAACCTGCGGCGCTATTTCAGCGGCGTCCAGCGTGACTACGGCATCGAAATGCGCGTCGCTGTCCGACTTCAGGGTACGCCAGTAATTAACGGCCTGTTCCCACTGTTCACCCTGCGGTGCGAACTGACGGCCTTTCAGATAGTTAAAGGTGGTGTCATCGGGCGCAACCAGGCCCGCTTTCGCGCCCATCTCAATCGCCATATTGCATAATGTCATGCGTCCTTCCATGCTCAGCGCTTCGATCGCCGGACCGCAAAACTCTACAACGTGACCGGTACCGCCCGCGCTGCCGGTTTTGCCGATAATCGCCAGCACAATATCTTTCGCCGTAATGCCGGGCGCGGCCTGGCCGGTGACTTCAATCTTCATGGTTTTAGCACGGCCCTGCTTCAGCGTCTGCGTCGCCAGCACATGCTCTACCTCTGAAGTGCCGATGCCGAAGGCCAGCGAGCCGAAAGCACCGTGCGTCGCCGTATGGGAATCGCCGCAGACGATGGTCATGCCCGGCAGCGTCATCCCCTGTTCCGGGCCGATAACATGCACGATGCCCTGATAAGGATGGTTCAGGTCATACAGCTGGACGCCGAACTCGGCGCAGTTTTTCATCAGCTCCTGCATCTGAATACGCGCCATCTCGCCGGAGGCGTTGATGTCTTTGGTTTGCGTCGAGACGTTATGATCCATGGTCGCAAAGGTTTTTGACGGCTGGCGGACCTTGCGGCCATGGGCGCGCAGCCCGTCGAAGGCCTGCGGTGAGGTTACCTCATGCACCAGGTGACGATCGATATACAGCAGCGGCGTCTCGTTGGGCGCTTCATGCACGACATGGGCATCAAACAGCTTCTGGTATAATGTTTTGCTCATTTTTATACTTCCTCGGCGATAAAGCGGGCAATCATTGAGCCCATTTCGTCGGTGCTTACAGAGGGACCGTTACCGGCCAAATCGCTGGTGCGATAACCTTCTTCCAGTGCGCGGTTAATGGCGCTTTCAATGGCGTTAGCTGCCTCATCCGCATCCAGGCTATAGCGCAGCAGCAGTGCCAGCGACAGGATTTGCGCGATCGGGTTAGCAATGTTTTTACCGGCGATATCCGGAGCGGAGCCACCAGCGGGTTCGTAGAGACCAAATCCCTGCTCGTTCAGGCTGGCAGAGGGCAGCATACCCATCGAGCCGGTAATCATGGCGCACTCGTCAGACAAAATATCGCCAAACAGGTTAGAGCAGAGCAGCACATCAAACTGCGACGGATCTTTAATTAACTGCATGGTGGCGTTATCGATATACATATGGCCCAGCTCTACATCCGGGTAATCTTTCGCCACTTCGCTGACGATCTCACGCCACATAACCGAGGTTTGCAGCACATTTGCTTTATCAATGGAGGTCACTTTGCTGCGACGTTTACGCGCTGACTCAAAGGCGATACGGGCGATGCGTTCGATTTCAAAGCGGTGATAGACTTCAGTATCAAAGGCTTTTTCATGCATACCGCTGCCTTCGCGGCCTTTCGGCTGACCGAAATAGATGCCGCCGGTCAGTTCACGAACGCAGAGAATATCGAAGCCACGCGCGGCTATATCGCTGCGCAACGGGCAGAAAGCCTCCAGACCTTTATATAAGCTGGCGGGACGCAAGTTGCTGAACAGCTTGAAATGTTTACGCAGGGGCAGCAGCGCGCCGCGCTCCGGCTGTTGAGCCGGTGGCAGATGCTCCCACTTTGGCCCGCCGACCGAACCAAACAGGATCGCGTCCGCCTGTTCACAACCGGTCACCGTGGCGGCAGGCAGCGGTTCACCGTGACGATCGATGGCAATGCCCCCTACGTCATATTCACTGGTGGTAATGCGCATGCCAAAACGCTGACGAATCGCCGCCAGTACTTTTATCGCCTGAGCCATGACTTCAGGACCAATACCGTCGCCCGGTAATACTGCGATATGATGAGTTTGCGTCATGGTTATACCGTTTCCTTCTGTTCTTTAATCGATTTACGCTGCAGTTCCTGCTCCACCTGTTTGGCGCGCCAGATAGTATTTAATGCGTTAACCATCGCTTTAACGGAGGATTCAACAATATCGGTCGCCAGGCCCACGCCGTGGAATTTCCGCCCGTTGTAGTCAACCACGATATCAACCTGGCCCAGCGCATTCTCGCCGTGGCCTTTCGCGGTGAGCTGATATTTCACCAGTTCAGTATCAAAGGTGGTGATACGGTTAATCGCCTGGTAAACGGCATCTACCGGGCCGTTGCCGGTGGCGGCCTCTGACTGAATCTCATCGCCGCAGATCATATGCACCGAGGCGGTGGCAGTGATGGAGGAGCCTGACTGGACGTTGAAATCCTTCAGCTGGAAATATTCCGGCTCTTCGTTTCGTTTGTTAATAAAGGCCAGCGCTTCCAGGTCATAGTCAAATACCTGACCTTTTTTATCCGCCAGTTTCAGGAAGGCGTCATACAGCGAATCGAGGTTATAATCGCTTTCCTGATAACCCATCTCTTCCATGCGATGTTTTACTGCCGCGCGGCCGGAGCGTGATGTCAGGTTCAACTGAACCTGATTCAGACCAATCGACTCCGGCGTCATGATTTCGTAATTTTCACGATTTTTCAGCACCCCATCCTGATGGATACCAGAGGAGTGGGCGAAAGCATTGGAACCAATCACCGCTTTATTCGCCGGGATCGGCATATTACAGATCTGGCTGACGGTCTGGCTGGTGCGCCAGATTTCATGGTGATGAATATTGGTGTGAACGTTCATCATGGCGGCGCGGGTCTTTATTGCCATAATCACTTCTTCCAGCGCGCAGTTACCGGCGCGTTCACCCAACCCGTTCAGCGTCCCCTCAACCTGACGTGCGCCAGCCATAACTGCCGCTATGGAGTTGCCAACCGCCATGCCTAAATCGTCATGGGTATGCACTGATAAAATCGCTTTATCGATGTTGGGCACCCGCTCACGCAGCGAAGCGATAATATGCGCGTATTCGTGCGGCAGCGTATAGCCAACGGTATCCGGAATATTGATGGTAGTGGCACCAGCATCAATTGCTGCTTCCACGACGCGACACAGATCATCAATCGGCGTACGACCGCCATCTTCACAGGAGAATTCAACGTCGCTGGTGTAGTTACGCGCACGCTTTACCATATAGACCGCGCGCTCAATCACCTCTGGCAAGGTACTGCGTAACTTGGTGGCGATATGCATTGGCGAGGTGGCGATAAAGGTGTGAATACGGAAAGCCTCCGCCACGCGCAGCGCTTCATAAGCAGCATCGATATCTTTTTCCACGCAGCGTGCCAGCCCACAGACGCGGCTGTTTTTAATGGTGCGGGCAATGGTCTGCACGGACTCAAAGTCACCAGGAGATGAAACCGGAAAGCCGACTTCCATGATGTCTACGCCCATACGCTCCAGCGCCAGAGCAATCTGCAGTTTTTCTTTAACACTCAGACTGGCCTGCAAAGCCTGCTCGCCGTCGCGCAGAGTGGTATCGAAAATAATGACTTGTTGGCTCATCGTATTTTTCCTTTCAGTTGGCTTTTACCGGTTCGCCTGTGTCACGAGCATAAAAAAACCCGCGCATTGGCGCGGGTTTTTTCGTTTTGTTAGCCTGAATCAGTGATTGATTCCGCCCACACGACTACCGCGCAAGTGATATGCGTTTAGTAGTAGTCCAAGTAGGCGGAATGAACGAATCATTGAATCAGGCTCCATTAATTTCTGTGCTGTTTTTATTGGTACTTGATCGCGTGAGTGATGTCAACCCTGACGGTGGCCGTAAATTGTATAAAAAGGGTTGATGGAAAAGAGATAAATATCACAGCAGATGTTATCAACAGAATATATGATATTTGTTGATTTTTAATTTTTCTTAATACTTATAAATCAAATAGTTAAATATTTTTGGCCTGTGAAAGGTATTGATTGATAAGGCGTTGTTAAGGCCAAAGCAGAATTTTTTATACCGAAACGTCGGCACATTTGCCGGACAAAATAGCAAATCCATTGGGTATGGCAGAATATCTTACCAGCGATAATTCCCTGTTTTTTCTTTTACGGCTTCGGTTACGCTAAAAAAACTGATAATGATAAGTTTTTGCTATGAATAAACCGATACACAGCATAATGCGCTGATATTAAGCGGCAGATTCAGCGTTTTTTCTGTCAATCGGTCTGGTTAACAGCGAAATTAAGAAAACCACTGCGAACCTGCCGACAAGTTTAGGGTTTACCCAACAAGATTTCTGCGGTTATGTTAATTGTCAAAAGCCAAGATAAAAATCTGCAAGGGCTTTATTCCCCCTGTACCTGCCCCTGAAAATGCATTTCAGGGTTTGAGCATTAACACACTGTTTAACTCTGCGTAGAGCCATCGCCAGACGCTGGTGCATTGCGCGACGATGGTGGGTAACGGCCTGAATAGAAAGCAAACTGAAAGCCGGGAGGCAAAAATGGAGATGTTATCAGGAGCTGAGATGGTGGTCCGATCGTTAATCGATCAGGGCGTAAAGCATGTTTTTGGTTACCCCGGCGGGGCAGTGCTGGATATTTATGACGCGCTACAAACCGTAGGCGGTATTGACCATGTGCTGGTGCGTCATGAGCAGGGCGCAGTGCATATGGCCGACGGCTACGCGCGCGCAACGGGGGACGTCGGCGTGGTGCTGGTCACCTCTGGCCCCGGCGCAACCAACGCCATCACCGGCATCGCCACTGCCTATATGGATTCTATTCCGATGGTGGTGCTGTCCGGACAGGTTCCTTCTTCGCTTATCGGCTACGATGCGTTTCAGGAGTGCGATATGGTGGGCATTTCACGCCCTATCGTAAAGCACAGCTTTCTGGTGAAACAGACCGAAGAGATCCCGATCATCATCAAAAAAGCGTTCTGGCTGGCTGCCAGCGGCCGTCCTGGCCCGGTGGTGATCGATCTGCCGAAAGATATTCTTAACCCTGCCAGTAAGCTGCCGTATGTCTGGCCGGAAAGCGTCAGCATGCGTTCTTATAACCCGACCACTCAAGGGCACAAAGGGCAGATCAAACGCGCGGTTCAGGCATTGCTGGGGGCGAAAAGGCCGGTAATGTACGTGGGCGGCGGCGCCATTCTTTCCGGCTGTCACGAAGAGTTGCAAGCCCTGGGGGAAAAGCTCAATCTGCCGGTTACGAATTCATTAATGGGGCTGGGCGCATTTCCGGGCACGCATCGTCAAAATCTGGGGATGCTGGGAATGCACGGCACCTATGAAGCCAATATGACGATGCACAACGCCGATCTTATTTTTGCCGTTGGCGTACGTTTCGACGATCGCACCACCAATAATCTGACGAAATATTGTCCGGACGCCACCGTGCTGCATATTGATGTCGATCCGACGACAATTTCAAAAACCGTCGCGGCGGATATTCCGGTGGTCGGCGATGCGCGTCAGGTGCTGCAACAGATGCTGGAGCTGCTGCCGGAAGGCGATACGCGTCAGGATTTCGATAGCCTGCGCGACTGGTGGCAGAGCATCGAAGGCTGGCGCGCGCGTAAATGTCTGGAGTTTGATCGCAACAGCGACAAGATCAAGCCGCAGGCAGCGATCGAGACACTGTGGCGTTTGACTAAAGGCGAGGCGTATGTCACCTCCGATGTTGGTCAGCATCAGATGTTCGCTGCGCTCTACTATCCTTTTGAGCGGCCGCGCCGCTGGATTAACTCTGGCGGCCTTGGCACCATGGGCTTCGGCCTGCCTGCGGCGATCGGGGTTAAGCTGGCGCTGCCGCAGGAAACGGTGGTTTGCGTTACCGGTGATGGCAGTATCCAGATGAATATTCAGGAGCTTTCCACTGCGCTGCAGTACAACCTGCCGGTTCTGGTGCTGAACCTGAACAACCGCTATCTGGGCATGGTTAAGCAGTGGCAGGATATGATCTACTCTGGTCGTCACTCCCATTCTTATATGGAATCGCTGCCGGATTTCGTGCGGCTGGCAGAAGCCTACGGTCATGTAGGCATCTCGATTTCTCATCCGTCTGAACTGGAAGAAAAACTGGCGCTGGCGCTGGAAACGGTCGCGCAGGGGCGCCTGGTATTTGTGGATGTTAACGTGGACGGCAGCGAGCATGTTTATCCAATGCAGATCCGCGGTGGCAGTATGGACGAAATGTGGTTAAGCAAAACGGAGAGGACTTAATTATGCGTCGTATTTTATCGGTTCTGCTGGAAAATGAATCTGGCGCATTGTCCCGCGTGGTCGGTCTGTTTTCACAGCGTGGCTACAATATTGAAAGTTTGACGGTCGCGCCGACTGACGATCCTACTTTGTCACGCATGACGATTCAGACTGTTGGCGATGAAAAGGCGCTGGAGCAGATTGAAAAGCAACTGCACAAGCTGGTGGACGTGCTGCGCGTTACCGAGCTGGGGCAGGGCGCGCATATCGAGCGGGAAATTATGCTGGTGAAAATTCAGGCCAGCGGCTATGGGCGTGAAGAGGTAAAGCGTAGCGCGGAGATCTTCCGTGGGCAGATCGTTGACGTGACGCCAACGCTTTACACGGTTCAGCTGGCCGGTACCAGCGATAAACTGGATGCGTTTCTTAGTACGTTACGGGACGTAGCGGAAATTGTCGAAGTTGCGCGCTCTGGCGTGGTAGGCGTTTCACGTGGCGATCGTATTATGCGTTAATCATCCAAAGTGATAATCCATTCTGTTGCTAACCCGGCGTTCTGTCGGGTTTTTTTATTTTCTGATATGCCTCATTTTTGCCATTAAAAGCGGTTGCCCGCTGGCGCTTTCTGCGGTTAGATGTAAAAAAAACTTACCCTTAGCTATGCTGCGGCTATTGGCCTGCGCCATGGCATTACCGATGTGGAGTGATTGTGAAACTGGATGAAATAGCGCGTCTTGCCGGCGTGTCGCGTACCACCGCCAGCTATGTCATCAATGGCAAGGCCCGGCAGTATCGTGTCAGCGATAAAACCGTTGAGAAAGTGATGGCGGTCGTGCGCGAGCATAATTACCATCCAAACGCGGTAGCTGCCGGGCTGCGGGCGGGCAGAACGCGTTCAATCGGGCTGGTTATTCCCGATCTGGAGAATACCAGCTATACGCGTATTGCCAACTATCTGGAACGTCAGGCGCGTCAGCGCGGTTATCAGCTGCTTATCGCCTGTTCAGAAGACCAGCCGGATAATGAAATGCGCTGCATTGAACATCTGCTGCAGCGTCAGGTCGATGCCATCATTGTTTCCACCTCTCTGCCACCGGAGCATCCTTTCTACCAGCGCTGGGCGAATAATTCGCTGCCGATTATTGCGCTGGACCGTGCGCTGGATCGTGAACACTTTACCAGCGTGGTTGGTGCCGATCAGGAAGATGCGCAGGCGCTGGCAGCTGAATTGCGTCAGCTGCCGGTAAAAAACGTGCTTTATCTCGGCGCGCTACCTGAACTTTCAGTGAGTTTCCTGCGAGAAATGGGATTCCGCGAGGCCTGGCGCGATGATAAGCGTCCTATTGATTTCATCTATGCCAACAGTTTTGAGCGGGCAGCGGCTGCGGCGCTGTTTGAAAATTATCTGGAAGAGCATCCAATGCCTGAGGCGCTTTTTACCACCTCGTTTGGTCTGTTGCAGGGCGTAATGGATGTCACGCTGCAGCGAGAAGGGCGGCTACCAACCGATCTGGCTATCGCCACCTTTGGCGATCATGAATTGCTCGATTTCCTTGAGTGCCCGGTATTAGCAGTGGCGCAGCGTCATCGCGATGTTGCGGAGCGGGTACTGGAATTAGTATTGGCAAGTCTGGATGAACCGCGCAGGCCAAAACCAGGTTTAACCCGGATTAGGCGCAATCTGGTTCGACGCGGAAAATTAAGTCGTACGTAACATGAATAGTTAATTGTAAGGCAGCGCTGCTGCCTTTTTTACATATTTAAATATTTTTGCTTTTAAAATCGCCACTAATAAAAAAGAGGCTTATTTTAAAGCGATCTGAAGCCATATTAAGTAAATTAAAGTAAAGTGGCTGGGTGCTTTTTTCTTACCACCTCTCTTATTCTCTTTTCCTTCAGCAGGCCAACCGCCGCGCCAGACGTCGGGTGTGTCATGAAAGCTTTATCAGAATGTCCCTAAAATGTCGCCTGTGTCGCAAAGCGTACCCCTGTCTGACAGGCAATAAAAATTGTATTCTTTTTGCCCGTTTTTATTTCAGCTCTGATTTTTTTACCACTATTCATTAGTTTATTTTTTCAGATGTTTGCAAAGTCAGTTCATTCTTAACTTTTGATCATTTTATTCCTCAAGAAATAATTTCGCTTCGCCCATTGCGTGGCTTGACAATGATTTCCTCCGCTCCGTAAACTCCTTTCGTGGGAAATTGTGGAGTAAAGTGGCAAAAAAGGGTAACTGAGGGCATTTGCTGACATGTTTCGTGGCGCCACCTTAGTCAACCTCGATAGCAAAGGGCGGCTGGCTGTGCCTACGCGGTATCGCGAAACGCTGATTGAGGAGTCGGAAGGCCAAATGGTATGCACCATTGACCTCCATCAGCCTTGCCTGCTGCTTTATACCTTACCCCAATGGGAAATTATTGAACAAAAACTCTCTCGCTTATCCAGCATGAACCCTGCAGAGCGTCGTGTGCAGCGGTTGCTGTTAGGACATGCAAGCGAATGTCAGATGGATAGCGCGGGGCGCTTGTTGCTGGCCAGTACGCTGCGCCAGCACGCCAGTCTGACAAAAGAAGTGATGCTGGTTGGACAGTTTAATAAGTTTGAACTGTGGGATGAACAGACCTGGTATCAACAAGTCAGGGAAGATATTGACGCTGAGCAAGCTGCTCAGGAGCCGCTTTCAGAGCGGTTGCAGGATTTGTCGTTATAACTATGGATAATTTTATACATACCACGGTGCTGTTGGATGAAGCCGTCAACGCGCTCAATATTAAAGAAGATGGCATCTACATCGATGGTACCTTCGGTCGGGGCGGACACTCACGCCTGATCCTTTCTCAGTTGGGAGAGCAGGGCAAACTGTTTGCCATCGATCGCGATCCTCAGGCCATTGCCGCGGCCGCAGCGATTGACGATCCGCGCTTTACCATTATTCACGGTCCGTTTTCCGCGCTGGCGGATTATGTTGAGGCGCGCGATTTAACCGGCAAAATCAACGGTATTTTACTGGATTTAGGGGTCTCTTCGCCGCAGTTGGATGATGCCGAACGCGGCTTTTCTTTTATGCGCGATGGGCCGCTGGATATGCGCATGGATCCAACTCGCGGGCTTTCGGCCGCCGAGTGGCTGCTGCAGGCAGAAGAGAACGATATCGCTTTTGTGCTGAAAACCTATGGCGAAGAGCGTTTTGCTAAGCGTATTGCACGCGCCATTGCGGAGCGTAACCGCCTGCAACCCATGACACGCACCAAAGAGCTGGCGGAGGTGATTGCCGCCGCAACGCCGATCAAGGACAAATTCAAGCACCCGGCCACGCGGAGTTTTCAGGCTATTCGCATCTGGGTTAACAGCGAGCTGGAAGAGATTGAGCAGGCATTAAAAGGCGCGCTGGTTGCCCTGGCGCCGGGCGGACGTCTCTCAATTATCAGCTTCCATTCACTGGAAGATCGCCTGGTAAAACGCTTTATGCGCGAGCAGAGCCGTGGACCACAGGTGCCAGCAGGGCTGCCAATGACGGAAGCGCAGTTGCAAAAGCTGGGTGGTCGCCAGTTAAAAGCGCTGGGGAAAATGATGCCGGGTGAAGCGGAAGTGGCTGAAAACCCGCGTGCGCGTAGCTCGGTGCTGCGTATTGCGGAGCGCAACGCATCATGATTGGCAATGAGCGTCACAGCCTGCCCGGCGTTATCGGCGGCGATCTGCTGCGGCACGCTAAGATTCCGCTGCTGCTGCTGGTTGCCGTGCTGATTTCAGCGGTGCTGGTGGTTACAACCGCGCATAAAACGCGTTTGCTGACCGCTCAGCGTGAACAGCTGGTTCTGGAACGCGACGCGCTGGATATTGAGTGGCGTAACCTGATTCTGGAAGAGAACGCGCTGGGCGATCATAGCCGCGTTGAGCGCACGGCGACGGAAAAATTGCAGATGCAACATGTCGACCCGGCACAGGAAAATATTGTGGTACAGCAATAAGGAATTCCGGACTCCATGAGATCCGCTACCAAAGCGCTTAAGTTGAAAAAACAGGAAGATCAGGCCAGCTTTGTCAGCTGGCGTTTTGCGTTGCTGTGCGGCGGGATCTTTCTTGCGTTGATCGGACTACTGTTGCGTGTTGCCTATTTGCAGGTCATTAATCCCGACAGGCTGGTGCGCGAAGGTGATATGCGTTCTCTGCGCGTTCAGTCGATTCCTACCGCGCGCGGAATGATCACCGACCGTGCCGGCAGGCCGCTGGCTGTTAGCGTGCCGGTTAATGCCATCTGGGCCGATCCAAAAGAGCTGCACGATCGCGGCGGCATTACGCTTGACAGCCGCTGGAAAGCGCTGGCCGACGCGCTCTCTGTACCTCTTGATCAGCTGGCTAACCGCGTAAATGCCAATCCTAAAGGCCGCTTTGTCTATCTGGCGCGCCAGGTCAATCCGGCGATTGGCGACTACATCAAAAAGCTTAAGCTGCCCGGCATCCACTTACGGGAAGAATCCCGCCGCTACTATCCTGCAGGTCAGGTGACCTCTCATCTTATCGGTTTTACCAACATTGATGGGCAGGGCATTGAGGGCGTCGAGAAAAGTTTTGACCGCTGGCTAACCGGCCAGCCGGGCGAGAGAACGGTACGTAAAGATCGCTTTGGCCGCGTGATTGAAGATATCTCTTCGGTAGACAGTCAGGCAGCGCATAATCTGGCGCTCAGTATCGATGAACGTTTGCAGGCGCTGGTCTATCGCGAACTGAACAATGCCGTGGCCTTTAACAAGGCGGAATCCGGCACGGCGGTGCTGGTTGATGTCAACACCGGCGAAGTGCTGGCGATGGCTAACAGCCCGGCCTACAACCCCAACAATCTCAGCAATACGCCAAAAGATGTGATGCGCAACCGCGCTATCACCGACATCTTTGAACCCGGCTCCACCGTGAAACCAATGGTGGTGATGACCGCGCTGCAGCGCGGTGTCGTGCGCGAAAACAGCGTGCTGAATACGCTGCCTTATCGCGTTAATGGTCATGAAATCAAAGATGTGGCGCGCTATAACGAACTGACCCTGACTGGGGTTCTGCAGAAGTCGAGTAACGTCGGCGTATCAAAACTGGCGTTAGCGATGCCCTCCTCAGCACTAGTGGAAACATATTCACGCTTTGGATTGGGCAAACCAACCAATTTGGGGTTGGTCGGGGAAAGCAGTGGCCTGTATCCCCATAAACAAAGGTGGTCCGATATTGAAAGGGCCACCTTCTCATTCGGCTATGGGCTGATGGTAACGCCGTTACAGCTGGCGCGCGTTTACGCCACCATCGGCAGCTATGGCATCGCGCGTCCACTATCAATCACAAAAGTGGATCCGCCGGTACCGGGCGAACGCGCCTTCCCTGAATCAGTGGTGAAAACCGTGGTTCATATGATGGAAAGCGTCGCGCTGCCCGGCGGCGGCGGCGTCAAAGCCGCAATCAAAGGTTATCGTATCGCCATCAAAACCGGGACCGCGAAAAAAGTCGGTCCTGATGGCCGCTACGTGAATAAATATATTGCCTATACCGCTGGCGTGGCGCCAGCCAGCCATCCGCGCTTTGCGCTGGTGGTGGTCATCAACGATCCCCAGGCGGGTAAATATTATGGCGGTGCGGTGTCGGCACCGGTATTCGGCGCCATCATGGGCGGCGTTCTGCGCACCATGAATATTGAGCCAGATGCCTTGCCGACCCCGGTTGAAAAGAATGACCTGGTCAACAACAAGAAAGAGGAATCAAGTGACAGATCGTAACTTGCGCGACTTACTGGCTCCGTGGGTGCCTGGCGCGCCGGAGCGTCCGCTTCGTGAAATGACACTGGACAGCCGCGTGGCGGCGTCCGGCGATCTGTTTGTGGCTGTTGCCGGCCATAACGTTGATGGGCGACGTTTTATCCCTCAGGCTATCGCACAGGGCGTTTCGGCAGTTATCGCTGAAGCCGCCGGCGAGGCGGAGGATGGCGAAATTCGCGAAATGCATGGCGTACCGGTTATCTATCTGTCGCAGCTGCCACAGCGTCTGTCGGCGCTTGCCGGGCGTTTTTATCAGCAGCCTGGCGAGCAGTTGCGTTTAATCGGCGTAACCGGGACCAACGGTAAAACCACCACCACGCAACTGCTGGCGCAGTGGGCGAACCTGCTCGGCGAAACCGGCGCGGTAATGGGCACCGTCGGTAACGGCCTGTATGGTCATCTGATCCCCACTGAAAATACCACCGGCTCGGCGGTTGATGTGCAGCATATGCTGAACTCGCTGGTTGAGCAGGGAGCCACCCTGACGGCAATGGAAGTTTCCTCTCACGGGCTGGTGCAGCATCGTGTGGCGGCGCTGCCTTTTGCTGCGGCGGTGTTTACCAACCTGAGCCGCGATCATCTGGATTACCATGGCGATATGACGCGCTATGAGTCTGCGAAGTGGCTGCTGTTTTCCGAACATCAGGTGGGCGAAGCGATTATCAATGCCGACGATGAGGTTGGGCGGCGCTGGCTGGAGAGACTGCCCGATGCGGTTGCCGTCACCATGGCTGATAACGTACTGCCCGCTCAGCATGGTCGCTGGCTGAAAGCCACCGACATTCATTATCACGATAACGGTGCCACGATTCGTTTTGCTTCCAGCTGGGGCGATGGCGAGCTGGAAAGCCGCCTGATGGGCGCTTTCAACGTCAGCAATCTGCTGCTGGCGTTAGCGACGCTGTTAACGCTGGATTATCCGCTGGCGCAGTTAATGGCCAGCGCACGTCAGCTGCAGCCGGTTTGCGGACGGATGGAAGTTTTTAGCGCGCCAGACAAGCCAACGGTGGTGGTGGATTATGCCCATACGCCGGATGCGCTGGAAAAGGCGCTGGAAGCGGCGCGTCTGCATTGCCAGGGTCAGCTCTGGTGCGTCTTTGGCTGCGGTGGCGACCGCGATAAAGGCAAACGGCCATTAATGGGCGCCATTGCTGAACAGTTTGCCGATATTGTGGTGATCACCGACGACAATCCCCGCAGCGAAGATCCGGGCGCGATTGTTGACGATATTCTCACCGGTCTGCTCGACCCGGGCCGCGCTCGCGTAATGGCGGGACGCGCGCAAGCGGTAACCAACGCCATTATGCAGGCCGGACCGCAGGATATCGTACTGGTTGCCGGTAAAGGGCATGAAGATTATCAGATCGTCGGTAATCGCCGTCTGGACTATTCCGACCGCGTTACCGTCGCACGTTTGCTGGGGGTGATGGCATGATTCCGGTTTCCCTGGAAACGCTGGCGCAAATTGCTCACGGCACGCTGATCGGCGGCGATCTGCAGATTGCCGAAGTGACCACCGATACGCGTAAGGTCAGCGCAGGCTGTTTGTTTATCGCCCTGAAGGGCGAGCGCTACGATGCGCATGATTTTGCCAGCGACGCGGTTGCTAAAGGTGCGGCAGCATTATTGGTGAGTAAGCGGTTGCAAATTGATGTGCCGCAGGTGGTGGTAAGCGATACACGTATCGCGCTGGGCGAGCTGGCTGCCTGGGTTCGCCAGCAGGTCAATACCCGCGTGGTGGCGCTGACTGGCTCCTCCGGTAAAACCTCGGTAAAAGAGATGACGGCTGCCATTCTGCGTCAGTGCGGCGAAACGCTCTATACCGCAGGCAACCTGAACAATGATATCGGCGTGCCGCTGACGCTGTTGCGTCTTAATGCGACGCACCAGTATGCAGTCATTGAGCTGGGCGCTAATCATCAGGGCGAGATCGCCTGGACAACCGGTTTAACGCGTCCGGAAAGTGCGCTGGTCAACAACCTCGCCGCTGCGCATCTGGAGGGCTTTGGTTCTCTGGCGGGCGTGGCGAAAGCGAAAGGCGAAATTTTCCTCGGACTGCCGCCAACGGGAACGGCCATTATCAATGCCGACAGCAATGACTGGCCGCGCTGGCAAACCCAGTTAACCCAGCAGCGCGTCTGGCGATTTTCCGCCGCCGAAGGGGCAACCACAGATTTCTGCGCCACCGATGTGACGGTGAAATCACAGGGAACGGCTTTTACGCTGCATACGCCGCAGGGCGACGTGGCGGTGCTGCTGCCGCTGCCGGGTCGTCACAATGTCGCCAATGCGCTGGCAGCCAGTGCGCTGGCACTGTCGGTTGGCGCGCCGCTTGAGGCCATTGCTCAGGGGTTAGCCACGCTGCAGGCGGTGCCAGGGCGTCTGTTCCCTATTATTCTCGGTCCGCAAAAGCTGCTGCTGGACGACAGCTATAACGCCAATGTCGGATCGATGACCGCCGCTGCGCAGGTTCTGGCGGATATGCCGGGCTATCGCGTGATGGTTACCGGCGATATGGCGGAGCTGGGCGAGGAAGCGGTTGAATGCCACCGTCAGGTTGGCGAGGCCGCCCGTCACGCTGGTATCGATAAGGTACTGAGCGTGGGATCGTTAAGCCAGCATATCAGCGATGCCAGCGGCGTCGGCGAACACTTCAGCGATAAAGCGGCCCTGAGCGCGCGTTTATTATCGCTGCTTGCTGAGCATCAGGTGATTACCGTTTTAGTTAAAGGTTCTCGTAGCGCCGCCATGGAGCAGGTAATACAAACCTTACAGGAGAAAGGAACATGTTAGTTTGGCTGGCCGAACATTTGGTCGCTTTTTATTCCGGCTTTAACGTCTTTTCATATTTGACGTTTCGCGCCATTGTCAGCCTGCTGACCGCGCTGTTTATCTCGCTGTGGATGGGGCCGCGCCTGATCGCCTGGTTGCAAAAGTTGCAGATTGGACAAGTGGTGCGTAGCGAAGGGCCAGAGTCGCACTTTAGCAAGCGCGGCACGCCGACCATGGGCGGCATCATGATCCTGACCTCCATTACCATTTCGGTATTGATGTGGGCTTATCCTTCTAACCCTTACGTCTGGTGCGTGTTAACGGTGCTGATCGGCTATGGCATTGTGGGCTTTGTGGATGATTACCGCAAAGTCGTGCGTAAAGATACCAAAGGCCTGATCGCCCGCTGGAAATATTTCTGGCAGTCGCTGATTGCGCTGGCGGTAGCCTTCACCATGTATGCTGTCGGGAAAGATACACCGGCGACACAGCTGGTGGTGCCCTTTTTCAAAGATGTGATGCCGCAGCTGGGGCTGCTTTATATTCTGCTTTCCTACTTTGTTATTGTTGGCACCAGCAACGCGGTTAATCTGACCGACGGGCTGGATGGCCTGGCGATTATGCCAACGGTCTTTGTGGCCGCCGGTTTTGCGCTGGTCGCCTGGGCCACCGGTAACATGAATTTTGCCGGCTATCTGCATATTCCTTATCTGCGCCACGCCGGTGAACTGGTGATTGTCTGCACCGCCATTGTGGGTGCCGGGCTTGGCTTCTTATGGTTTAACACCTATCCCGCTCAGGTGTTTATGGGCGATGTGGGTTCACTGGCCTTAGGCGGCGCGCTGGGCACTATCGCAGTGCTGCTGCGCCAGGAGTTCCTGCTGGTGATTATGGGCGGCGTGTTTGTAGTGGAAACGCTGTCGGTGATCCTGCAGGTAGGCTCCTTTAAGCTGCGCGGCCAGCGTATTTTCCGTATGGCACCCATTCATCACCATTATGAACTGAAAGGCTGGCCGGAGCCGCGCGTCATCGTGCGTTTCTGGATCATTTCGCTGATGCTGGTGCTGATTGGCCTGGCAACCCTTAAGGTGCGTTAACTATGGCTGACTATCAGGGTAGAAAAGTGGTCATTATCGGGCTAGGGCTGACCGGCCTCTCCTGTGTTGATTTCTTTTTAGCGCAGGGCGTAACGCCGCGCGTGATGGATACCCGAGTGTCACCGCCTGGCCTGGATAAGCTGCCTGACAGCGTGGAGCGCTATTTGGGCTCACTTAACGGCGACTGGCTGCTGGCCGCAGATCTGATTGTCGCCAGTCCGGGCATGGCCCTGGCGCATCCGCTGCTGATGGAAGCGGCAGAGGCAGGCGTTGAAATTATTGGTGATATTGAACTGTTCTGTCGTGAAGCACAGGCGCCAGTAGTGGCGATCACCGGTTCGAACGGGAAAAGTACTGTCACCAGCCTGGTAGGAGAGATGGCGCGGGCCGCTGGCTGGGCCGTGGGCGTGGGCGGAAATATTGGCCTGCCGGCGCTCAGTCTGTTGCAGCAGCCGGCCCAGCTTTATGTACTGGAACTTTCCAGCTTCCAGCTGGAAACCACCCACAGCCTGAAAGCGGCAGCGGCAACCATTCTGAACGTCAGTGAAGATCATATGGATCGCTATCCGTTGGGGCTGCAGCAATATCGTGCCGCCAAGCTGCGTATTTATGAAAATGCGGCAGTTTGCGTAGTGAATGCTGATGATGCGTTAACCATGCCGGTACGCGGTGCCGATAAACGCTGCGTTAGCTTCGGCGTTGACGTAGGCGATTATCATCTCAACCGCCAGCAGGGCAGCATCTGGTTGCGGGTGCATGGTGAAAAGGTACTGAATACCGAAGAGATGACGCTGGTTGGGCTGCATAACTATACCAATGCGCTGGCTGCGCTGGCGCTGGCGGATGCGGTCGGCATTCCGCGCGCCAGCAGTCTGAAAGCCTTAACCACTTTTCGTGGGCTGGCGCATCGTTTTCAACTGGTGCATGAACGCAACGGTGTACGCTGGATCAATGACTCTAAAGCGACCAACGTCGGCAGCACGGAAGCGGCGCTCAGCGGATTAAAAGCGCAGGGTACGCTGTGGCTGCTGTTGGGCGGCGATGGCAAATCTGCCGATTTCTCCTCGCTGACGCGTTATTTGCAGGGTGATGCTATCCGTGTCTGGTGCTATGGCCGTGACGGTGCGGCACTGGCGGCACTGCGCCCGGAAATCTCCAGTCAGACAGAAACGCTGGAGCAGGCTATGCGGGCTATCGCGCCGCAGGTGCAGCCGGGCGATATTGTTCTGCTGTCGCCGGCCTGCGCCAGTCTTGATCAGTTCCGTAATTTTGAACAACGCGGCGATCGATTCGCCCAGCTGGCGCGGGAGCTGGGCTGATGCGTATTCCAGGCTTAGGGCTGGCGGGCGGCGTAGCGGTGCGCCTGCGCGAGTGGGTAATGGGCAGCCGGGAAAATAGTGATACGGCCACCATGGTGCTGTATGACCGTACCCTGCTGTGGTTGACCTTCGGGCTGGCGATTATCGGCTTTGTAATGGTGACTTCCGCCTCTATGCCGGTAGGACAGCGTCTGTCTGAAGATCCGTTTTTCTTTGCCAAGCGTGATGCGTTTTATCTGCTGCTGGCATTGGGGATGTCGCTGATCACGCTGCGTATCCCGATGGAGGTCTGGCAGCGTTACAGCAATATGATGCTACTGGCCTCGGTATTGATGCTGTTGATTGTGTTGGTGGTTGGTAGCTCGGTAAACGGCGCATCGCGCTGGATTGCGCTGGGACCACTGCGTATTCAGCCAGCCGAGTTGTCCAAGCTCTCGCTGTTTTGTTATCTCGCCAGCTATCTGGTGCGTAAAGTCGAAGAGGTACGTAATAACTTCTGGGGCTTTTGTAAACCGATGGGCGTGATGGTGGTACTGGCGGTGCTGCTGCTGGCGCAGCCGGATCTGGGAACGGTGGTGGTGCTGTTTGTTACTACGCTGGCGATGTTGTTCCTGGCAGGCGCCAAGCTGTGGCAATTTCTGGCAATTATCGGATCCGGCATCTTTGCGGTGATCCTGTTGATCATTGCTGAACCCTACCGTATGCGCCGCGTTACTTCCTTCTGGGATCCCTGGGAAGATCCGTTTGGTAGCGGCTACCAGTTAACCCAGTCGCTGATGGCGTTCGGACGCGGTGAGTTTTGGGGGCAGGGGTTAGGTAACTCCGTGCAAAAACTGGAGTATTTACCAGAGGCGCATACCGATTTCATTTTCTCCATTATCGGGGAAGAACTCGGTTATATCGGTGTGGTTTTAGCGCTGTTAATGGTATTCTTCGTCGCTTTTCGGGCGATGTCGATTGGCCGACGTGCGCTGGAGATTGATCAGCGCTTTTCCGGATTTCTGGCCTGCTCGATTGGCGTCTGGTTTAGCTTCCAGGCGTTGGTAAACGTCGGCGCGGCAGCGGGTATGCTGCCTACTAAGGGCCTGACGTTGCCATTGATTAGTTACGGTGGTTCCAGTCTGATCATTATGTCGACGGCCATCGTGTTGTTGTTACGCATAGATTATGAGACGCGTCTGAGCAAAGCGCAGGCGTTTACCCGAGGTGCGCGATGAGTGGAAAGCGGTTGATGGTAATGGCTGGCGGTACCGGCGGACATGTGTTCCCGGGCCTGGCCGTTGCGCATCATCTGATGGCGCAGGGCTGGCAGGTACGCTGGCTGGGAACCGCCGATCGTATGGAAGCCGATCTGGTGCCGAAACACGGTATCGAAATCGATTTTATCCGCATTAGCGGATTACGTGGCAAAGGGCTTAAGGCGATGTTGGCTGCGCCGGTGCGGATTTTCAACGCCTGGCGTCAGGCCCGCCGCATTATGAAAGCCTGGAAGCCTGATGTCGTGCTTGGCATGGGCGGCTATGTTTCAGGGCCCGGCGGCCTGGCGGCCTGGAGCTGCGGTATTCCGGTAGTGCTGCATGAACAGAATGGCATTGCCGGGTTAACCAATAAATGGCTGGCGAAGCTGGCAACGAAAGTGATGCAGGCATTTCCCGGCGCGTTTCCGCATGCCGAGGTCGTGGGCAATCCGGTGCGCACCGATGTGCTGGCGCTAAGCCGCCCGGAGCAGCGTCTGGCTGGCCGTGAAGGTCCGATTCGGGTTCTGGTCGTTGGTGGCAGTCAGGGCGCGCGCGTGCTTAACCAGACGATGCCGCAGGTTGCGGCACTGATGGGCGATAGCATTACGTTGTGGCATCAGACCGGGAAAGGGGCGCAGAGCGATGTTCTGGCCGCGTATGCCGCAGCGGATGGCGCGCATCAGCATAAAATTACTGAATTTATTGACGATATGGCGGCGGCCTATGGGTGGGCCGATGTGGTGGTATGCCGCTCCGGCGCGCTGACGGTAAGCGAAGTCGCTGCTGCGGGCCTTCCGGCTATTTTTGTGCCTTTTCAGCATAAAGATCGTCAGCAGTACTGGAATGCGCTCCCGCTGGAAAAAGCGGGCGCAGCCAAAATTTTTGAGCAGCCGCAGTTTACTGCGAATGGGGTGGCGGAAACGTTAAAGCAGTGGGATCGACCCACGCTGCTGCTGATGGCGCAAAAGGCGCGTCAGGTAGCGATTCCCGATGCCACCGAACGGGTAGCGGCAGAAGTCAGCGCCGTAGCGCGCTAACAGAATTAAGAGAAGGTACTGCGGTACCGACAGGCAAAAGAAACGATGAATACTCAACAACTGGCGAAACTGCGTTCTATCGTGCCCGAGATGCGTCGCGTCCGGCACATTCACTTTGTCGGCATCGGCGGTGCCGGCATGGGCGGTATTGCCGAAGTGTTGGCCAATGAAGGTTATCAGATTAGCGGTTCCGATTTAGCGCCTAATGCCGTGACGCAGCATCTGACCGCGCTGGGCGCCACCATCTATTTTCACCATCGCCCGGAAAACGTCAGTGATGCCAGCGTCGTGGTAGTCTCCAGTGCGATTACGCAGGATAACCCGGAGATTATCGCCGCGCGTGAAGCACGTATTCCGGTGATCCGCCGGGCTGAAATGCTGGCTGAGCTGATGCGTTTCCGTCACGGGATTGCGGTGGCCGGTACGCACGGTAAAACCACCACCACGGCGATGGTGACCAGCATCTATGCCGAAGGCGGACTCGATCCCACCTTTGTTAACGGTGGTTTGGTTAAAGCGGCGGGAACGCATGCGCGTCTGGGCAGCAGCCGTTACCTGATTGCGGAAGCGGATGAGAGCGATGCTTCCTTCCTGCATCTGCAACCGATGGTGGCGATTGTAACCAATATCGAAGCTGACCATATGGATACCTACCAGGGCGACTTCGAAAATCTGAAGCAGACCTTTATTAACTTTCTGCACAATCTGCCGTTTTATGGCCGGGCCATACTCTGCGTGGATGATGCGGTGATCCGCGATTTGATCCCGCGAGTGGGACGTCAGATCACCACCTACGGCTTTAGCGAAGATGCTGACGTGCGCATCGAAGATTACGAGCAGCACGGCGCGCAAGGGCACTTTACGCTGGTGCGCCATGACAAGCCGCTGATGCGCGTAACGCTTAACGCACCGGGTCGTCATAACGCCTTAAACGCGGCGGCGGCGGTTGCCGTTGCCACGGAAGAGGGCATTGATGATGAAGAGATCCTCAGCGCGCTGGAAAGCTTCCAGGGCACCGGACGTCGCTTCGATTTCCTCGGCGAGTTCCCGCTGCAGCAGGTAAACGGCACCGTTGGTTCCGCCATGCTGGTCGATGATTATGGCCATCATCCGACCGAAGTGGACGCCACCATTAAGGCGGCGCGAGCAGGCTGGCCGGATAAAAAGCTGGTAATGATTTTCCAGCCGCATCGCTATACGCGCACACGCGATCTTTATGATGATTTCGCCAATGTGCTGTCGCAGGTAGATGTATTGCTGATGCTGGATGTCTATTCCGCCGGTGAAACGCCGATCCCTGGCGCAGACAGCCGATCGCTGTGCCGGACGATCCGGGGGCGTGGCAAGGTGGATCCTATCCTGGTGCCGGATCATGATGCGATCCTCGATTTCCTTGCCCCGACATTAAGCGGCAACGATCTTATCCTGGTTCAGGGCGCGGGTAACATTGGTAAGATTGCTCGTCGACTGGCTGACCAAAAACTGAAACCGCAGACCAATGAAGAGGAACATCATGGCTGATAAAGTAGCGGTACTGCTGGGTGGTACCTCCGCTGAACGCGACGTCTCGTTAATGTCTGGCGAGGCGGTGATTGCGGGTCTGAAAGAGGCGGGTATTGACGCGCATGGCGTCGATCCGCGCGATTTCCCCGTTATGCGGTTGAAAGAAGAAGGCTACACAAAAGTGTTCATCGCCCTGCACGGTCGTGGTGGTGAAGATGGTACTTTACAGGGCGTTCTGGATTTCCTGCAGATCCCCTATACCGGCAGCAGCGTGATGGCTTCGGCGATCACCATGGATAAATGGCGCTCTAAGCTGCTCTGGCAGGGGGCTAACCTACCGGTTGCGCCCTATGTCTGGATCAACCGCCAGCAGATGGAAGCTGGAATGGATAAGACGCTGGTGCAGCGTATCGCCCAGCTGGGTATGCCGCTGTTTGTTAAACCCAGCAGCGAAGGCTCCAGCGTGGGTATTTCACGCGTTAATCAGCCCGCAGAGCTGCCCGCGGCGCTGGAAGAAGCGTTTCGTCATGATGATGATGTGCTGATTGAAAAGTTTATTAGCGGCCCTGAATACACGGTGGGCATTCTTGGCGATCAAATTTTGCCTTCGATCCGTATTCAGCCAGCCAGCGACTTCTATGACTATGAAGCAAAATACATTTCTGACGATACACAGTACTTCTGCCCGGCCGGACTGAGCGTGGAAAAAGAGGCGGAGCTGCAGGCGCTGGTGTTGAACGCCTGGCGTACTCTGGGCTGCAGCGGCTGGGGACGCGTGGATGTAATGATGGACGGTGACGGCACCTTCTATCTGCTGGAGGTGAATACCTCTCCTGGCATGACCAGCCACAGCCTGGTGCCAATGGCAGCAAAGCAGGCAGGGATGAGCTTCTCCCAGCTGGTGGCGCGTATTCTGGAGCTGGCCGACTAAGATGTCGCAGGCGGCTCTGAACGTACGTCGGGACGCGCAGGAGAAAGCGAAAGCGCGCACCGGCCGCAGCAATGGCTCTCGGTTAGCAGGAATGTTGTTTCTGCTGTTGGTGATCGGCACGATGCTGGCGGGCGGTTTCGTGGTGCTGAAGTGGATGAATGACGCTTCGCGCCTGCCGCTTTCAAAACTGGTGGTGACGGGAAAAACGCATTACACCACCAATGACGATATCCGTCAGGCCATCCTGTCGTTGGGCGCGCCCGGCACTTTTATGTCACAAGATGTAAATGTGATACAGCAGCAGATTGAACGTCTGCCGTGGATTAAACAGGTCAGCGTACGCAAGCAATGGCCGGACGAATTAAAGATTCATCTGGTTGAGTATGTGCCGGTAGCACGGTGGAATGATTTACATATGGTTGATGCGGAAGGCAAATCTTTTAGCGTGCCAGCTAACCATATCGGCAAAGAAACGCTACCGTTGCTGTATGGCCCTGAAGGAAACGAGCAGGATGTACTGGCTGGCTATCGTCAAATGAGTGAAATTTTGGCGGCCAGCAAGTTTAGCGTAAAAGCAGCATCAATGACTGCTCGCCACTCCTGGCAGTTGGTCACGGGCGACGATGTACGTATTGAGCTGGGCCGTAGCGATAACATGAAGCGTCTTAAGCGGTTTATTGAACTCTGGCCGATGCTCCAGCAGCAGGCCACCGCGGAAAACAAGCGCGTCAGTTATGTCGATTTGCGCTATGACTCCGGCGCTGCCGTTGGCTGGGCTCCGGCATTTATTGAGCCTCAGGACAGTAATCAGCAACAGAATCAGGCACAGGCTAAACAACAATGATCAAGGCGACGGACAGAAAACTGGTAGTAGGACTTGAGATAGGCACCGCCAAGGTCGCCGCTTTAGTAGGGGAAATTCTGCCCGATGGCATGGTCAATATTATTGGGGTCGGCAGTTGTCCGTCCCGCGGTATGGATAAAGGTGGCGTAAACGATCTGGAATCGGTGGTGAAATGCGTACAGCGCGCTATCGATCAGGCGGAGCTGATGGCGGATTGTCAGATTTCGTCCGTTTACCTTGCTTTATCCGGTAAACATATTAGTTGCCAGAACGAAATCGGGATGGTTCCGATTTCTGAAGAGGAAGTGACACAGGAAGATGTTGAAAACGTTGTGCATACCGCTAAGTCGGTACGCGTGCGTGATGAGCATCGCATCCTGCATGTGATTCCACAGGAGTACGCGATCGATTACCAGGAAGGGATTAAAAACCCGGTTGGGCTGTCGGGCGTGCGCATGCAGGCAAAAGTGCATTTGATCACCTGTCACAACGATATGGCGAAAAATATCGTTAAGGCTGTTGAACGTTGCGGCCTGAAAGTGGACCAACTGATTTTTGCCGGTCTGGCATCCAGCTTTGCTGTGCTGACCGAAGATGAACGTGAACTGGGCGTCTGTGTGGTTGATATCGGCGGCGGTACGATGGATATCGCCGTATATACCGGCGGCGCGCTGCGCCATACCAAAGTCATTCCCTATGCAGGGAACGTGGTAACCAGCGATATCGCCTATGCCTTCGGCACGCCGCCGACCGATGCGGAAGCAATCAAGGTTCGTCATGGCTGCGCACTGGGCTCGATCGTTGGCAAGGATGAGAACGTTGAGGTGCCAAGCGTGGGCGGACGCCCGCCGCGCAGTCTACAGCGTCAGACATTAGCCGAGGTGATTGAGCCGCGTTATACCGAGCTGCTGAACCTGGTTAACGACGAAATTTTGCAGTTGCAGGAACAGTTACGCCAGCAGGGCGTTAAGCATCATCTGGCAGCAGGGATTGTGCTTACCGGCGGCGCGGCGCAGATTGAAGGGTTAGCCGCCTGCGCGCAACGTGTGTTTCATACGCAGGTGCGCATCGGTCAGCCGCTGAACATTACCGGATTAACGGATTATGCGCAGGAGCCTTACTACTCAACGGCTGTAGGTCTTCTGCACTATGGAAAAGAGTCTCACCTGAGCGGTGAGGCGGATGTTGAAAAACGTGCTTCAGTTGGCAACTGGTTTAAACGTATCAACAGCTGGCTGAAAAAAGAGTTTTAATTTTTCTAAAAGGGGATCATGCTAGCACTATTTTATGATCTCCAGGCGACAGGCACATAACGGAGAGAAATTATGTTTGAACCTATGGAATTAACCAACGACGCGGTGATTAAAGTCATCGGCGTCGGCGGGGGCGGTGGCAACGCCGTCGAGCATATGGTCCGCGAGCGTATCGAAGGCGTTGAGTTCTTCGCGGTGAATACGGACGCGCAGGCGTTGCGCAAAACTGCAGTTGGCCAGACTATCCAAATCGGTACCAACATTACTAAAGGTCTGGGTGCAGGCGCGAACCCTGAAGTAGGGCGTACTTCTGCAGAAGAAGATCGTGAAGCGCTGCGTTCTGCGCTCGACGGCGCGGACATGGTCTTTATCGCAGCCGGCATGGGCGGCGGTACTGGTACTGGTGCTGCGCCGGTCGTGGCTGAAGTCGCGAAAGAGTTAGGCATCCTGACCGTTGCGGTGGTGACCAAGCCGTTTAACTTTGAAGGCAAAAAGCGTATGGCGTTTGCCGAGCAGGGCATCGCCGAGCTTTCCAAGCACGTTGATTCACTGATCACCATCCCCAACGATAAGCTGTTAAAAGTGTTGGGCCGTGGGATTTCACTGCTGGATGCGTTTGGTGCGGCTAACGACGTACTGAAAGGCGCGGTACAGGGTATTGCCGAGCTGATCACCCGTCCGGGTCTGATGAACGTCGACTTCGCCGACGTGCGTACCGTAATGTCCGAAATGGGTTATGCCATGATGGGTTCCGGCGTGGCCTGTGGTGAAGATCGCGCTGAAGAAGCGGCAGAAATGGCTATTTCCAGCCCGCTGCTGGAAGATATCGATCTTTCCGGTGCTCGCGGCGTGCTGGTAAACATTACCGCTGGTTTTGACCTGCGTCTGGATGAGTTCGAGACCGTAGGTAACACGATTCGTGCTTTCGCATCTGATAATGCTACCGTGGTTATCGGTACTTCTCTGGATCCGGAAATGAACGATGAACTGCGTGTTACCGTGGTGGCTACCGGGATTGGCATGGACAAACGTCCGGAAATCACCTTGGTAACCAACAAGCAGGCGAGCAGCCAGCCGGTAATGGATCATCGCTATCAGCAGCACGGTATGTCTCCGCTGCCGCAGGAGCAAAAGCCCGCTGCGAAAGTGGTCAACGATCAAAGCTCGCAGCCAGGCAAAGAGCCTGACTACCTGGATATTCCTGCCTTCCTGCGCAAGCAGGCTGATTAGGAATAACCCGAGAATTGGGATTCTCCGCTCTTTGTGCTAAAATGTTCGCCCGTCAGTGATATAGACTGACGGTCGGATGATGATTTTGCGAGATAATACGATGATCAAACAACGGACATTAAAACGTATTGTTCAGGCGACTGGCGTCGGTTTGCATACCGGCAAGAAAGTCTCTCTGACGTTACGCCCTGCGCCGGCTAATACCGGGGTCATCTATCGTCGCACTGACTTGAATCCACCGGTTGATTTCCCGGCTGATGCAAAATTCGTGCGCGACACCATGCTAAGTACCTGCCTGGTGAATGATGAAGGCGTACGTATTTCCACCGTAGAGCACCTGAACGCCGCGCTGGCTGGCCTTGGCATCGACAATATCATTGTCGAAGTGAATGCGCCTGAAGTGCCGATTATGGACGGCAGTGCCGCCCCTTTCGTCTACCTGCTGGTTGACGCGGGCGTTGAAGAGCTGAATAGCGCGAAGAAATTCGTGCGTGTTAAACAGGCTGTGCGTGTTGAAGATGGCGACAAATGGGCTGAGATCAAACCTTATAACGGTTTCTCACTCGATTTCACCATTGATTTTAAACACCCGGCGATTGATTCCAGCTCACAGCGTTATCAGCTGAATTTCTCTACGGAAGCGTTCATGCGTCAGATCAGCCGTGCGCGAACCTTCGGCTTTATGCGTGAAATCGAATACCTGCAGTCCAAAGGCCTGTGCCTGGGCGGTAGTTTAGATTGCGCGATAGGCTTAGACGATTTCCGCGTACTGAACGAAGAAGGTTTACGCTTCGAAGATGAATTTGTTCGCCACAAAATGCTGGATGCTATCGGTGACCTGTTTATGTGCGGCCATAATATTGTAGGTGCGTTTTCCGCTTACAAATCAGGCCATGCGCTGAACAATAAACTGCTGCAGGCGGTGCTGGCGAAACAGGAAGCCTGGGAATGGGCGACCTTTGAAGACGAAGCTGAACTGCCGGTGGCGTTCAAGGCAACAAATCTGGTTCTGGCTTAACAGGCTATAACTTTTTAAAATGACTGGTAGCGTTGGCTCACTCTCTCCGGCCAGCAAAGCCAGTCGTTTTTGTTTCTGCATTGCGGTGCGCATTATTTGCGCCGTTGTCGTTCAGACTGTCGCTCTTTTCTCCTCCTCCCGCTACGATCTGATGTTTAACGTACGCAATGATGATAAGATTTGCCCTTGCTAAAGGTGGCAACCGGCCTGATACGCCAGATGGAACAAAGCCGCTAATTATTCATTGAAGAAGGGCAGGTCGCTACCTGCCAGACGGAAACCGTTGTGATCGCTATTTTTCACCGTTGGCGACAATTAGGCAGGCGTTACTTTTGGCCGCATCTGTTATTTGGCATGGTGGCGGCAAGCCTTGGCCTGCCTGCTGCGCACGCCCAGAGTGCTGAACAAAATAGTCGCCCAGAAGCCACAGCGAAAAAACTGATTACCGGTAGCGCTGTACGGGTTGATAATCTCGTGCTGCTGCAGGGGAATGTCCGTCGTGCCAACTTCAGCGTGGATTACTGGCATCAGCATGCGATCCGCACCGTCATTCGCCACCTCTCCTTTGCGCTTACGCCACAAAATCTGCCCGATGCGGAAGAAACCCTGCCGCTTGCCGTGCAGAAAATGGCGCTGTTAGATACGCTTAACGCACTGCTTACGCATGAGCCGCGTCAGCCGGTAATTATCCGCCATACGCAACAACCTGCCGTTTCTGTTACGCCGGATTATCATATCGGTATCTGGCTGGCCCAGGTACAGGGTATCCGCGCCGGACCTTACATTCTCAGCTGAAGCCTGAGCAGTCCTTAATCCATATACTATAAAAAATGAACCGCAAACACGGCGGTAAAGATGAGAATGTATTTATTATGCTAACTAAGTTGTTAACCAAGGTATTTGGCAGTCGTAACGACCGTACGCTGCGCCGCATGCGTAAAACGGTAGAAATCATCAACAAAATGGAGCCGGATTTCGAAAAGCTCTCTGATGATGAACTGAAAGCGAAAACCCAGGCGTTTCGCGCCCGTCTGGAAAAAGGCGAAGAGCTGGACAGCCTGCTCCCCGAAGCCTTTGCCACCGTTCGTGAGGCGAGCAAGCGCGTATTCGGCATGCGTCACTTTGACGTGCAGCTGATTGGCGGCATGGTACTGAACGATCGTTGTATCGCTGAAATGCGCACCGGTGAAGGTAAAACCCTGACCGCGACGCTGCCCGCTTATCTGAATGCGCTGAGCGGTAAAGGCGTACACGTGGTGACCGTCAACGATTATCTGGCCCAGCGCGATGCAGAAAACAACCGTCCGCTGTTTGAGTTCCTTGGCCTGTCAGTGGGGATCAACCTGCCGGGCATGCCCGCGCCCGCCAAGCGAGAAGCCTACGCTGCCGATATTACTTACGGCACCAATAACGAATATGGCTTTGACTATCTGCGCGATAACATGGCGTTCAGCCCGGAAGAGCGCGTTCAGCGT
This sequence comes from Pantoea alhagi, assembly GCF_002101395.1. Taxonomy (NCBI): domain Bacteria; kingdom Pseudomonadati; phylum Pseudomonadota; class Gammaproteobacteria; order Enterobacterales; family Erwiniaceae; genus Pantoea; species Pantoea alhagi. The sequence continues at coordinate 737,796 of NZ_CP019706.1, read as the reverse complement.
AAACTGCACTATGCGCTGGTGGATGAGGTCGACTCCATTCTTATCGATGAGGCGCGTACGCCGCTGATTATCTCCGGCCCGGCAGAAGACAGCTCTGAACTCTATATCAAAGTAAACAAAATCATCCCGAACCTGATCCGTCAGGAGAAAGAAGATTCTGACACTTTCCAGGGCGAAGGCCATTTCTCGGTAGATGAAAAAGCCCGTCAGGTACACCTGACCGAACGTGGTCTGGTCGCTATTGAAGAACTGATGGTGCAGGAAGGCATTATGGCTGAAGGCGAATCACTCTACTCGCCGACCAATATCATGCTGATGCACCACGTTACTGCTGCCCTGCGTGCGCACGTGCTGTTCACGCGTGACGTCGACTACATCGTTAAAGACGGCGAAGTGGTTATCGTCGATGAGCATACCGGCCGTACTATGCAGGGCCGCCGCTGGTCAGATGGCTTGCATCAGGCGATTGAAGCAAAAGAAGGCGTTGAGATTCAGAATGAAAACCAGACGCTGGCCTCGATCACCTTCCAGAACTACTTCCGCTTGTATGAGAAGCTGGCCGGGATGACCGGTACAGCGGATACCGAAGCGTTTGAATTTAGCTCTATCTACAAACTGGATACGATTGTTATCCCCACCAACCGCCCGATGGTGCGTAAGGATCTGCCCGATCTGGTCTACATGACCGAGAAAGAGAAGATCGATGCGATCATTGAGGATATTCGTGAGCGTACCGCCAACGGTCAGCCGATCCTTGTTGGTACGATTTCGATCGAAAAATCGGAAGTGGTATCTAACGAGCTGACGCGTGCCGGTATCAAGCACAATGTACTGAACGCGAAGTTCCACGCGCGTGAGGCCGATATCGTGGCGCAGGCTGGTCAGCCGGGCGCAGTAACCATCGCCACCAACATGGCGGGTCGTGGTACTGACATTATGCTGGGCGGTAGCTGGCAGGCAGAAGTTGCTGCGCTGGAAAACCCGACCGAAGAGCAGATTGCTGCCATTAAAGCGGCCTGGAAAGAGCGTCATGATGCGGTCCTGGCATCGGGCGGTCTGCATATTATCGGTACTGAGCGCCATGAGTCGCGTCGTATCGATAACCAGCTGCGCGGTCGTTCAGGTCGTCAGGGCGACCAGGGTTCATCCCGTTTCTATCTGTCGATGGAAGATGCGCTGATGCGTATTTTCGCCTCCGATCGCGTATCGAATATGATGCGTAAGCTGGGGATGAAGCCGGGCGAAGCCATTGAGCACCCCTGGGTTACCAAGGCCATTGCCAACGCGCAACGTAAAGTGGAAAGCCGCAACTTTGATATTCGTAAGCAGCTGCTGGAATATGATGATGTGGCCAACGATCAGCGTCGTGCTATTTACTCACAGCGTAATGAACTGCTGGACGTGGCTGACGTTAGCGAAACCATTAACAGCATTCGCGAGGACGTATTTAAGTCCACGATCGACAGCTATATCCCGCCGCAGTCGCTGGAAGAGATGTGGGATGTTGCCGGGCTGGAAGAGCGCCTGAAAAACGACTTCGATCTGGATATGCCGATTCGCCAGTGGCTGGATAAAGAGCCGGAACTGCATGAGGAAACGCTGCGCGAGCGTATTATGACGCAGGCGAAAGAAGAATATCAGCGTAAAGAAGAAGTGGTCGGCGCCGAGATGATGCGCAGCTTTGAAAAAGGCGTCATGCTGCAAACGCTGGATTCGCTGTGGAAAGAGCATCTGGCGGCGATGGACTATTTACGTCAGGGTATTCATCTGCGCGGCTACGCACAGAAGGATCCGAAGCAGGAATATAAGCGTGAATCTTTCGCTATGTTTGCCGCAATGCTGGAATCACTGAAATATGAAGTGATCAGCACTCTGAGCAAAGTCCAGGTGCGTATGCCAGAAGAAGTCGAGGCGATGGAAGCGCAGCGCCGTGAAGATGCAGAGCGTCTGGCACAGCAGCAGCGGTTAAGCCACGTTGATGATGCTACAGAAGCGGCCGCCGCGCTGGCTGCTGAAACCGGCGAGCGTAAGGTTGGACGTAACGATCCTTGCCCGTGTGGCTCTGGTAAAAAATACAAGCAGTGTCACGGCCGCCTGGCCTGATTAAGTTAACAGTGAAAAGGGAGCCAAAAGGCTCCCTTTTTTATTGGGGTGCAACACGCAACGCGGGTAATGGCGCTTTCTTACTTATTCAGCCTCTGTTACTGATCCATCCGTTATTCAGATAATTTTCTTTGTAAATCAGCAGGCTAATTAAAGGAACCGTTAAAGTTTTTAGCCGGCTGGCAAGATATACTCGGCTAAATGGAAACAGATAACTAAGGATGGCAATAGTATGAGTAGCCTTTATCTCAATGTGGATCATGTCACCGGGGAATCTCAGGACGCGCATCATACGGGTTGGATCGATGTACTTTCTTATAGCTGGGGAAACAGGCGCGGCGCGGCAAGCAATGCTTTGGTCAACTATCAAAATTTAACGGTTCATACGCAGATTGATAAAGCCACGCCGGTAATGCTGCTCTACGCTTCTAACGGCAATCGCATCCGTAAAGTCGAACTGTCAGCCTGTAAGGCGGGCTTTGGTGCCATCGAATATTACCGCATTACGCTGGAGAATGTTTTTGTAGCGCAGATGGTATTAAATGACAGCGGTGAGCTGCCCAGCGTTGAATATGAATTTGAGGCGGACAGGGTGAAAATGCAGTACTGGGAGCAAACGGCCAGAGGCGGGAAGGGCGCGGAAACCCGCTACGGCTGGGATATAAAAAACCACCGCTCGGTTTTTTGACTAGCGCTTGCCCTTAGTTAATGAGCTTTATATCTAATTTAGCCCAGTGCCAACAAAGTGCTGGGATAGTTACTATTGTTAAATCTCTCCGGCTGGCTATTTCTCTATCCATTTAACTATTTTCACACATAAATGGATGGCTAAAAATAGTGATAGCAACATTAGCGTTCCCCAGTATTCCATAAAATAAGCGCAATAAATAGCGCCCAGGAAAATCAATAATAAAACGGGAAGGCAGTCTTCTATGAAGTATTTAAAAAAAGTAACTTTAAAGAACCTTAAAATGGCCATTGGCATTATTTATAATCCTTAACTATTTTTATTAAATCTTCCGCTGTTACAGGGGAACCTTCTTGTACCCGATCGATAATTTTTCTCATAACCGGCTCAACATAGATATAAAGCATTTCAATATTTTGGCTATAAAGGATTTTGTAGAAACAATAGTCTATTTCTTTCAGGCGACGGGTGGCCATGGCTGCCTTTTGGACCTTTCCATAAAATTGGAATACACTGAAGCCAGTATACAAGTTATTGTTTAATCTGATTCTTTTCGTGAGGTAAACATCTGAAGATCCGATTAAAATTTTCGCCAGCGTATATGACAGGGCGTATTTTGTTGCTTTATCATTGACTGTGTCAGAAATAAGTCCTGATGTTTTTATGACGGATTCTTGTAATAAATAATGACTAACTTGTTGAAAAAGATAATCGATATAGTAAATGAAAATATCAAGGATGACATCTTTCCTTTTGTATAACTCTTTCAGGGCTTTTATCATCCTCACATCTTCCGTTTTAGCTGCTGGCAAACATCATGATGTTTATCGATAAAGCAGCTTGATTACCAGGAGATACGCTCCGCGCCATGATGAATATTATCCAGTGTTTTCTCCGCCCAAATAAAGGATGCTCGCATCCCTTTTCCCAGCGATTGCGCTATTTTCCTCCCGGCGAGCATTGCCGTTTTAAATAAAGCGAAGCATTAATTGTTTATCATTCATAATAAAACAAACGCTGGCATTATAATCGCTTAAAAACGGTTGCGCATTAATTGACCTGTTAACGAGGCCTGTTCTGGCGTGGCGTTAAATAACAGAAAGCGCAACGAACAGGGCGGTGGAGAGGCGAGATGAGCCGCTCGTATCCGCAGCCGGAACGGTATAAAGCGTAACAAAATCAAGCTATACTGCCCTTCATTCCATTAACAAGGATGCGAAAATGAAACATCTTCAGGTGGCTGTTGGCATCATCCGTAATGCGCAGCAGGAAATCTTTCTGACGCGTCGTCCGGCCAATTCCCATATGGCGAATATGTGGGAGTTTCCGGGCGGCAAAATCGAGCCAGGCGAAACGCCTGAGCAGGCGCTGAAGCGTGAGCTGCTGGAAGAAACCGGCATTGCCGTCATCGCGGCTACCGCATTTGGCAATGCCGATCATACCTACCAGGATGTGCGCGTCACGCTGCACTTCTTTATGGTTGAACAGTGGCAAGGCGAGCCGTGGGGGCGAGAAGGGCAGCCACAGCGTTGGGTGCCGCAGCGTGAGCTGATTGCTGACGAATTTCCGCCAGCGAATCACAAGCTGGTTGCGCGCCTGCTGGCCGAGGCGCGCCCGTAATCAGAGGCAGCAAAGCTGCCTCTGGCTAATGACGGGGAATATCCTCTTCGCTCCAGTCATCGCTGTCTGACAGATCGTTACTGCTGGCGATGCGTTTCTCTTCAGCAGCCCATTCGCCTAAATCGATAAGCTGACAGCGTTTACAGCAAAAAGGCCGAAACGGGCTCTGTTCACCCCAGATAACCGCCTTGCCGCAGGTTGGGCAGGCGACGGTAGTCACATCATTGTTCATCATAACACCTCTAACAACAGGCCAGCTCGAAATCGAGACGTGCCGGAATTTCGCCACGTTCGCTGTCGAGCGGTAAAAAACGAATCGCATAACGGGTTTTATGGCCCGAAACCTGCGGGTACAGACTGGCTTCCAGCGGTAGCTGCAGGCGCAGCAAATCGGCACCTTCAGCGTTATCCTGATAAAAGCCGTTCAGGCTGGTCTGATGACGGAAAACGCCGGACTGGCGGATCAGCTCCAGAATCATAAGCAATGACTGGCGTAGCGGATCCAACGTATCCATCCAGCTGGCAACCTGCGTATCCCGCAACGACTGATCAAGATGCAGCCAGACATGTAGCGTTGGCAAATCAAAACTGCAGCAGCCGCCGGGAATGCTTAAACGCTGACGTACCAGCGCAATAAGGCGATCTTCTCGTAAGGCCTGACCAATACGCGGCGCAGCCATTAGCTCGCTGGCGCGTGATTTTAGCTGCTGACGCAGCGCTTCTACACGCTGGATATCCACGCCCGGAACATCGCTCCAGGCCAGCAGTTTTTGTTGCTGGCGCTCCAGCTCTTTAAGGATCTCGGTACGCAGCTCTCCACGTTCAAAAACATCCAACAGCTCACTGATGTTGCGAAAAAATGTCAGAGCGGTGAGGTGACTGGTGATATTGATACTGGCCTGCAGTTGCTGGAGCAAAAACTCAATTCTTAGCCAGGTACGCATTTTCTCATTTAACGGGTGTTCGAAAAGAACGATTTTGCTCATGCTGTTAATCCTGTTTTATCGCTCCGGCCAGCGCCAGATAGCGCTGATTCAGTTCGGCGACCAGCGGCAACACTTCGTGAGGTTGCCCGCTGTTTTCAATGATGTCATCCGCTACGGCCAGGCGCGCCGTACGCGTGGCCTGGGCCGCAATGATTTTTTCAGCCTGTTCGCGCGTGATCCGATCGCGAGCCATGGTTCGTTGAATCTGAACCTCAGGCTCAACGTCAATCACCAGTACACGATCGGCCAGTTTTTCCAACCGGTTTTCCACCAGCAGCGGCACTACCCATAAGCACCAGGGCGAGCGGACCGCAGCCAGCTGTCGGCGCGTCTCGGCATGGATCAGTGGATGTAATAACTGATTTAACCAGGCTTTCTCAGCCGGGGAGTTAAAGATAGTCTGACGCAGTGCGGCGCGATTTAGCGTACCGTCCGCATGAAGAATCGTTGAACCAAAGCGCGTCGCAATTTCCTGCAGCGCGGGCTGGCCTGGCTCTACTACCTGACGGGCAATGATGTCCGCATCAATAATTTCCACGCCATACCCGGCAAAGGCAGCAGCAACGGTACTTTTTCCACTGCCGATTCCACCGGTCAGCGCGACTGTATAAGACATCTGTTCAGTTCCTGCTTCGCCTGTAAACGCCAGGTTGCCTGCGATTAATCGCTAGCGACAGCAATAAATTTTGCCGTGGCGATCACATTAACTATCTTCAGGTAAATTTACGGGATTGTAGCGTAATTAAAGCTATTTTCGCAGTCTTGTACGCGCGTTTTTAGCGCGTATGATAACGTCACTGGAGCTGGCAGCAGCACCCGATCGTCAGATCGTCGCCAAAAACCCAGGAATGATGTTATGCGTATTGAAGAAGATCTAAAGCTTGGTTTTAAAGATGTGCTGATTCGTCCCAAGCGTTCTACTCTGAAAAGCCGCTCGCAGGTGGATCTGAGCCGTCAGTTTACTTTTAAACATTCCGGTATCGCCTGGTCTGGCGTCCCCATTATTGCCGCCAATATGGATACCGTGGGCACCTTTCGCATGGCGGAAGTGCTGGCCAGTTTTGATATCCTGACTGCGGTGCATAAACACTACAGCGTTGATGAGTGGCGCGCGTTTGTTCAACGCGTGCCTGAACAGGTGCTGCAACATGTCATGGTATCCACCGGAACCTCGGATGCCGACTTCACTAAACTGCAGGCGATCCTGGCGCTTTCTCCCGCGCTCAAATTTATCTGTATTGATGTGGCCAACGGCTATTCCGAACATTTCGTACAATTCCTGCAGCGCGCACGCGAAGCCTGCCCGGATAAAACCATCTGCGCCGGTAATGTGGTTACCGGTGAAATGGTCGAAGAGTTGATTCTATCGGGTGCGGATATCGTAAAAGTAGGGATTGGCCCCGGCTCGGTATGCACCACGCGGGTAAAAACCGGCGTAGGGTATCCGCAGCTGTCGGCGGTGATTGAATGCGCCGATGCCGCTCACGGCCTGGGCGGGCAAATTGTCAGCGATGGCGGCTGTTCAGTGCCGGGCGATGTAGCGAAAGCTTTCGGCGGCGGTGCAGATTTCGTGATGCTCGGCGGTATGCTGGCCGCGCATGATGAATGCGAAGGGCGCGTAGTGGAAGAAAACGGTGAAAAATTCATGCTGTTTTATGGCATGAGTTCAGAATCCGCTATGAAGCGCCACGTTGGCGGCGTAGCGGAGTATCGTGCCGCCGAAGGCAAGACGGTTAAGCTGCCGTTGCGCGGCCCGGTAGAGGCAACGGCGCGCGATATCCTGGGCGGCCTGCGTTCCGCTTGTACTTACGTTGGCGCGGAGCGGCTAAAAGAGCTGACGAAACGCACTACTTTTATTCGCGTAGCGGAGCAGGAAAACCGCGTTTTTAACCGCTAACCAATAACCTCGCCCAGGTTAAAGATGGGCAGGTACATTGCGACCACCAGCGTTCCGACAATGGCACCGGTAATGATCATCATTACCGGTTCCAGCGTCGCTGCCAGCGTATCCGCCCGTTCATGCGTCTGGTTTTCATGCCACTGCGCCAGGCGTGCCAGCAGGTTATCCAGCGCTCCGGCTTCCTCACCTACCTTTATCAGTTGACGACAAAGCGGCGTAAAAAGCGTGCTGTCCGCAATTGCCTGATGTAGCTGAGTACCGTCAGCAATCTTCCTCTGTAGCTGCTGCATTGTTTCGCGCCACAGTAGCGGCGTGAGGGTATGTTCAACCGCCTGAAGCCCTTGCAGCAAGGGCAGTCCTGCCTGCTGCGTTAAAGTGAGGGTAGTAAAGATCTGGCTAAGCAGGCTACCGCGCCACAAGGTTGCCAGCAGAGGCGTACGCAACAGGCAGCGCTGTTCACGACGTTGCCAGCCGGGCCGATGTTTACGCAGATAGCGCCATGCGGCAAACAGGCACGCTATAGCGAGCGCCAGCGGAACAAACAGCCGTTGCAGCGCGGCGGAGAGAGCCAGCACGGCGGCGGTAAAAGCGGGCAGTGGTGCGTTAAGCGCATGATAAATAGAAACGAATTCCGGCAGCACCAGTAACAGCATGCCAAGCGCCACCGTCAGGGCAACCAGTAAAATAAATCCTGGATAACGCAATGCGGTCACGACCTTTTTATGTAAACGCAACTGCCGCTCCTGTTGGCTCGCTAACTGTAAACAGCAGCGATCCAGCTGACCAGTCAGCTCGCCAACCTGCATCAGGGCCGCATAGAGCGGCGGGAAGATCATCGGCCACTTCGCCAGCGCGGCAGAAAAAGGCGTTCCCTGCGCCACTTCTTCCCGCAATGCCAGCAGCAGGGTGCGCCAGCCGGCATGCGTCTCGCCTTCGCTTAACAGGTGCAGCCCGACGGAAAGCGTTAAGCCCGCTTTTAACAGCGTTGCCAACTGATGCATCAACGCAATTTTTTGCGGCGTTTTCCAGTCTCGTGAGCGGTAATACCTGCCGCGTTTACAGGAAAGCGGCAGGAGATGCTGCTGCGCCATAATGGTCATAATTTGCTGCTCTTCCGACAGCAGCCAGCTTCCCGCAACGATTTCGCCTTGCTGATTCATTGCCTGCCAGTGCCAGAGACGACAGTTAGCCATGGCCGACACCTATTACCCGATAAACCTCCGCCAGTGAGGTGTCTCCCCGATTGACTGCGTTCAGCCCTTCAATAAACAGACTGTTAAGCTGCTGTCGCTGAGCCAGCAGGCTTAAGGTTTCGCTACTGGCGTTTCCGGCAATAGCCGTTTGCAACTCACTGTTTATGGGAAGCATTTCAAACAGCGGCAGCCGGCCATAATAGCCAGAGAAGCAGTGATCGCAGCCCACCGCCTGCCAGGTCTGCAGCGGGCCAGTCCTGTTCTGTTCAGGCAAATCGTGAAGGGTTTCTGCCGGAGCGCGGCAGTGCGGGCAAAGGCGGCGCACCAGACGCTGTGCAATGACCAGGCGTAGCGCTGAGGCCAGCAGATAGCCTGGAATGCCCATTTGCCCCAGTCGGGTCAGCGTTTCTGTCGTGGAGTTAGTGTGCAAAGTGGATAGCACCAGATGACCGGTTTGCGCCGCCTTAACCGCAATTCCGGCGCTTTCCGCATCACGGATTTCACCCAGCATAATAATGTCAGGATCCTGGCGCAGCAGGGCGCGCAATACGCATTGAAAATCGAGTCCGGCACGCGGGTTAATTTGCGTCTGGTTAACGCCCGGCAGGGGAATCTCCACCGGATCCTCAACGCTGCACACGTTTCTTCCCGGCTGATTCAGCGTGTGCAACCCGCTGTAGAGCGTAAAGGTTTTGCCGCTGCCGGTAGGGCCAGTAACCAGAATCAAGCCCTGCGGCTGGGCCAGCGCGCGGCGAAACTGGGCGAGGACATCTGGCGGCATACCCAGCTTGTCCAGCGCCAGATCCTGCGCTTCGCTTTGCAGCAGGCGGATCACCGCTTTTTCTCCTGTACGCAGGGGCAGGGTCGAAAGCCGAAAAGCTGCCTGTAGGCCCTGCAGCTGCAGGGTAAATTGTCCATCCTGCGGCAGTCGTCGTTCGGCAATATCAAGGTTGCCAAGAATTTTAAGGCGAGCGATCAGCGCCGCCTGCTGGGTTTCGCTAATGTTTTGCAGCGGCTGCAGCACTCCATCAATACGCAGCCGAACCCGCATTCCTGTAGCGCAGGGTTCAATATGAATATCTGACGCGCGGCGTTGAAAAGCCTGCAACAGGAGATGATTGACCAGCAGCGTGATCGGCTCCTGCGCTTTTTCTGCGTCGTCGCCCTCTGACTGAAGATATTGCTCCAGCCGCGCCTGCGGCCAGCGTTCGGTTTGCACGCGACGCTGGCTGGTGAAATGCAGCGCTTCCAGCATCCCGGCAGAGGGCACTCCAGCCAGCGCAACGGTAATGGTTTTCTGGTCTTCATTGAGCAGCACCGCCTGATATTGACGACATAGCTCGCGCAGATTCCTTTCCGGCTCTTTCATCATGGATTCTCAATATCATCAAAGCGGAAAACAGCGCGGCAGTTATCTTTCAGGCTGCTGTTACTGCTGTCACAGCTGCGTTGCCAGTTCATCTGGCCCTCATTGCTTTGCCACTGCGGCGTCAGCGTCACGGTCAGGCCATTCAGGCTCTCTTGTCCGGTCAGCTTAATGGTGCCAGATGCCACGCTTACCGCTGAGACATAGCGCGAGCCCTTCGCGGCGGGAACGCCATTGCTGCCCGCGCTACAGCCAGACGTTGCGCCATGCTCAACGGCGCAAAGCTCAACCGCCGTTTTATAAGGCAGCATGGTTTGCAGCATATCGGTAAGGGCTGCCTTTTGCAGATAGCTCTGGTAAGCCGGCATGCCGATGGCGCTGAGTATGGCGACGATCCCAATAACAATCATCAGCTCAATTAGCGTAAAACCCTGTTGTTGCATTTGTAACCCTCCATGTTGATAACCCGGCAGACGTTAATCTACAGAGCAAGGCGGGGCGAGGATGGGGTAAACAAACAGGAAGCAGGGCTGGAAAAAAGATGAGGTTGTTACTCTGGATGGCTCGCAGGATGGAAGCGGGATCTCATTTCTGGCTGAGAAAAGTGGCGCGCAAACCTGGCGCCACAGGCGGAATTAATGAAAACGCATTGACAGGTCCAGCGCGCGGACATGTTTGGTCAGGGCACCAACCGAAATATAATCAACGCCGGTTTCCGCAAACAGGCGTAACGTCTGGTCGGTAACATTGCCGGAAACCTCCAGCAGCGCGCGGCGCTGGTTGATATTTACCGCTTCGCGCATTTGCTCAACGGTAAAATTATCCAGCATCACAATATCGGCCCCGGCGGCCAGCGCCTGCTCCAGCTCATCCAGCGTTTCCACTTCTACCTCAACTGGCACATCCGGGTGTAGCCAGAGCGCTTTTTCAACTGCCTGACGAATCGAGCCGCTGGCGATAATATGGTTCTCTTTGATCAGAAAGGCGTCGGATAAGCCCAGGCGATGGTTCTCGCCGCCGCCGCATAAAACCGCATACTTTAGGGCAGTACGCAGGCCTGGCAGGGTTTTGCGCGTATCTAACAGCCGGGTTTGTGTGCCTTCCAGCAGCGTGACATAGCGCTTTACTTCGCTGGCGGTACCGGAAAGCGTTTGTACGAAATTAAGTGCGGTGCGCTCAGCGGTAAGCAACAGGCGCGCCGGACCGGCAACGTCAAAAAGTTTCTGTTCCGGCTCAATGATATCACCGTCAGCAACATGCCAGGTTAGCTGCGCCTGATTGCCCAACTGAATAAACACTTCTTCTACCCAGCGTTTACCACAGAAAACACCGCCTTCCCGCGTGATAACGGTGGCCTGTGCCTGTTTATCGGCAGGCAGCAGACTGGCGGTAATATCATTATCCGCATTAATTTCGCCGCCGAGATCTTCGCGTAATGCCTGCTCCACGCTACCTGGAATATCATCTTCGATACGTGAAAGCAGCGCCGCCCGTCGGCTCTCTGGATTATAACGTCGCTGTGTCATAGGGTTCCCGTAATGGTTTTTAGCGTGGGCTTAATGTAGCCTGGACGGCTGACAGGCACCAGTAGAGTGCGAAAAAGTTTAGTGAACTAAACAATTTTGCTACAAAAGTTTTTATGGTGGCGCTTTTGTTATCGCCAGGGTATTGGTGAATAAATTGAGTCGCAAAGGAAACGGTAAATGTTCTCTTTAACCTGCCCACAAAAAGGCCTGCCGGTTACCGGACGGCACCTTTTAACTGATGTCTCCCTGCCGGCGCTGGTGGTGCATCAAAATGCGCTGGAGCATAACCTGCACTGGATGCAGGCCTTAGCCAATCGGCACGGCGCTCTGCTGGCTCCACATGGCAAAACTACCATGGCTCCTGGCCTTTTTCGCCGCCAGATAGCCGCCGGAGCGTGGGGGATCACGCTGGCTACCGCTGTGCAAAGCGCGGTCGCGGCGAAAGAGGGGATCAAGCGCATCCTGATGGCTAACCAGTTGATCGGACGCGCCAATATGCAGATCGTTGCGGATATGCTGCAGCAACATCAGGTGGATTTTTACTGTCTGGTGGATAGCGTAGAGAACGTAAGGCAGCTGGGGGAGTTTTTCGCCAGGCAGCAGTTAAAATTACAGGTACTGCTGGAGCTGGGCGTCGCCAACGGGCGCTGCGGCTGTCGTAGCGATGAGCAAATCAATGCGTTGCTCGCCGCCGTGAAGGCTGAACCGGCGCTGGAGCTGTGCGGCGTGGAAGGCTATGAGGGCGTCATCAACGGCGAGCGGCCGCAGATTGATGACTTTATCGAGCGTCTGGTCGCCGTTGCGCTACAGCTAAAAAACGCAGGCGTTTTTAAACGGACGCAGCCGTTGATTACCGCTTCCGGTTCCGCCTGGTACGATCGCGTGGCGCAAGCGTTTGCTCAGCAACAGGCGCGCGATGCTTTTCTTACCGTGATGCGACCCGGCTGTTATCTGGTTCACGACCACGGGATTTATCAGCAGGCGCAGCAGAACGTACTGGCGCGTCAGCCAGAACTGGAGGAGGCGCTATTGCCGGCGATGGAGATCTTCGCCTGCGTACAGTCGGTGCCGGAGCCGGGCAGGGTAATTGTTGCGCTGGGCAAGCGTGATATTGCTCATGATGATATGCCGGTGGCTTTGCGCGTCTGGCACGGCCAGGCCACGCAGCCGGTTACGCTGGATGAGCGCTGGCGCACCGTTAAGCTGATGGATCAACATCTGTTCCTAGCAGGACCGACAGAACATACGCTGCAGCCTGGCGACATCATCGCCTTTGGCGCATCGCATCCCTGCCTGACCTTTGATAAATGGCGTTATTTCTGTCTGGTTGATGAGACGCTGGCGGTGACTGAGGTGCTGGAGACCTGTTTTTAACGGTGGCACAAGGAATGTAAAGAGAGTGACAAATTCATGTTAGGCTGTGGAAAAAAACGAACAGGAGATCCAGGCATGGAGTTAAAAGATGGCTGGCTAATGGGCGTTCGCCATGTGCCGTCACCGCATTTCAATATTCGTCCGCAGGGAGAGGTTCCCAGCCTGCTGGTGGTGCATAACATCAGTCTGCCGCCCGGCGAGTTTGGCGGCCCGTGGATTGATGCGCTGTTTACCGGCACGTTGGATCCCGCAGCGCATCCTTATTTTGCGGAGATCGCTCATCTGCGCGTGGCGGCCCATTGCCTGATTCGACGCGATGGGGAAATCGTGCAGTATGTTCCTTTCGATAAGCGCGCCTGGCATGCAGGCGTATCGTGCTGGCAGGGGCGCGAGAACTGCAATGATTTCTCGATTGGCATTGAACTCGAAGGCACCGATACGCTGGCCTACAGCGACGCGCAGTATCACGCTTTACAGGCCCTGACGCATCTGCTGATGCAGCATTATCCGATTACGCCTGCGCAAATTACCGGGCACAGTGATATTGCACCGGAGCGTAAAACCGATCCTGGCCCGGCATTTGACTGGGCTCGCTTTCTGCGCGGCTTGCCGGAAGCCGCCAGCTTACATTTACCGGAGCGGAATGCATGACGCTTTTTTCCTTGTTACTGGTTTTAGGTTGGGAGCGCCTGTTTAAAATGGGCGAACACTGGCAGCTTGACCATCGACTGGAGCCTTTTTTCCGACGCCGCCGTCACTTTTCACTCTGGCAAACAACTGCCATGACGCTGGTGGCGATGCTGGTGGTTTTGGTGGTGATTCTGTCGCTGCGCGGACTGTTTTTTGGCATGGTACAACTGCTGTTCTGGATCCTGACTGGCATATTGTGTATCGGCGCGGGCTCGGTGCGGCTGCATTATCACGCTTATCTGAAGGCGGCCAGCCACGGCGATGCCAATGCCTGTAGTGCGATGGCGGAAGAGCTGACGCTGATTCACGGCATGCCGGTGGAGTGCAACCAGCAGGAAACATTGAAAGAGCTACAAAACGCGCTGCTGTGGATCAATTACCGTTTTTATCTGGCGCCGCTGTTCTGGTTTGTGGTTGGCGGCGCTTACGGGCCGGTGCTGCTGGTGGGTTACGCTTTTCTGCGTGCATGGCAGAGCTGGCTGGCAAAGCACTATACGCCGCTTGAGCGTGCCCGCTCCGGGATCGACCGTATTCTGCACTGGGTTGACTGGATACCGGTTCGGCTGGCTGGCGTGGCTTATGCACTGCTGGGACACGGCGAGCGAGCGCTGCCAGCCTGGTTTGCAGCGTTGAGCGATTTGCGCCGCCCGCAGTATCAGGTGTTAACTCATCTGGCGCAGTATTCGCTGGAGCGCGACGAGCGGTGGGACAGCGTGGAAACGCCACGGATAGCCGTGGCGCTGGCCAAAAAGGTCTCGCTGGTGATCGTGGTCGTAGTCGCGTTATTGACTATTTACGGCACGCTGGTTTAGCAGCGTATCGGCTGGCGGCACGCCGAAGTCGGGCATGCCGTTAGCATCCCAGCGAATATCTTTGATACGCGTATGCCGGTTCGGATCCCACAGCGGATCCCCTTCAATTTCCGTATAGTTGCGTGCGTGATAGACCAGCAGATCGTTACCCGCCTCATCTACGGTAAAGCTGTTGTGGCCCGGTCCATACTGACGGTTTTCCCAGCTGGTGGAAAAGACCGGTCGGGCTGATTTATTCCAGTTGGCTGGCTGCATTGGGTCGTCATCCACATCGATCCACAGCAGCCCCAGACAATAATTTTCATCCGTTGCGCTGGCTGAATAGCTTACAAACAGCCGGTTGCCGTGACGAATTACCGCTGGCCCTTCGTTGACGCTAAAACCGGCACATTCCCATTCATACTCAGGGCGGCTGAGCATTACCGGCTTGCCTTTTAGCGTCCAGGGATTCTCCAGCTCTGCCAGATAAAGGTTTGAGTTACCCGGGATCGCCGGATCCTTTTGCGCCCATAAATACCACTGTTTGCCCTGATGATGAAAGGTGGTGGCATCCAGCGAGAAGCTGTCGATAGGAGTGCGGATACGACCACGCTCCTGCCAGTTGCCGCTTAACGGATCGGCATCATCACAGGTCAGGGCGTACATTCGATGCTGAAACAGACCTTCTTTAATCTCGCGCGTTGGTGCTGCGGCGAAGTAGATCACCCATTGCCCATCGATGTAATGAATTTCCGGTGCCCAGATTAATGCGCTCATCGGACCAACATCAGGCTTACGCCACACCACCACCGGCTGCGCTGCGGCAAGATCGACGAGGGTATCGGCGCAGCGTAGCTCAAGGCGATCGTATTCAGGAACGGAGGCGATAAAGTAGTAGCGATCCTCGTAGCGTAAAATAAAGGGGTCCGCGCGTTGTTCAATTAACGGGTTGGGCCACTGAGTCATGATGCCGTTCCTTCTGGTTTAATATCAAAAGCATTGCCTTCGCGCAGCGCGCTCAGCTCACGATAGTTTTCACGCCGTTTCGCCAGATCCTGCTGAATGGTTTGCATTAAATGACGATCAACTTTTAACAGGCGAACCACGCCTGCGGTAATTAAATAACCGATGCCGGGGATCACGGTGAACAGCAACACAATACCGTTCAGCGCGCTGCTGCCCTGCTGCTTAGCGCCTGCATCATAGCCATAAAATGAGAGCAGGAAACCTACCATCGCCCCGGCTACCGCCAGACCGACCTTCAGGAAGAAGAGATTCCCGGAGAAGCTGATGCCGGTAATACGCTTGCCGGTTTTCCATTCGCCATAGTCATCTACATCCGCCATCAGCGACCAGTGCAGCGGGGAAGGGATTTGGTGCAGGATATTGAGCAGAAAATACATCAGGGTAACCAGCACCGTGGCCTGTGGATTAAGGAAATAAAAGCCGCAGGAAAAAATAGCCAGCGCGATGTTGGTCCAGAAAAAGACTTTCAGCTTACACCAGCGGTCGGTCATGACCTTCGCCAGCGTGCTGCCGATCATCATGCCAACCACGCCAAGACTGATAAACAGCGTAGCAAAGTGGGTGGATTGGCCCATCACCCAGGTCACGTAATACATGGTGGCCGCCATGCGAATAAAGCCAGGGCACACGTTACAAAAGGTTAGCAGCAAAATTCGCACCCACTGGTCGTTTTTCCAGACATCGCGCAGGTCGTTTTTCAGGTCGTCATTGCTCGGCACAGCAGGGCGGATACGCTCGCGCACGGTAGCGAAGCAGTAAAGGAACATCAGCAGTCCGATAATGGCCATTACGGCCATCGCCATCTGATAACCCCGCGCCCGATCGCCGCCGCCGAACCACTCGGTCATCGGCAACAGGGTAAGCGACAGAATTAGCGTCGCGATGCCAACCATTACAAACCGGTAAGACTGGCAGGAAACACGTTCATGGGGATCGTTAGTAATAACGCCGCCCAGCGAGCAGTAGGGAATATTAATTGCCGTGTAGGCCAGCGACATCAGGAAGTAGGTAACAAAGGCGTAGACCACCTTATATTCATAACTCCAGTCCGGCGTGGTAAACATCAGTACGCTAAATACAACATACGGAACTGAAACCCACAGCAGC
This sequence comes from Pantoea alhagi, assembly GCF_002101395.1. Lineage (NCBI taxonomy): Bacteria > Pseudomonadati > Pseudomonadota > Gammaproteobacteria > Enterobacterales > Erwiniaceae > Pantoea > Pantoea alhagi. The sequence goes on along the minus strand of NZ_CP019706.1, from coordinate 721,426 downwards.
CAGGGACGAAAGCGGCCCCAGCGGCTTTGGGTGCGATCGGCAATCGCGCCCATCAGAGGATCGGTTACCGCATCCAATACGCGTACGGAAAGCAGCAACACGCCCACCAGCGCAGGCGACAGGCCAAAGACATCGGTATAGAAGTAGCTAAGGAACAGCATAATGGCGCCGCCAATCATATTGCAGCCAGCGTCGCCCATGCCATAACCCAGCTTTTCTCTAAAAGGAAGCGCAGAGCCTTTCATCATTTTATTCTCCTGTGAGCACTGGAATGATTATTGCGGCTTAACGATTGCGGGCACTAATACAGGTTGGTCATCAAGATGGACAAAATAACTGCGAAGAGAAAAGTGTGAAGAGCGTAACTATTGGCGCAAACAAAACCGGGCGCTTATGCGCCCGGTAAATCATCAGCTTCGCTGCGAGCGATTTTTGATGGCGTAACCCATCGCCAGCACTACCAGCCAGACCGGAATAAGCCAGACGGAGATTGCCATGCCCGGCGTCATCAACATAATCACCAGAATCGCGGCCAGAAACACCAAACAGATCCAGTTACCGGCCGGATAGAGAATGGCGCGGAAACGGGTCTGCACGCCCTGGCGATCTTTCGCTCTACGGAATTTCAGATGCGCCAGGCTGATCATCGCCCAGTTAATCACCAGAGCAGAAACCACCAGCGCCATCAGCAGGCCGAAGGCTTCGCCCGGCATAAAATAGTTAATCAGTACGCAAATCGCCGTAGCCAGCGCCGAGACGCCCAGCGCAACATAAGGAACGCCGCGACGGTCAACCTTCAGCAGCGCCTGCGGGCCGCTGCCCTGTTTCGCCAGGCCATAAAGCATACGGCTGTTGCTGTAGACGCAGCTGTTATAGACCGACAGCGCCGCCGTCAGAAACACCACGTTCAACACGTTGGCCACCAGCGTTTCACCAAGGTCGTGAAAAATCATCACGAACGGGCTGCTTTCGCCAACCACCTTGACCCACGGATAGAGCGACAGCAGCACCGCCAGCGAGCCGATATAGAAAATAAGGATGCGGTAGATCACCTGGTTAGTGGCACGCGGAATGCTTTTCGATGGGTCATCCGCTTCAGCGGCGGTAATGCCAACCAGCTCCAGACCGCCGAACGAGAACATAATCACCGCCATCGCCATAACCAGCCCGCTAATGCCGTGCGGGAAAAAGCCGCCCTGCGCCCAGATGTTGCTGACCGAAGCCTGCGGGCCGCCCTGACCGCTCAGCAGCAGCCAGCCGCCAAACAGGATCATGCCAACGACCGCGACAACTTTAATAATGGCGAACCAAAACTCCATCTCACCGTAAACTTTTACGTTGGTCATGTTGATGGCGTTTATCAGGACGAAGAACACGGCGGCAGTGGCCCACGAGGGAAAGTCTGGCCACCAGACCTGAATATACTTGCCGACCGCTGTGAGTTCAGCCATCGCAACCAGCACATACAGCACCCAATAGTTCCAGCCAGAAGCGAAGCCTGCAAAGTTGCCCCAGTATTTATAGGCGAAGTGGCTAAAGGATCCGGCTACCGGCTCTTCCACCACCATTTCGCCCAGCTGACGCATAATCAGAAACGCGATAAAACCGCCGATGGCATAGCCTAATAAGACCGATGGCCCGGCCATCTGAATGGTTTGCCCGATTCCCAGAAACAGGCCGGTACCCACGGCACCGCCCAATGCAATCAGCTGAATATGACGGTTTTTTAATCCGCGCTTCAGCGTATCGCCCTGCTGTTGTTCCATAAAAACCCTCGTGTTAGTTCTTCGCCTTCCCTGAAGAGTTGGCGCTGTAATGTCCGCAGACAGACGGTACGCTTGTATTTATACCGTTACGCTTTTTGTATTGTTTATTTTACAGTTTGGGTTGATTCAAATTGCCTGCGATGCTACCCCGACGCCAAGAATAATGTTAAGCGCGCCCGAATGCACCTGCTTTCTCTGCCGGTACGCAGCGACCCATAAAAAACGTTGCTGCCGTCACGCCAGAATTTCTTTTTTGTGCCATTTAATTCGAATAAAGACGAATAGCTTTCGCTTATGACATAAAATGAGATTCGGATCTAAATCCGTGTAAGGTTTGGTAAAAATCAACGGCGATATTTAGCGTTCTGCCGGAAATAACGCATTTTCGTTACTGTTTACGCCCATTTAAGGACGTGACCTTCACCCCGCTTCTGGCAGATGCCATATAGACAGAAGGTGAATACTTTGTTACTTTAGCTTCACTTTTTTGCAATTGGTATTACCAATTGACTTCGGTGCCTGGCAGAAGAAGGGACAATGGCCTACAGTAAGATTCGCCAACCTAAGCTCTCGGATGCAATTGAGCAACAGCTTGAGTCCCTGATCATGGAGGGAACGCTGCGTCCGGGTGAAAAGCTTCTCCCTGAGCGGGAGCTGGCTAAGCAGTTTGACGTTTCTCGCCCCTCTTTGCGTGAAGCGATACAGCGTCTGGAGGCAAAAGGGCTTCTGCTGCGTCGACAGGGCGGTGGCACCTTTGTTCAGAAGAATCTTTGGCAAAGCCTGAGCGATCCTCTGGTGGCGTTACTCGCCGATCACCCCGAATCTCAGTTCGACCTGCTGGAAACCCGCCATGCGCTGGAAGGCATCGCGGCTTATTACGCTGCGCTGCGGGGAACCGAAGAAGATTTGCAGCGCATACGCGATTGCCATCTGGCTATCCAGCATACCCAACAGAGCGGCGATCTGGATGCCGAAGCCGATGCGGTTATGCAGTATCAGATTGCCGTAACAGAGGCGGCGCATAATGTGGTGCTGCTGCATTTGCTACGCTCAATGGGCCCGATGCTGGAAAAAAACGTTCGTCAAAACTTTGAATTGCTCTACTCACGCCGGGAAATGCTGGCGCAGGTAAGCAGTCATCGCGCCAGTATTTTTGAGGCGATTGTAGCCCGCGAGCCGGAAAAGGCGCGCGAGGCTTCACACCGCCATCTGGCGTTTATCGAGGAGATATTGCTGGACAGAAGTCGGGAGCAGACGCGTCGTGAACGCTCCCTGCGTCGTTTACAGCAACGTAAGGAATAACGCGTAAACTGATATAACCATACATTTTGCAGGGTTAACTCATTAGCCTGTAAAACGAAGGGATACGCGGCAACTAACGACGGGCCTGTCTCCTTGCATTTTGGACTGAATCAGAATGCAGGGAGACAGGCTCCAGACAATTCAACGAATTAGACACAGATAAGGAATACCCCCATGTCAGAACGTTTACATAATGACGTGGATCCGATCGAAACCCGCGACTGGCTACAGGCGATCGAATCGGTCATCCGTGAAGAAGGTGTTGAGCGTGCGCAGTTCCTGATCGATCAGGTTCTGAGTGAAGCGCGTAAAGGCGGCGTGAATGTCGCTGCAGGCTCTGCTGTCAGCAACTATGTTAACTCTATCGCCGTTGAAGAAGAGCCGGACTATCCGGGCAATACCTCTCTGGAGCGTCGTATCCGTTCCGCAATTCGCTGGAACGCCATGATGGCGGTACTGCGTGCGTCGAAAAAAGATCTGGAGCTGGGCGGTCACCTCTCATCTTTCCAGTCGTCGGCGACCATTTATGAAGTGTGTTTCAACCATTTCTTCCGCGCGCGCAACGATAAAGACGGCGGCGATCTGGTTTATTTCCAGGGCCACATCTCTCCAGGCGTTTATTCACGCGCCTTCCTTGAAGGTCGTCTGACCGAAGAGCAGATGAACAACTTCCGTCAGGAAGTGCATGGCAAAGGTCTCTCTTCCTATCCGCATCCTAAACTGATGCCGGACTTCTGGCAGTTCCCGACCGTTTCTATGGGTCTGGGTCCGCTGTCGGCGATCTATCAGGCGAAGTTCCTGAAATATCTGGAGCACCGTGGTCTGAAAGATACCTCTGCTCAGACCGTTTACGCTTTCCTTGGTGATGGCGAAATGGATGAGCCGGAATCTAAAGGCGCGATCACTATCGCCACCCGCGAGAAGCTGGATAACCTGGTTTTCGTTATCAACTGTAACCTGCAGCGTCTGGATGGTCCGGTAACCGGCAACGGCAAGATCATCAACGAACTGGAAGGCATCTTTGGCGGCGCCGGCTGGGAAGTGATCAAGGTGATCTGGGGCAGCCGTTGGGACGAACTGCTGCGTAAAGATACCAGCGGCAAGCTGATCCAGCTGATGAACGAAACCGTTGACGGCGACTATCAGACCTTTAAATCCCGCAATGGCGCCTATGTGCGTGAGCACTTCTTCGGTAAATATCCGGAAACCGCTGCGCTGGTTAAAGATATGTCCGACGATGAGATTTTCGCTCTGAACCGTGGCGGTCACGATCCGAAGAAAATCTATGCGGCGTTTAAAAAAGCGCAGGAGACCAAAGGCAAGCCGGTGGTCATTCTGGCGCATACCATTAAAGGCTATGGTATGGGCGATACCGCTGAAGGTAAAAACATCGCTCACCAGGTGAAGAAAATGAACATGGAAGGCGTGCGCTACGTTCGCGATCGCTTCAATGTTCCGGTAACCGATGAAAACCTGGAAACGCTGCCGTATGTGACCTTCGAAGAAGGTTCTGAAGAGTACAACTATCTGCACGGCCAGCGTCAGAAGCTGGGTGGTTATCTGCCAAGCCGTCAGCCAAACTTCACCGAGAAGCTTGAGCTGCCGTCGCTGGAAGATTTCGCGCCGCTGCTGGAAGAGCAGAACAAAGAAATCTCTACCACCATCGCCTTTGTGCGTGCGCTGAACGTGATGCTGAAGAACAAGTCGATCAAAGATCGTCTGGTGCCGATCATCGCTGACGAAGCGCGTACCTTTGGTATGGAAGGCCTGTTCCGTCAGATCGGTATTTACAGCCCGAACGGCCAGCAGTACACGCCGCAGGACCGTGAGCAGGTTGCTTACTATAAAGAAGATGAGAAAGGCCAGATTCTGCAGGAAGGGATCAACGAGCTGGGTGCAGGCGCGTCCTGGCTGGCTGCTGCGACCTCTTACAGCACCAACAACCTGCCGATGATTCCGTTCTACATCTATTACTCAATGTTCGGCTTCCAGCGTATCGGCGATCTCTGCTGGGCGGCGGGCGACCAACAGGCGCGCGGCTTCCTTATCGGCGGTACCTCCGGTCGTACTACCCTGAACGGCGAAGGTCTGCAGCATGAAGATGGTCACAGCCACATTCAGGCGCTGACGATCCCGAACTGTATCTCCTACGATCCGGCTTATGCCTATGAGGTCGCGGTGATCATGCAGGACGGCCTGACGCGTATGTATGGCGAAGCGCAGGAAAATATTTACTACTACATCACCACGCTGAACGAAAACTACCGTATGCCGGCAATGCCGCAGGGCGCAGAAGAGGGTATCCGTAAGGGTATCTACAAGCTGGAAACCCTGGAAGGTAGCAAAGGTAAAGTACAGCTGCTGGGCTCCGGCGCTATCCTGCGTCACGTACGCGAAGCGGCAGAGATCCTGGCGAAAGATTACGGTATCGGCTCTGACGTTTACAGTGTGACTTCCTTCACTGAACTGGCACGCGACGGCCAGGATTGTGAACGCTGGAACATGCTGCATCCTACAGAACAAGCGCGCGTACCCTATATCGCTCAGGTGATGAACGATGCACCGGCCGTTGCCTCTACCGACTACATGAAACTGTTTGCGGAACAGGTTCGCAGCTATATCCCGGCCAGCGATTATCGCGTACTGGGCACCGACGGCTTTGGCCGTTCTGACAGCCGTGAAAACCTGCGTCACCACTTTGAAGTGGACGCATCCTATGTGGTAGTAGCAGCGCTGGGTGAACTGGCTAAACGCGGCGAAATCGATAAGAAAGTAGTGGCAGACGCCATTACCAAATTCAATATCGATGCAGATAAAGTCAACCCGCGTCTGGCATAAGAGGTAAAGATTAATGGCTATCGAAATTAATGTCCCGGACATCGGCGCAGATGAAGTTGAAGTGACCGAAATCCTGGTAAAGGTTGGCGATAAGGTTGAAGCCGAGCAGTCGCTGATCACCGTTGAAGGCGATAAAGCTTCAATGGAAGTGCCTTCGCCGCAGGCGGGCGTGGTCAAAGAGATTAAAATCAACACCGGCGACAAAGTAGAAACCGGCTCGCTGATTATGATTTTTGAAGCGGAGGGCGCTGCAGAAGCAGAGCCAGCACCGGCTGCCGAGAAAAAGGCTGACGCACAGCCCGCCGCCGCTGCGGAAAGCAAAGAAGTGAATGTCCCGGACATCGGCAGCGACGAAGTCGAAGTAACCGAAATCCTGGTCAAAGTTGGCGACAAGGTTGAAGCCGAGCAGTCGCTGATCACCGTTGAAGGCGATAAAGCCTCAATGGAAGTACCGGCACCGTTCGCGGGTACGGTTAAAGAGATCAAAATCAACACCGGCGACAAAGTCAGCACCGGTTCATTGATTATGGTGTTTGAAACCGCAGCTTCCGGTAACGCGGCAGCAGCTAAACCGCAGGTGAAAGAGGAAGCGGCTACGGCGCCTGCAGCCTCTGGCGGTTCGGCTACCAAAGAAGTGAACGTACCGGATATCGGCGGTGATGAAGTTGAAGTGACCGAAATCCTGGTGAAGGCGGGTGATAAAGTCACCGCCGAGCAGTCGCTGATCACCGTTGAAGGCGATAAAGCCTCAATGGAAGTGCCGGCGCCGTTCGCGGGTACGGTTAAAGAGATCAAAATCAACACCGGCGACAAAGTCAGCACCGGCTCGCTGATTATGCTGTTTGAAGTGGAAGGCGCTGCGCCTGCAGCAGCTCCGGCAGCACAAAAAGAAGCATCCGCGCCAGCAGCAAAAGCTGAGCAGGCGGCTCCGGCTGCATCCGCTCCGGCAAAAGCATCCGGTAAAGATGAGTTTGCTGAGAATGACGCCTATGTACACGCGACGCCGGTTATCCGTCGTCTGGCACGTGAGTTCGGCGTTAACCTGGCGAAAGTCAAAGGCACCGGCCGTAAGGGACGTATTCTGAAAGAAGACGTTCAGACTTACGTGAAAGATGCGGTGAAACGCGCTGAATCCGCGCCTGCTGCCGCAACCGGTGGTGGCCTGCCGGGCATGCTGCCGTGGCCGAAAGTGGACTTCAGCAAGTTCGGTGAGGTGGAAGAGGTTGAGCTGGGACGTATCCAGAAAATTTCTGGTGCTAACCTGAGCCGTAACTGGGTGATGATCCCGCACGTTACGCACTTCGACAAAACCGATATCACCGAGCTGGAAACGTTCCGTAAGCAGCAGAACGCCGAAGCTGAGAAGCGTAAGCTGGATGTGAAGATCACTCCGGTAGTCTTCATCATGAAAGCTGTCGCTGCTGCGCTGGAGCAGATGCCGCGCTTCAACAGCTCACTGTCTGAAGATGGCCAGAAGCTGACGCTGAAGAAATACATTAACATCGGCGTGGCGGTTGATACGCCGAACGGCCTGGTAGTTCCGGTGTTCAAGGATGTTAACAAGAAAGGCATCATTGAACTTTCCCGCGAGCTGATGACCATCTCCAAAAAAGCGCGTGATGGTAAGCTGACCGCTGGCGAAATGCAGGGCGGCTGTTTCACCATCTCCAGCATCGGCGGCCTGGGCACCACCCACTTCGCGCCGATTGTGAACGCGCCGGAAGTGGCTATTCTGGGCGTTTCTAAGTCCTCAATGGAGCCGGTGTGGAATGGTAAAGAGTTTGTGCCGCGTTTAATGCTGCCGATCTCTCTCTCCTTCGATCACCGTGTTATCGATGGTGCGGATGGTGCGCGTTTCATCACCATCATCAACAACACCTTAAGCGATATCCGCCGTCTGGTGATGTAGTAACAATAAAGGCCGGCTTATGCCGGCCTTTTAACAGGCCAGGTTTTCCATACTAAGCCTGTCAGAATTTGGGAAATGGGATCTTACTGAGCCGAAGCGGTTTGCAGTCTGTTAACAATTCTGTAAACTCTTGCGGTGAACGCGTCCCGGTGGATGAAGGGCGTACTGTGAATCAGGTAAGTGACGTCTGACCGCCGGATAGTCAATTAAGAGGTCATGATGAGTACAGAGATTAAAACCCAGGTCGTTGTGCTTGGGGCAGGTCCTGCGGGCTACTCTGCAGCCTTTCGCTGCGCGGATTTAGGTCTGGAGACCGTACTGGTAGAGCGTTACAGCACCCTTGGCGGTGTTTGCCTTAACGTGGGTTGTATCCCTTCTAAAGCGCTGCTGCACGTAGCGAAAGTTATCGAAGAAGCGAAAGCGCTGGCGGAACACGGCATCGTTTTTGGCGAACCGCAAACCGACATTGACAAGATCCGCACCTGGAAAGAAAAAGTCATCAATCAGCTGACCGGCGGTCTGTCTGGCATGGCGAAAGGGCGTAAAGTCAAAGTGGTTAACGGCCTCGGTAAATTCACCGGTGCAAATACGCTGGTGGTTGAAGGTGAAAACGGCGCGACCACCATCAACTTTGATAATGCCATTATTGCGGCGGGTTCACGTCCGATTCAGCTACCTTTCATTCCTCATGAAGATCCACGCGTTTGGGATTCCACGGCTGCGCTTGAGCTGAAAGAAGTACCAAAACGTATGCTGGTGATGGGCGGCGGTATTATCGGCCTGGAAATGGGCACCGTTTATCATGCGCTGGGTTCAGAAATTGACGTGGTTGAGATGTTCGACCAGGTGATCCCGGCTGCCGATAAAGACGTGGTTAAGGTCTTTACTAAACGCATCAGCAAGAAATTCAACCTGATGCTGGAAACCAAGGTTACCGCGGTTGAAGCCAAAGAAGACGGCATCTACGTCTCTATGGAAGGCAAAAAAGCGCCTGCTGAAGCGCAGCGTTACGACGCAGTGCTGGTTGCTATCGGTCGCGTGCCGAACGGTAAAAACCTGGATGCTGGTAAAGCGGGCGTAGAAGTGGACGAGCGCGGCTTTATCCGCGTTGATAAACAGATGCGCACCAATGTGCCGCATATCTACGCTATCGGCGATATCGTCGGCCAGCCGATGCTGGCGCACAAAGGCGTACATGAAGGCCACGTTGCGGCAGAAGTTATCGCCGGTAAGAAGCACTACTTCGATCCGAAAGTCATTCCGTCCATCGCTTACACCGAGCCAGAAGTCGCATGGGTTGGTCTGACTGAGAAAGAAGCGAAAGAGCAAGGCATCAGCTATGAAACGGCCACCTTCCCGTGGGCTGCTTCTGGCCGTGCTATCGCTTCTGACTGTGCAGACGGTATGACTAAGCTGATTTTCGATAAAGAGACGCATCGTGTGATCGGTGGCGCCATTGTCGGCACCAACGGCGGCGAGCTGCTGGGCGAAATCGGCCTGGCGATCGAAATGGGCTGTGATGCGGAAGATATCGCGCTGACCATCCACGCCCACCCGACGCTTCATGAGTCGGTTGGTCTGGCAGCAGAGATTTTCGAAGGCAGCATCACCGATCTGCCTAACCCGAAAGCGAAGAAAAAATAACGCTTCTGCGGGTGAGAAAAATGCTAACGGCTCCGAAAGGGGCCGTTTTTTTTGCGTTTTAAAAGGAAACGCCAGCGGCTTCCGCACAGCTTTTTCGTTCTGCTCGTTAACGGGTGAAACCGATTCTGATTATGACTATATGGACAATCAGGAGATGTTTCCCGCCATCAGCAGGGATTTGACTTAAAACGCATAATTCAGTTTAAGCATAACGCATGCACTAAATTAACGATTTTTTTCAATGTTTAACTTCGGGTTTAATAATATGGATTACACTGGCTTAAGTTTTATAATGCCAGAATTTAACAGTGTCAGGTAATTGCAGGATAGTATTATTTATTTTACTGCACTCCTTCCGCATTATTACAGGCTTAAAAGGCCTTTTTTACCACATGAGCACTAAGTTTTTTCTGATAATTTACTTTCAGGATACATTAACATTGTTTAGTAATCCTATTTCATTACCCTTCCTCTATCTGTTACCAGGCTTAACCAGAGGTAAAAATGTCAACGACAAGAGGGTGGTCAACCGAGTTAGAGGGCCTGCGCGGGTTTGCTTCGCTCTGGGTATTGCTGGGGCATGCCAGCCTGCTGGTGCATTGCGCGATCCCTATCGTTTCGATGCCCAGTATTGGCGTCGATCTGTTTATTTTGCTTTCAGGTTATCTGATGGCGAAAAACTATATCGAGCGCCAGGAAAAAGAGCCGTGGAATAGCGCAAACACCGTTAAGAAATTTTGGATTAGACGGTTTTTCCGTATTGCTCCGCTGTACTATTTATTGCTGATTATCGCTGTGGCTTACGGCCCGTGGTTTGGTGAAATGCGCGATACGATTGCTCAGTTTTATCCGACCACCGCGACAGAGACATCGCGCTATTCCGATCAGTCGGTTGCCAATATTATTGCGCATATCAGTTTTATCTTTGGCTTATTACCTGAATATGGTTTCAATACCGTGCTTCCTGACTGGAGCATCGGGCTGGAAATGCAGTTTTATATGCTGTTCCCGTTTATTATGCTACTGACGCTGCGGCTTGGCTATGTACCAACCCTGTTGCTAATCATGCTGTTATGTACCATCGGCCGTTTTGTGCTGGCAGGTTATTATGAAGCCTTTATTATGCCGTCTATGATCCTGATTAAACTGCATGTGTTTATTGCCGGAATGTTGATGGCAGAAGCGGTGCGTAAAAAACAGCTGGGTTATTTGCTGCTGGCATTAATCGCACCCGTAGTCAGTGCTATTATCGCCATTGGCGTTAGTAAACTACAGATTGTATTTGAGGCGGCCATGATTATTGGCATGACGGCAGTACTCTGGCAACACCGTCCAGGATCGCTGATGGAAAAGTTGATAAAACTGCCGCGCGCCATTCTGACGAATCGTGTCAGTACCTGGTTAGGTGATGTTTCTTACTCCGTCTACCTGGTGCATCTGTTGATTGTGGTACCTGCCATCGCTCTGCTGCTGCGGGACTATAATATGGATGCGTTAAGTGCGCCGCTGCGGTTTGCGATCATCTGCGGCATCTGCCTGCCGCTTACCTATGGTATTGCTACGTTACTGTATCGCTTTGTAGAAAAACCGGGTATCCAGCTGGGCAAACGCGTACTGGCTCCGCGTCCCTCTGCACAAGATGTGACGGGATAAGTGCTCCCTGTTAGCTTTGTTCAGTTTAAAAAATCCCCGCGCTAGCGGGGATAAACCGTTGCTCACTATGCCTTGGCTTATTTGGCCACCGTGTTCCCCGCGCCAGCGGGGATAAACCGCAGCAAAAATTACCCAAGTTCGCTTCAGCGGGCCTTTTTTGTGTACTGAATATTTTTCCCTTGCAGCTCAGGGCAACCAGAGTTATCTGTATGTCACGCCGACATTTAAGGACAAATGACATGCAAAAACAGCCATATATGACTGCTGAAGCGAAAGCGATTTTCAACGAACTGAGTAACACGCCAGCGACCGCAAGGGAAATTGCGGAAATTGCACACCTGAGTCAGGCTCGTTGCCAGTTTATATTAACGCAGCTGGTAATGGCAGGATTAGCAATATATCAATTCGGATGTTATAAGCGCCGCCAGTAGTGGCGGTTTAGATGCTGTGAAATGGACGGCTGGTGGGTGTGCTTACACCTGACCAGCCATTCGCTAATGCAAATATTTTTTGTGATGCCTGTAAATGTTTTTTGGTGAAAATAAAATTTATTGCTCCACTTTAGTTAATTATTAAATTCTATATGAAATAACATTCTGTTTGATATGGGTATTTCTATTTTTATATTTCCAGTTGTTTTTATTGACAAGAGCTATTCCTTACTTTAATTATTTTATTGAATCTAAGGATTGAAGTTAAAAGTTAAACAGAGAAGGAGTTCATCATGAAAATGTTAAATAAAAAGCAATTAAGACAGGTTACAGGTGCCAGCCGCAATGGCAGCCGGGACGGCTACTAGGACCATACAAGAAATGGCAAAAACAACAATTCAAAGAGCAGTGGTGGGTTTTATAAGGGCCAGGGCGTTGAAGATTGCAACAATGGCATTATAGGTGGAATGTCGACCGGAGCGCTGGTTTTTTTGGGCGGGCCAGTTGCGGGGGGTGTTGGCATGGCTGTTGGCCTGGTATCCGGGGCGTTAACTGGTGGCTGTTTCAAGCAAGGGAATGGAAATGGAGGTGGCAATGGAAGCAAATGGTAAATGAAAAAGAAAATTATCGATGCGCTTTGTTTAGCTGCTGGGGTGTTACTTTCGGCATCGCTGCTTAGCGGCGCAAATGTTATGTTTACAAATACCTGGTATCCACTGCCATACAAATTTTCTAAATTTTTTGTGATGATCTTTTGCATGCAGGGGGTGGCATTGACTATAAAAAAATCGGCAATTTTTTATTCAAAGCTGAAAAATGATAAGGGTGATTTTAATCACCGTTATTAAATTCAAGGCTCGCTTCGGCGGGTCTTTTTCATATCCGCGCCCCGGCGCTCCTTCTAACAGTTTTACACCCGCGCACTGGCGAAATGATGCAGGATGCGGAGTATCGCGCCGCATATGAAGCCGAAGACCGTAAAGAGCGCTTACAGGCGCTCTTGCTGGAGTGGCGGAAGCACGCCGGACATACCAGCGCACAGGTGGCCGAAGGTTTTTTATTTCTTCGTAGAGTGAGGTTGGTTTTTCCAGCTCGATGATAAAAACACCGTCATATGTACGCCTGGCCAATACCCACCGCCGCTTTGCCTGCTTCGCTGAAAAAGCACCTGGCTGCCATTTATGAAACGCTCCAGAGACTCTCCTCTATAAAAAACCTGAAAATTAAGCTCTGCCGCCCATTACTACTCTCCGTAATAGTAGTTCCCACGCCATTATCAGGGCGGGCTTCCTTTCTTCACCATTCCCCTGATAATGCCGTAGCCTTCATTTTGAGCGGATAAACATTGATTTTTCTGAATAAACTATGCTATTAGCAGGAACATCTTTATTTATAAATGTCATTGCGCCAATTGTTACATTATCACCGATAACAATATCACCAATAATGCAACTATGGGCTCCAATATCAACGTTGTCCCCAATAATTATTTTTCCAGACGTATCGATAGAATCTTTCCTCCCAATCGTCGTATTCTGGCGCAAGTTAATATTCTTACCGATGATGCTCTCAGCTCTAATGATAATGCCAACGTAATGATTGACTTTCATCCCTGGTCCGATAAAAGCTTCTAAGCTGATATCAGCCCCGTATTTACGTAATAATTTATGGTTTATTCTGCGCGCACATTTCCGTAATCCTGGTGAAGGCCGGGTATGCATGTAGTTCGCAAGGCGCCACCAAAAATAGAAATTTTTCTTATAACCAAAAACTACCCGGTGCAAAACCTTAAACCAGGAAAATTTTTTCTTTCCGTCTCTGTTTAAAACTTCAATCCTCAAGCACTCTTTTAAATGCTCATAGGCATCCACATTTTCAAATTTCCCACTTAAAGAAGGAGTCGCTGTGTTATCTGTCATTTGATTTCCCTGCAAGCTTTTTTTGGATTATAAACATAAAATAAAAATCCAATCGAACAAATAAACGGCTTTTTAGGTGCTATTTCAAAAATAACAACCAGGCTAAATAAAACTACTTATGTGCATTTAATATAAGCGACAAGCACAGGAAAATAATAATTTGCCTAAAAAAACAGATTGTCTTTATTTAGTAAACGGTGGAATCATATGATATAACGATGAAAGATAAATCCCTGAACGATATAAAGGTAACAACATGAGTGAATCAATGGTGTTCCGACTACAAACACCTTTAATTTTCATGGCCTTGTCAATAATACGCTTTGTGTGCTGTCGAAGTGGTCCCGACAAGGCTTTGCCGCAGTTCTGCGTTAGCGTACCGTAAGGCCGCTTACGAGCGTGTTGCACGGTCTTAAAGCGTGTTCCCTGCGCGAGCGGGGATAAACCGCGAGTGCCGAAAAGTTAACGACTACCTGCTTCGGCAACATTTCCACACGGACGATACTGACGCCGAACAGTGCTCAACAAAATTGATTTTAAATTTACATCTAAAGGATAGGTGATTTAATTTCATGAGAAATTAATGAAAAAATGCCAGCATGGAATGGCCGGAATAAATTAAAGTCTTTAGAAAAATCAGTTTTCCCATTGATATCTGTGATGTCGCATAAAGAAAGAAGATGTTTTATTCTTATGAGATAAAGTACGCACTAAAATATGTGTGCCGAGTATTCTGCCACTTAACTGTATAAATTATTTAAAAAGCTTTTTCGTGTAAATTAACGTGTCATTTTATCTGTTTTTATTAAATGCCACATAAGGTTGATCTTTATTTTAAAAGCATGTCGCTAATTGAAATCCATCTTGATTTATTCATAAATCTTTAATGAAAACTGCCTGATTCCGCAATTAATATCAAGCATCTGTTTTTCAATTATGTCTACACATTAATCTTTTTGATATAAAGCAAGATGTATTTTATTTATCCGGGAGGAGTGGATGATGTGAGCTATAATTTACCTGTTAACCAAAAGGAGTAAAATATATGAGCTTTGATAAACATGATCTAAGTGGTTTTGTTGGCAAACATCTTGTTTACACCTATGACAACGGCTGGAATTATGAAATCTATATCAAAAACAGTGAGACAATAGATTATCGTATTCATAGCGGCCTGGTGGGCAACCGCTGGGTTAAAGATCAGCACGTTTACCTGGCGCGTCTTGCCAGCGATGTTTACAAAATCTCCTGGACAGAGCCTACCGGCACTGATGTCAGCCTGAGCGTGAACCTCGCCGATAAGGTGTTTCATGGCACCATTTTCTTCCCGCGCTGGGTAATGAATAACCCGGAAAAAACCGTCTGTTTCCAGAACGAACATCTGGATGAAATGGCCAGCTATCGCGAGGCCGGCCCGGCTTATCCCACTGAAGTTATCGATGAGTTCGCCACGCTGACCCTTGTCCGTGACGTGGGTGAAAATGACGATACCATCATTAACTGCCCGGCCAGCGAACTGCCCGCCAATTTTCCCGATAACCTACGCTAAGCACTGTTTTCGCTTTTTGCAGGACATCAAACAGGCCACACTCGTTACGGGTATGGCCTGTTCCTTTGTGCCTCAACGTTATGTTCTCAACAAGAATGCTGTTTATTCCCTTAACAAAACCGCCTCAGCCATAAATTATTTTTATCATTAAAAAGATGAATAAAGCGCTACGGCTGGCGCACTGTCTGGAAAACAGCTTTGACAAAAGATGTTGCTTTTTTGTAAACGCATTAACAAGTGCAGCAAATCCTGCTATGCTGGCCGACGCGAAACCGGACACCTTACCCTACATAAGCATCCTACAGATCGCCGTGAAAAAAGGTGGCCGGAAAGCCATATACAATGAGAGCGAGGAGAACGTCGTGCTAGATGAATACCGTAAGCACGTTGCCGAGCGTGCTGCCCAGGGAATTGTTGCTAAACCTTTAGATGCATCCCAAATGGCCGCGCTGGTTGAACTGCTGAAGAACCCTCCTGCGGGTGAAGAAGAATTCCTGTCCGATCTGTTAATTAATCGCGTGCCGCCGGGTGTTGATGAAGCGGCCTATGTCAAAGCCGGTTTCCTGGCTGCTATCGCCAAAGGCGAAACGACCTCTCCTCTGGTAACACCTGAAAAAGCGATCGAACTGCTGGGTACTATGCAGGGCGGCTACAACATTCATCCGCTGATTGACGCGCTGGATAATGAGAAGCTGGCGCCCATCGCGGCAAAAGCGCTGTCCAATACGCTGCTGATGTTCGATAACTTCTACGATGTGGAAGAGAAAGCCAAAGCGGGGAACCCGCATGCGCAGCAGGTTATGCAGTCATGGGCTAATGCCGAGTGGTATCTGAACCGTCCGGCGCTGGCTGAAAAAATTACCGTCACCGTATTCAAAGTGACGGGTGAAACCAATACCGACGATCTCTCTCCGGCGCCGGATGCATGGTCACGCCCTGATATTCCGTTGCACGCGCTGGCAATGCTGAAAAACGCCCGCGAAGGCATCGAGCCGGATGAGCCGGGCAACGTAGGGCCGATTAAGCAGATCGAAGCGCTGCAGGCGAAAGGCTTTCCGCTGGCCTATGTCGGTGATGTAGTCGGTACCGGTTCTTCCCGTAAATCTGCTACCAACTCGGTGCTGTGGTTTATGGGCGACGACATCCCTTACGTGCCGAACAAAAAAGGCGGCGGCGTTGTCCTGGGCGGTAAAATCGCACCGATTTTCTTTAACACCATGGAAGATGCCGGCGCGCTGCCGATCGAAGTGGACGTTAATAACCTGAATATGGGCGACGTGATCGATATTTACCCTTACAAGGGTGAAGTGCGTCATCACGAAACCAACGAGCTGCTGGCTGAGTTCGCGCTGAAAACCGACGTGCTGCTGGATGAAGTTCGCGCCGGTGGCCGTATTCCGCTGATCATCGGTCGCGGCCTGACCACCAAAGCGCGTGAGTCGCTGGGTCTGCCGGTCAGCGATGTGTTCCGTCAGGCGAAAGATGTGGTGCAGAGCACGCGTGGTTTCTCACTGGCGCAGAAAATGGTTGGTCGCGCGTGTGGCGTGGACGGCATTCGTCCGGGCCAGTACTGCGAACCGAAGATGACCTCAGTGGGTTCTCAGGATACCACCGGGCCGATGACGCGTGATGAGCTGAAAGATCTCGCCTGTCTTGGCTTCTCTGCCGATCTGGTGATGCAGTCTTTCTGTCATACCGCTGCTTATCCTAAGCCGGTTGACGTGCAGACACACCATACGCTGCCTGACTTTATTATGAACCGTGGCGGCGTGTCGCTGCGTCCGGGCGACGGCATTATCCACAGCTGGCTGAACCGTATGCTGCTGCCGGATACCGTGGGCACCGGCGGCGACTCGCATACCCGCTTCCCGATCGGCATCTCTTTCCCGGCGGGCTCAGGCCTGGTGGCGTTTGCTGCCGCCACCGGCGTTATGCCGCTGGATATGCCGGAATCGGTGCTGGTGCGCTTTAAAGGCAAAATGCAGCCGGGCATCACCCTGCGCGATCTGGTGCACGCGATACCGCTGTACGCCATTAAGCAGGGTCTGCTGACCGTTGAGAAGAAAGGCAAGAAGAACATTTTTTCTGGCCGCATTCTGGAAATCGAAGGTCTGCCGGATCTGAAAGTAGAGCAGGCGTTTGAGTTGTCTGATGCGTCCGCTGAGCGTTCTGCCGCCGGTTGTACCATTAAGCTGGATAAAGAGCCGATCATCGAGTATCTGAACTCCAATATCGTTCTGCTGAAATGGATGATTGCGGAAGGCTACGGCGATCGTCGTACGCTGGAGCGTCGTATTCAGGGCATGGAGAAATGGCTGGCCGATCCGCAACTGATGGAAGCCGATGCTGATGCGGAATACGCAGCGGTTATCGAAATCGATCTGGCGGAAATTCAGGAGCCGATCCTGTGTGCGCCGAACGATCCGGACGATGCGCGTTTGCTGTCTGAAGTGCAGAACGAGAAGATCGACGAGGTCTTTATCGGATCCTGTATGACCAACATCGGTCACTTCCGCGCGGCAGGTAAGCTGCTGGACAGCCATAAAGGCCAGTTGCCGACCCGCCTGTGGGTCGCGCCGCCGACCAAAATGGATGCGGCGCAGCTAACGGAAGAGGGCTACTACAGCGTGTTCGGTAAGAGCGGCGCGCGTATTGAGATCCCGGGTTGCTCGCTCTGCATGGGTAACCAGGCGCGCGTAGCCGATGGCGCAACGGTGGTATCTACCTCAACGCGTAACTTCCCGAACCGTCTGGGTACCGGTGCGAACGTCTATCTGGCTTCTGCCGAGCTGGCTGCCGTTTCTTCGCTGCTGGGCCGTCTGCCAACGCCAGACGAGTATCAACAGTTTATGGCTCAGGTTGATAAAACTGCGGTGGATACCTACCGCTATCTGAACTTTGACCAGTTGAATCAGTACACGGACAAAGCGAAAGATGTGATTTTCCAGACTGCGGTCTGAGAGATATAACAGCATGACAAAAGGGCGGAATTTTCCGCCCTTTTTTACGCCTGCAAAAAGTCAGCGTCACTCTCCGGTCCGTTATCCCTCTTTTACCGCTCGCTTTTCTCGCTAAAGCGGTGTGTCAGGCACTGCTTTTCACACGTCAGGCTGCGATAATGCACGCAACCGAGTGAATTGAAGCGCAGCAGCATGCGCTAAGGGCAGCAAGATGGAATATGAATTTTTACGTGACGTCACCAATCAGGTGAAAGTGCGCATGAGCATGGGCCATGAGGCGGTCGGCCACTGGTTCAATGAAGAAGTAAAAGGCAATATGGCGCTGCTGGATGAAGTAGAAGCAGCGGCAGCCCAGGTCAAAGGCAGCGAAAGAGAGTGGCTGCATCAGGGCCATGAGTATCAGCTTTCGCTGAATGGCGAAGAGGTGATGATCCGTGCCAACCAGCTCGCCTTTGATACCGATGAGCTGGAAGAGGGCATGAGCTATTACGATGAGGAAAGTCTCTCGTTTTGCGGCATTGAAGATTTTCTGGCGGTGATTACGGCCTATCGCGCCTTTATGCAGGGGCGTTGAGATGACGGGGCAGCAGCGACTGCCCCAATGATTAACTGAGCGATGCGCCGCCGCAGATCACCAGTTCCTGTCCGGTAATCGCCGCAGCGGCGGGAGAGAGCAAAAAGCTGACCAGCGCGGCAACCTCATCAGGTTGAATATAACGCCCGATCGGTGGCAGCTTTGGCGGTGAACTGGCGCGTTCGGGCTGACTCAGCATCGGCGTGGCCGTTGCGCCAGGCGCTACCACATTTGCGGTAATGCCGCGTGGGGCCAGCTCAGCCGCCCAGCTGCGCACCATTCCGGCCATCGCCGCTTTGGTGCTGACGTACTGACTGCGGCCCGCCGCGCCGCGTGAGGTACGGCTGCCGATCAGAATAATGCGTCCGTCAGCGGGCAAAATATCCACCAGCGCATTCGCTATGCTTTCTGCCACCAGCACATGCAAATACCACAGCCGCTGGCTGATCTCCTCGTTCAGCGCGCCCAGCTCTGCCGCCTGCATCATGCCGGCGGCGTGGATAAAGGCGTCGACCGGCGGCAGTTCGCTCAATACGTTCGCCAGTGCCGCGCGATCGCACAGATCGACGGCGATCGAGCGCAGGGCCGGATGCTCACTGCCTTTTGCCGAACGGCTCAGCCCACTGACCTGCCAGCCCTCCTGCAGTAGCCGTTCAACAATAGCGCGTCCAATGCCGGAACTGGCACCGGTTACCAACGCGTGACGGCTCATGGTTTTCCTCGCAGCAGTTCAGGAGAAACCTTAAACACCGCTTTGCGCACCCGCGCAGGTTTATCAACCGCACACAGCGCCTGATGCGCTTCGCCTGGTGCAAAGATAGCGAAATCGCCCGGTTGCAAATAAAGCTGCTGGCGTAATTGCATATTTTCCACAATAAACAGATCGGGCTTACGCTCCTCGGCAGGTATCTCGCGGGCATCCGCCACGTCATAACGAATAATCTCTTCGCCTGCCAACAGTACCTGAATATCCAGCCAGTGCCGATGGTACTCGGTATGCCGCTGCCCGGCCGGGGCGGTTTCGCTGCTGCCGATAGTGCAAAACCAGCCAGCGCCCTCCGGCTGCCAGCGGCCGTCGGGCATCGCCTGAAGCGCCGTTAAAGCGCATTCCGGGCGCGCCAGTAACGCATAAAGCCTGTCGGGCAGCGTCGCCAGCGGCAGCGCCTGCAAATTGCCTGTAATCATCCTTTCCTCCTTATCCCGCAGCGGTTAACTCGTGACCCAGCTTTCATTCACGCACACATATTTAATCGCCTGACGATGCCAGGTATAGGCAATATGCAGCAAGCCGTCCGGTCCCTGTTTAATGCTGGGGTAAGAAAGCTCCCGGTTCAGCTTCTGCTGCGAATTATTGGTCATGCAGTAGCCGTCGCCTTCTTCCAGATTACGCTGCCACGGCCAGCTTCTGCCGCCGTCTTTGGAGATCGCCAGCGTCATCGGCGCACGCGGCGCGCCCCAGAATGCGCTACGGCCTGCAGGCATTATGGGCTGGGCGGCAATATCGTCTTCATCATCTTCAATCTCATCATAAAGTGAGGCGCGCCGCTCGCTGGCACCTGCGGCGCTCATCTTATTAAACACCAGCGCTAAATCGCCGTTTGCCAGCGTTGTCACCTGAATAGAGGAATTATTATTGGGCAATTCCGTTGGCTGCGGCGCACTCCAGCTTTGGCCGCCGTCGTAAGAGCGGCTCTGCCAGATAAAATCCGCCCAGCGGCTGCGGAAGAGCGCCAGCAGCGAACCATCCTTCAGCAGCGTGATATTCATATGCACGCAGCCGGTACTGTCAGGCACCGGCACATCCTGCCAGCTCTGGCCGTTATCGCGTGAGATTTTCACCGCGCTGATATCGTTGTTGCCCACCCATTTTTCACCCGGCTCGGTCTGACAGTAGAACACTGGCAGCAGCCAGTCGCCGTTGGGCATCACTACCATCGGCTGGCGTATAAAAGTACCAGGTTTATCCAGCAAGGTGTTAATCTCGCCCCAGCTATTGCCCATATCGTGTGACTGGCGATAGCGCACTATCGCTGTATCCTGATTACCCGACTTCTGCGCGGTCCACAGCAGCCACAGCACCTTATCCGGGGCGAGAAACAGCACCGGGTTTTGCTCCGAGCGGCTGGCGTCTTCCGAGAGCCGCTGCGGCGTCGACCATTGACGGCTGCCGTGATCCAGTCGCGAGCAGTAAATGGAAATATCAGCGATGCCTTCCTGCGTTCCGCCAAACCAGACGCAAAGCAGATCGCCATTCGGTAGCGGCAGTAAATTGGCTGCATGGTTTTGTGGACAGGGCGACGGCAACATTGCCGTCATACGCTCCGGATCGCCGTCCACGATTTCGGTTATGCTTTCTGTCGGCAGGTTAAGGGTTGCTTGCGTCATTTCAGGCTCCACTCTTTTGCATATTGGTTTTAGTTACCGGACGTTTTTGCGGGATGAGATGATCCAGCACCATAATCACCGCCGGGGTAATCAGGGCGATATACATGTTGTTGATGCCGAACGGATCGCCCAGCAGATACCAGACGGAAGTCACCACGCAGGCACCGATCAGCCCGGCATTCGCGCCGCGCGTACTTTTAAAGAAGGGCAGATAAAAGGCCATCATTGCCACAACCGAAATCGACAGGCGAATGGCGCGGGTAAAGAACGAGAGCTTAAGCACCTCCGGCACGAACAGCACAAATATCAGCGGCAGAAAGCCAATTGCCAGCGACAGCCAGCGCGTCATTTTAAACTCACGCTCCGGCGTGGGATTGCGCATCGGCACATAGAAATCTTTGACAATCAGTGAGGCGATAGCCAGCGCTACGGTGCTGACGCTAACGAAAATCGAGGCAACCAGTGATGTTGTTACCAGGCCTGCCAGCCAGGGATTCATATCCTGTAAAAACACGGGCAGGGCGTACAGGCTGTTGATGTTCGGATGCAGAAATTTCGCTGCGACGCCGATAATCGCAATGGCGATAGCAATCGGCAGGCAGAACAGGAACGCAACCCAGGTTGCGCGCTTAGCCGAGGCGGCATCTTTGGTGGAAGAGATCGCCTGGATAACAAACTGAGTGCAGAAAATAGAGCCAATCGTGCCGATCAACCAGGCAACAATCGTACTGGCACCAATGTGGCCATCCCAGGTCCAGTAAAAGTCCGGCATTTGCTGCACCATTGGCGTAATACCGCCGCTCATATGCAGCGCTACACCCAGAATTACCAAAATGCCGAAATACTTTATGCCGCTGTGCAGCAACGTAACCCAGGCCATGCCTTTCATTCCACCAAAGGCGAAGTAGAAGGTACTGACAATGGCGGTAATAAAGGCGGCTACCGGCAGGTTAACTTTCAGTACGGTTGAAATAGCTGCTGCGCCGCTGACATAGTTACCCACATTCACCAGTAGCAGGGCATAAATCATAATGACAGAGATGATATTTTTCGTGGAGGTGCCGTACTTTTCCGCGATCGCGCCGGAAATGGTAATTTTGCCGGTGTTATAGATCCGTTTTACCAGCAGCAGGCCGAACAGCGGAAAACCTATCGCCGCGCCAATGACCGACCATGACGCGGCGAAGCCGTTTTCAAAGGCGGCCTGTGCGGTGCCAATAGTGGACTTCGCGCCAATGTATTCCGACATCAGCATGACGCCAACGATAAAGGCCGGCATCGCGCGCGATCCTTCCATAAAGTCCCCGCTGCTTTTACTCCGCAGCCGCCAGGTCATCCAGGTTGTAAATAAAATATACGCGACCACGATCCCGATAATGATCAGCGTATCCATAGCGGTAAATTCTTTCATAGCGATGTCTCAACAGAAGACGCCGCGCTCCGTTTCCAGAACGCAGTCGTTCAGGAAGTTAAGCTTGTCCCATTGATACCTGATGGGCCGGAATGTTTTCGTCATCGGAGATGGGTTCGACTTTACCCATCAGGAACAAATAGTTAAGGATGCCGATAACGACCAGCAGTGCTGAAAATACCAGGGCCCAGGTGAAGGATCCTGTCGCGGCGACAATGGCGCCCGTGACGATAGGCCCAACCGCGCCGCCCATATTTGAGACGGTGTTCTGTAGTCCGGCGACAACGGAAACGCTGTTTTTAGGGGCGACGTCTCCCGGCAGCGCCCAGACCTGAGAGGCAGCTACGGTGGTGCCTGATTTTGCTACGCAGAGCAGGAGGACGGTCATAAATACCGAGTCGGTAAAAGGCGCAAAGCCAATACAGAGCGCCATAAGCAGCCCGATAGAAAGAAACAGCTTACGTGTTGCGGTTAACGACAATAACTTTTTGTGCACTACGCGATCGGACATCCAACCTGCCAGCACTTCGATAATCATGCCGCACAGCAGTGGCAGGGCAGCAATCATCCCCATCTTGATAAAATCCATTCCTTTATCTTTCACCAGATAGGTTGGCAGCCAGGTGATAAAGAAGTAGGAGGTATAGTTAATGGTGAAGAAGCCAATGCACATCGCCCAAATATTGCGGTAGCGCAGCAGCCTGTACCACTTCATTGGCCGAATGTTTTTATCGCCATGCTTGCGTAATTGACCATTGCGGATCAGGCTGATTTCTTCACGGCTGATATGCCGATGTTCTTCTGGATTCTCGGCATAGATAAAATACCAGGCAATCACCCATAACAGTCCGATGCTACCAATAATCCCAAAGGTAATTCGCCAGTCAAACAGAGCGATCATCCAGACGATCAGCGGCATCGCCACGGCCCCGCCAAACTTGGAAGCGCTGTCGAACAGGCCGGATACGGTGGCGCGCTCTTTATCAGGGAACCAGCGAGCTGCGATCCCGGCATTGCTGGGATAAGCCGCAGCCTCTCCCACACCCAGCGCAAGGCGCAACGCCAGCAGTGATTTAAAGCCGGTGGCCAGGCCCATTACGGAAGTCGCGATTGACCACCAGGCCACGGCAATACCCAGCCCCTTTTTTTGGCCGAAGCGGTCAGCAAACCAGCCAGCCGGTATTTGCAGCAGCGAATATGACCAGAAAAAAGCCGCCATGATGAAGCCCATCAGTTCAGGCGTCAGGTTCAACTCATCGATAAGATGCGGAGCAGCCGCAGACAGCACGGTGCGATCGATATAGTTGATGGCAATAGCCAGCCACATCAGGCCTGCTATCCACCAACGTATACGTGTGTTTCCAGCAACAGTATTCATAGTTTTAGCCCGGTACAGAGAATGTTATATACAGGATCTATTGCCTGCTTTATTGGACGGGGGGCAACGGCACCCCAGGCTTTATTACATTGAATTCATGATGTTGACGGGAGGCTGACGTTCTTTAACGCACTGTATAATCTGCTGTACGCAGCGTGCGCCAATCGCGTCGATAGCCCCTTCGGTATAGCCAGCGATATGAGAGGTAGGAATAAAGTTATCCAGTGAAAACAGCGGATGCGCTGTCAGCGGTTCTTGCGTAAAGACATCTGCCGCAGCACCGGCGATCCGTTTGTTAGCTAACGCCTGGTAAAGATCGTTTTCATTGACAACACCTCCCCGGGAAACGTTAATCAGGAAAGCGGATGCCTTCATTTTGCCAATCCGGGCGGCGTCAAACAGATTGCTGGTTTTATCGGTAAGCGGCGTATGCAGAGTAATAAAGTCGCTCTGTTGGGTTAGCTCATCCAGCGAAACAAAGCTGATTCCCTGCTCCGCAGCAAACTTTTCGTCGGGGTAAAAATCGTAGGCCAGTAAACGCATATTGAAGCCACGGGCACGCAAAGCAACCTGCTTGCCAATATTACCAAGGCCAATAATGCCAAGCGTTTTGCCATAAACATCGGTAGTAAAAATACGAGGCCATTGGCCGCTACGAGTTCCGCTTGCGGCCTGGAGAATCTGTCGGGCAGCAGAAAGAATCAGCGCAAAAGCGAAATCTGCTACAGCATGCTTATTCGCATCAGGCACGTTAGTCACATAGATCCCGCGAGCCCGGGTGGCAGTCAAATCGATGTTATCAACACCAACACCGTGCTTGCAGACAATCTTCAGCTGAGGCGCCCGAGCGAGTAAATCCTCGCTTACCTCAGTAAATGCCACAATCATCGCCACGGTGTCTGCCAGATAGGGTTCCAGTGCGCTTAATGGCGCGTCGGCGGGAAGCCTTATTACTTCAAAGCCCTGCTGATGCAGCGTGACAATGGGCTCATTGTCATATTTTGCAAAAGAAGGGGAGGTACAAATCACTTTCATCTTGCGGCTCCTGTTATTAAGAGGGCAGCAGCGCAGCGCTGCCGCAAAATTAGTGAATGTATTGATTCACGATCTGACGAATCTGCTGTTCTTCTGCCACGCTGAACTGCACGGCATAGCGACTTTCGCCGACGTCATGGCCCATAAGCACCAGCGCTTTTTTCACTGCCGCGGGTGAAAAGCCAACGTTGTATAAATCGGTGCGCAGGCCGGTAACATTTTCCTGCGCCTGTTGTGACGCGGTGAGATCGCCTGCCTGAAAAGTGCGCCAGATGGCGTTGATTTCCTGCGGCGCAACATTGGCAAGGCCGGAGATACAGGCGGTACAACCTTCAACAAAGCCACGATGGATCAGCGAATCGGGGCCGTTCAGGACGGAAAAATTTTCCTGACCCTGCGCCGCCTCAAGAAAACCTTTCAGGCTCTCATAGCTGCCAGCGCTGTCTTTAATGCCGATAATGTTGGGATGCGCGGCCAGAATGCGCACTGTTTCCGGCTGCAGCGTATTGCCGGTGCGCGCCGGAATGTTGTACAAAAACAGCGGCACTTCCAGCGCGTCTGCTACCGTACGGTAGTGCCAAATCAGCTCCTGCTGTTTGAGGGGGACAAACCAGGGCGTAATCACCGACACGGCGTCAACGCCAAGCTGCGCCACCTGTTTTCCCAGGCGAATCGTTTCCCGCGTGGAGATCTCCCCGATATGCGCCACCACCGGCGCCTGGCCTGCTGTCTCATCAACGCAGGTTTCGATAACCGCCAGCTTTTCCTGTTCATTCAGTACAAAAAATTCGCCGTTGGTGCCGCCACAAAAGATGCCGTTGCCTGCCTGCAACTGACGTTGCACCTGCTTACGCTGTGCCGCTGGTTTAAACGCACCTTCAGCATCAAAGGTGGTTACAATCGCAGTCAGCACGCCTTCAATTTTCTGTTTCATTGTTACCTCGTTATTCAGGCTGATAGGGTCGGGAACAGCGTCAGATAGATATTCCGCACCATACTGGCGCTGACCGGAGTGGGCACATTTTTAATCAAACGCTGCACGTCCAGCGCCGACTCCACCAGCTGTGGCAGCTGGTCGGCTTTGATTCCCAGCTCATCAAGGCTGGCGGGAAGCTTCAGACGGCGCACCAGCGCGGCAAAATAGTCCACCAGCGCATGGGACTTTTCTTCATCGTTCAGGGAGCGATCGGCGTTGGGCAACAGGTCATACGCCTGAGCAAATTTAGTCACTGCAGCCGGACGGACAGCGCGCATACAGGGTGCAAGCAGAATGGCGTTAGCAACGCCGTGCGGCAGGTGATATTTACCGCCCAGTGGATAGGAAAGGGCGTGAACCAGATGCGTGCCGGCATGAGCAATAGCCGCGCCGCCGTAATAAGAGGCCCATAGCATATCGAGACGTGCCTGCAGGTTGTGCGGTTCGGCCACGCTGGTTTCCAGGCTGGCAAACAGTTTCTTCAGGCCAATCAGTGCATAGTTATCGCTAACCGGATTGGCGACGGTGGCAGTAAAGCATTCAATCAGGTGGCAAAGCGCATCGATGCCGGTAGAAGAGGCGATATGCGGCGGCATGCTGGTGGTCAGTTCCGGTGCCAGCGCCACATAATCAGGCAGCATCACCGGTGAAATAATGCCGACCTTGGTCTCCTGTTCCGGGATTGCCAGAATTGCATTAGGCGTCGCTTCCGAGCCGGTTCCGGCCGTGGTTGGGATTAGCAGAGAAGGCAGGCGCGCCGTGGGTTTCTCACCTGCCAGCAGCTGATCAAGCGTAGGCGCGCCCGACAAGCACAGAACCGACAACAGCTTAGCGACATCCAGCACGCTGCCACCTCCAATGCCAATTACCGTCTCGACCTGACGTCCATTCAAACTTTCCAGCTGTGCCGCGACATCATGCTGGCTCGGCTCCGGCGGCACATTATCCAGAATAATCAGGGTATCAGCCTGGCGCCGCAGCTGTTCGGTCAGCGTCGCAACGGCAGGAATAGCGCTGATATTTTTATCGGTCACCAGCAGCAGGCTGCGTCGATTCTGTAGCAGGTAGCCAATGTCATTAAGCGCCTGAAAGCCGCTGATAAGGGTGCTATTGATGTTCATAAGGTCTGTCTTTTCTCCCTATAAAGCTGAACGATGATTTAGTTTGTTCAAAAGCGATTGTTATCGGTCAATTTTATAGGGGAAATCGCATGTGATTAATTTGAGGTTGCTCACATTTAATCAATCATGATTGAATATAATCATTAACGGGTTGGGTAGTTTCTTTTGTAAGCGGGGTACAACGCTTAAACAGGACGGGGAGCGAAGCGTGATGCAGCCAGTAAGGGGAATGTATGAAATTAATCGTCATCGCTGATGATTTTACCGGCGCTAATGATACCGGGGTTCAGCTGGCGAAGAAGGGCGCGCGTACTGAGGTGATGCTCTTTGCCCGGCAGTCGCCGTCACGCCGCGCCGATGTGCTGGTGATCAATACTGACAGCCGCGCGCTTGGAGCTTCTGACGCGGCGGATGCGGTAACGCAGGCGCTGGCCCGCTGGCGTCAGCAGGATTTGCTGATCTACAAAAAAATCGACTCCACCTTTCGCGGCAATCCCGGAGCGGAAATTGAAGCCGCATTGCACGCCAGCGGCAAAGGGCTGGCGCTGATCGCAGCGGCGATCCCTGGCGCAGGCCGCACTACCCTTAACGGAGAGTGTCTGGTGCATCAGGTACCGCTGGCGCAAACCGAGTTTGCCAGCGATCCGCGCACGCCGATTAGTTCCTCACGCATCAAAACCATTTTGCAGCAGCAAAGCGAGCTAAAGGTGATTGATGTTGTGTTGCCTGCGGTGCGCAGCGGTGAACTGGCCGCGCTGCTGCGGCAGTATCAACATCAGGCACCGGTGATGGTCGTGGTGGATGCGCTAACCGAACAGGATCTGGCACTGATTGCCGAAGCGGCCCTTTCGCTGCCCGAAACACCGTTGCTGGTAGGTGCGGCAGGGCTGGCGGCGGCCTTGCCAGCCAGTGCCTGCATTACAAAACGCCAGACGCTGCCGGTGCTGGTGATTGCCGGGTCAATGAGTGAAACCACGCGTCGTCAGGTGGCGCTGGCTATCAATCAACAGCGCGCGCAGGTAGTCGATATCGACGTAGCGCAGCTGCTTATGCACGACGTTCCCGATTTTAGCGGGCTGGTACAGCAGACGAGTACGCTGCTTGCAGCCGGTCAGCACACGATTTTACGTACCAGCCGCAGCGCGGTAGATCGACAAAAAATTGATGCGCTATGCCAGCAGCTTGACTGCACCCGTGCAGCGCTGGGCGAGCGTCTCAGCCAGAGGCTGGGTGAGCTGACGCTGGCGATTATCGACAGGACGCGTATCGGCGGGCTGTTTCTGACGGGCGGCGACATTGCCATTGCGGTTGCTCATGCGCTGGGCGCGGAAGGCTATCGCATCCAGCAGGAGGTTGCGCCCTGCGTTCCATGCGGCTGTTTTATCAACAGCGAGCTTGATGATTTGCCGGTAATTACCAAAGCCGGCGGTTTCGGTTCTGAGAGTGTGCTTTGTGACGCGCTCTCGTTTATTGAGGAGATGTACTGTGACCACTAAAACCATTGCGGTAACCATGGGCGATCCTGCCGGTATCGGCCCGGAGATTATTGTTAAAGCGCTTGCTGAAGGGGAGTTAAACGGCGCGCCAGCCGTGGTGGTAGGTTGCCTGGAGACGTTAAGGCGCGTAATGGCGCAGGGCAAACTCCCGCAAATGGAACTGAAAGAGATTACTTCAGTCGCGCAGGCGCACTTCACGCCCGGCACCATTAATGTGCTGGATGAACCGCTGGCCGATCCACAGGCGCTGGTGCCCGGTAAGGTTCAGGCGCAGGCGGGCGATCTGGCGTACCGCTGTGTGAAGCGCGCAACGGCGCTGGCGCTGGCGGGAGAGGTGCATGCCATTGCCACCGCGCCGTTAAATAAAGAGGCGTTGCATTCAGCTGGTCACCTCTATCCTGGCCATACCGAACTGCTGGCGCAGCTGACCCAAAGTAAAGATTACGCAATGGTGCTTTATACTGACCGACTAAAAGTGATCCACGTCACCACTCATATTGCGCTGCGCAAATTTCTTGATACGCTGAATCAGTCGCGCGTGGAAACGGTGATTGGCATGGCTGATACGTTTTTGCGCCGCGTCGGCTATATGCATCCGCGCATCGCCGTGGCCGGGGTGAATCCGCACGCCGGCGAAAATGGCCTGTTTGGCGATGAAGAGATCAACATTGTCGGTCCGGCGATCCAGGCGATGAAAGAGAAGGGCATTGATGCCCGTGGTCCTTGTCCGCCGGATACGGTTTATCTTCAGTGCTATGAAGGACAGTACGATATGGTGGTGGCGATGTATCACGATCAGGGCCATATTCCGCTTAAGCTGCTGGGCTTCTACGATGGGGTAAATATCACCGCTGGCCTGCCGTTTATCCGCACTTCAGCGGACCACGGCACCGCATTTGATATTGCCTGGACAGGTAAAGCGAAGTCTGAGAGCATGGCCATCTCGATTCAACTTGCGATGCAACTTGCATAGGGAAAGATGAAAGGACAAAGTCGCCTCGACCAGATTATGGATTATCTGAAAGGACATAATCTGGTTACCGTTGATCAACTGGTAACGGCCATTTCCGCCTCGCCCGCCACTATCCGCCGCGATCTGATTAAGCTGGATCGGGAGGGTGTTATTAGCAGGACGCACGGCGGCGTGACGTTAAACCGTTTTATTCCTGAGCAGCCCACCACGTCAGAGAAAAGCCAGCGCAATCTGGCAGAGAAACAGGCGATTGCACGCGCCGCCGCCGCGCGCGTAAAAGCGGGCGATGCGGTGGTGCTGGATGCGGGCACCACTATGCTGGAGCTGGCGCGGCAGCTCACGCACCTGCCGCTGCGGGTCATTACCGCCGATCTGCATATTGCGCTGTTTCTTTCGGGATTCCGGCAAATAGAAGTGACGATTATCGGCGGGCGCATTGATGATTCCAGTCAGTCATGCATCGGTGAACACGGACGCCGCCTGTTGCGCACACTTCATCCCGATATTGCTTTTGTCAGCTGCAACTCCTGGAGCCTGGAGAAAGGCATTACCACGCCTACGGAGGATAAGGCCGGGCTGAAGCAGGATCTGCTGCTTAATGCGCGTCAGCGGATATTGCTGGCGGACAGCAGTAAATATGGTTCCTGGTCACTGTTTTGCGTAACGCCGTTACAGGCGCTGACGGAGGTCATTACCGATGGCAGGCTAAGTGAAGAGACGCAGGCGCAGCTTAACGCAGAAGATTTTGCCTTAACGCTGGTGGATACGCAGGCGAAGTAAACGAAACGGGGCGGAAGATCCGCCCCGGTAAAGCAGGGGCTTTACTGCGTTTTCAGGCCGAGAGAGGGAATATTACGGCCATAGTAGATCTCACGCATTTCCTTCCACAACAGATCGGTAATCCGCTTGTGTTCCTGCGGACTCAGGTCTTCCGGTCTGGTGTTGAACAGGTAATGTTTGAGATCGAATTCTTTCAGCAACATCTTGGTGTGAAAGATGTTTTCCTGATAAACATTCACATCGACCATATCATACATCGCCTTCATATCATCTGACATAAAGTTCTGTATAGAGTTGATCTCATGATCGATAAAGTGCTTCACGCCGTTAACGTCACGGGTAAAACCGCGTACGCGATAATCAACGGTAACGATGTCCGACTCCAGCTGATGGATAAGGTAATTCAGCGCCTTCAGCGGGGAAATAACGCCGCAGGTAGAGACTTCAATATCAGCACGGAACGTACATAATCCGCCTTCAGGATGGCTCTCCGGATAGGTGTGAACGCAAATATGACTTTTATCCAGGTGCGCGACTACCGAACCAGGCAGCGGGCCGGGATGCTCCGAATTATCAATATCTTTCGGATCGATCGGCTCTTCGCTAACCAGAATGGTGACGCTGGCACCTTGCGGTTCATAATCCTGACGCGCGATATTCAGTACGTTAGCGCCGATAATCGAGCAGGTTTCGGTCAGGATTTCAGTCAGGCGGTTAGCGTTGTACTGCTCATCAATATAAGCAATATAGCCATCGCGTTCGGCCTCACTGTTCGCATAGCAAATGTCGTAGATACAAAAACTCAGGCTTTTCGTCAGGTTGTTGAAGCCATGTAGTTTCAGCTTTTGCAATTTAGTTCACCTCCTTATAAATGCCCGGTCGGTGCCGACAGTGCATTCAACAGATATTGCGGCAGAGCAAAACTGCCCGTATGGATTGCCGGATTATAGTAACGGCAGTTCAGGCCTGCTGACGCAAAGCGCGCCTGCAGCGTGGCGGTATCAAGCTGACGCTGTGCCGGGTTATCGCTCGCCCAGGCAAAGGTCATAATGCCGCCGTAATAGGTTGGGATCGCCGCCTGATAAAAACTGACATCGCTGAAGTAGTGGCCCAGTTTGCGATGGCTGGTCACGGCTTCATCCTGTTGCAGAAAGCTAACGCCATTCTGCGCGACAAAGATGCCATTTTCATTAAGGCAACGTTTACAACCCTGATAAAACTCAGAGGTAAACAGGCTTTCGCCCGGACCGACCGGATCGGTACAGTCTGAGATGATCACATCGAACTTTTCGCTGGTTTGCGTCACGAAGTTCACCCCATCGTCGATCACCAGACGGAAGCGCGGATCGTCATAAGCGCCAGCGCTATGGTTGGGCAGATACTGGCGGCAAAACTCGACCACACCCGCGTCGATTTCCACCATCGTAATCTGTTCCAGCCCGGCGTGGCGACTGACTTCACGCAGCATACCGCCATCACCGCCGCCGATAATCAACACCTTTTTGGCGTTGCCGTGGGCCAGCAGCGGAACGTGCGTTAACATTTCGTGATAGATGAATTCATCGCGCTCGGTGGTTTGCACCACGCCATCCAGCGCCATGACGCGACCGAAAGCCGCATTTTCGAAGATGATCAGATCCTGGTGCCCGGTCTTTTCACGATAGAGAACCTTGTCTACCGTGAAATATTGACCAAAGCCGGCATGAAGCGTTTCATACCAAATTTCATTTTGGGCCATGGTGGGGCTCTCCTCAGAATAGCCATGAAAATTGGGCGGCACATCATAGCTAACTCTGCATAGGGTTGCACGGTCAAATTAGCAGCAGGAGAGCACAGAGCAGCAAATTACTTAACGTAAGCCAGCAGGCTGAGCGAGTCGCGTGCTAACGCCTTACATTTCTTATCGTTAGAGACAGCAATCCCGCTCAGATCGCGATAGCTCTCTTCTCCCAGTAATTTCATGTTGTAGCTGCCATAGTTGGTAAGGTCCCAACGGTTCTGCTGGGCAAAGAAAACCAACGCCTTGCGGATTTGCGCATCGGGCAGATCCTGATAGCCGCAATCATTTTTTAGATAAACAAATACCGCGGTCAGATCGGCCAGATCTTCCGCTTCTGATTCGCTAAGCGCAAAGCTGGTGGATGAGAAGCCAAGAAGCCCCGACAGCAACAGGACTTTGATGCCCTTCGTCATAATCATTCTCTAAAAATTGCAATCATCTGACGTTAGCACAGTTATGAACCGTCTTCAGGCCATTTTTACGCTTTGTTGCCGTTTGTGCTAAAAATCGCCAATTCAGTCTGGCAAGCGCTATTTCTTCATGTCAGAAATATATTAATTGAACCATGTCTGATCGCCATCACTTCACTTTGCGGGAAGTCTCAGAGTCTGCAGGCAGAAGAGATGAACAAAAGCCGGTCGAATTGAAGCCGATTACTTTTATGATGCAGGCCGCACAGGAACCCTTCCTCTGATGCCACCCGATGTTAAAGGAGTAATAAATCAGCCCCTTTCAAAGATGAAGCCTGATATGCGTATTAAACCAGCCATAACCCTATTGATTTAGCTATCTTAGGTTCATTTGCTTGTTCGCTTGACTTTGCCGTTAGGGCAAGGTTTAGGATAACGCCCTCAATATGATAAAGGACGCCATCATGCAACGCCGAGATTTTCTTAAACTGACCGCAGCGCTGAGCGCCGCAGGCCTGTTTCCTTTCTGGCAAGGCCGTGCGCTGGCCGTTGGCCGCCCGACGCTACCGATACCCGATCTGCTGAAGCCCGATATTCACGGTGCGGTGCGCCTGATTGCTCAGTCCGGCACCAGCCACTGGAACGGCAAAGCGGTCAATACCTGGGGCTATAACGGCGCGCTGCTGGGTCCGGCGATTGAGATGACGCGTGGTAAAACGCTGAAAGTGCTGATGGAAAACCGCCTGCCGCAGGCGACCACGGTACACTGGCACGGGCTGGAGGTGCCGGGGGATGTGGATGGCGGCCCGCAGGCCATGATCGCGCCCGGCAGTCAGCGCACGGTTTCCATTACGCCCGACCAGCCGGCGGCAACCTGCTGGTTTCATCCGCATCAGCACGGAAAGACCGGCTATCAGGTGGCGCAGGGACTGGCCGGGCTGGTAGTGCTGCGTGATGAGGAATCAGAAAAGCTGCTGCTGCCGAAGCAGTGGGGCGTAGATGACATCCCACTGATTTTACAGGACAAGCAGCTAACGGCAGAGGGTACCGGCATTGATTATCAGCTGGACGTTATGCGCGCCGCAGTGGGCTGGTTTGGCAATCTGATGCTGACCAACGGCGTGCCTTATCCGCAGCAGGCGGTGCCGCGTGGCTGGCTGCGTCTGCGTCTGCTGAACGGTTGTAACGCTCGCACGCTTAACCTGGCGACCAGCGACAAGCGCGCGCTGTACGTTATCGCCAGCGATGGTGGCCTGCTGGCAGAGCCGGTGCAGGCAGAGACGCTGATGCTGCTGCCGGGCGAGCGGTTTGAAGTGCTGGTAGATACCAGCGATGGCAAAGCCTTTGATTTGGTAACGCTGCCGGTTAACCAGATGGGAATGACGCTGGCACCGTTTGATGCGCCGCTGCCGCTGCTGCATATTTTGCCGTTGCGGGTAATGGCCAGCGGCTCGCTGCCGGATACGTTGGCTAATCTGCCACCGCTGCCTGCCAGCGATAATCTGCCTGGCCGTTGGTTACAGCTGATGATGGATCCTCAGCTGGATCGGCTGGGGATGCAGGCGCTGCAACAGCGTTACGGCAAGCAGGCGTTGGCGGGCCATGAGAGGGCAGTACATTCTACGGCACACGATATGGATTCAGCCGGTCACGATCATCAGGCAATGACGCATCAGGGCCACGGTCATGCGATGGCGGATATGCCACAGCAGGCCGCTTCCGGCTATGACTTCCATAATGGTAATAAGATCAACGGCCAGGCCTTTGATATGAACAAGCCAATGTTTGCCGTGAAGCAGGGCCAGCTGGAGAAGTGGACCATTTCCGGCGAAGGCGATGCGATGCTGCATCCTTTCCATATCCACGGCACGCAGTTTCGCATTCTTTCCGAAAACGGCAAGCCGCCTGCGCCGCATCGTCAGGGATGGAAAGATACGGTGCATGTGGAGGGCTGGCGTAGCGAGGTGCTGGTGCGCTTTAACCATAAGGCCAGCGCTCAACAGGCGTATATGGCGCACTGCCATCTGCTGGAACATGAAGATACCGGCATGATGCTGGGCTTTACTGTCGAATAACCACATATCTTTTGCCAATGCCCGATTATGGTGAACGCGATCGGGCGTTAATGGTTTAATTTTTTTGGATTAGTTAGCCAGTTGCTGTCTATGTTGTTACCCATAACTCTTTATTCATCGTGCTTTTAAAAACCAGCCTTTTATAAAAGGGCCGCCTTTTGCAGGCAGCCCTTTAACTTTTCTCATCATACTGCGGGCTTATGCCTGCTCCAGCGCCAGCCGTAAATCCTCAATCAAATCGTCGCTGTTCTCAATGCCAATCGACAAGCGAATGGTCGCTTCGCCAATACCAATCCGCTGCCGTACTTCAGCAGGCACGCCGGAATGGGTGGTGCTGCCCGGATGGCTGGCAAGCGATTCGGTACCGCCGAGGCTTACCGCCAGCTTAAACAGCTGTAGCGCGTTAAGAAAACGGAAAGCGGCGGGCTGACCGCCACGAACATCAAAGGAAAAGGTTGAGCCTGCGCCACTGCTTTGCGCCTGAAACGTTTTACCCGCCGCAGAGCCGCTATCCAGAAAACTCAGATAGTGCAGCTTTTCCACCTTCGGATGATCGCGTAAGAAACGTGCTACCGCTTCGGCATTGCTGTTCGCTTTTTCCATGCGCAGCGACAGCGTTTCCAGCGAGCGGCCCAGCATCCAGCTGGAGTGCGGATCCAGCTGGGTGCCAATGGCGCTGCGCAAGGCGCGAACCTGATTCATCAGCGCTTTACTGCCCATCGCCGCGCCGGCAATCAGATCGGAGTGTCCGCCAACATATTTTGTCAGTGAATAGAGCGAAATATCCGCACCATGCTCCAGCGGGCGCTGAAACAGCGGGCCAAGCAGCGTATTGTCGCAGGCAATAATCGGGCGGCTTCCCTGCAGTTCGCCAGTCTTATCCGCCACGCGGCGAATCAGGGCGATATCCACCAGGCTGTTGGTGGGGTTGGTGGGCGTTTCAATTAAAATAACCGCCACGCGGCCAATTGCCGTTGCCCGGTCGGCTGCCTCCTGTACTTTTTCCTCATCCAGACCGTCGCTGAAGCCTACTGCCGCCACGCCAAGCTGATGGAAAGTTTTGCTCAGCAGGGTTTCAGTGCCGCCATACAGCGGCTGTGAATGCAGAATAACGTCGCCAGGCCGCACAAAAGCGAGCAGGGTAGTAGAAATAGCTGACATTCCCGAAGAGAACAGCACACTGCTTTCAGCCCGCTCATACACCGCCAGCCGATCCTCGACAATCTCGCTGTTAGGATGATTAAAGCGGGAATAGACCAGCCCGCCAGACAGGCCTGCAGGCGGCTCGCGTCGGCCTGAGACATAATCGAAAAAGTCGCGACCATCCTCAGCGCTTTTGAAAACAAAGGTAGAGGTTAAAAACACCGGCGGCTTAACCGCGCCTTCTGATAAGGCAGGATCGTAACCGTAGTTCAGCATTTGCGTTTCCGGCTGTAGCGGGCGGTTACCGATATGGGTTTTTTTAGTCTGGGCAGCGCACATACTCTCTCCTGGCGATGAAGCCGTCTGGCATCATAAATTGAGCTTACGCTATCACAGGCGTTCATTGGCTGATAAATGACTTAACGTTCTAACTTTAAAACCAAAAGCATAATTAAATAACGCTTTTTAGAAGTTTAGCAGTCTGTATGTCTGTTTCTCGCCGGGGCAAAGGTTGGCTGCGTTGGGGTATTTGGCGGACAAAATATGATAGACTTCGCTGCTTTCGACAGATGACAAAGCCTGAAGCTATGAAACACACCGTTGAAGTTATGATCTCCGAAGCGGATATTCGCAATCGTATCGCCGAACTGGGTCAACAAATTACCGGGCACTACCGTGACAGCGGAAGCGATATGGTGCTGGTAGGCCTGCTGCGCGGCTCCTTTATGTTTATGGCCGATCTGTGTCGTACTATTGAAGTGCCACATGAAGTCGATTTTATGACCGCATCCAGCTACGGCAGCGGCATGTCCAGCAGCCGTGATGTGAAAATCCTGAAAGATCTGGACGAAGACATCCGTGGAAAAGATGTGCTGATCGTGGAGGATATTATCGATTCGGGTAATACACTGAGCAAAGTGCGGGAAATTCTCAGCCTGCGCGAGCCGAAGTCACTGGCCATCTGTACCCTGCTGGATAAGCCTTCGCGCCGTGAAGTAGCGGTGAATGTCGAATATATCGGTTTCTCTATTCCTGACGAATTTGTGGTCGGCTACGGCATTGACTACGCGCAGCGCTATCGTCATCTGCCTTACATCGGCAAGGTGGTCATGCTGGAAGAGTAATACAGGCGATTGTGCTGCCAGAGACAGCACAATCGATTAAAGATAGCGGTTGCCGGAAAGGCTATTATGCTGCCCCTGATTAGCGATGGCTTTCAGGTTGATTCAGCAGGTTAGCAATACCTTGATGGTAACGCTGTTCAAGCAATTCGCGGTTGGTGGCGGTGACCTCCAGGTCGCGAAGGCAGCCATCATGGATGCCGTAAACCCAGCCGTGAATCGTGACTTTCTGCCCACG
This sequence comes from Pantoea alhagi, assembly GCF_002101395.1. Taxonomy (NCBI): domain Bacteria; kingdom Pseudomonadati; phylum Pseudomonadota; class Gammaproteobacteria; order Enterobacterales; family Erwiniaceae; genus Pantoea; species Pantoea alhagi. Next base: position 684,559 of record NZ_CP019706.1, on the reverse strand, counting down.
TTTCCATGCCGATTGCAGAATAGTTGAATGGCCCAGGTTATAAACCTGCTCCATAACGTTGATTTCACAAAGCTTATCAAAGCGTTTCTCTGGCGGCAGTTCGCCAAGGAACGAGCTATGCTTGTACCACAAATCGCGGATATGCAGCAGCCAGTTGTTGATCAGGCCCAATTCCGGGTTTTCTACCGCCGCCTGCACGCCGCCGCATCCGTAGTGTCCACAAATGATGATATGTTCCACCTCCAGTACCTCTACCGCATATTGCACCACGGAGAGGCAGTTGAGGTCGGTATGGATCACCAGGTTGGCTACGTTACGGTGAACAAACAGTTCACCTGGCTCAAGGCCGGTTAAGCGCTCGGCTGGAACGCGGCTGTCAGAACAGCCAATCCACAAAAAGCGTGGTTTTTGCGCCAGGGCAAGACGTTCAAAGAAGCCGGGATCTTCTTCAACCAGTAATTTGGACCATTCGCGGTTGTTGCTGATTAGTGTATCAATATCTTTCATGATGGTTATCGATCTGTAACAAGCAGAAATGCGTTTCCGTACTATAGGACAACATTTGGTAATTTTAAACGGTAAAAACGATTGTTAACAAAACAGGGTAAATAACGCTTCTATGACGTATGCACTGGAACTTGAAAAGCTCACCAAAACTTATCCCGGCGGCGTACAGGCGCTGAAAGGGATCGATTTGTCGGTTGAGGCGGGCGACTTTTATGCGTTGCTGGGGCCAAACGGCGCCGGTAAATCAACCACCATCGGCATCATCAGTTCACTGGTTAACAAAAGCGGCGGTCGGGTTCGTGTCTTCGGTTACGACCTGGAAAAAGATGTGGTCAACGCCAAGCGTCAGCTGGGGCTGGTGCCACAGGAGTTTAACTTCAATCCTTTTGAAACCGTTTTTCAGATTGTGGTTAACCAGGCGGGTTACTACGGCGTTGAACGACGCGAGGCGCAGCAGCGAGCAGAAAAATATTTGACCCAGCTCGACCTGTGGAACAAACGCAACGAGCGGGCGCGTATGCTTTCCGGCGGCATGAAGCGTCGCCTGATGATCGCGCGTGCGCTGATGCATCAGCCCAAGCTGCTGATCCTTGATGAGCCGACCGCTGGCGTCGATATTGAGCTGCGTCGTTCAATGTGGGTATTCCTGAAAGAGCTAAACGCGCAGGGCACCACCATTATCCTCACCACCCACTATCTGGAAGAAGCAGAAATGCTCTGCCGTAATATCGGCATCATTCAGAGCGGTGAACTGGTTGAGAACACCTCAATGAAAGGGCTGCTTTCGAAGCTGAAATCGGAAACCTTTATCCTCGATCTGGCGGCGAAAAGCGCCTTGCCGAAGCTGGAAGGCTTTCAGTACCGCCTGCTGGATACCTCAACGCTGGAAGTTGAGGTGATGCGCGAGCAGGGGTTAAACAGCGTTTTCAGCCAGCTTAGCGCGCAGGGCGTGCAGGTGCTTAGCATGCGTAACAAGGCGAATCGTCTGGAAGAGCTGTTTGTGAGTCTGGTGCAGGGGAAAACGGGAGGTCACGCATGATGCACTTATATTGGGTTGCGCTGAAAAGCATCTGGGCCAAAGAGATTAACCGTTTTGCCCGTATCTGGATCCAGACACTGGTGCCGCCGGTCATCACCATGACGCTCTATTTTATTATTTTCGGTAATCTGATCGGCTCGCGCATTGGCGATATGCACGGCTTTAGCTATATGCAGTTTATCGTGCCCGGCTTGATTATGATGGCGGTGATCACCAATGCCTACGCTAACGTGGCTTCCTCCTTCTTTAGCGCCAAGTTTCAGCGCAACATTGAAGAGTTGCTGGTGGCACCGGTGCCGACCCATATCGTGATCGCCGGTTACGTTGGCGGCGGCGTGGCGCGCGGTATCTGCGTGGGGATCCTGGTTACGGCGGTATCGCTCTTTTTTGTGCCGTTCCACGTGCACTCCTGGCTGATGGTGGCGGTTACGCTGCTGCTGACGGCGATTATGTTTTCTCTGGCGGGCCTGCTAAACGCGGTATTTGCCCGTACCTTTGACGACATTAGTCTGATCCCGACCTTTGTTCTGACGCCGCTGACTTATCTGGGCGGGGTGTTTTATTCGCTGACGCTGCTGCCGCCATTCTGGCAGGCGGTTTCGAAGCTGAACCCGGTGGTCTATATGATCAGCGGCTTCCGTTACGGCTTTTTGGGTATTAACGACGTTCCGCTGGTGTTTACGCTCTCGGTACTGATCGCCTTTATCGTGGTGTTTTATATTCTCGCCTGGACGCTGATACAGCGCGGGCGCGGCTTACGCACCTGATACCCGCTTGCTGAACGCGCTCCCCGGAGCGCGTTTTTTTTTGCCTGCGTTCTCCTCTGTGCAGCGTTTCTGCTGTTCTCACATAAAGGCTGCGATCGCTCTCACATCTTCAATTAGTACATCTGTACAATTTCATTGCCTGTGTCAGGCTGTCAGCTGCAAAAACAGAGAGGCATAAATGACAGAGAGAAGCTGGCGTCAGGATCCGCAGCGACGCGAACGCATCGCCGAAGCGGCTCTGGAGGTGATTGTAAAATATGGCGTTGCCGGGACAACCTATCGTAAGGTTGCGGCGGAAGCTGCCGTGCCGCTTAGCGCGGTGAGTTACTATTTCAGCAGTCTGAATGCGCTGCTTTTTGCCGCTTTTAACCAGCTTTCCCGGCATATCTCCGATCAATTCTCGGCGCTTATCACCCGTGCGCGAACGCAGCAGGAGGCGATAGACGCGGTAGTCACCATTATTTTTGGCGATGCCACTTCATCATCGCGCACTCTGTTACTGAGCTATGAACTGTACGCTTTCGCCAGCCGTCATCCGCAGCTAAAACCGGTGATGCTGGAATGGATGACGCGCAGCCGCAGCGCGCTGGAGCACCATTTTTCGCCGACGGCGGCGGTCGCCATTGATGCTTTTATTGAGGGCATGATGATCCATCGTTCAGTAATGCCGGTCGTACCTGAACAGGTGGCCAATGCCATCCGACAGCTGGCCAGCCTGTAGCTCAGGCTCTCTGGCTTTGTAATCCGGACTAATGGAGGGAATATGACAGAAGCAGAAAAAGCGCTGGCGGGGCTGCTTTACGATGCCAATTACGATCCGGCGCTCATCGCCGAACGTGGCGAGGTGAAGTACCGGCTGCAAATCTACAACACCACCGATCCACGTGATTTAGTGCAGCGGGAGAAACAACTTAAGGCGCTGCTGGGTAAAACCGGCGAGCAGATCCTGATTGAACAGCCTTTTTACTGCGACTACGGGCGCAATATCGCAGTCGGTGAAAACTTTTATGCCAACGTCAATCTGGTGATCCTTGACTGCGGGAAGGTCACTATCGGCGACAACGTTTTTATCGCGCCCTGCGTTGGCATTCATACCGCCGGTCATCCGCTGGACGTTGAGCAGCGTAATCGGGGGCTGGAGTATGCCCGCCCGGTTACTATCGGCAATAACGTCTGGATTGGCGCAGGCGTACAGATATTGCCAGGCGTCACGATTGGCGATAACAGCGTGATCGGCGCCGGTAGCGTGGTAACGAAAAGCGTGCCGGAAAATGTGGTGGCGGCGGGAAATCCGTGCCGGGTATTAAAAACAATTTAATCACTATGCTGAGGTTTGTTATGCCGCAGTTTCACTGGATTAATGAGCCAGCCATCTGGCGCAATGAAAACGATCAGCTAACCGTCGTCACCGACGGTCAAACCGATTTCTGGCGTGAGACCTGGTACGGTTTTACCCGCTTCAGCGGCCACTTTTGGGGCTGCGAGGTACAGGAGGATTTTACTTTTCAGGCGCGTATTCGTGCCGATTTCCATACGCTTTACGATCAGGCAGGTATTATGTTTATGGTTGATGAGCAGCACTGGTTAAAAGCGGGGATTGAATATAACGACGGCCAGGCGGCGATAGGCAGCGTGTTGACGCAGGGCGGCTCTGACTGGGCAACCGGCTCGTTCAACGGTGATGCGCGTGATTTCTGGATGCGCTTAACGCTGCGCGATGACTGTCTGCGGCTGCAATATTCTGCTGATGGCCTTATCTGGCCGCTGCTGCGGCTGTGCCGTATTGTTAAAACCCGGCGTTATCAGGTAGGCGTGATGTGCTGTACGCCGGAGCGTGCTGGATTAAACGTTAATTTCAGTGAAATAAGCCTGACGCCGCCAAACGGCAAAGCGTTACACGATTTAAGCTAAGGCCTTAAATCATATATTTTCTATAGTGATTTATTAAGCAGTATTTATACTCTCATGGTTAGTGTTAACTGAACATACAACCAGCCAGGCAAAGTAAATTTCTTTCCACCTGCAGTTCGTCAGGCGATTGAGGATTTGCTTTCTTCTATTCAACGTCCTCTGACGCTGTTACAGTAAAATTCGATTAGCTTTTTAAGCAGCCGTTATAAATGGGCTGCCCTGGCGAAAAGTAGAACGGATTAATCCGGAAAAGAGACGTTTATTAGCCGGGAATAAAAGAGCCAGCTAATGCTGGCTCTTTTTTATCAGGCAACCTGCACCGGCACCGCTTTCGCCAGGCGCTTCATCTGGTTATCACCTTCGAAATAAGCCACTTTGGGCTGCCACTGGCGCGCGTCTTCGTCCGGCATCTGTACATAAGAACAGATAATTAAAATATCGCCTTCGCAGGCGCAGCGGGCAGCCGCGCCGTTAACGGAAATAATTTTCGAACCACGTTCCGCAGCAATTGCGTAGGTAGAGAAACGCTGGCCGTTGGTTACGTTATAAATATCGATCGCCTCGTACTGAAGAATGCCAGAGGCGTCGAGAAAATCCTGGTCAATGGCGCAGGAACCTTCGTAATGCAAGTCAGCCTGAGTGACCTTCACCCGATGCAGCTTGCCTTGCAGCATGGTACGTACCATATCTCTGTTACCTTGTTCTGCAACAAATCAAAAGATGAGCGACAGTATTCATGGATTACCGACGCTTGTCTACTGGGTCAGATCAACCGTCTGATTGTCGATCAGTCGGGCTTTGCCCAGCCATGCGGCCATCAAAATAACGGCCCGCTTGCTTTCCACATTAAGTGGCAGCAGCGTTTCAGCATCACAAATCGCCAGGCCGTCCGGCGTTAATCCTTTATCACGCAGCTCCGCTTCAGCGCTTTCGATAATCTCTTCGACATGGCGCTCGCCGTTGGCCAGCTTACTCGCCATCGTTTTCATTACCTGGCTCAGCGCGGGTGCCAGTTTACGCTCCTCGGTGGTCAGATAGCCGTTGCGTGAACTGAGCGCCAGGCCATCTTTAGCACGTACCGTCGGCACACCGATAATATCAATGTCGTAGCCCATATCGGCCACCATCTTACGAATAAGCGCCAGCTGTTGATAATCTTTTTCGCCGAAGCAGGCCAGATCCGGCTGCACCAGATTAAACAGCTTACTCACGATAGTGGAAACACCACGGAAATGGCCGGGGCGGCTGGCACCTTCCAGCAGGCTGGAGAGGCCTGGCACCTCGACAAAGGTCTGGGTATCCAGCCCTTTGGGGTAAACATCGGCAGGAGCCGGAGCAAACACCAGATCAACCCGGGCCCGGTTCAGCTTTTCACAATCTTCCTGCAGCGTGCGTGGATAGCGTGCCAGATCTTCAGCGCGATCAAACTGCATTGGGTTAACAAAAATACTTACCACCACAATGTCGGCGCGCTCGCGGGCTTCATCCACCAGCGTCATATGGCCTTCATGCAGGTTGCCCATGGTCGGCACCAGCGCAATGCGTTTGCCTTCCTGACGCCAGCGCCTGATTTCACGGCGTAGCATCGGCAACGTTTCGATAATCAACACGGACTTTCTCCTGTTCACTGGAAACTGTGCTCAGCGGCGGGATAGCTTGCCTCTTCCACTTCCTGAATATACTGGCGCACGGCAGCGCGAATATCACCGGTTTCGGCAAGGAAATTTTTAGCAAATTTGGGAATATGACCGCCGGTAATACCAAAGGCGTCATGCATTACAAGGATCTGCCCGTCGGTGACGTTACCCGCCCCGATGCCGATCACCGGAATGGTTAGCGCCTCGGTGACGCGCTGCGCCAGCGCCACCGGAACGCATTCCAGCACCATCAGCTGGGCGCCTGCGGCCTCCAGCGCCTGCGCGTCGGCAAGCAACCGATCCGCAGCTTCGCTGTCGCGGCCCTGCACTTTATAACCGCCAAAGATATTAACCGACTGCGGCGTTAAGCCCAAATGACCACATACCGGTACGGCGCGATCCGTTAGCATACGCACGGTTTCCGTCAACCAGGCGCCGCCTTCCAGCTTCACCATATTGGCACCGGCGCGCATCAGCTGGCCCGCATTTTCGCAGGCCTGCTGCGGCGTGGCGTAACTCATAAACGGCAGATCGGCGAGCAGCAGGCAGTGCGGCGCGCCACGGCGTACCGCAGCCGTATGCCAGGCGATATCTTCAACGGTAACCGGCAGGGTAGACTCATACCCCATGACCGTCATCCCCAGCGAGTCGCCGACCAGCATCACCTTCATGCCTTCATCGGCAAAGAGTCGGGCAAAGCTGAAGTCATAGGCGGTAATGGAGGCGAATTTTTTGCCTGCCTCTTTTAACTGGCGCAGGTGCGAAATGGTGGTAGGTTTCATGACTTTCTCAACGTCAACTTACTGGTTGGCGAAGTGTAAATCATCGACGCGGTCAGAGGAATGGCTTATCGTCGCGGCGGCACGCCGGGTAAAACGGGCGTGCCTGTTACCAGGGCAGGATGGCGCTGCAGTCAAGCCCGGCGGCGACAGCAGCAAGCGGGCGGCCATCAGGCAGTTGGGCCTGCGGCGCGATTTCCAGCAGCGGCACCAGCATAAAAGCGCGATTATGCATATCATAATGCGGCACCGTCAGGCGCGGCGTATGCAGCACCCGATCGCCGAACAGCAAAATATCGAGATCCAGCGTGCGCGGACCCCAGCGTTCCGCTTTACGTTCCCGCCCTTGTTCCAGCTCAATGCGCTGCGTATGGTCGAGCAGCGTCTCCGGCGACAGCGCCGTATCAAGCGCCACGGCAGCGTTAAGATAGTCCGGCTGATCGGGCGGTCCGTAGGGCGGGGTGCGATAAAAAGAGGAGACCGCTACCCGCTGCGTTTGCGGAATGGCATCCAGCGCATCAAGTGCGTTACGCACCTGATGCAGCGGATCGGCCAGATTACTGCCTAAGGCGAGATAGACGCGGGTCATGCGTTGCTGCTGTTATCGCGGCGCGGGGCGGCAGGGCGCTTGCGAGGACGACGCTGACGGCGACGCGCGACCGGCTCATCGCCGAGGTTTTTCAGCATATGATTCTGCTGCGGCGGCGCGGCGGCCTGGAATTCACCCCACCAGTTCGCCAGACGCTGCAGTTCAGCGTTGTTTTCCACTTCAGCGCGCAGCGCCAGCAAATCGTAAGCGGCACGGAACTTAGGATGCTCCATCAGCTTAATCGCACGCTTGCCGTGGCGACGAGACATCCGCAGCTGTAGCTGCCAGATATCACGCACCAGCGTGGTAATGCGTTTCGGGATCGCCAGCGAGCGGCACGCTTCATCCAGCACATCATTCATTGCCAGCGCAAACGCATCATAATAGGCGAGGCCGCTTTCCTGCGCGATACGCTGCGCATTTTCCAGCTGCGGATACCAGAACATCGCGGCAAACAGGAAGGCGGGATTAACGCGCATCTGGTTATGAATACGGGTATCGGTATTTTTCAATACCTGTGCCAGCATCTGCTCCATCTGGCTGTCGCTGTGTTCGGTAAAGCCACGGCTCAGGATCGGGAACAGCGGCTGGAACAGCTGATATTCGCGCAGCAGCAGATAGGTTTTGTAACCGTAACCCGCCTGCAGCAGCTTCAGCGCTTCTTCAAACAAACGCGCCGGAGGAATATCGTTCAGCAGCGTGGCAAGACGCGGTATCGGCTCTGCGGTGGTTTCCGCGATGGTCATATCCAGCCTGGCGGCAAAGCGCACTACGCGCAGCATCCTGACCGGATCTTCACGATAGCGCGTCTCAGGATCGCCAATCAGGCGGATAATGCCCTGCTGTAAATCCTGCAGGCCGCCGACGTAATCACGCACGCTAAAGTCAGCCACGCTGTAGTAAAGGCTGTTGATGGTTAAGTCGCGACGCTGGGCGTCATCTTCAATGGTGCCGAAAATATTGTCGCGCAGCAGCATACCGTTTTGGCCGCGCTGTGCGTTGCTGTCTTCTTCAGCCTGATGATGACCGCGGAATGTAGCCACTTCGATCACTTCAGGGCCGAACATCACATGTGCAAGACGGAAGCGACGACCAACCAGACGGCAGTTGCGGAACAGCTTACGCATCTGCTCCGGCGTGGCGTTGGTGGTCACATCAAAATCTTTCGGCGCTTTACCCAGCAGCAGGTCACGGACACCACCGCCCACCAGATAGGCCTCATAGCCCGCTTTATTCAGGCGATAAAGGACTTTCAGGGCGTTTTCGCTAATGTCTTTGCGCGAGATGTTGTGACTTTCTCGAGGGATGACGGTCATCTGCAGTTCGTCTTCCTCAACCTCTGCCAGTGCCGTCTCTTCACGACTCAGAACTTTACGGCAAAAATTAGCTACTCGGGTAAAAATAGGACACCTCGATAATGACGATAATTCGGTGGTAAAATCAGCGGCTAATCATAGCCTGTTGCGAACCATTTGAGAATGGTGTTGTCGTTTCAATGGCAGCCAGCGCGTCATCGCGCGGCACTTTTGCCAAATCCCACTGTGCAACAGCCAGCGCTAACAGCTGCGTGGTTGTTATATCCTGCCAGTTTTCCGGCGTATCTTGTCCCAGAAAGCGCAGCGCCCTGACCAGTACCGGGCGGGGATCGCCGCTGGGCAGGGCAGGCGCATGGTTCTGCTTTGACAGCTTATTGCCATCATGATTAAGCACCAGCGGCAGATGCAGGTAAGCTGGCTCCTGCCAACCCAGCTGACGCCAGAGCGCAATCTGCCGTACCGTTGGTGAAATCAAATCAGCGCCGCGCACGATTTCCGTCACGCCCTGAAAATGGTCGTCCACCACTACCGCAAGGTTATAGGCAAACAGCCCGTCACGGCGATGAATAATAAAATCTTCTTCCGCCAGCGCGGCATCAACCTGCACTTCACCGCGCAGTAAATCATGAAACTGCCTGACCGGCTGCCGCTGGCGCAGCCGCAATGCCGCCTGCTGCGGGCCAAGATGCAGGTCACGGCAGTGGCCATCGTAAAAGCCGCCAATCTGCTGAATACGGCTACGGGTACAGGTGCAGTAATAACTTTGACGATGCTGACGCAGCCACTCCAGCGCATCGCGGTAGGCCTGGTGTCGCTGCGATTGCCATACCACTTCACCGTCCCAGTGCAGGCCGTAATGTTCCAGCTGATGCAGAATCGCGTTGGCGGCACCGGGCACTTCACGCGGCGGATCGATATCTTCGATGCGTACCAGCCAGCGGCCACCCTGAGCACGGGCGTGCAGATAGCTGCCAAGCGCGGCAATAAGCGAGCCGAAGTGAAGTTCACCAGAAGGGGAAGGAGCAAAACGTCCTGTACAGGGAGTAGACATAACCGCTTTCACGTAACAGCGGCGGCGCGGAACAGATATCCCGCGCCACCGCTTTTCACGTGCCGTTAGCCAGCCATTTGTTTTTCGCGGATTTCCGCCAGCGTTTTACAGTCGATGCAAAGATCGGCGGTCGGACGCGCTTCAAGGCGACGAATACCAATTTCAACGCCACAGGATTCACAGTAGCCGAAATCGTCGTCTTCCACCTTTTTCAGGGTCTTCTCGATCTTTTTGATCAGTTTACGCTCGCGATCGCGGTTGCGCAGTTCGAGGCTGAACTCTTCTTCCTGAGCGGCCCGGTCGACCGGATCAGGAAAGTTAGCTGCTTCATCCTGCATATGAGATACCGTACGATCGACTTCATCCCTGAGTTGATTACGCCATGCTTCAAGAATTTTTCTGAAGTGAGACAGCTGGGCTTCGTTCATATACTCTTCGCCCGGTTTCTCCTGGTACGGCTCCACCCCAGCGATGGCGAGAATACTCAGGGACGATGTTTTACGGTTTTGCCCTTCTTGCATGTTGTTTCTCCTGGATAACACGCACTATCGATCCCCAGAGGGGAAAAAAACAGGCCGCTATAAATAACAGAAGCAGTCAAGGTTGGCAATTATTCCTGAACATGTCTTGACAAGCCTGTGAGGAAAAGCGTATTTAGCGCAACGCTACTTTTTATCACAACAAATCGCACTAAATATTACAACGCCAGGTTTATCCGCTGATTCAGCCACATGCCCGCTGGTGATAACTGCGCCTTATAACAGAGGACTTCCACTCCACTCTGCTGTGCCTGTGCCAGTTGTTCTGCATAACGTGTGTCAATATGACGCGCGGGGGCTACGTCCTCAATCCCCGAGTGCAAAACAGTAAATAACATAACCGCGCGCTCGCCCCTTTGGGCAATGCTGGCCAGTTCACGCAGGTGCTTTTGGCCTCGCACGGTCACCGCATCCGGAAAATATCCTTTACCCTGTTGTAACAGTGTTACGGATTTCACTTCAATATAGCACTCCGGCTTATTGTGCGCCTGCAGCAGAAAATCGATTCGGCTGCGTTCTGCGCCATATTTGACTTCAGCCCGCAACTGCGGGTAACCAGACAATTCCGCAATTTGCTCTGTTGCCAGCGCTTCACGTACCAGCTGATTAGCGCGCAGCGTATTGACGCAGATAATATGGCCCGTTTGCGTTTGCGTTAGTTCCCAGCTGTGCGGATATTTACGCGTCAGGCTGGCGGAGGTGGAGTACCAAACGGTATCGCCGGGCGTTGCGCAGCCAGTCATGGCGCCGGTATTGGCGCAGTGTATCGTTAATGTCTCGCCTTCCGGCGTGACGACATCCGCAAGAAAGCGTTTATAGCGGCTTATCAGACGCGCCGGGCGCAATGCAGGTTCAAAATTCATACGGACTCCTGCAGCGGCCAACTTTGTAGCGCGCGATAGCGGGTTCGCCCCTGGGCGAAAACCGACTGGTATAAAGAAAAATGATCCACCGTAAACTGCCAGTGGAAATTACGCGACGGCAGGGCAACCGGGCGCGTCGCGTTGCGCAGCAGGGTGATATGCGGATGAAACGGCTGTGGGCTTTGATAACAGCCGCTGCGCGCCGCCTGAGCGCGCAGCATCTCCGCCAGCTGCAGCAGGCCGCGCGGCGCCTGACGACAGCCGAGCCAGACCACGCCGGGACGCGGCCAGTGCCCGGCATCATCCAGCTGTAGGGTAAAAGGCGGCTGCCGAATGCGACCAGCCAGCTGTTGCAGCCCCTGCGCTTTTTCATCGCTGATCTCGCCAAGGAATGCCAGCGTAATATGCAGGCTGGCGGCCACCACCGGTCGCCCTGCCTCCTCGGGGAACTGTTCGGCGCGCCAGCGAACCAGCTGCTGTTGCAACGGTTTGGGTAATCCGATGCCAAAAAAGAGACGACGTGCGCTCATAACACTCTCCGGTAAACAACACAGAGGAATGCTACAATGCGCACCATCATAAGACCAATGCTGGACGGAGTTTCGTTTGAGTGAATTACCGGTAAGCGCCGTGCTGCCAAAGGTGCTGGCGGCATTAAAACAGGCGCCGCAGGTGTTGCTGGCTGCGCCGACAGGCGCGGGTAAATCCACCTGGCTGCCGCTGCAGCTGTTACAGCAGGGCGACATTGCCGGACGCATTATTATGCTGGAGCCGCGTCGTCTGGCGGCGCGTAATGTCGCACAGCGTCTGGCGGAACAACTGGGTGAAGAGCCCGGCGCAACCGTGGGTTATCGCATGCGCGCCGACAGTCGCGTTGGGCCTGCTACCCGGCTGGAAGTGGTCACCGAAGGCATTCTGACGCGCATGCTGCAACAGGATCCGATGCTGGACGGCGTTGGGCTGATTATCCTTGATGAGTTTCATGAACGCAGTTTACAGGCCGATCTGGCTCTGGCGCTGCTGCTCGATGTTCAACAGGGGCTGCGCGACGATCTGCGCCTGTTGATTATGTCCGCTACGCTGGACAATGCGCGGTTAAGCGCACGTCTGCCTGATGCGCCGCTGATTGTTTCCGAAGGCCGCAGTTTTCCGGTAGAGCAGCGCTATGCCAGCCTGCCGACGCAACTGCCCTTTGATGAGGCTGTCGCGCGTGAGGTGGCCCAGCTGCTGCGCGAAGAAAGCGGTTCACTGCTGCTGTTTTTACCCGGCGTGGGAGAAATCGAGCGGGTGAAAAACCAGCTGGCGCAGCGCGTCAGCAGCGATATTGAACTGTGTCCGTTATATGGCGCGCTGCCGCTGGCGGCGCAGCGGCGGGCGATCCTGCCAGCGCCGCAGGGAAAACGTAAGGTGGTACTGGCGACTAATATCGCCGAAACCAGCTTAACCATTGACGGCATTCGTCTGGTGGTGGATAGCGCGCTGGAACGCACGGCGCGTTTCGATGCGCGCAGCGGCATTACGCGCCTGCAAACCCAGCGTATCAGTCAGGCTTCCATGACGCAGCGCGCCGGACGCGCCGGTCGTTTATCACCCGGCATCTGTTTACATCTGATCGCACGCGAGCAGGCGGAACGCGCCGCGGCGCAGAGCGAGCCGGAAATCTTACAAAGCGATTTAAGCGCATTGTGGCTCGATTTACTGCAGTGGGGATGCCATGACGCTGCCCAGCTGAACTGGATTGATGCGCCGCCCGCGTCGGCGCTGCTGGCGGCGCAAAAGCTGCTGAGGATGCTCGGCGCGCTTGGTGAAAACGGTCAGTTGACGGTACGGGGACGCGCAATGGCGAAGCTGGGCAGCGAACCACGGCTGGCGGCGTTATTAACCGCCGCCCGCGATCGGGATGCGCAGGCAACGGCCGCCCGGCTGGCCGCTATCCTTGAAGAACCGCCGCGTCAGGGTAGCCGTAATCTTCTTGATCATCTGTTTACGCCGCACGCGGGCTGGCAACAGCGCGCTCGTCAGTTACAAAAGCGATTGAATGGCGCGGGCGGACAGCCGGACGCGATGCTGGCACCAACGCTGCTGGCACAGGCGTTCCCCGATCGTCTGGCACGCCGACGGGGTGAAAGCGGTCGCTATCAGCTGGCGGGCGGCCCAGGCGCAATGCTCGATCATGAGGATGGCCTGACGCGGCATGAATGGTTGATCGCGCCGCAGCTTCTTCAGGGCGATACGCAGGCTGAAGCACGTATCCTGCTGGCGCTTCCGGTAGAGATCACGAAACTTCAGCGCGACTGCCCCGACCTGGTGCGTAGCGAAACCGATATCGAATGGGATGAAGCAAAAGGAACGCTGCGCGCCTGGCAGCGCGATAAAATTGGCGTGCTGGCGCTGAAATCGCAGCCGCTGGCGAAGCCGGATGCGGAGGTACTGCATCCGGCGATGCTGCGCTGGATCCGCGAAAAGGGGCTGGAAGTGCTTAACTGGACGCCGGAAGCAAGCCAGGTGCGGCTGCGGCTGCAATGCGCTGCGCAGTGGCTGCCGGAAGAGAAGTGGCCAGCGATGGATGATGAGTCGTTGCTCGCCACGCTGGAAAGCTGGCTGTTGCCGGAGATGAGCAACGTGCGTGATATGAAAGGCTTGCGTCAGGTGAGTCTGACGGGCGCATTATTACATTTGCTCACATGGTCACAACGCCAGCGGCTGGATAGTGCGTTACCAACTCATTACACTGTGCCGACCGGCAGTCGTCTGCCGATTCGCTATGATAGTGAAAAGCCGCCTGCGCTGGCGGTGCGTCTGCAGGAAATGTTTGGCGAGGCGCAAAATCCAACGATTGCGGAAGGGCGCGTGGCGCTGGTGCTGGAGCTGTTATCGCCCGCGCAGCGGCCATTGCAGATTACCCGCGATCTTGCTGCTTTCTGGCAGGGCGCATATCTGGAGGTGCAAAAAGAGATGAAAGGACGCTATCCCAAACATGCCTGGCCTGACGATCCGGCCAGCGCGTTGCCTACGCGTCGCACCAAAAAATATGCGGCGCCGCAGTAACCATCTTTCAGAGGGTTCTGCTTTTCGAAACGAAGTAGTAAGAACAGAGTAGCCGGCCATTACCTGGAGAAACGAAACAGATGTCTGGGAACGATCGCGAACCTATCGGGCGCAAAGGGAAACAGCCCAAACCGCCACGTCAATCGGGTGGACCGGGGCGCCGCAGGGAAGAGTATAACGACGAAGAGCATGATGATTACCAGGAGGAAAGACCGGTGCCACGTAAAGGAAAAGGGCGGCCGCCGCGCAGCAAAAAAAGAAAATGGCTGGGATGGCTGATTAAGCTATTTATCGTCTTTGTGGTAGTGATGGCTGCCTATGGCGTTTACCTTGATTCAGAAATTCGCAGCCGTATCGATGGCAAAGTCTGGCAGTTGCCGGCGGCGGTGTATGGTCGTATGGTCAGCCTTGAGCCAGGCATGGCCTACAACAAAAAAGAGATGATTGCGCTGCTGGAAGGCACACAGTACCGCCAGGTAACGCGCATGACGCGGCCCGGTGAGTTTACCGTGCAGGCGAACAGCATCGAAATGATCCGCCGTCCGTTTGATTTCCCCGACAGTAAAGAAGGGCAGATCCGCGCACGTCTGACGTTCAGCAACAGCACCCTGAGCGAAATCAAAAACCTTGATAGCGGACGTGACTTTGGTTTCTTCCGGCTCGACCCGCGCCTGATTACCATGCTGCAATCCCCTAACGGTGAGCAGCGCCTGTTTGTGCCGCGCGCCGGTTTCCCCGATCTGTTGGTTGATACGCTGATCGCAACCGAAGACCGTCATTTCTATGAGCACGACGGCATTAGCCTTTACTCAATTGGCCGTGCCTTCCTGGCGAATATTACCGCCGGGCGCGCGGTGCAGGGCGGCAGTACGCTGACGCAGCAACTGGTGAAAAACCTGTTCCTCACCAACAAGCGCTCCCTGTGGCGTAAAGCCAATGAAGCCTACATGGCGCTGATTATGGATGCGCGCTACAGCAAAGATCGCATCCTTGAACTCTATCTGAACGAGGTCTATCTGGGTCAGGCCGGTAACGATCAGATCCGGGGTTTTCCGCTGGCCAGTCTCTACTATTTTGGCCGTCCGGTGGATGAGCTGAGCCTCGATCAGCAGGCGCTGCTGGTTGGTATGGTTAAAGGCGCATCCTTGTATAACCCGTGGCGTAATCCGAAGCTGTCGCTGGAGCGCCGCAATCTGGTGCTGCGTTTGTTACAGCAGCAGAAGGTGATCGATCAGGAGCTGTATGACATGCTCAGCGCCCGACCGCTTGGCGTACAGCCAAAAGGCGGGGTTATTACACCACAGCCAGCCTTTATGCAGATGGTGCGCGGTGAGCTGCAGGCGAAACTGGGCGATAAGGTAAAAGATCTCTCCGGCGTGAAAATTTTCACCACGCTCGATCCGGTTTCACAGGATGCGGCGGAAAAAGCGGTGGAAGAGGGCATCCCGGAGCTGAAAAAACAGCGCGGCCTGAAAGACCTGGAAACCGCGATGGTGATTGTTGACCGCTTTAGCGGCGAAGTCCGGGCGATGGTCGGCGGGGCCGATCCGCAGTTTGCTGGCTATAACCGTGCCATGCAGGCGCGCCGTTCTATTGGCTCGCTGGCGAAACCGGCAACCTATCTCACCGCGCTGTCACAGCCGGATACTTATCGTCTGAATACCTGGATCGCCGATGAACCTATCGCGCTTAAACAACCCAACGGTCAGGTATGGAAGCCGCAGAATGATAATCGTCGCTTCAGCGGTAAGGTGATGCTGGTAGACGCGCTGACCAATTCCATGAACGTTCCTACGGTCAATCTGGGAATGACGCTGGGGCTGGACAGTGTAATGAATACCTGGATCAAACTGGGGCTGCCAAAAGATCAGCTGCATCCGGTACCGGCAATGCTATTGGGTGCGCTTAACCTGACGCCGATTGAAGTCGCGCAGGCGTTTCAGTCGATCGCCAGCGGCGGTAACCGTGCGTCGCTCTCTGCCGTGCGCTCAGTGATTGCCGAAGATGGCAGCGTGCTGTATCAGAGCTTCCCACAGGCGGAGCGTGTAGAACCGGCGCAGGCGGCTTATCTGACGCTTTATGCCATGCAACAGGTGGCGGCTCGAGGGACTGCGCATACGCTGGGCGCACGCTATCCTGACGCGCATCTGGCTGCGAAAACCGGTACCACTAACAATCAGGTCGACAGCTGGTTTGCTGGCGTGGATGGTAAAGAAGTGGCGATTACCTGGGTAGGACGCGACAATAACCAGCCGACAAAGCTCTATGGTTCGTCTGGCGCGATGCAGCTCTATCGCCGCTATCTGGATAATCAGGCACCGATGCCACTGGTGCTGACGCCGCCGGAGGATATTGCTTCGATGGCCGTAGATTCTGCCGGCAATTTTGTCTGTGATACCGGCAGCAGCGGCTGGCGTACGCTTCCGGTATGGACCACGGATGCCACCGCGCTCTGTCAACAGCAATGGCAGCAGCAACAGTTGCAGCAGCAGCAACAGCAACAACAGATGCAGCAGCAGCAGCAACAGCAACAGCAACAGCAGCAACCGCAACAGCAGGATAGCGATGGTGTTGCCGGCTGGATAAAAGACATGTTTGGCAGTAATTAATCCACGTTATTGGGCCATAAATAAAACGGGCGCATCCGAAAGGAGCGCCCGTTTTTTTGGCGTTGTCTGCTCTGACGGGGTTGATGAGTTAAAACGGCCTGTATTAAACAGGTTATTAGGCTTTATTTAAAGCATTAAACGCATCTAAGAAATTTTCTGTTAGCTTTTAACAAAGAGCACGCTTGTTTTTTATTGCTTTGTGAGAAATTGCTGTGTTATTTTTTTTTCAGGCAATAACGCTTTCGCTGAAGAGTGATAATTGGTGAATGGTTTGCTATTTATTGCTTCTTTTTATTCTGTTAAGAAATATCAGATTTTTCCAGGGATGTTGAATCTGTCTAATTATGGTTTGCGTTTTTAGCCATCAGAATCGAAAGATATAGGCATCTTTCTTAATGAAAAGGAATTTATTGTGGGCAATTTATTAAAGAATATTAATTTATCTGCTAAATTAGCGATACTGGGCCTGTTCGCTCTGGTGCTTTTTGTTTTACCTACCGCGTTATTACTTAAGCAAGGCAATGAAAGAATTGATGTGAAGCAGCAGGAGATTAGGGGTATTCTGACCGAAAAAGAACTCTTAACCTTGCTCGGTATTTATCAGCGGCACTGGGATGAAAGCTATCTTATCATTGCTAAGAGTAAAGGCACTTCGCCTGCCTATGCAGCTACGATAAGCGAGGCAGAAAAGCTACAAACCTCTCAGCTTAAAACCCTGACCACGATGCAGGCCAAATTTGCGATGAAAAAAATGCAAACCACCATAGATATATGGGCAGAGCTGCAGCGCAAGTTAAGCGATCCTGCATTTACGCTGACTGAAAACAATATAATGCATGAAAAACTGATCTCCTCGCTGTTGGATGTGATGGTGGACGTTCTTGATTTTTCACAACTGTCGCTGGACGCAGATTTGGACAGCTATCAGTTGATGCTGAGCACTTTTAACCGCATCCCGGAGATGATAGCTGGCCTGGCTCAGGTGCGGGGCAGCGGGGCCGAGTTTTTAGCGACCAATAATGTGAAAAAAGAGGCGGACTATGTCCGGGTTATCTATCAGATAGAACAGGCAAAGAGATCGCTGGATATATTCCATAAATACTTTGTGAAGGCATTTTCCCTGAACAATGAAATAAAGATAAAACTGTCTCAGCCGGTTGAACAACTATGGAAAGCGTCGGCGGAGGCGTTACAGGTTGCAGATAATATCTTTACTCATCGGCAAACGATTAAATTGAGTGAAAGCGATTATACCCTGCGTTTTAATACGGTTTTAAATAAATATGAACACCTTGGTCATACCGCTGCAGACACGCTTACGCAGTTGCTTACTCATCAGAGCGACAATAAGCGTCTTTCACAGGTATGGTTACTGGGATCGCTGATTGTATTAGCTTTAATGATGGTTGTTTTTACCATATTTATTGTAAAAACAGTGACCCGACCGCTTAATGAAGCGACCATGATTGCCCAAAAGGTGGCCAGCGGAGATTTGACCCATAATATTCAGGTGGACGGCAATAACGAAACAGCCTCCCTGTTGCGTTCACTCAGTGAAATGAACCATCGTTTGTCGAGTCTGGTTTTTTCTATTCAGGAAAGCTCGGATGTTATCGCCAGCTCTTCTGAGGAGATTGCCAGCGGCAACCAGAATCTTTCCGAGCGGACAGAAAGTCAGGCGGCATCGCTTGCTGAAACGGCGGCCAGCATGGAACAGCTGACCTCCATTATCGGTCAGAACGCGGATAACACGCGTCACGCAGCCGAAATGGCGCAGGAGGCGACAGAAGCCGCATTAAGCGGCGGGGAAGCGATGGAGTCTGTTAAAGCCTCTATGGAGCAGATCAACAACAGCGCCGGGCAAATTCAGGAGATCATTGGCGTGATTGATGGCATCTCTTTTCAAACCAACATTCTGGCGTTGAATGCGGCGGTTGAGGCGGCACGCGCGGGCGAGCATGGTAAAGGTTTTGCCGTGGTGGCCGCTGAGGTGCGTGCGCTGGCGCAGCGCTCGGCAACCGCCGCACGTGAGATTAAACAGCTGATTGAGCAGTCGGTGGTGCATTCTATGCAGGGCATTAATATGGTGCAGGATGCCCGGAAGAAAGTGAACCAAAGCGTTACCTCGATCGAACAGACTGCGCGGCTGGTTAAAGATATTTCGTCCTCTTCTGAAGAGCAAAGCGCCGGGATTTCGCAGATCAGCATCGCTGTTAATCAAATGGACAGCTCGACCCAACAGAATGCCGCGCTGGTAGAACAGTCGGCAGCGGCCTCCGGATCGCTGGCTGAACGGGCAAGGACGTTACGTGAGGTGATTTCAGTGTTTCGCACCAGTAAAGCGCAATAGAGCTGAAGCGGGGCGATACCACAGTAACATTGACCGCTTTCCCGCCGTGAGTGAGAAAACAGACGGCGGGGCAAAACCACAAAACGAAAAGGATTGTACGGGCGCACCGGGATGCGCCCGTTTTTTGATCTGACTCATAGCACCTCGATCACCGCTTTAAAGCTGGCCTGTAGGGCACGTATATCCCCGCATTAGCGCTTGCAGATCTGAGTTTGTTTCGCATATTATCCAACCACAACAATAAGCATACGAATAATTATCGTTTGCGTTTCGTTTTTCATCGCCTGACCTATTTCCACTCAGAGAAAACATAATGGCAAATGCGCGTAGTAAAATCTTTACTGCTTCCGCTACGGCGGGCTTGTTGAAACGTCCGCTGGCGGTGTTGGTGGCTCTAACTCTGGCGGGAGGAGGCTCTGCCTTTGCCGCAGAGGAGACGCTGGTGGTTGATGCCACAGCTGACGCGCCGCAGGAAAGCGCATGGGGACCGGCTGCAACTATCGCCGCTAAGCACAGCGCGACCGGTACCAAAACCGATACGCCAATCGAAAAGAACCCGCAGTCAGTATCGGTGGTAACACAACAAGAGATGGAAGCGCACGGCATCACGTCAGTTAAAAGTGCTTTTAATTATGCACCTGGCGTTCTGACCAATAACCGTGGCAGCTCTGAGGTTATCGACGCGTTGTCAATTCGTGGGTTTAGTGAAACCAATACCAACCAGTATTTGGATGGGCTGAAGCTGCAAGGTGATAATTACTCCGAGTTTGCTATAGATCCTTATTTCCTTGAACGGGCTGAGTTATTACGCGGCCCGGCTTCCGTACTTTATGGTAAGAGCAACCCGGGCGGCGTCGTTGCTTTGGTCAGTAAGCGACCAACTACGACACAGCTACGCGAAGTACAGTTCAGAATGGGAAGTAATAACCTCTTTGCGACTGGTTTCGACTTTTCTGATGCACTCGATGATAACGGAGTATACAGCTATCGTCTGACCGGACTGGCGCGCAGCCAGGATGCGCAGCAAGAGATGAATAAAGAGAAACGATACACTATCGCGCCTTCTTTTAGCTGGCGACCAGACGATAATACTCGCTTCGATTTACTAACGCTTTTCCAGAATGAGCCGGAGACCGGCTATTACGGCTGGCTGCCGCGTCAGGGAACAGTGGTGCCGATTATTGATGCAAATGGCAACGAACATAAGCTACCAACCAATTTTGATGAAGGCGAAAAAAACAATAAGATTTCGCGTAACACTAAAATGGTTGGTTATAACTTTGAGCACCATTTTAACGATACCTGGACCGTGCGTCAGAACCTGCGTTATGCCGATTTGCATACTGATTACCGCAGCATTTACGGCAGTAGTTTTAATGTTGCTACCAATGAGATCAACCGGGGAGCGGCTTTCTCCAAAGAGCATTTGACCAGCTTTACGGTTGATAACCAGGCCGAAGCGAAATTCGCCACTGGCGAAGCCAGTCATATCATATTAGCTGGCGTAGATTATCAGCGTACCCGTAATGATATTGATGCACAGTTTGGTACGGCAAGCCCCATTAGCGCAATCAATCCTCAGTATGGCAACGCCAGCTGGACGCCTTACGATTCCCCCTATAACTATTTGAACCGCCAGGAGCAAACAGGTTTGTATGCTCAGGATCAGATGGAGTGGAACCGATGGGTGCTCACCCTTGGCGGTCGCTATGATTTTGCTAAAACCTCAGCTAATAACCGTTTTGCAGATACAACAGTAGAAAAACATGACCAGGCTTTTACCTGGCGCGGAGGCCTGAATTACCTCTTTGATAATGGTGTGGCCCCCTATTTCAGTTACAGTGAGTCGTTTCTGCCAACGTCCGGCACCACTGCAGAAGGCCAACCGTTTGATGCTTCACGCGCGAAGCAGTATGAGGCGGGCGTAAAATATGTACCGAAAGATCGACCGCTGGTAGTAACGGCTGCTGTTTATCAATTAACGAAGAGCAAAAACCTGACCGCCGATCCACAAAACGTTGGCTGGAGCGTTCAGGGGGGGGAAATCCGTTCGCGTGGTCTGGAGTTAGAAGCGAAAGCGGCTCTTAATGCCAACGTCAATATGACCGCCTCCTATACCTATATTGATGCAGAATATACGCACGATAATCAGCTGCAGGGACGCACGCCGGTGCAGGTGCCGCGACAGATGGCTTCCCTTTGGGGTGACTACACCTTTAACGAAACGGCGCTGTCTGGTTTAACGCTGGGGGCCGGTGTACGTTATGTTGGCGCAAGTAAGGGACTTTACAGCGTGGGTGATAATGCCAATGAAAATTTTGATGTAGCAGGTTATACCACGGTGGATACGGCCATAAAATACGATCTGGCCCGATTTGGCTTGCCAGGATCCAGCGTTGGGGTAAATGTGAATAATCTGTTTGACAGAGAATACGTTGCCAGCTGTTATCGCGAGTATGCCTGCTACTGGGGCGCTGAACGCCAGGTGGTTGCTACCGCAACATTCCGTTTCTAAATCCATCCATCCGGGCGCGACTTTGGTCGCGCCCGCCACCGTTGAAGATAACCATGTCACATCAGCTGTCACAGGAAACCACCTTCACGCTCGATCAAGTCAGCTTTCGCGTACCCGGACGCACGCTGCTGCATCCTCTCTCGCTTACCTTTCCCAGCGGTAAAGTTACCGGGCTTATCGGTCATAACGGCTCCGGCAAATCGACCCTGCTAAAAATGTTAGGCCGACATCAGCCTGCCAGCGAAGGGCGTGTGCTGTTAAATGGCAAACCGCTGGACCAGTGGAACAGCAAGGCCTTTGCCCGGCAGATTGCCTATTTGCCTCAGCATCTGCCGCCAGCGGAGGGAATGACGGTGCGGGAGCTGGTAGCGGTAGGCCGCTATCCGTGGCACGGCGCGCTGGGGCGCTACGGTGAAGAGGATCGTCAGCGCGTGGAGGAAGCGATTACGCTGGTTGGGTTGAAGCCGCTTGCCCGGCGTCTGGTGGATAGCCTCTCCGGCGGCGAACGGCAACGTGCCTGGCTGGCGATGCTGGTGGCGCAGAACAGCCGCTGCCTGCTGCTGGATGAGCCTACGTCGGCGCTGGACATTGCGCACCAGGTGGAGGTGCTGGCGCTGATCCAGCGTCTTAGCCAGCAGCGCGGGCTGACGGTCATTGCCGTTCTGCACGATATCAATATGGCGGCACGCTACTGCGATTCGCTGGTCGCGCTACGCGCCGGCGAGATGATCGCTCAGGGCGCGCCGGCGGATATCATGCACAGCGAAGTGCTGGAACGTATCTATAACATTCCAATGGGCATTCTGCCGCACCCGCAGGGTGGCGCGCCGGTCAGCTTTGTTTACTGATACAAGGATGTGGTTATGTTGCCAATAACACGCCGTCGTTTGCTTACCGCTATGGTGATCTCTCCGCTGCTCTGGCAGCAAACGCTGCGGGCTGAAACGATTGATTCGCAGCGCATTGTCGCCCTGGAATGGCTGCCAATTGAATTAATGATGGCGCTGGGCGTGGTGCCGATGGCCGCAGCTGAACTCTTTAACTATCGCGACTGGGTCGGTAAGCCTGAACTGCCCGCGAGCGTGATAGATGTCGGGTTGCGCACCGAACCCAATCTTGAACTGCTTACGCAGCTCAAACCCTCTCTGATCCTTTACTCCAGCGGCTATGGCCCTTCACCGCAGACCTTATCGCGTATCGCTCCCAGCCAGGGGTTCGCTTTTAACAACGGCGACGGCAAACCGTTAACGGCGGCACGTCAGTCGCTAATGCAGCTGGCGCAGCGTATCGGCCGGGAGCCGCAGGCGCGGACACACCTGACGATGCTTGATGAATTTTTTGCCGATATGCGTACGCGTCTCGCACCGCGCGCTGCGAAGCCGCTGCTGCTGATGTCATTGATTGATAAACGTCATGCGATTGTTTTTGGCAAAGGCAGCCTGTTTTTAGAAGTGATGCAGAATCTTGGTCTGCAAAACGCCTGGCAGGGAGAGACAAATTTCTGGGGCAGCGCGGTGATCGGTATTGAGCGCCTGGCGGCCATCCATGATGCGGATGCGCTCTGTCTGAGCCACGGTGATGATGCCTTAATGAAGCAGATCGCTGCAACCGAGCTTTGGCAGTCGTTGCCTTTTGTTCGTCAGGGACGCTTTACCCGCGTGCCGACCGTCTGGTTTTATGGCGCGACGCTTTCAGCGATGGCGTTTTGCCAGACTCTCGATAAGGTACTGGAGGCATGATGCACGGGCGTTTCGCTTTACCGGTGATGCTGATCGGCACGCTGTTTCTGGGCGCGCTGGCATTGACCGGCCTGAATTTTATTCATCATCTGCCAACACAGCAGTGGCTAAATGCGTTAATGCAGCCGGATCGCAATAATATCGATCAGATGGTGTTTCACTTTAGCCTGCTGCCCAGGCTGGCGGTGGCGCTGCTGGCCGGGGCAGGGTTGGGGCTGGTAGGTGTGCTTTTCCAACAGGTATTGCGCAACCCGCTGGCGGAGCCGACTACGCTTGGCGTGGCGAGCGGCGCTCAGCTTGGCATCACGGTTGCAACCCTGTGGGCGCTGCCGGGCGGGATGTTCACGCAGCAGATCGCTGCGATGACGGGCGCGGTACTCATCGGCCTGCTGGTGTTTGGCATCGCCTGGGGTAAAAGGCTGTCGCCGGTGACCCTGATCCTCGCCGGGCTGGTAATGAGCCTTTACTGTGGCGCGGTTAATCAGATCTTCGCTATCTTCAATCACGATCAGTTACAAAACCTTTTCTTGTGGAGTACCGGCTCATTAAGCCAACAGGACTGGAGCAACGTGACCTTTTTGCTGCCGCGTTTGCTGCTGGGCTTTGTGCTGGCGCTGCTGTTGCGACGGCCTCTTACGGTGCTGGGGCTGGACGATGGCGTAGCTAAAAATCTGGGTATGGCGCTGTCGATGGTGCGTCTGGCGGCGCTGGGGCTGGCAATCATTCTGAGCGGCATGCTGGTGAATGCTGTCGGTATCATTGCCTTTATCGCGCTGTTTTCACCGCTGATGGCGAAACTGCTGGGCGCACGCCGTCTGGTTAGTCGTATGTTACTGGCTCCGCTGCTGGGCGCGCTGTTGCTTTGGCTGACGGACCAGTGCGTGATTTGGCTGACCGATAACTGGCGTGAGATTTCAACCGGCACCTTAACGGCGCTGGTTGGCGCACCCGTTCTGCTGTGGCTGTTGCCGCGCCTGCGTACCGGCGCGGTGCCGCCGCCGCTGAGTCAGGGTGACCGCGTGCCTGCGGAGCGTCAGCATGTGCTGTGGTGGGTGCTGGCGGCGCTTGGCGTACTGCTGCTGCTGGCGGTTAGCGCGCTGTCGCTGGGGCGTGATGCGCACGGCTGGCTGTGGGCGAGCGGCGAACTCTGGCATCAGCTCCAGCCGTGGCGCGCACCGCGCATGGTGGCCGCGCTGGCGGCAGGGGTGATGCTGGGCGTGGCGGGCAGCCTGATACAGCGCCTGACCGGTAACCCCATGGCCAGCCCGGAAGTGTTGGGCATCAGCTCCGGCGCAGCCTGCGGCGTGGTGCTGATGTTGTTTCTGGTGCCGGGCGACGCTTTTGCCTGGCTATTGCCTGCCGGCAGCCTTGGCGCGGCGGTTACGCTGCTGCTGATTATGCTGGTGGCCGGGCGCGGCGGTTTTTCGCCGGAGCGTATGCTGCTGGCGGGGATGGCTTTCAGCACCGCCTTTACCACATTACTGGCGATGCTGCTGGCCAGCGGCGATCCGCGCATGGCGCAGCTGCTGAGCTGGATCTCAGGTTCAACCTATGGCGTGGATGCGGCACAGGCGTTGCGCACCGCGCTGGTAGCCGTGGTGCTGGTGGTGATAGCTCCGCTCGCCAGCCGCTGGTTAACCATTTTGCCGCTGGGCAGCGCCACGGCGCGCTCCATTGGCGTCGCGCTGATGCCGGCGCGTTTTAGTTTGCTGCTGCTGGCTTCTGCGTTGACTGCCGCCGCGACGCTGACCATCGGACCGCTCAGTTTTATTGGGCTGATGGCGCCGCATATCGCACGTATGCTGGGATTCCGGCGGGCGCTGCCGCAGATGGTGGTTGCTGCGCTGATGGGCGGCGGTCTGATGATTGTGGCCGACTGGGGCGGCAGAATGGCGGCGTTTCCGAATCAGATCCCGGCGGGACTACTGGCAACCTTTATCGGCGCGCCTTATTTTGTCTGGCTACTGCGGAAAGTGAAATAACAACGGGCGCTGCAGGGCGCCCGTTAATGTTTAATGATGGCGGCGTGAGTTAAGCCGCTACAGGTAAACCCTTACAAACGCGCAAAGCTGCGACGCGCCGCATCAACCGTGCGCTGAATATCTTCAGCGCTGTGCACCAGCGACATAAAGCCCGCCTCAAACGCCGACGGGGCCAGGTAAACCCCTTCCTCCAGCATGAAATGGAAGAAACGCTTAAAGCGTTCGGTATCGCAACGCGTCACATCGTCATAACAGGTGACTTCCGCCGCATCGGTGAAGAACAGGCCGAACATGCCGCCGACATGGTTCACCACCAGCGGAATATTTTCCGCCTGGGCCGCCGCACGAAGGCCCTGCGCCAGCTGGTTCGTGAGCTCTGTCAGCGTGGCGTGCGTGCCGGGCCGGGAGATTTCCGTCAGGCAGGCGTAACCGGCGGCCATCGCGATCGGGTTGCCGGAGAGCGTACCCGCCTGGTAAACCGGGCCGGTCGGCGCCAGCGCTTCCATCACGTCACGACGTCCGCCAAATGCGCCTACCGGCATGCCGCCACCGATGATTTTGCCCAGGCAGGTCAGATCCGGCGTTACGCCATAGTGCGCCTGAGCGCCGCCCAGCGCTACGCGGAAGCCGGTCATCACCTCATCGATAATCAGCAGCGCACCGAACTCATCGCACAGCGCGCGCAGGCCGGGTAGAAAATCGGGCTGCGGCGGAATACAGTTCATATTGCCCGCCACCGGCTCAACGATAATACAGGCGATCTCATGCGGATATTGTTCGAACGCGGCGCGTACCGAGGCCAGGTCATTGTAGGTACAGGTCAGGGTATGCTTCGCGAAATCCGCCGGAACGCCAGGTGAATTTGGCTGGCCGAGCGTCAGAGCGCCGGAACCCGCTTTCACCAGCAGGCAGTCGGCATGGCCATGATAACAACCTTCAAATTTGATGATCTTATCGCGTCGGGTGAAGCCGCGCGCCAGGCGAATGGCACTCATGGTGGCTTCGGTGCCGGAGTTAACCATCCGCACCATTTCCATTGACGGTACCAGTTCGCACACCAGTTCCGCCATCTTCACTTCCATCTCGGTCGGCGCGCCAAAGCTTAAACCGCGTTCTGCCGCCTCAATGACTGCGTTGCGGATCGCCGGATGATTATGGCCCAACACCATCGGCCCCCAGGATCCAACATAATCGATATAGGCTTTGCCGTCGGCATCGTACAGCCAGGCGCCATCGGCACGCTCAATAAATAACGGGACGCCGCCGACGCCGGTAAAGGCGCGTACCGGCGAATTTACGCCGCCGGGAATGGAACGCTGCGCCTGCTGATACAGGTTTTCGGACTTACTCATTAATCGGCTCCTGAATGAAAGAAAAACCCGACCATTCTACGGGAACTTAGGGCCACGTTGAATGGCTGGCCAAAAGAGTATTGCGCAGGTTGGCATTTTTTGCCCCTGCATGGGGTGCGGCGTATGATAACGGACTTGATTAATTTACTGATGTGAGCGTTATGAACCAAACACCCACTTCCACCGAGCAGTTACATGTGGTTCCCCTGCGGCGTACCGATTTTCTGCGGATGCTGCTACGGCGTGATAAAACCCCCGTCGCAATTCTGTTTGTCGCAGGCATCGTCGGCACGCTGGCCGGGCTGATTGGGGTCGCGTTTGAGAAAGCGGTAACGGCGGTACAGGCCTGGCGGCTGGGCATGGTGGCCAGCACGGGCGATCATCTGTGGCTGGCTTTTCCACTGGCCTTTTTATTGTCTGCGCTGCTGGCCGTTTTCGGATACTGGCTGGTGCGACGCTTTGCGCCTGAAGCGGGCGGCTCTGGTATTCCGGAAATCGAAGGCGCGCTGGAAGAGCTGCGTCCGGTACGCTGGTGGCGCGTGATCCCGGTTAAATTCCTTGGTGGTATGGGCACGCTGGGGGCTGGCATGGTACTGGGAAGGGAAGGGCCAACGGTGCAGTTGGGCGGCAACGTTGGGCGCATGGTGCTGGATCTTTTCCGTATGCGCAGCGCTGAAGCGCGCCATTCGCTGCTGGCTACCGGGGCCGCCGCCGGTCTTTCCGCCGCGTTTAATGCGCCGCTGGCCGGCATTCTGTTTATTATCGAAGAGATGCGTTTGCAGTTTCGCTATAGCCTGATCTCCATTAAAGCGGTATTTATCGGCGTGATTATGTCGAGCATCGTGTTTCGCTATTTCAACGGCGAACATGCGGTGATTGCCGTCGGCAAGCTTGCCAGTGCGCCGATTAATACGCTGTGGCTCTATCTGGTGCTGGGTATGCTGTTCGGCATCGTCGGCGTGCTGTTTAACCGCCTGATTTTTATTACTCAGGACTTTTTTCAGCGGCTGCACGGCGGCGTGATGAAAAAAGCGCTGATTATCGGGGCGCTGCTGGGTGGGCTGTGCGGGGTTCTTGCGGTGATTAAACCAGAAGCGGCAGGCGGTGGATTTAGCCTGATCCCCATCGCGGCGGCAGGACACTATACCGTAGGGATGCTGCTGTTTATTTTTATCGCGCGCGTGGTTACCACACTGCTCTGTTTCGGTTCGGGCGCGCCGGGCGGCATCTTTGCGCCGATGCTGGCGTTGGGCACGCTGTTGGGCACCGCCTTCGGCATGGCCTGCGCTTCACTATTACCGGCGTTGACGCTCGACCCTGGTACCTTTGCCATTGCCGGTATGGGCGCGCTGTTTGCCGCCTCGGTGCGTGCGCCTCTGACCGGCATCGTGTTGGTGCTGGAGATGACCGATAATTATCAGCTGATTTTACCGATGATTATTACCTGTCTCGGCGCAACGCTGCTGGCGCAGTTTCTGGGCGGCAAGCCGCTCTACTCCTCACTGTTGGCCAGGACGCTGGCAAAGCAGCAGGCACAGCAGGATGAGGAAAAGGCACAGAGTGCGAGGGCGGATACTTGATTGCTGCACCAGGCTATTAGATAATATTGACAAGCGCGGCCATTTCTGGCCTGAGCCGGATTAATTGCGGAGTGTTTCAATGAGTGATGAAGTAGCAGCACTGCCGCTGCAATTTACCGAGGCGGCAGCCAGCAAGGTGAAAACCCTGATTGCTGATGAAGATAATCCTGATCTGAAACTGCGGGTTTATATTACCGGTGGCGGTTGCAGTGGTTTCCAGTACGGCTTCACCTTCGATGATAAAATCAACGATGGCGATATGACCATTGAGAAATCAGGCGTGTCGCTGGTTGTGGATCCGATGAGTCTGCAATACCTGGTGGGTGGCGCGGTGGATTATACCGAAGGTCTGGAAGGTTCCCGTTTTATCGTAACCAATCCCAATGCTAAAACCACCTGCGGCTGTGGTTCTTCCTTTAGCATCTGACAGAAGCGCGTGCTTTACCTCCTGTAAAGCACGCTCATTATTCCTGCCCTTTATCGCCCGTCAAACACGCTTCCCGCCTGACTTTTGCCTGCTATTGCAGCGCCTGACACAATTTTTCTGCGGCCAGCACGCTACGCGGACCGGGACGGCTTAGCCAGTCTTCGGGGATCGCTATCACCGGCACCGACAGTTGCGGCTGCCAGAATCGGGCCGTCTGAGTCGCGGCGTGGCTGTCGCCAGGCACGATAATCAGCTCGGGATGGCGGGCCAGTACCTGTTCGCGGCTGACCTGCGGCCAGGGCACCGGGCTGGCCGCAAACACATTCTCGCCGCCACACAGCGTCAACAGCTGGTTTTGTAAGGTTGCGCGTGCGGCAGTAAACAGCGGCTGCTGACCAAACTGTAAAAATACGCGCCGATGTTTTGGTTGTTTATTGTGTTGTTGCAATGCTTTAAAGCGCGCCGCAAGGCGATCTGCCGCATCATGAGCCTGCTGTGGAGAGGGACTCCACGCCGCCAGCTGATGTAGCGCGGCGACAATGCTTTCAATCGAGTCGGGATCCAGCCAGATAACCTTTACGCCCAGCGCGCGCAGCTGATCGATTTGCCGCTGCGGAGAACCTCCGCGCCACGCCAGCACCAAATCCGGCTTTAGCGCCAGAATGCGTTCCAGCTTAATACCCTGCCAGTTAGCGACCTGCTCCAGCGATTTCGCTTCAGGCGGGTAATCGGACCAGGCGCTAACCGCCACCGGCGTGATCCCGGCGGCGAAGGCGAGTTCAGTAAGATGCGGTGCCAGCGTAATAACACGCGGCGCACTGGCCGCCAGCGCCAGGCTGGAAAAGAGCCAGAGCGCCAGCAAGGTGATAAGGCGTTTAGCCACGCGCCAGGTTGCCCAGCAGCGTTTCCACCAGCAGTGAAGATTGCTTAGCAGCAACGCTAAGGAACTCTTCAAAGCTAAGGTGAGATTCCTGATCGGCAACGTCAGAGATAGCGCGAATTACCACAAAAGGCGTGGCGAACTGATGACAAACGTGACCAATCGCCGTGGCTTCCATCTCTACCGCAATCGCCTGCGGGAAGGTGGTGCGAATACGCGCCAGCGGTTCTGCGCCGTTGATAAAGGCATCGCCGCTTACGACCAGACCGCGTACCGCGTGCAGATTTAGCTGATTAATGCACGCTTCTGCGGCGGCAATCAGCGCGCTGTCAGCCGGAAAAGCGGCCGGGC
Organism: Pantoea alhagi; assembly: GCF_002101395.1. NCBI lineage: Bacteria > Pseudomonadati > Pseudomonadota > Gammaproteobacteria > Enterobacterales > Erwiniaceae > Pantoea > Pantoea alhagi. The sequence continues at coordinate 654,728 of NZ_CP019706.1, read as the reverse complement.
AGCCTGCCATCTGGCCTGGCTCATAGCCGAAGGCGGTGACGTCCGCATCGTGATAACGCACCTCGTCCGATACCACGATATCGCCCACTTTCAGCGAAGAGTCCAGGCCACCCGCCGATCCGGTATTGATAATGAAATCAGGACGGCAGCGTTCCAGCAGCAGGGCCGTGCCCAGCGCGGCGGAAACTTTACCGATCCCTGATTTCAGCAGCGCCACCTCCACACCGTTCAGGGTGCCGGTATAAATTTCACAGCCAGCGACAGAAATAGTCTGACGATTCTCGATTTTATCGCGCAGCAGTGTGACTTCCTGCTCCATTGCACCAATAATGCCTGCTTTCATAGGGTTACTCGCTAAGTAATTAAAGTGGAATTCAGCGTTTGAACTGTTGCATAGTCTACCACAGGCCCACGGCAAGATGTTTTCATGCAGAAACAAGGGGAATCAATGGATAAGATTAATTTCCGGCAGCGGATCAGCTTTCAGCGCCCATGGAACAGTCGGGAAGCGCCGCAGGGCGAATATGCCATTACCCGTCATTTTGAAAGCGATCGTGGGCGTATTATTAATTCTGCAGCCATCCGTCGTTTGCAGCAGAAAACCCAGGTGTTTCCGCTGGAGCGCAACGCTGCTGTGCGTTCGCGGCTGACACATTCGCTGGAGGTGCAGCAGACCGGACGTTATATCGCAAAAGAAATCCTTGAAACCCTGAAAACGCGCGGCGGCCTGGAAAAATATGGTCTGCAGGAGTTATCCGGCGCGTTTGAAAGTCTGGTGGAGATGGCCTGTTTGTTGCACGATGTAGGCAACCCGCCCTTCGGTCATTTTGGCGAAGCGGCGATCAACGACTGGTTTGACGCCAATTTACCGGCTGAGCTGGTGGATCCGTTGGTGGCAGGCGTAGACGATGGCGATGCGCAGCAGCAGGCGGATTTCAGCGCCCTGAATGCGATTATCCGCCAGGATCTTTGTCATTTCGAAGGCAACGCGCAGGCGATTCGTCTGGTACATACGCTACTGCAGCTAAACCTGACCTACTGCCAGGTCGCCTGTATTTTGAAATATACCGCGCCCGCCTGGTGGCAGGGCGAGAAGCCAGCGCAGTTCAGCACCCTGATGAAAAAGCCGGGCTTTTATCTTTCCGAGCGCCATTACATCGCTGAACTACGCGCGGCCACGCAGCTGCAGGAGCATCACCGTTTTCCGTTAACCTGGATCATGGAAGCGGCAGATGATATTTCCTACTGTATCGCCGACCTCGATGATGCGGTAGAGAAGGCCATTTTCAACGTTGATACGCTGTATGGCTATCTGGAAAAACTGTGGGGGCCGGTGCGTCCCGGCGATGCCTTCAGCCGCACCATTGGTTATGCCTGGCGCGAGGCAAATGGAAAGAAAATTCGCGGCCGCAGCGATCAATTTTTTATGTCGCTGCGCGTGAGCGTGCAGAATGTGTTGGTCGCCCACGCGGTTAATCGTTTCGTGGATAATCTGGCGGCCATTTTTAACGGCGACTTTAATCATGCGTTGCTGGAAGACGAGGGCGAAGAGGGCAGGCTGCTGAAGTTATTTAAAACCGTCGCGCGCCGCCATGTATTTAATCATTCAGAAGTTGAACAGCTGGAATTACAGGGCTATCGGGTAATAAAAGGGCTGCTGGAGATTTACCAGCCGCTGCTTAAGCTAAATTATGAAGCTTTTACTACGCTGATGACCGAAGATTTCCTGGCCGGACATCCTATCGAAACCCGGCTGTTTCATAAGCTCTCCGGCAAACACCGCCGTGCTTATCAACAACATATGCGTACCTTAAAAATTGAGCATAAATATCAGCGGCTGTTGTGGGAACGTTATTATCGTGCACGTCTGATTCAGGACTATATTAGTGGGATGACCGATCTTTATGCCTGGGATGAATACCGGCGTTTAATGGCGGTTGAATAGTGAAGTAATAAAAAAGGAGTTTTGTAAAGATGCAGAATATTTTTTTACTTTTGCCAAAAAGTTACTGATGAACTTTGCGGTAAAAATTTAATCTCATCAACACGGCCAAAGTGATGGTCAGCTTCATTGATCCAATACGAGTAACAGACGAATGAAAAAAACAACTCTTGTATTAAGCGCATTAGCTCTCAGCCTGGGTATGGCGATGAGCCCGACTTACGTTATGGCTGCTGAAACAGCCTCTTCCTCCACTCAGCAACTTCCCAGCCTGGCACCTATGCTGGAAAAAGTGATGCCGTCGGTTGTCAGCATCAACGTTGAAGGCAGCACATCGGTGAAAACGCCGCGTCTGCCGCCGCAGTTCCAGCAGTTCTTTGGCGATGACTCACCGTTCTGTCAGGATGGGTCGCCATTCCTGAACTCGCCGATGTGCCAGGGCGCCGCGCCTGGCGGCAATGCGCCTCAGCAAAAATTCCGCGCGCTGGGTTCTGGCGTGGTTATCAATGCGCAGAAAGGGTATGTCGTCACCAACAACCATGTCGTGGATAATGCCACCAAAATTCAGGTGCAGCTCAGCGACGGACGCCGTTATGAGGCGAAAGTGATCGGCAAAGATCCGCGTTCCGATATTGCGCTGATTCAGCTTCAGGATTTTAAAAATCTTACTGCCATCACCATGGCTGACTCTGACACTCTGCGCGTCGGTGACTATACGGTCGCGATCGGTAACCCGTACGGACTGGGCGAAACCGTCACTTCCGGTATTGTCTCCGCGCTGGGTCGTAGCGGCCTGAATGTGGAAAATTACGAGAACTTTATCCAGACCGATGCGGCCATTAACCGTGGTAACTCCGGCGGCGCGTTGGTTAACCTGAACGGTGAACTCATCGGAATTAATACCGCGATACTGGCTCCGGACGGCGGCAACATCGGTATCGGCTTCGCCATCCCCAGCAATATGGTGAAGAACCTCACTGCACAGATGGTGGAATATGGTCAGGTAAAACGCGGCGAGCTGGGCATCATGGGCACCGAGCTGAATTCCGAGCTGGCGAAAGCGATGAAAGTGGATGCGCAACGCGGCGCCTTTGTCAGCCAGGTGATGCCGAAGTCTTCCGCCGCTAAAGCGGGCATTAAGGCGGGCGATGTGATTACCTCGCTGAATAAAAAACAGATCTCCAGCTTTGCCGCGCTGCGTGCTGAAGTCGGCTCGCTGCCGGTTGGCACTAAGCTGGAGCTGGGCCTGTTGCGTGACGGTAAACCGCTGACGGTTACGGTTGAGCTGCAACAAAGCTCACAGAGTAATGTCGATTCCGCAACCATCTATACCGGCATTGAAGGCGCGGGCCTGAGCAACTCGGAAGTTAACGGTCAGAAAGGCGTGCGGGTGGACAGCGTTAAGCCTGGCAGCTCCGCAGCGCGTATCGGCCTGAAAAAAGACGATATTATTCTTGGTGTTAACCAGCAACCGGTGACCAACCTTGGCGAGCTGCGTAAAATCCTTGATACCAAGCCTTCCGTGCTGGCGCTGAATATCAAACGTGGCGACAGCAATATCTATCTGCTTATGCAATAACGCGTTCCTGCCGGGAAACCCGCAGCAAAACAGAGTCATCAACGGCCCGACGGCTTGTTCGTCGGGCCGTTTTTAGTTTGTGATATCGCCCGCAAATTCATTAACCGAAGCGGCGCTTCGTGCAAATGCACAATGCTTTGCTGCGATCGCCAACGTATGCTGCTTCTTCAGGCCCTGGCTGGAGTGAAAGATGGCTAATTATTACCTGGATGCTCGTCTGGCCCAGGATATCGTTGCGCGCACCATGAAAATTATCGACAGTAACGTCAATGTTATGGATGCCCGTGGCCGGATTATCGGCAGCGGCGATCGGGAACGCATTGGTGAATTGCACGAAGGCGCGCTGCTGGCGCTGTCGCAAGCGCGTGTAGTGGATATTGACGAAGCCGTTGCGCGCCATCTGCATGGTGTACGGCCCGGTATCAATTTACCGCTGCGTATTGCCGGTGAAATCGTGGGGGTAATCGGCCTGACTGGCGATCCCGTTTCGCTACGTCAGTATGGCGAGCTGGTCTGTATGACGGCGGAGATGATGCTGGAGCAGGCGCGACTGCTGCATATGCTGGCGCAGGATAGCCGTCTGCGTGAAGAGCTGGTGCTGAATCTTATCCGTAGTGAAACCCTTTCTCCGGCGCTGATGGCATGGGCGCAGCGGCTGGGTATCGACCTTAATCAGCCGCGTGTGGTTGCAGTGGTCGAGGTCGACAGCGGTCAACTGGGCGTGGACAGCGCGATGGCGGAGCTGCAGCAGTTGCAAACGCTGTTGACCATGCCAGAGCGCGATAATCTGATTGCCATCGTTTCGCTTACGGAAATGGTGGTGCTGAAACCGGCGCTGAATGCTCATGGCCGTTACGATCAGGATGAGCATCGGCGGCGCGTTGATCAACTGTTAGGGCGCATGAAAGAGAGTGGGCATCTGCGTATTCGCATCGCGCTGGGCAACTACTTTACCGGCGAGGGCAGTATTGCCCGCTCTTACCGCACGGCGCAAACCACCATGAACGTTGGCAAACAGCGTATGCCGGAACAGCGTAGCTTTTTTTATCAGGATTTAGTGCTGCCGGTGCTGCTTGATAGCCTGCGCGGCGGCTGGCAGGCAAATGAGCTGTCACGTCCACTGGCAAAACTGAAAGCGATGGATAATAACGGCCTGTTGCGCCGTACGCTAATCGCCTGGTTCACTCATAACGTGCAGCCCTCGGCCACCGCCCGGGCGCTGTTTATTCATCGTAATACGCTGGAGTACCGGCTAAACCGGATTTCTGAACTGACCGGACTTAACCTGGGCCATTTTGACGATCGGCTGCTGCTGTACGTGGCGCTACAGCTGGATGAGCAGCCTTAAAGAGAATACGCCGCAGCGCGGCGTATCAGGCGGGTTGATAACCTCATGCCCGAAAAGCCAGGCGTGTTGGCTATCCTGTTTTTTCATTAGCGGCTGTTGCGCGTCAGCTTATCCAGATCGGATTCAATTTCAGCAATCTTGTTGGAAACCACATTTTCCAGATGACGCAGGTCGTCAAGGATTTTACGCTTCAGATCGATTTCTACCTGGTCGCGCTGGCAGATCTGATCCAGCTCATCAATCACATAGCGCAGGTTAGGGCTGATCTCCTGCACCTCTTTATAACCTTGTCCAATGCCATCCGCCACGACGGTTTTACGCTGGCGCGGATATTTAAATTTAACGCTTTTGGCAAAAAATTCGCCTTTATCTTTACGGAAGTAAATTTTCAGAATGTCGTTATTCGCTTCCTGACGCAGGCTATAGCGATCGATATCTTCCGGATTGGAAATGCCCAGGCTTTTTAAATTGTCATACATGGCGATGTTTCCTGTGAACGTGAAATTAGGGCGTCGCAACTTTTCCGTTACACCTTATTTCGGCCCTAACGCTGTACGAGCATCCTGCTGAAACAGCACAAAGGGCCTGTCATCACTGTAGACATAAACGACGACTTTCGGGAAATTGCGCCGCAGAAATGGCGGAGATGAATTATCACCTGCATAAAAAATAAACGCACCTTTAATTTACAGGCAAAGCAAAGCGGCGTGAATAACGGTAAGGGAACAAGGAAAACGCAGGCCGGAACGGCGCTGGAAAAGGTGAAAGCAGACGCGAATGTGCCCTGCCGTTAAGGCAGGGCAGAAAATTATGCGTTATTCATCAATGGTGCGCAGCAGCTCATTGATGCCAACTTTGCCGCGGGTTTTTGCATCAACTTTTTTCACAATGACCGCGCAATAGAGGCTGTAAGAGCCATCTTTTGACGGCAGGTTGCCAGAAACCACAACGGAGCCAGCCGGAACGCGGCCATAGTGGATTTCGCCGGTTTCACGATCGTAAATTTTGGTGCTTTGACCAATATAAACGCCCATGGAAATCACGGAACCCTCTTCAACGATTACCCCTTCGACGATTTCAGAACGGGCGCCGATAAAGCAGTTGTCTTCAATGATGGTCGGGTTAGCCTGGAGCGGCTCCAGTACGCCGCCGATGCCGACGCCGCCGGAAAGATGCACGTTTTTACCAATCTGAGCACAGGAACCCACGGTCGCCCAGGTATCAACCATCGAGCCTTCATCAACCCATGCGCCAATATTGACATAGGAAGGCATCAGCACGGTGTTACGGGCAATAAAGGCGCCCTGGCGAACGGCCGCTGGTGGCACGACGCGGAAGCCCTCTTTTTTGAAGCGCGCTTCATCATAAGCGGCAAACTTCATCGGCACCTTGTCGTAATAGCGGCTTTCTGCGCCGTCGATTACCTGATTGTCATTGATACGGAAAGAGAGCAGCACCGCTTTTTTCAGCCACTGATGCGTGACCCACTCACCATCAATCTTTTCGGCTACGCGCAGGGCGCCGCTGTCCAGCAGAGCGATAACTTGCTCTACGGCTTCGCGGGTGGCGGAATCCACGCTGGCAGGCGTGATATCGGCACGGCGCTCAAACGCGCTCTCAATGACACTCTGTAACTGTTGCATGTGTATATTCATCCTGGTTATTGCATTCACCATCGCACACTATCGCTGTTGCTCCGATGGTTTGGCGAACGGTCGTGTAAAAAGATTTGAGTCACACTTTATCGTTTGGATCCAGGGCCTCTGTCAACCGTTGTTGCAGCTTATGTCGCAAATTGGCGCTCAGCGCCCGGCGTTCATCATCAGCCAGAATAAACAGATCCTCGACCCGTTCGCCGATGGTGCTGATGCGCGCGCCGTGCAGCGAAATGCCCAGATCGGCAAAGACTTCGCCCACCTGCGCCAGCAGGCCAGGACGATCAAGCGCAATCAGCTCCAGCCAGGTGCGGCGTTCGTTAAAAGAGGGCAGAAAACGCACTTCGGTATCGACATTAAAGTGCTTCAGCTTGGCTGACTGGCGGCGGGTGCGCGGCGGGGTCCAGCTGGTTTGGGTAATCGCCTGATCCAGCGCCTGGATAATCATCTGGTGGCGATCCGCCGCCAGCGGGCTGCCGTCCGGCTCCAGCACGATAAAGGTATCCATTGCCATACCGTCACGGCTGGTAAAGATCTGTGCATCGTGCACGCTGAGATTACGGCGGTCCAGCTCGCCCGCAACGGTGGCAAACAGATAGGGGCGATCCGGGCTCCAGATAAAGATTTCCGTGCCGCCTCGCGTCGCCTGCGGACTGACCAGTACCAGCGGCTTGTGCAGGTCATGGTTCATTAAATGCCGCGCATGCCAGGCGAGCTGGTTAGGCGTATGGCGCAGAAAATAGTCGGCGCGACAGCGGCTCCAGATTTGGTGCAGCCTCTCTTCATTGATATTGTCCATACGCAGCAGGGCCAGCGCCTGCAGACGATGATGGCGCACACGTTCACGCAGATCGGGTGAATTTTCCATTCCGCGTCGCAGCTGTTTTTCCGTGGCAAAAAACAGCTCGCGCAACAGGCTCTGTTTCCAGCTATTCCACAGCGTTTCGTTGGTGGCGCAAATATCCGCTACCGTCAAACAGACCAGATAGCGCAGACGATTTTCATTCTGCATTACCTCTGCGAACTGCTGGATCACCGTTGGATCCTGTATATCGCGCCGCTGAGCGGTCACCGACATCAGCAGATGATAACGCACCAGCCAGGCAACCAGCTGCGCCTCGCGCGAGTTCAGACCGTGCAGTTCGGCAAAGTCCAGCACATCCTGTGCGCCAAGAATGGAATGGTCGCCGCCGCGACCTTTGGCGATGTCGTGAAACAGCGCTGCCAGCAGCAGCAGCTCCGGCTGCGGCAGACGCGGCCACAGCTCGACGCAGAGCGGATGGCGCGAGCGGGTCTCTTCGCTGGCGAAGCTTTCCAGCTTTTGCAGCACACGAATGGTATGTTCATCCACCGTGTAAGCGTGAAACAGATCGAACTGCATCTGACCGACGATTTTACTCCACTGCGGCATATAAGCAGAGAGAACGCTGTGACGATGCATCGGCACCAGCGCCCGGCTGACCGCGCCCGGATGGCGCAGGATAGCGAAAAAATAGCGTCGCGCCTCCGGCAGGTTACAGAGCGGCTGCTGCAAATTACGACGCGCATAGCGTAGCTGACGCAGCGTAGAGGAATAGATGCCTTTGATATTTTCATTGCGCACCATTACCCAAAACATGCGCATGATCGCTTCCGGCTGACGACTGAAGAGCGCATCATCGCGTAGATCGATCAGGCTGCCGCGCAGTTGGAAATCGTCATCAATGGGCTGCGGTTTGTCGGTGGCGTCCAGCGCTAAAATTGCATCGTCAAACAGCTGGAGCAGCATTTGATTCAGTTCGCCGATGCGCCGCGTAACGCGGAAAAAATCTTTCATCATTCGCTCGACCGGCTCGTTACCTTCGCCCTGGTAATCCAGGCGTTGCGCGACGGTGAGCTGACGGTCAAACAGCAGGCGGTTATCGTAGCGGGGCAGAGTAAGATGCAGGGCGAAACGGATACGCCAGAGAAAGGCCTGACACTCGTTCAGCTCATTGCGTTCGGCTTCGGTAAGAAAGCCGAAACCCACCATTTCATCCAGTGAGGTGGCGCCGAAGTGGCGGCGCGCCACCCACAACAGCGTATGAATATCGCGCAGGCCGCCGGGGCTGCTTTTTATATCTGGCTCCAGATTGTAGCTGGTGCCGTGATAACGCTTGTGACGCTCCTGCTGTTCGGCGATTTTGGCAGCGTAAAAACGCCAGGAGGGCCAGAAGCCGTCGCTGAAAATATGCTTTTGCAGTTCCAGAAACAGCGCCACGTCGCCAACCAGCATACGCGATTCAATCAGATTGGTGGCAACGGTTAAATCAGAAAGCCCTTCCAGCAGGCACTCTTCCAGCGTGCGCACGCTGTGACCCACCTCCAGCTTCAGATCCCACAGCAGCGTCAACAGATCGCTGGCCGCTGCCGCCGTCTGCTCATCCAATGCTCTGCGGCTGAGGATCAGCAGATCAATGTCGGAAAGCGGATGCAGCTCGCCGCGACCATAGCCGCCTACCGCAACCAGTGACATGCCATCGCGCGCTTCGAAGCCATAAAAACGCCACAGGCGACGCAGCAAGGTATCAATAAACAGCGTGCGGGCGTCGATCAGGGCCGCGACATCTTCTCCTTCGTCAAACGCGGCGGCCAAATGCTGCTGGAAGTTTTCAAGATGCTGTCTGAGCTGTTCACGCGTGAGCTGCGTATCGTCCCAGCCTGACGCGGATTCGGCCAGGCTACTTATTACTTCATTAGTCACGCTATTGCGCATGGAAGAGTTGCTCCGCTTTCGCCATAAAAAAAGCCGACGTTAAGTCGGCTCTTGTTAAACTTCGGTCAGGCGGGTGTCGCGCCCTCAGGCTTCGTTGACCAGCACTGCCGGAATGGTGTCATCTTTACGCAAGGTAAGAATTTCACAGCCGTTTTCCGTCACCACAATAGTATGCTCATACTGTGCCGACAAGCTGCGATCTTTGGTTTTTACCGTCCAGCCATCTTTCATGCTGCGGATGCGGTAATCGCCCGCGTTCACCATCGGTTCAATGGTAAAGGTCATGCCCGGCTGCAGCACTACGCCGCCGTCGTCGGCATCGTAATGCAGCACCTGCGGCTCTTCATGAAAGCCTTTGCCGATCCCGTGTCCGCAATATTCACGTACTACGGAAAAATCCTGCGCTTCGACGAATTTCTGGATTTCGCGACCCAGCGTGCGCAGACGGATGCCCGGTTTGACCAGACGCAGCGCCAGATAGAGGCTTTCCTGCGTAATGCGGCACAGGCGCTCACCCTGAATGGTGGGTTTGCCCACCAGATACATTTTCGAGGTATCGCCGTGATATTCGTCTTTTATTACCGTCACGTCGATATTAACGATATCGCCATCTTTCAGCAGCTTGTCATCACTGGGAATGCCGTGGCAAACCACGTCATTAACCGAGATACATACTGATTTCGGGAAGCCGTGATAGCCAAGGCTGGCAGAAACCGCCTGCTGGGTATTCACAATATAATCATTGCAAATGCGGTCGAGTTCACCCGTGGAAACGCCCGGCTTTACAAAAGGCTCGATCATCTCCAGCACTTCAGCGGCGAGACGTCCCGCCACGCGCATTTTTTCGATTTCTTCTGGGGTTTTAATTGAAATTGCCATTAATTTTATCCGCAGTTGTCGTCATTTTCGACAATAATAAAGCAAGTGGTGCCATGTTAGCAGGTCGGCCAGTAGGCTGCCACTGAGCGTTTAACCACGGCCGGCGGTAATTGTAATCATTAAGGAAAATGCGTTGTGTCATTCAATGCGCGCAGAAAGGATACGAACAATTATTGGCGTCAAATCGTGCTTTATGGTATAAAGCGCGCCGACGATTCTAAGTAAGGCTGAAAAGCCCTGCTGGAAACGCATAAATCTCCCGTGTATATAACACACACATATCGGCACATGCGCCGGGGTGCCTTTCGGGGTCGGTTGCATGGGATATGTGGAGGCCCAACCCCAAACTTACTACAGAGGTAATCATGGCAACTGTTTCCATGCGCGACATGCTCAAGGCTGGTGTTCACTTCGGTCACCAGACCCGTTACTGGAACCCGAAAATGAAGCCGTTCATCTTCGGTGCGCGTAACAAAGTTCACATCATCAACCTTGAGAAAACGGTTCCGATGTTCAACGACGCTCTGGCTGAGCTGAACAAAATCGCTTCCCGTAAAGGCAAGATCCTGTTTGTTGGTACTAAGCGTGCTGCCAGCGAAGCAATCAAAGAATCTGCTCTGAGCTGCGATCAGTTCTTCGTAAACCACCGCTGGTTAGGTGGTATGCTGACTAACTGGAAAACCGTGCGTCAGTCAATCAAACGTCTGAAAGATCTGGAAGTTCAGTCTCAGGACGGTACTTTCGATAAACTGACCAAAAAAGAAGCGCTGATGCGTACTCGTGAACTGGCCAAGCTGGAAAACAGCCTGGGCGGTATCAAAGACATGGGCGGTCTGCCGGACGCACTGTTTGTGATCGATGCTGACCACGAACACATCGCAATCAAAGAAGCAAACAACCTGGGTATCCCGGTATTTGCTATCGTTGATACCAACTCTGATCCGGATGGTGTTGATTACATCATCCCGGGTAACGACGATGCGATCCGTGCTGTTAGCCTGTACCTGACTGCAGTAGCGACCACCGTTCGCGAAGGCCGCTCTCAGGATCTGGCTGAGCAGGCAGAAGAAGCTTCTTTAGAGAACGCTTAATAAGGTTTGCTCTGTACAGAGCCCTTATCATTCAGATGTGATCTGTAAGGGGCCGATTATGGCCCCTTTATTTTTTTTAACCGTGGTCCGGCGCATGGCCTGGCTGCGAAGCACTCCTGCTAACAGACGCTGTTAGCCCGCAGCAGATAGCGGGCAGGCAGACTGGTCGTCCTGGCAAAACCGTGGCGGCCATTTCCCGCGTGAGCGGGAATAAACCGCAGGCAACAGACAACTGAGGAAGAGAGAATGGCTGATATTACCGCTGCTCTGGTAAAAGAACTGCGCGAGCGTACTGGCGCTGGCATGATGGAATGTAAAAAAGCGCTGGTTGAAGCCAATGGCGACATCGAGCTGGCGATTGACAACATGCGTAAATCAGGTCAGGCGAAAGCGGCGAAGAAATCTGGTCGCGTAGCTGCTGAAGGCGTTATCCTGACTGAAGTCTCTGGCAACACCGGCGTGATCGTTGAGCTGAACTGCGAAACTGACTTCGTTGCGAAAGATGCAGGCTTCCTGGCTTTCGGTAAAGAAGTTATCGCTGCTGCTACCGCTGAGCGCATCGCTGATATCGATGCCCTGAAAGCGAAATTCGAAGATCAGCGCACTGCGCTGGTAGCGAAAATCGGTGAAAACATCAACATCCGTCGCGTTGCTATCCTGGAAGGCGAGATGGTCGGTTCTTACCTGCACGGCGCACGTATCGGCGTTCTGGTTTCTGCGACCGGTGCTGATGAAGAGCTGGTTAAACACGTTGCTATGCACGTTGCAGCAAGCAAGCCGGAATATGTTAAACCGGAAGACGTACCGTCTGACGTGGTTGAGCGTGAACATCAGATCCAGCTGGACATCGCCATGCAGTCTGGCAAACCGCGCGAAATCGCAGAGAAAATGGTTCAGGGCCGTATGAACAAGTTCACCGGTGAAGTTTCCCTGACCGGTCAGCATTTCGTTATGGATCCGAGCAAAACCGTTGGTCAGCTGCTGAACGAGAAAGGCGCCGACGTGATTAACTTCATCCGCTTCGAAGTGGGTGAGGGCATTGAGAAAGTGGAAAGCGACTTCGCTGCAGAAGTTGCGGCCATGTCCAAGCAGTCTTAATGGTCCCAAAAGAACCGCCAATCGGCGGTTCTTTTTTGTCTGGGATCTTCAGCATTTTTCAGTCTCATCCCAATAGCAATCCCAACCGGCTAAGCGGATGATAGTTCGGATCTAACTCCTCATTATTTCATGATAGCTTCCAGGAAAAAAACGACCATGGCTACCAATGCAAAACCTGTATATCAACGTATCCTGCTAAAACTCAGTGGCGAAGCGCTGCAGGGCGCCGAAGGTTTCGGCATCGACGCGAGCGTGCTCGATCGCATGGCTCAGGAAATTAAAGAGCTGGTTGAGCTGGGTATTCAGGTTGGCGTCGTTATTGGTGGGGGTAACCTGTTCCGCGGCGCAGGTCTGGCTCAGGCGGGAATGAACCGCGTTGTTGGCGATCATATGGGCATGCTGGCTACCGTAATGAACGGCCTGGCGATGCGTGATGCGCTGCACCGCGCCTATGTGAACGCGCGTTTGATGTCCGCGATCCCGCTTAACGGCGTGTGCGATAACTACAGCTGGGCGGAAGCAATTAGCCTGCTGCGTAATAATCGCGTTGTTATTTTCTCTGCCGGCACCGGCAATCCTTTCTTTACCACCGATTCCGCAGCCTGCCTGCGTGGTATTGAAATTGAAGCCGATGTTGTCCTGAAAGCCACGAAAGTGGATGGCGTCTATTCTGCCGATCCGGTAAAAACGCCCGATGCTACGCTCTACGATCAGCTATCCTATCAGGAAGTACTGGAGCGTGAGCTGAAAGTGATGGACCTGGCCGCCTTTACACTGGCGCGCGACCATCAGCTGCCGATTCGCGTCTTTAATATGAATAAGCCGGGCGCGTTGCGTCGTGTGGTAATGGGTGAAAAAGAAGGCACCCTGATTACGCATTAATATCCGTCACGGCGTAAAATAAGGTATATTCTGTCGGCGCGGCGCAAACAAGCGACGCGCACCGTTCAGGATTATCGACGAATTTTACCGTTTCCTGGCACGTTGTTGTGGCAGGTCAAACAGAATCCAAGGGTTACAACGTGATTAACGACATCAAAAAAGATGCCGACACGCGCATGGAAAAATGCGTTGAGGCGTTCAAAAATAACATCGGCAAAGTACGCACTGGCCGCGCATCACCAGCGCTTCTCGACGGTATCGTAGTTGAGTATTACGGTACGCCGACTCCGCTGCGCCAGCTGGCCAACGTTACCGTCGAAGACTCACGCACGCTGAAGATCAACGTGTTTGACCGCTCCCTGAGCCAGGCCGTTGAGAAAGCGATTATGTCGTCCGATCTCGGTCTTAATCCGAGCTCTGCCGGTACGGATATTCGCGTGCCGCTGCCCGCGTTGACGGAAGAGCGTCGTAAAGATCTGATCAAGGTCGTACGTGGCGAAGCAGAGCAGGGCCGTGTATCCGTGCGTAACGTGCGTCGCGACGCCAACGACAAAATCAAAGCGCTGTTGAAAGATAAAGCGATCGGCGAAGACGAAGAGCGTCGTGCGCAGGATGAAGTACAAAAAATGACCGACACCTGGATCAAGAAACTTGATGCTGCGCTGGCTGAAAAAGAAACGGAGCTGATGGATTTCTAATTCCATCCAGCCCCGGTAAAACGCCGTCCACAGCGTACAGATTACGCTGTTTGACGGCGTTTTGTTTTGTCCCACCATAATTGGCGCACTGGCGCATTTCTCTGTAGCGCCGTGTCCGAATTTCTACACAGAGCGGCCTCATGAAGCAATTAACCATTCTCGGCTCCACCGGATCGATTGGCACCAATACGCTGGCGGTGGTGCAGGCAAATCCTCATCTTTATGCGATTAAAGCGCTGGTTGCCGGCTATAACGTCGATCTGATGACCGAGCAGTGCCTGCATTTTCGTCCTGCCTTTGCCGCAATGGCGGACGAGGCCTCAGCGCGTCAGCTGCGTCAGCGTTTAAGCGAGCTGGGTGTTGATACAGAGGTGCTGGCTGGCGAAGAGGCTGCGTGTCAGCTGGCGGCGCTGGACGATGTCGATCAGGTTATGGCGGCGATTGTTGGAGCGGCCGGGCTGCTGCCTACTCTGGCGGCGATTCGCGCCGGAAAAACCGTACTGCTGGCGAATAAAGAATCACTTGTCACGTGCGGCCGTTTATTTATGGAGGCGGTGAGCGCCAGCGGCGCGCGGCTGCTTCCGGTCGACAGCGAGCATAATGCCATTTTTCAGAGTTTACCGGCTTCCATCCAGCAACAGTTAGGATACGCTAACCTCCAGGAAAACGGCATAGAGTCGATTATCCTTACGGGATCGGGTGGACCGTTTCGTGACACGCCGCTGTCGGCACTGGCAACCGTTACGCCGGAGCAAGCCTGCGCGCATCCGAACTGGTCGATGGGGCGAAAAATCTCTGTTGACTCCGCCACCATGATGAATAAAGGTCTTGAATACATTGAAGCCCGCTGGCTGTTTAATGCAACCGATGCGCAGATGGAAGTTATTCTGCACCCGCAGTCGGTGATTCACTCTATGGTGCGTTATCGCGATGGCAGTGTGCTGGCGCAGCTGGGATCTCCAGATATGCGCACGCCGATTGCCCATACGATGGCCTGGCCGCAGCGTGTAGAAGCAGGCGTAACACCGCTCGATTTTACACGCATGAAGGCGCTAACCTTCGCCGAACCTGATTTTAATCGCTATCCCTGCCTGAAACTGGCGATGGATGCATGTGAACAGGGGCAGGCGGCGACCACCGCACTCAATGCAGCTAATGAAATTGCGGTCGCCGCGTTTCTTAAGGGTCAGCTTCGCTTTACCGATATTGCCGCGCTGAATGCAGCGGTATTGGCAGCGCTTCATCACGGCGAACCACAGAGCGTGGAGGCGGTGTTGGCCATTGACAGCGAGTCGCGTCTTGCCGCGCAGGCGCTACTGCCGCGTTTCGCTAAGGCCGGGTAATTCGTCAATTTGCGTGGTCGCTATTTGTGAGCCTGGGATGAAACTGGTATAGTCCCCGGCTCCCGTTTCGCATTTACACACAGCCAAAGCGGTGAACAGAGCCGTGATCGTCACGGCTTTTTTACAGCCGCACGGGAAATGTATTCAGAAGCCGCTGTATTTCTGATGAAAGGAAATGAATACGCGTTATGTCGTCCGAAACTCAAATAACAACCGATGACCAGCAGCGGACAGGCCCGCGTCATGTGGCCATCATCATGGATGGCAACGGCCGCTGGGCGAAAAATCAGGGTAAACTCCGCGTTTCCGGTCATAAAGCGGGCGTGAAGTCGGTGCGTCGCGCCGTAAGCTTTGCCGTCAGTAACAAGCTGGAAGCGCTCACGCTTTATGCCTTCAGTAGCGAAAACTGGTCCCGTCCGGCGCAGGAAGTGGTTGCGCTGATGGAGCTGTTTGTCTGGGCGCTTGATAGCGAAGTAAAAAGCCTGCACAAGCACAATGTTCGGTTAAGAATTATTGGCGATATTAGCCGTTTTAATTCACGCTTACAGGAGCGCATTCGTCGCGCTGAGGAACTTACTCAACAAAATAATGGATTGACCCTCAACATTGCCGCGAATTATGGCGGCCGTTGGGATATTATTCACGGCGTAAGAAAGATAGCCGAGCAGGTGCAGGAAGGATTACTCCGTCCTGACCAGATCGAAGAAACTACGCTGTCCGGATTTCTCTGTATGCATGATTTGGCACCGGTGGATCTGGTAATAAGGACCGGGGGGGAACACCGCATCAGTAACTTCCTGCTGTGGCAAATCGCCTACGCGGAGTTTTACTTTACCGATGTTCTCTGGCCTGATTTTGACGAACAAGTTTTTGAAGGTGCAATGAATGCTTTTTCACATCGTGAGCGTCGATTTGGCGGCGCAGCACCTGGCGGCGCCTGAGCGCCCTGGGGGTAACCTTTGCTGAAGTCGCGTCTGATTACAGCGTTCATACTGATCCCTTTGGTGATCGCTGCGCTTTTCTGGTTACCGCCATCAGGATTTGCCATCACCACTCTGGTGGTATGCATGCTGGCCGCATGGGAATGGGGCCAGTTTGCTGGCTTCACCACCCGTCTCCAGCGTATCTGGCTGGCCGTACTTTGCGGCCTGCTGCTTGCCGTGATGTTATTTACGCTTCCCCCTTATCAACATGCTGTTCAACTGCCGCAAATAGGCGGTTCGCTTTGGGTTGCGCTGGCCTGGTGGATTGGTGCGCTGCTGCTGGTGCTGCGCTATCCGGCCTCCGCAGGGTTCTGGCGGCATTCGCGCGTACTGCGTCTGGTATTTGGCATTTTCACCATTGTGCCGTTCTTCTGCGGCATGGTTGCGCTGCGTCAGTACCATTATGATGCGGATCATTTTGCCGGTGCCTGGTGGCTGCTGTACGTATTGATTCTGGTCTGGGGTGCCGATTCTGGAGCCTATATGTTTGGTCGTTTATTCGGCAAACATAAGCTGGCACCGAAGGTTTCGCCGGGTAAAACCTGGGAAGGCTTTTTTGGTGGTCTGCTGACCTCCGCGCTGATTGCGTGGTTGTTTGGTTTATGGGCGCCGCTAAACGTGGCGCCGGGCGTGTTGTTAACCTGCTCTGTAATCGCCGCGCTGGCTTCCGTGTTGGGCGACCTCACGGAAAGCATGTTTAAACGCGAAGCGGGCATTAAAGACAGCGGACATCTTATCCCCGGACACGGTGGCATTCTCGATCGCATTGACAGCCTGACGGCGGCGGTGCCGGTTTTTGCCTGTTTGCTGCTGTTGGTATTCAGGGCGCTGTAAGGACAAGACGTTATGTTGAGCTTTATCTGGAGTCTTGCTGCCTTTATCGTTGCGCTGGGCGTGCTGATTACCGTTCATGAGTTTGGTCATTTCTGGGTAGCGCGTCGCTGTGGCATCAGGGTAGAGCGCTTTTCTGTTGGTTTTGGTAAAGCGCTCTGGCGTCGTCGTGATCGCCTTGGCACTGAGTATGTGATTGCCCTAATTCCGCTTGGCGGCTATGTCAAAATGCTGGATGAGCGTGTAGAAAGCGTGCCGCCCGAGCTACGTCATCAGTCCTTCAACAATAAAACCGTGCTGCAGCGCGCCGCAGTGATTGCTGCCGGTCCTGCGGCTAACTTCCTGTTTGCTATTTTTGCTTACTGGCTGGTCTTTATTCACGGCGTACCAGGTGTGCGTCCGGTTACCGGTGAAATCCTGAACGGCTCGGTGGCGGCTGAGGCGCAAATTTCGCCTGGCATGGAACTTAAAGCGGTTGATGGCATCGAAACGCCTGACTGGGATGCTGTGCGTATGGCGCTGATCGGTAAAATCGGTGATACCGACGTTACCTTAACGTTATCGCCGTTTGGCTCATCACAGCGCGTGGAAAAACAGGTCGATCTGCGCAACTGGCATTTTGAACCTGATAAGCAGGACCCGGTTGTGGCGTTAGGTATCGCACCGCGCGGCCCTGAGATTGAAACGGTGCTGGCAGAAGTCCAGGCGAACTCACCTGCCAGTGCGGCAGGTTTGCAAGCAGGTGACAGGATCGTTAAAGTCGATGGTCGATCGCTGGCCGACTGGCGACAGTTTGTCAACCTGGTGCGGGAAAGCCCTGATAAAGCGATTGCGTTGGATGTGGAACGCCAGGGCGAGGTTGTCAGCCTTACGTTGACGCCAGCCGCAAAAGGGTCGGAAGGCTTCGCCGGTGTCGTACCGCGCGTGCTACCGTTGCCTGAAGAGTATAAAACGGTGCGCCAGTATGGCCCGTTTGCTGCTATTGGCGAGGCCGGGGAGAAAACCTGGCAGTTAATGAAGCTGACGGTCGGCATGCTTGGCAAACTGATCACCGGAGATGTTAAGCTGAACAACCTGAGCGGGCCGATTTCTATCGCGCAAGGCGCCGGGATGTCAGCGGAGTACGGGATAATTTATTACCTGATGTTTCTCGCGCTTATCAGCGTGAATCTCGGTATTATTAATCTCTTCCCGTTACCGGTATTAGATGGTGGGCATCTGCTTTTCCTGGCGATTGAAAAAATCAAAGGGAAACCGGTGTCTGAGCGAGTTCAGGACTTCAGTTATCGCATTGGCTCAATTCTGCTGGTGCTGTTAATGGGGCTTGCACTATTCAATGATTTCTCTCGCCTGTGATGACCGGAACGTTATCCAGGCTGGGACGTGTTAGGAAGAACGCATAACAACGATGGCGATGAAAAAGTTGCTCATAGCGTCGCTGCTGTTTAGCAGCGCCACCGTTTACGGTGCAGACGGGTTCGTGGTGAAGGACATTCATTTCGAAGGACTGCAGCGAGTCGCTGTCGGTGCGGCTCTGCTCAGCATGCCGGTGCGTGTTGGTGATACGGTAGACGATGAAGATGTCAGTAATACCATTCGCGCCCTGTTTGCTACCGGGAATTTCGAAGATGTTCAGGTTCTGCGCGACGGCAACACGCTGATCGTTCAGGTGAAAGAGCGTCCCACCATTGCCAGCATCACTTTCTCCGGTAACAAAGCGGTGAAAGAAGAGATGCTCAAACAGAATCTGGAAGCTTCCGGCGTGCGCGTCGGCGAGGCGCTGGATCGCACCACCATTTCCAGCATCGAGAAGGGGCTGGAAGATTTCTACTACAGCGTAGGTAAATATAGCGCCAGCGTAAAAGCTGTCGTGACCCCGCTGCCGCGTAACCGTGTCGATCTCAAACTGGTATTTACCGAAGGCGTTTCGGCGAAAATCCAGCAGATTAACGTTGTTGGTAACAAGGCCTTTAGCTCTGATGAGCTGATCTCGCGCTTCCAGCTGCGTGATGAGGTGCCGTGGTGGAACCTGGTCGGCGATCGTAAATATCAGAAGCAGAAACTGGCGGGCGATTTAGAAACCCTGCGCAGCTTCTATCTGGATCGCGGCTATGCACGTTTCAATATCGATTCCACGCAGGTCAGCCTGACGCCGGATAAAAAAGGCATCTATATCACCATTAATATCAACGAAGGCGAGCAGTATAAACTCTCCGGCGTGGTGGTGAACGGCAGCATGGCAGGTCACTCTGCAGAGATCGAAAGTCTGGCGAAAGTTGTACCGGGCGAGCTGTATAACGGCACTAAAGTCACCAAAATGGAAGACAACATCAAGCAGCTGTTAGGCCGCTATGGTTATGCCTATCCACGCGTGGTAACGCAGCCGGAAATCAACGATGCCGATAAAACGGTAAAACTGCATGTGAATGTTGATGCCGGCAACCGTTACTACGTACGTAAGGTGCGCTTTGAGGGCAACGATACCTCTAAAGATGCCGTGCTGCGTCGTGAAATGCGTCAGATGGAAGGCGCATGGCTGGGCAGCAACCTGGTTGAGCAGGGTAAAGAGCGCCTGAACCGTACCGGCTATTTCGAAACGGTTGATGTCGATACGCAGCGCGTACCGGGCACGCCGGATCAGGTTGATGTCGTCTATAAGGTGAAAGAGCGTAACACCGGTACCTTTAACTTTGGTATTGGCTACGGCACCGAGAGCGGCGTAAGCTTCCAGGTTGGCGTAACCCAGGATAACTGGCTGGGCACCGGTAATACCGTTGGCATTAGCGGCACCAAAAACGATTATCAGACCTACGCGGAATTCTCCCTGACCGACCCGTACTTTACGGTGGATGGGGTCAGCCTCGGCGGACGCATCTTCTATAACGACTTTAAAGCGGACGATGCCGACCTTTCTGACTATACCAACAAAAGTTATGGTCTGGATGGCACGCTGGGCTTCCCGGTTAATGAAAACAACACGCTGCGCGTGGGCCTTGGCTATGTGCATAACGATCTCTCCAATATGCAGCCGCAGGTGGCGATGTGGCGTTATCTGGAGTCGGTCGGACAGAACCCATCGCTTTCAGGCGATAGCGAATATGCTGCTGATGACTTTACCTTTAACTATGGCTGGACATACAACAACCTCGACCGTGGTTTCTTCCCCACGTCCGGTAACCGTACCAACCTGAACGGTAAAGTTACCATTCCTGGTTCCGATAACAGCTTCTACAAAGTTACGCTGGATACGCAGCAGTACATGCCGATCGATAACGATCATACCTGGGTACTGTTGGGACGTGGCCGCGTAGGCTATGGCGACGGGCTTAGCGATAAAGAGCTGCCGTTTTATGAGAACTTCTATGCAGGTGGTTCCAGCACGGTTCGCGGCTTCCGCTCCAATAACATTGGTCCGAAAGCGGCTTACCTGAACGACAACTCATCGACCTGCTCCGGTAGCCAAAACCTGTGTAAATCAGATGATGCCGTCGGTGGTAACGCCATGGCGGTGGCCAGCCTTGAGCTGATCACGCCGACGCCGTTTATCAGCGAGAAGTATTCTAACTCAGTACGTACGTCACTGTTTGTGGATGCCGGTACCGTTTGGGATACCCACTGGGAGAATACCGCTGATACCCGTGCTGCGGGCATTCCGGATTACAGCGATCCGGCCAATATTCGCATCTCCAGCGGTATCGCGCTGCAGTGGATGTCGCCGCTGGGACCGTTGGTGTTCTCCTACGCCCAGCCGCTTAAGAAATATGATGGAGATAAAGCGGAGCAGTTCCAGTTTAACATTGGTAAAACCTGGTAATGCGCGCTTCAGGGAAGTAAAGCTGTTAAGTATCGCACTGTTCGCTGGCCTGCGGGTTGACCACGGGCCAGCGTCTCAGGCAAAAGTGTGTCTTTGACACAAACGTTGATGGTAAGGAGTTAATAGTGAAAAAGTTGTTGTGTGCCGCAGGTCTGGGTCTCGCTTTAGCGGTTTCCGCAGGCGCTCAGGCTGCTGATAAAATTGCCGTGGTAAACGTGTCCAGCATTTTCCAACAGTTACCGCAACGTGCCTCTGTTGCGAAGCAGCTGGAAAACGAATTTAAAGGCCGTGCTACTGAACTGCAAAGCCAGGAACGCGATCTACAGGCAAAAATGCAGCGCCTGCAACGTGATGCTTCAACCATGAAGGCCAGCGAGCGCAGCCGTATGGAAAAAGATATCATGTCTCAGCGTGAAACCTTCGCTACCAAAGCGCAGGCTTTTGAGCAGGACAATCGCCGTCGCCAGATGGAAGAGCGTAACAAGCTGTTGAGCCGTATTCAGGACGCTGTAAAGAAAGTTGCTGCTGATGATGGCTATGATGTGGTTATCGATGCTAACGCAGTCGCTTATGCGGCGAATGCCAAAGACATCACCGCTGACGTTCTGAAACAGGTTAAATAATCAATGTCTTCAATTCGACTGGCTGATTTAGCCCAGCAGTTGGATGCAGAATTGCACGGAGATGGCGATATCGTCATCTCCGGCATTGCTTCTATGCACTCCGCCCAAGATGGTCAAATCACTTTTCTCGCCAACAGCCGTTACCGTGAGCAGCTTGCTGAATGTCAGGCATCTGCCGTGGTACTGACCCAGGAAGATCTCTCCTGGTGCCGCAGCGCCGCGCTGGTGGTTAAAAATCCTTATCTGACCTACGCGCGCATGGCACAGCTGCTTGATACCACGCCACAACCGGCGCAAAATATCGCCGCAAGCGCGGTGATCGACGCCAGCGCTACGCTGGGCAGCAACGTTTCCATTGGCGCAAATGCCGTTATCGAGTCAGGCGTTGTGCTTGGCGATAACGTGGTGATCGGCGCAGGCTGCTTTGTAGGTAAGAACACGCATATCGGTGCCGGTACGCGCCTGTGGGCTAACGTCACCATTTATCATGAAATCCGTATTGGTGAGCAGTGCCTGATCCAGTCGGGTACGGTGATCGGCGCTGACGGCTTCGGCTATGCCAACGATCGCGGCAACTGGGTGAAAATCCCTCAGCTTGGTTCGGTGATTATTGGCGATCGCGTCGAAATTGGTGCCTGTACCACCATCGATCGTGGTGCACTGGATAACACTCAGATTGGTAATGGTGTTATCATTGATAACCAATGTCAGATTGCACATAACGTAGTGATTGGCGACAATACGGCTGTTGCTGGCGGTGTAATCATGGCGGGTAGCCTGAAAATCGGTCGTTACTGTATGATCGGCGGGGCCAGCGTCATTAATGGACACATGGAAATTTGTGACAAAGTGACGGTAACCGGCATGGGAATGGTGATGCGCCCCATCACTGAACCTGGGGTATACTCTTCAGGCATTCCATTGCAACCTAATAAAACCTGGCGTAAAACCGCAGCGCTGGTGATGAATATCGATGAAATGAGCAAGCGCTTAAAAGCCATCGAGCGCAAAGTCGGCAAAGACGACTAAACGTACACTTCACCGCTGTCCGGCTTTCATAAATAAAACATGCTAAGCAGGGAAGCCAGGCGCCACATAAACTAATTTGCGGCCTGCCGACGATCGTCTGATCGGTGCAGGCCGTGTTATTGATGTCATCAGAATTTTTAGGACAGGAAGAGTATTTTGACTACTGAAACTCATACTCTGAATATTGAAGAGATTTTAGAACTACTGCCGCACCGTTATCCGTTTTTACTGGTCGATCGTGTCCTGGAGTTCGAAGAGCATAAATATCTGCGTGCGGTGAAAAACGTCTCGGTTAACGAACCGTTTTTCCAGGGACACTTCCCTGGTAAACCGATTTTTCCAGGCGTTTTGATTCTTGAGGCGATGGCGCAGGCGACAGGTATTCTGGCGTTTAAAAGCGTTGGTAAACTTGAGCCGGGCGAACTGTACTACTTTGCCGGAATTGACGAAGCGCGCTTTAAGCGTCCGGTGGTACCGGGCGATCAGATGATAATGGAAGTCACTTTCGAAAAAACCCGTCGTGGTCTGACGCGCTTTAAAGGCGTGGCTACCGTGGACGGTAAAATTGTCTGTGAAGCGACCATGATGTGTGCCCGTAGCCGGGAGGCATAATACGTGATTGATGCTACTGCCGTAATTCATCCGAGTTCTATCGTCGAAGAGGGTGCCATCATTGGTGCCCGTGTCCACATTGGCCCCTTTTGCTATATCGGTGCAAATGTTGAAATTGGTGAAGGTACCGTCCTGAAATCCCACGTGGTGGTGAACGGACATACCCGCATCGGTAAAGACAATATTATTACCCAGTTCGCTTCTATTGGTGAGGTGAACCAGGACCTGAAATATGCTGGTGAGCCAACGCGCGTTGAAATTGGCGATCGTAACAGCATCCGCGAAAGTGTGACCATTCATCGTGGCACGGTGCAGGGCGGCGGCGTGACTCGCATCGGCAGCGATAACCTGTTGATGGTGAATGCGCATATCGCTCATGACTGCATTATTGGCAACCGCTGTATTTTCGCCAATAACGCCACGCTGGGCGGACATGTTACGGTGGATGACTTTGCCATTATTGGCGGCATGACGGCAGTGCATCAGTTCTGTATTATCGGCGCGCACGTTATGGTGGGTGGTTGTTCTGGCGTAGCGCAGGACGTGCCGCCTTACGTTATCGCGCAGGGCAACCATGCCACGCCGTTTGGCATCAATATTGAAGGCCTGAAACGACGTGGTTTCGATAAAGAAGCGTTGCATGCGATTCGTGCCGCCTACAAGCTGTTATATCGCAGCGGCAGGACGCTGGATGAAGTGAAGCCGGAAATCGAAGCGCTGGCTGAGAAGCACGCTGAGGTTAAGCCGTTTTACGACTTCTTTGCCCGCTCAACGCGAGGTCTGATTCGTTAACCCATGGCTGCTCGTCCTTTAACGATTGCCCTTGTCGCCGGAGAAACCTCCGGCGATATTCTTGGTGCCGGTTTAATTCGCGCGCTCAAAGCCAAACATCCTGACGCCCGCTTTGTTGGCGTGGCTGGTCCGCGCATGCTGGCGGAAGGCTGCGAGAGCTGGTACGACATGGAGGAGCTGGCGGTGATGGGCATCGTTGAGGTGCTGGAGCGCCTGCCGCGCCTGTTAAAAATCCGTCGTGATTTAACCCGCCGCTTTACCGCGCTTAAGCCTGATGTCTTTGTAGGTATCGATGCGCCCGACTTTAACATTACCCTTGAAGGGCGGCTGAAACAGCGCGGCATCCGCACTATTCATTATGTCAGTCCTTCAGTATGGGCATGGCGACAAAACCGGGTCTTCAAGATCGGTCGCGCCACCGATCTGGTGTTGGCCTTCCTGCCTTTCGAAAAAGCGTTTTACGATCGCTTTGAGGTTCCCTGTCGTTTTATCGGGCATACCATGGCGGATGCGATGCCGCTACAGCCGGATAAAACCGCAGCGCGCCGTACACTGGGTATCGACGAACAGGCGCTCTGCCTGGCCTTACTGCCCGGCTCGCGTAAAGCTGAAGTTGAAATGCTTAGCGCTGATTTTCTCAAGACGGCGCAGCGGCTGCGGGAAAAATGGCCGCAGCTGGAAATCGTGGTGCCGTTGGTGAATGCCCGTCGACGTGAACAGTTTGAGCAGATCAAAGCTGCGGTGGCTCCTGAGCTACCGGTTCATCTGCTGGATGGTCAGGGCCGCGAGGCGATGATTGCCAGCGATGCGGCGCTGCTGGCTTCCGGGACGGCGGCGCTGGAGTGCATGCTGGCAAAATGTCCGATGGTGGTGGGGTATCGCATGAAGCCTTTCACCTTCTGGCTGGCGCAGCGGCTGGTCAAAACCGACTATGTTTCGCTGCCTAATTTGCTGGCCGGGCGCGAACTGGTGCCGGAACTGCTTCAGGATGAGTGTCAGCCCGAACGGCTGGCCGCAGCGCTGGAACCCTTGCTGGCGCAGGGCGAAACGCGCAACAGGCTGTTGGCAACCTTTACTGAGCTGCACCAGCAGATCCGCTGGAATGCCGATGAACAAGCGGCTCAGGCCGTACTGGAGTTGGCGCATGGCTGAATTTATTTATCCCAACGCGCGGCTTATTGCCGGCGTTGATGAAGTTGGACGCGGGCCGCTGGTTGGCGCGGTTGTTACGGCGGCAGTGATCCTCGATCCAGCCCAACCGATCGCTGGGCTGGCGGACTCGAAAAAGCTGAGCGAAAAGCGTCGGCTGGCGCTGTATGATGAAATCCGTGAAAAAGCGTTGGCCTGGAGTCTGGGCCGAGCCGAACCGGA
Organism: Pantoea alhagi; assembly: GCF_002101395.1. NCBI lineage: Bacteria > Pseudomonadati > Pseudomonadota > Gammaproteobacteria > Enterobacterales > Erwiniaceae > Pantoea > Pantoea alhagi. Next base: position 629,424 of record NZ_CP019706.1, on the reverse strand, counting down.
AGAGATTGATCGGCTAAACATTCTGCATGCCACTATGCTGGCCATGCAGCGCGCGGTGGCCGGTCTGGCCGTCACGCCTGACTATGTATTGATTGACGGCAATCGCTGCCCTGAATTGCCGATGCCGTCCGCAGCGGTAGTCAAAGGCGACAGCCTGGTAGCGGAAATCAGCGCCGCGTCGATTATCGCCAAAGTGACGCGCGATCGTGAAATGGCCGAGCTGGATGTGGTGTTTCCGCAGTACGGCTTTGCCCGGCATAAAGGTTATCCCACCGCACAACATCTGGCGATGTTGACAGAGCATGGTGCTACGCCGCACCATCGTCGTAGTTTTGCTCCAGTGCGTAATGCGCTGCTGGACATCGAAGTGACTAATCTCACCGCCAATCGCGCGCGTTAAGCGCGCTTTGCTGCAGTTAACCGGAAAGTAAAGATGGCCGAACCACGTTTTATTCATCTGCGTATCCACAGCGATTATTCGATGGTCGATGGACTGGCGAAAACCGGTCCGCTGGTGAAAAAGGCAGCGGCTCTGGGAATGCCGGCAATGGCAATCACCGACTTTACCAACCTGTGCGGGCTGGTGAAGTTTTACGGCACGGCGCACGGCGCAGGGATTAAACCGATAATTGGCGCTGATTTTCTTGTCGCCTGCGAACTGATGGGCGATGAGCTGTCGCAGATTACCGTGCTGGCGATGAATAATGCTGGCTATCAGAATCTGACGCTGCTGATTTCACGCGCCTATCAGCGCGGCTACGGCCCGGAAGGCCCGAGCATCGATCGTGACTGGCTGGCCGAACATCAGGAAGGTCTGATTCTGCTCTCCGGTGGTCGGCGCGGCGATGTCGGACGCAGCCTGCTGCGCGGCAATCAGGCGCTGGTAGCGCAGTGTCTGTCCTTTTATCAGCAACATTTCCCCGACCGCTATTATCTGGAGCTGATCCGAACCGGACGTCCGGATGAAGAAAGCTATCTGCACGCCGCCGTCGAACTGGCGATTGCCGAAGGCATTCCCGTGGTGGCAACCAATGAAGTCTGCTTTATCAATGAGGATGACTTCGACGCGCATGAAATTCGTGTAGCGATCCATGACGGCTATACGCTGGACGATCCCAAGCGCCCCCGCAATTACAGCCCGCAGCAGTATATGCGCAGCGCTGAGGAGATGTGCGAGCTCTTTTCTGATATCCCGGAAGCGCTGGAAAACAGCGTGGAGATCGCCCGTCGCTGTAACGTAACGGTGCGGCTGGGCGAGTACTTCCTGCCGCAGTTCCCGACCGGCGATATGACTACCGAAGATTTTCTGGTAAAGCGTTCGCGTGAAGGGCTGGAAGAGCGTCTGGAGTTTCTTTTCCCCGATCCGGAAGAGCGGGCAAAGAAGCGCGTGGAATATGACGAACGTCTGGAGATTGAACTTAACGTTATTAACCAGATGGGCTTCCCGGGTTACTTCCTGATCGTTATGGAATTTATCCAGTGGTCGAAAGATAACGGTATCCCGGTTGGCCCGGGACGTGGTTCAGGTGCCGGTTCGCTGGTGGCCTATGCGCTGAAAATTACCGATCTCGATCCGCTGGAGTTCGATCTGCTGTTCGAACGCTTCCTGAACCCGGAACGCGTATCAATGCCTGACTTCGACGTCGACTTCTGTATGGAGAAGCGCGATCAGGTGATTGAGCACGTTGCTGAGATGTATGGCCGTGATGCGGTTTCGCAGATTATCACTTTCGGCACCATGGCGGCGAAAGCGGTTATCCGTGACGTGGGTCGCGTGCTGGGACATCCCTACGGCTTTGTTGACCGTATCTCTAAGCTGGTGCCGCCCGATCCAGGCATGACGCTGGAGAAAGCCTTCGCTGCTGAACCGCAGCTGCCGGAAATCTACGAGGCGGATGAAGAGGTCAGGGCGCTTATCGATATGGCGCGCAAGCTGGAAGGGGTAACGCGCAACGCCGGTAAACACGCCGGTGGCGTTGTAATTGCGCCGACTAAAATCACCGACTTCGCTCCGCTTTACTGTGATGAGCACGGCCAGTATCCGGTCACCCAGTTTGATAAGAACGATGTGGAATATGCCGGGCTGGTGAAGTTCGACTTCCTTGGCCTGCGTACGCTGACGATCATCAACTGGGCGCTGGAGATGATCAACGCGCGTCGGGCGAAGCAGGGCGAGCCGCCGATCGATATCGCCGCGATTCCGCTGGAAGATAAAAAAAGTTTTGATATGCTGCAGCGCGCGGAAACCACAGCGGTGTTTCAGCTTGAATCGCGCGGCATGAAAGATCTGATTAAACGCCTGAAGCCGGACTGCTTTGAGGATATGATCGCGCTGGTGGCGCTGTTCCGTCCAGGTCCGCTGCAGTCAGGCATGGTAGATAACTTCATTGATCGTAAACATGGTCGTGAAGCGATCTCCTATCCTGATATTCAGTGGCAGCATGAATCTCTGAAACCGGTACTGGAGCCGACCTACGGCATTATCCTCTACCAGGAACAGGTCATGCAAATTGCCCAGGTGCTGGCGGGCTATACGCTGGGCGGCGCAGATATGCTGCGTCGTGCTATGGGTAAGAAAAAGCCGGAGGAGATGGCCAAACAGCGTTCCGTGTTTAAAGAAGGCGCGGAAAGCATGGGCATCGATGGCGAGCTGTCGATGAAAATCTTCGACCTGGTGGAAAAATTCGCCGGTTACGGCTTCAATAAATCACACTCCGCCGCCTATGCGCTGGTTTCTTACCAGACGCTGTGGCTGAAGGCGCACTATCCGGCTGAGTTTATGGCAGCGGTTATGACTGCCGATATGGACAATACCGAAAAAGTGGTGGGCCTGGTTGATGAGTGCTGGCGCATGGGACTGAAGGTGCTGCCGCCGGATATTAACTCTGGCCTCTATCAGTTCCACGTCAACGACGACGGTGAAATCGTGTATGGCATCGGCGCAATTAAAGGCGTCGGTGAGGGCCCGATTGAAGCGATTATCGAAGCACGTAACAAAGATGGCTATTTCCGTGAGCTGTTCGATCTTTGTGCGCGCACCGATCCGAAAAAGATCAATCGTCGGGTCATGGAAAAGCTGATTATGTCCGGCGCTTTTGACCGTCTGGGGCCGCATCGCGCGGCGCTGATGAGTGCGCTGGGCGATGCGCTGAAGGCGGCGGATCAGCATGCGAAAGCGGAAGCGATCGGTCAGGCGGATATGTTTGGCGTGCTGGCGGAAGAGCCGGAGCAGGTGGAACAGTCCTATGCCAGCATTACGCCGTGGCCGGAACAGGTGCAGCTGGATGGCGAGCGCGAGACGTTGGGTCTCTATCTCACCGGCCATCCGATCAACCAGTACCTGAAAGAGATTGAGCGCTACGTGGGTGGCGTACGCCTGAAAGACATGCACCCAACCGAGCGCGGTAAGATAACGACCGCGGCCGGTTTGGTGGTGGCGGCCCGCGTTATGGTCACTAAACGCGGTAACCGTATTGGCATCTGCACACTGGATGACCGTTCTGGTCGTCTGGAAGTGATGTTGTTCACAGATGCGCTTGATAAATACCAGCAGCTGCTGGAAAAAGACCGTATCCTGATCGTCAGCGGACAGGTCAGCTTTGATGATTTTAGCGGTGGGCTTAAAATGACCGCTCGCGAAATTATGGATATCGATGAGGCACGTGAAAAATACGCGCGCGGACTTGCTATCTCGCTGACGGACAGGCAAATTGATGACCAGCTTTTAAACCGTCTCCGTCAGTCTCTGGAACCCCATCGTTCGGGGACAATTCCGGTACATCTCTACTATCAGAGAGCGGATGCGCGGGCTAAGCTGCGTTTCGGCGCAGCCTGGCGCGTATCTCCCTGCGATCGTTTGCTTAATGACCTGCGATCGCTGATAGGATCGGAGCAGGTGGAACTGGAGTTTGACTAAAACAGGAACATTATGAGTCTTAATTACCTGGATTTTGAACAGCCAATTGCAGAACTGGAGGCGAAAATCGACTCCCTCAAGTCGGTTGGCCGTCAGGATGAAAAACACGATATTAATCTGGATGAAGAGATCCAGCGTCTGCGCGAGAAAAGCGTTGAGCTGACCCGTAAAATCTTCTCCGATTTGGGCGCATGGCAGATCGCGCAACTGGCGCGTCATCCGTTACGTCCTTACACGCTGGACTATGTCCGTAACGTGTTTACTGACTTTGATGAACTGGCAGGCGATCGCGCCTATGCGGATGACAAAGCGATTGTCGGCGGCATAGCGCGTCTGGACGGACGCCCGGTTATGATCATTGGCCATCAGAAAGGCCGTGAAACCAAAGAGAAGATTCGTCGTAACTTCGGCATGCCGGCACCGGAAGGCTATCGCAAAGCGCTGCGCCTGATGGAAATGGCCGAGCGCTTTAAGATGCCGATCATTACCTTTATCGATACGCCGGGTGCTTATCCGGGCGTTGGCGCGGAAGAGCGCGGTCAGTCTGAGGCTATTGCACGCAACCTGCGTGAAATGTCCGGCCTGAAAGTGCCGGTTATCTGTACCGTTATCGGTGAAGGCGGTTCCGGCGGCGCGCTGGCAATTGGCGTTGGCGATAAGGTCAATATGCTGCAGTACAGCACCTATTCAGTTATTTCACCGGAAGGCTGTGCCTCAATCCTGTGGAAGAGCGCCGATAAAGCGCCGCTGGCCGCTGAAGCGATGGGCATTATCGCGCCGCGTCTGAAAGAGCTGGATCTGATCGACTCTATCGTTCCTGAACCGTTGGGCGGTGCACATCGCGATCCGCTGGCGATTGCGGCTTCGCTGAAAGCGCAGTTGCTGGCTGACCTGGCCGATCTGGACGGGCTGAATACCGAAGAGCTGTTGAACCGTCGTTATCATCGCTTGATGAACTACGGTTACGCGTAATTTTATTCTGGTTATTAACAAGGCGGCCTCCGGGCCGCCTTTTTTACTTTTACGACAAAACGATTTCCCTCAATAAAGCATCGGTTATTGATTGTTTTTCACGCAGCGATGGCTGAGTTTGAACAGTCAGGAAAAACACATCAATAACGGGAGTTAAAATGGGATATTACGAAATACGTAAATCAGACAAACAGACGCCACAACCCTGGTATTTTGTGTTGCGCGCCGGCAATCATGAAATCATTGCGGTAAGCGAGATGTATGCCAGCAAGCAGGGCGCTTTAAACGGCATCGCCTCGGTACGCCAGAACGCGCCGACTGAAACCATCTACGATCGCAGCTAGCTTTGGTTATGCTTTTCCAGACCCGCTATCCGGCGGGTCTGCTCTAACCCCTTTTGTGCTATCCGCTATGCTTATTCTTTATCGCTCATCACCAGGAGGTGCGAATTGAATATCATTGCGATAATGGGACCGCATAACGCTTTTTATAAAGATGAACCGATTCGCCAGCTGCATCAGGCGCTGATTGGCAAGGGGTTCGATCTTATCTATCCCAAAGACGCCAACGATTTGGTTAAGCTAATTGAGCATAATCCACGGGTTTGCGGGATTATTTTTGACTGGGATGAATATAGTCTGGATCTGTGCAGCGAGATTAATCAGCTTAACGAATACCTGCCGCTCTACGCCTTTATTAATACTCACTCCACCATGGATATCAGTATTCACGAAATGCGCATGGCGCTGTGGTTCTTTGAATATGCGCTTGGTGTCGAAGAGGATATCGCCCAGCGTATCCGCCAGTATACCGATGAGTATATCGACAATATTACGCCGCCGTTGACGCGCGCACTGTTTAACTATGTGAAGGAAGGGAAATACACTTTTTGCACGCCTGGCCATATGGCCGGCACCGCTTTTCAAAAAAGCCCGGTCGGCACGCTGTTTTATGACTTTTACGGACCGAATACCTTAAAAGCGGATACCTCTATTTCCGTTACCGAGCTGGGATCGCTGCTTGATCACACTGGCCCGCATCTGGAAGCAGAGGAGTATATCGCCCGCACTTTCGGTGCCGAGCAAAGTTATATGGTGACTAACGGCACTTCAACCTCAAACAAAATTGTCGGTATGTATGCTGCGCCTGCAGGCAGCACGGTGCTTATCGACCGCAACTGCCATAAATCGCTGACGCATCTGCTGATGATGAGTGATATCGTGCCGATTTGGCTGAAGCCGACACGTAATGCGCTGGGCATTCTCGGCGGTATCCCTAAGCGGGAGTTCATGCGTGACAGCATTGCATTGAAGGTAGCGCAAACCGAACATGCCAGCTGGCCGGTACATGCGGTGATCACCAACTCTACCTACGATGGTCTGCTGTATAACACCCGCTATATCAAAGAAACGCTGGATGTGCCTTCGATTCATTTTGATTCCGCCTGGGTGCCTTATACCAATTTTCATCCCATCTATACGGGCAAGAGCGGGATGAGCGGTGAGCGCACGCCAGGCAAGGTGATTTATGAAACTCAGTCTACACATAAGCTGCTGGCGGCATACTCACAGGCTTCGCTGATTCATATTAAAGGCGACTACGATGAACAGACCTTTAACGAAGCCTATATGATGCATACCACCACCTCGCCTAACTATTCGATTGTCGCCTCTATCGAAACGGCGGCCGCCATGCTGCGCGGTAATCCGGGACGTCGGCTGATTAACCGTTCCGTTGAGCGTGCGCTGCATTTCCGCCGCGAGATCCAGCGGCTGCGCGAAGAGTCCGATAGCTGGTTTTACGATATCTGGCAACCAGACGGCATAGAAGAAGCCGAGTGCTGGCCGATCCAGCCGGGTGAAGAAGAGTGGCATGGTTTTATTGATGCCGATCGCGATCATATGTATCTCGATCCGATCAAGGTAACCATTTTGACGCCCGGCATGAGTGAACAGGGTGAAATGGCGGAAGAAGGGATCCCGGCGGCGCTGGTGGCCAAGTTTCTTGATGAACGCGGTATCGTGGTGGAGAAAACCGGCCCTTATAATTTGCTGTTTCTGTTCAGTATCGGCATTGATAAAACCCGGGCGATGGGGCTGCTGCGTGCACTGCTGGACTTCAAGCGTGCCTACGATCTTAATCTACGGGTGAAAAATATCCTGCCGGATCTCTATGCCGAAGATCCCGATTTCTATCGCAATATGCGTATCCAGACGCTGGCGCAGGGTATTCATCAACTGATCCACCAACACGATCTGCCGCGCCTGATGCTGAAAGCGTTTGATGTGCTGCCGGAAATGAAAATGACACCGCATCGGGCGTTTCAGCTACAGGTAAAAGGAGAGGTAGAAACCGTGGAGATTGACCAGATGATCGGGCGCGTTTCGGCCAACATGATTCTGCCTTATCCACCGGGTGTGCCGCTGGTGATGCCGGGAGAGATGATTACTGAATCCAGCCGTGCGGTGCACGACTTTCTGCTGATGCTGTGTGCCATTGGCCGTCACTATCCTGGTTTTGAAACCGATATCCACGGCGCCAAACTCACCGAGGATGGGCGCTATCTGGTACGCGTCCTTAAACAGGATGAGCCGGATACCGTGCGCTAACTTGCAGATTATGCCGTCTTGCTTCAGCATCCATGAGTGAGTAGGGTGCTGCAGTAAGACAGATCAAGGAGAAGCTATGCTGGATATCAAGAAGGTTCATCATATTGCGATTATCGCCAGCGACTATGCGCGCAGTAAGGCATTTTACTGCGACATTCTTGGCTTTACGCTGCAGCAGGAAGTTTATCGCGAAGCGCGTGATTCATGGAAAGGCGATCTGGCGCTGAATGGAGAGTATCTGATTGAGCTGTTTTCTTTCCCGACGCCGCCGGCTCGTATCAGTCACCCGGAAGCCTGCGGCTTACGGCATCTGGCGTTTGCAGTGAATGATATCGACCGCGCCTGTGAGTTACTCACGGAAAAAGGCGTGGCCTGCGAGCCAGTTCGTATCGATCCTCTCACCGGTAAGCGCTTTACCTTTTTCAGCGATCCGGATAATTTGCCGCTTGAGCTATACCAGGCTTAAAATAGCCGTTTTTACGGTCATCGCTCTGATGGCCGCCTGCCAATAGGTTTTTCATGACGCAGCTTGCACAACTTGAACAGCAGCTGGCCGGTGAACAGCGGCTGCTGGTGGGGTTCAGCGGCGGGCTGGACTCTACCGTTCTTTTGCATCAGTTAACCCTGTTACGCCGGCGACAGCCAACGTTACAGTTGCGCGCAATTCATATTCATCACGGATTAAGCCCCTGTGCCGATAGCTGGGTGCAGCACTGCCGGGCCGTTTGTGAAGCGTGGCAGGTTGAGCTGGAGGTCGTGGCGATCAAGGTTGATGGACGCGACAGCGGCATTGAAGGCGCGGCGCGCGAAGGGCGTTATCAGGCTTTCCGCGACAGTTTGCGCCCCGGAGAAGCCCTGGTGACGGCGCAGCACCTTGACGATCAATGCGAAACCTTGCTGCTGGCGTTGAAGCGCGGCAGCGGGCCTGCTGGCCTGGCCGCGATGCCCGTGCGCCTGATGTTAGGCGAACATCGCCTGCTGCGTCCGCTGCTTTCGCGTCAGCGAGCTGAGCTGGAAAAGTGGGCTGAAGAGTATCAGTTGCGCTGGATTGAAGATGAAAGCAATCAGGATACGCGCTATGACCGTAACTTTCTGCGCCAGCGGATATTACCGACAATGAGCGAGCGCTGGCCGCATTTTGCCGCCGCCGTTGCCCGCAGCGCGGCGCTATGCGGCGAGCAGGAGCAACTGCTGGATGAGCTGTTGGCGGAGTCGCTGGCGGCGCGAACAGAACCAGATGGCGCGCTGCGCATCGAAGGTTTTGCTGCCATGAGCGAAGCTCGTCGCGCTGCGCTGCTGCGGCGCTGGATTGCCGGCTGTGGCGGTCAAATGCCCTCGCGGGATGCGATCCGGCGCCTGTGGCTGGAAGTGATCAATGCACGGGAAGATGCCGCGCCGCGTCTGCGGTTGGAAGATCATGAAATCCGGCGCTATCGTGAGAAGCTTTACTGGCTGCCGTTAAGGCCATCGGTACGCACGCTGATTTTACCCTGGACAGAGATGACCAGGCCGCTCCATCTGCCGCACGATCTTGGCATGCTGCAGCTGGCGGAAAGCGGTACGGAAGTGCGCCCGCCACGCGCAGATGAAACGGTTACGGTACGCTTTCAGGCGCAGGGCCGTTTCGCCATCGAGGGACGCAGCGGCCATCGGTCGATCAAAAAACTGTGGCAGGAGTGTGACGTGCCGCCGTGGCGACGTGAAAGCACGCCGCTGATTTTTTACAATGAGACGCTTATTGCCGCGCTGAATACGTTTGTTTGCCGCGAAGGCAGCGCTGTGGCGGGAAATGCCTGGCGCATTGCCTGGCTTCGTGAAAGGGAGAATAAAAGATGAAAGCCCTGTTGATACTGATGCTGGCCTGTTTTACCGCGCCTGCGCTGGCGGCTGGTAACGCTGCTGCTGGTCAGGAGAAATCTGCCGCCTGTCAGGCGTGCCACGGCGCAGAGGGGAAAGCTTCCGTTTCGCTGTATCCCAACCTGGCCGGTCAGAATGCCGATTATTTACAGCATGCGCTGCAGGCTTATAAGAAAGGGGAGCGTAGCGGTGGACAGGCGGAAGTGATGAAAGCGTTTGTCAGTGGGTTAAGCGATGAAGATATGGCCAATTTAGCTGCGTATTATCAGTCGCTAAAGCCGTGAAGCCAAAGGGCGGGAAAGCCCGCCCAAAGGGTTAATCCGACTCGCTGACAACAACGGTGCCCAGCTCGGGATGGCTAAAGCTGGCGATATGGTCAAGGCGCAGTTCGCGCACCTCACCGGCCAGGTCAACCACCAGATATTCTACGTTTTTACGCGTGATCATATCCTGCGCTTGTACCTTAAGCTGCTCACCGTTCTTGAGTTCAAGAACCAGTGACCACTGTTTTTGGCAGGCGAGTTCGAGACTATCGTAATCGTCACAATTGATCGGTTTGTAGGCTTCATTCGTCAACATAATCGCTCACCAATAAGTTTGCAGCGGCATAAGCCGCCTGTTCCCTGACAGAAGAGTTTAGCGCAGAATTAGCCGCTATCTCATTCAGTGTTTTTAACGCGCAACCTATGGCGTCGGGCACGTATCCCAGTTCGCCGCCGCCGATTTCAGCGTATTTCTGACGAACCAAATCACAATATTTCTGCACATGCACCTCCTTCCAGAGCGTAAATCTCTGACTCCAGCGACTATAACATAGCCTCCTGCGGGAAATCAGTCGTTCGCAGCGTTTTATCCGCAGACAATAAGTATTGACCTTCAGCGCTGGCAAGTCACACTCTACGCTATCAGCAGTTACAGACAGAGAGCCCATATCAATGAATCATCTAAACATGGGCGGCATAACGGTAAATTTTTATGATTGTACTATCACGTAACGTAACCATTAGTGATAACGAGCTGGAGATCACTGCTATACGGGCGCAGGGCGCTGGCGGCCAGCACGTTAATAAAAGCTCGACGGCGATCCATTTGCGCTTCGATATCCGTAGCTCGTCGTTGCCCGATTTTTATAAAGAGCGCTTGCTTAGCGCCAGCCATCATCTGATTACGCCCGAAGGAATAGTGATCATTAAGGCGCAGGAGTATCGCAGCCAGGAGATGAACCGCGAAGCGGCACTGAAGCGGCTGGAAAATTTGATTCGCGAGCTTACTGTGGTAGAGAAAACCCGACGTCCCACGCGTCCGACGATGGCGTCGAAACGACGCAGGCTGGAGGGTAAAGCGCAGCGCAGCAGCACCAAAGCGTTACGGGGAAAGGTGCTGTAATTGATGTACTTGATATAAAAAACCCTTACTCACCGGCAGGCCGGCTTTCAGGGTTTTTATTTTGCCTAAAAGCAGCGGAAAATCAGATCTCGCTCTGAATCGCTTCTACCAGGAAATCCACAATACGATCGCGTTTGATCATCTGCTTTTCACCGGCACGACGCGCTTTATATTCGATCTCGTCGTTATCCAGGTTGCGATCGCCCAGCACGATGGTATGCGGGATCCCGATCAGTTCCATATCGGCAAACATCACGCCCGGACGTTCTTTACGATCGTCAAGCAGCACGTCGATACCTTTCGCGCGCAGCGTGGCGTACAGCTCTTCCGCCAGCTCTTTCACGCGGAAAGATTTATGCATATTCATCGGCAGGATAGCGACCTGGAACGGCGCCAGCGCGGCAGGCCAGATAATGCCGCGATCGTCATGATTCTGCTCAATTGCCGCTGCCACTACGCGGGTGATACCGATACCGTAGCAGCCCATGGTCAGCGTCTGGTTACGACCATCTTCGCCCTGCACCGCAGCCTTCATCGCTTCCGAGTATTTGGTGCCCAGCTGGAAGATATGACCCACTTCGATGCCGCGCTTGATCAGCAGCGTACCTTTGCCGTCCGGGCTGGGATCGCCTTCCACGACCTTGCGCAGATCGGCAACCTGCAGCGGCTCGGCCAGATCGCGGCCCCAGTTGATCCCGATAAAGTGCTTGCCGTCGATATTCGCGCCCGCGCTGAAGTCGCTCATTTTGGCAACGGTGCGATCGGCAATGACCGGCAGCGTCAGGCCAACCGGACCCAGTGAACCCGGACCGGCACCCACCGCGGCACGGATCTCTTCTTCAGTAGCAAATACCAGCGGCGCAGCCACGATATCCACTTTTTCCGCTTTGATTTCGTTCAGTTCATGATCGCCACGCACCAGCAGCGCAACCAGCTGGTGGCCGCTCTCTTCGCTGGCTTTAACTATCAGCGTCTTGACTGTTTTTTCAACTGGCAGATTAAACTGCGTAACCAGTTCGGCGATAGTTTTTGCATCAGGCGTATCAATCTGTTCTAACGACTGCGCAGGGGCAGGGCGCTCACCGGCCGGGGCCACCGCTTCCGCCAGCTCAATGTTCGCCGCGTAATCCGATTCGGTTGAAAAGACGATATCATCTTCTCCGCTCTGCGCCAGTACCTGGAATTCGTGCGACGCGCTGCCGCCGATAGAGCCGGTATCCGCCTGTACCGCGCGGAAATCCAGCCCCATACGGCTGAAGCTCTGACCGTAGGCGCGATACATCGCCTCGTAGGTTTCCTGCAGCGATTCCTGAGAGGTATGGAAGGAGTAGGCATCCTTCATGATAAATTCGCGTGAGCGCATTACGCCAAAACGCGGGCGCACTTCGTCACGGAATTTGGTCTGGATCTGGAACAGATTCAGCGGCAGCTGCTTATAAGAGCTCAGCTCGTTGCGGATCAGGTCAGTGATCACTTCTTCGTGCGTTGGGCCCAGCACAAACGGGCGATCGCCACGATCCACCAGACGCAACAGCTCAGGACCGTACTGCTCCCAACGTCCGCTCTCCTGCCACAGGTCGGCTGGCTGCACTACCGGCATAGAGATTTCAATCGCACCGGCGTTAGTCATCTCTTCGCGCACGATGTTTTCAACTTTTTTTAGTACGCGTAAGCCCGTCGGCAGCCAGGTATAGAGGCCTGAGGCCAGTTTACGGATCATCCCGGCACGCAGCATCAGCTGATGGCTGATCACTTCGGCATCGGACGGCGTCTCTTTAAGCGTGGAGAGCAGATATTGAGTAGTACGCATCTGTAAGATTCCAGTTTGGGCGGAAAATAGTCAAAGATTGACCTGAAAATAGTGGCGGTTAGTGTACCAGCGAGTGATGCACCTCAAAAGAGAGCGAGAACAAATTAGCGCGGATCGAGCGCCAGCACCTCGGTGCCTTCAGCGGTTACGCGCCAGCGCACGTTAAAATCGAGCAGCCAGACGGCATATTCACGTTCTGGCTCTTCGCCTTTGCGATAGGCCGGACGCGGATCCTGTGCCAGCACCTGGCTAATAAAACGCGCCAGCTGAGGATAACGCTGTTGGTTATCATGCAACTGTTGCTGCGCATGCTCTGAAAAGCGCACCGGCATCTCTGCTGAAGGGGCATTTTGAGCAAAACCGGCGCGTGCAGCCGGGATCGCTTCGGCAAAAGGCAGATAGGGTTTGATATCAACAACTGGCGTGCCGTCAACCAAATCAAGGCTGCCCAGCTCAAGGATCACCTGGTTTTTCTGGCAGCGTACGCCTTTCAGCTCAACCAGCGAAATGCCAACCGGATTGGGCCGGAAGGTTGAGCGGGTGGCAAATACGCCCATGCGCGTATTACCGCCCAGGCGCGGAGGGCGTACCGTTGGACGCCAGCCGCCTTCCATCGTTTGATGAAAAACAAACAGCAGCCACAGATGACTGAACGCTTCCAGGCCGCGCACCGCTTCCGGTTGATTATAGGGAGGAAGCAAATGCAATTCGCCGCCACCATCTTCAATCAGGCCCGGCTGTCGTGGAACCGCGAACTTCTCTTTCCACGGTGATTTAATCACGCCAATCTGCGCGAAGGAAAACTGACTCATTTGCCTGTTACTTTTAGCGCCGTGCCCTGGCAGATCGCCTGGCGATAGCAGCCTTTGCTTTCATTAACGATTTCACATTTATGCAACAATACCGCGTTAGCTTTCATATAAGAGGCGCGGATCTGCATACGTTTACGTGCGGTATTGATGTTTGGCGGCGAGTCCTGACGGCTGGTCTGGCAATCATCGCCCGATACCTCGCCTAAATCCCGGAAAGGATTACTTAGCAGCTCAGTTGTATCGGTATAGAGCTTTACCGGCGCAGGGCGCACTGCTGGACGAGCATGCGTTTCCGTGGTGGCTGGCCGGGCTTCGGGCGCGGTAATGGGCTTATAGGGCTTATGTAGCAAAGAGCAACCTGTCAGCGAAAGCGCCAACAAACAAAGCGGTAACGCGCGCATCGAATTATCCTCATTTCTAAAAATTGGCGTTATTGAAACAAGCAATCAGTTAAATGACAAGTTGCGATAACATTTGATTAAACGTTAAAAAGGCGGCCCGGTTGATTTGACCGTAAGCATAAAGCTTATAACCGGTAAATCAGCGGGCCGCCTGATCGAGAAGAGTAACGCAATGTTAAGGACAGATGGTTAACTTAAAATCCTGAGCCTGAGCCTTATTACCAGCCTTTAACCGCACCGCCGTTGAAGATTTTATTCGCTGCTTCTGCAACCGCGTCAGACTGATATGCCTGAACAAACTTCTTCACATTTTCCGCATCTTTATTGTCTTCACGCGCAACAATAATGTTTACGTAAGGAGAATCTTTATCTTCCACAAAGATGCCGTCTTTGGTTGGCGTCAGGCCAATCTGGCTGGCATAAGTGGTATTAATCACTGCCAGCGCGATCTGATCGTCATCCAGCGAGCGCGGTAGCTGCGGCGCTTCCAGCTCAACAATCTTCAGCTTTTTCGGGTTTTCGATAATATCCAGAGAGGTCGGCTGCAGGCCAACTCCCTCTTTTAACTTAATCAGACCCACTTTTTGCAGCAGCAGCAGTGAACGGCCAAGGTTAGTAGGATCGTTAGGAATGGCAACCTGTGCGCCTTCCTGTAGCTCATCCAGTGATTTAATCTTTTTCGAGTAACCTGCAATTGGATAAACAAAAGTGTGGCCTACGGTTACCAGTTTATAGCCACGATCCTTGATCTGCGCGTCAAGGTAGGGCTGGTGCTGGAAGGCGTTAACATCAATATCGCCCTTGCTTAATGCTTCATTAGGCAGCACGTAATCATTAAAGGTGACCAGCTCAACGTCCAGACCATATTTATCTTTCGCCACTTTCTGCGCGACTTCAGCAACCTGCTGTTCGGCACCAACAATAACACCAACTTTAACATGGTTAGGATCTTTCTCTTCCTGACCACATCCTGCCAGCGCCATAGCACCGAGCAGCGCTCCCACAGCGGCAATCTTTTTCAACGTGAAAGACATATCCTTTCCTTAATAGAGAGTATTGAGGTGACTTATTTATGTGTGACAGCACGAACGATGCGGTCGCCACAGAATTGTATGAGATAGACCAGGACCACCAGTAATACCAGAACGGTATTCATTACTGTGGCGTTATAACCGATATAGCCGTACTGGTAACCAATCTGCCCTAAGCCGCCAGCGCCTACGGCACCGCCCATCGCAGAATAGCCGACCAGTGTAATCAATGTAATAGTGGCCGCATTTACTAACCCCGGCAAGGCTTCCGGCAGCAGAACCTTACGAATAATCTGCATTGGCGTTGCGCCCATGGCGCGGGAAGCTTCAATCAGGCCGGTAGGCAGTTCCAGTAGGGCGTTTTCAACCATACGCGCAATAAAAGGCGCAGCGCCAACGGTCAACGGAACGATAGCTGCCTGTAGCCCAATTGAGGTGCCGACAATGGCGCGGGTAAAAGGGATCATCCAGACCAGCAGGATAATAAAAGGAATCGAACGGAAAATATTGACCAGCGCGGATAAGACCCGATACAGGTTATTATTGGCCATGATCTGACCCGGGCGGGTGATATAAAGCAGAACGCCAACCGGCAGACCCAGCACAAAGCCAAAAAAGCCAGAGACAAAGGTCATCATCAGCGTTTCCCAAACGCCGCGACCCAGTAACCACATCATTGCCTCAGACATACCCTAATACCTCTACTTTTACATGATGCTGTTGTAAATAAGCAATTGCGCCTTCGGTCTCCTGCGCGCTGCCGTGCATTTCCGCCAGCATGATGCCGAACTTCACGCCGCCAGCGTAATCCATTTGGGCGCTGATAATATTGTTATTAACGTTAAAGCGGCGTGCGGTTTCCGACAGCAGCGGCGCATCAACCGACTGACCGGTAAACTCCAGCCGCAGAAGAGGCACGCTGTCAGCGGTTGACTGCGCCTGTAAACGCTGCTGATAGTCCTCAGGAATATCAAGATGCAGCGTTGACTGAATAAACTGCTGAGCCAGCGGCGTTTTCGGATGTGAGAAAACTTCGCTGACGCTGTCTTTTTCAATCAGCTGACCATTACTGATGACCGCAACCTGATCGCAGATGCGTTTTACCACATCCATCTCATGCGTAATCAAGAGAATGGTAATGCCAAGACGGCGATTAATATCTTTTAAGAGTTCAAGAATGGCTCGGGTGGTGGCCGGATCGAGCGCGCTGGTGGCTTCATCACACAACAGCACTTTCGGGCTGCTTGCCAGCGCACGCGCAATAGCAACGCGCTGCTTCTGACCACCGGAAAGGTTAGCGGGCCAGGCGTCATGCTTATCGGCAAGGCCGACCAGATCGAGCAGCTCCGTCACGCGAGCTTTGATCGTTGCGCGTGGCATGTTATCCAGTTCAAGCGGCAACGCTACGTTGCCAAAAACGGTGCGCGAGTTCAGCAAATTAAAATGCTGGAAAATCATGCCGATTTGACGGCGAGCCAGCGTAAGCTCGCTTTCTGACAGCGAGGTAAGTTCCTGTCCATCAACCAGGACGCTGCCGGACGTAGGGCGCTCGAGCAGGTTAACGCAGCGAATAAGCGTACTTTTACCCGCGCCTGATGAGCCAATAACGCCATAAATTTGTCCTGCGGGCACGTGTAGGCTAACGTCTGACAACGCAGTGATGGTGCGCGTGCCCTGCTGAAAGACTTTAGTAATATTGGAAAGTTTTATCATTGAGTTATTAGTTATCTGTTGCGGTGAAGTTGTCCGTGGTGTTTTTTCTTTTGTCTTACTATCGCGACAAAATTTGAAACGGATGGTAAGGCATCCAGACGTCTAAATCAATCAGAGAGATTCAATCTGCCATTCTCTCTTTTATTGCAATCATGCGATACTGAGCGACAAATCAGGCAGCAGGAGTTACTACGTGACGGCTAAAGTCCCGGCGATATTTCTTGATCGCGATGGCACAGTAAATGTGGATCATGGCTATGTCCATGAGATTGATGCTTTTCAGTTTATTGATGGTGCCATTGAGGCGATGCAGGAACTGAAGAAAATGGGGTATGCGCTGGTGCTGGTGACTAACCAGTCCGGTATCGCGCGCGGAATGTTTAGTGAAGATCAGTTTATGCAGCTCACAGAGTGGATGGACTGGTCGCTGGCAGACAGAGAGGTGGATTTGGATGGGATCTATTATTGTCCACACCATCCTGAGGCTGCGGTAGAAAGCTATCGCCAGCAATGCGATTGCCGTAAACCACAGCCCGGTATGCTGCTTAGCGCAATGAAAGAGCTGAATATCGATATGGCTGCTTCTTATATGGTTGGCGATAAAATCGATGATGTTCAGGCAGGCAAAGCAGCAGGCGTGGGCACAACAGTATTAGTACGCAGCGGTAAACCAGTTACTGCGGAAGGCGAGAAGTTGGCCGATTGGGTAATAGATAGCCTTGCAGAGCTACCGAAACGTATAAAACAGGGTTAAAAACAGGCGTTCTGCGCGAAATTTCAGCGAACAGCAAAAAAGTTGAAATTAGCGCTTGCGAGGTCTCAAGAACTCCCTATAATGCGCCTCCATCGACACGGCACAACGGCTTACGCCACGCGGTGTTGAGCGGTTCAGTAAGATGAATCGCCGGAGAAAAACTTCTGAAAAAAGGGGTTGACTCTGTAAGAGGAAAGCGTAATATACGCCACCTCGCGACAACGGCACGAAGCGCCGGTCGCACTGCTCTTTAACAATTTATCAGACAATCTGTGTGGGCACTCACGGACGGGATATCGCAAAAATAATTGCAGTATCAAGTCTCAGAGTGAACACGTAATTCATTACGACGTTTTTCTCGAGCATCAGACTTTTAAATTGAAGAGTTTGATCATGGCTCAGATTGAACGCTGGCGGCAGGCCTAACACATGCAAGTCGAACGGTAACAGGGAGCAGCTTGCTGCTCCGCTGACGAGTGGCGGACGGGTGAGTAATGTCTGGGGATCTGCCCGATGGAGGGGGATAACCACTGGAAACGGTGGCTAATACCGCATAACGTCGCAAGACCAAAGTGGGGGACCTTCGGGCCTCACACCATCGGATGAACCCAGATGGGATTAGCTAGTAGGTGAGGTAACGGCTCACCTAGGCGACGATCCCTAGCTGGTCTGAGAGGATGACCAGCCACACTGGAACTGAGACACGGTCCAGACTCCTACGGGAGGCAGCAGTGGGGAATATTGCACAATGGGCGCAAGCCTGATGCAGCCATGCCGCGTGTATGAAGAAGGCCTTCGGGTTGTAAAGTACTTTCAGCGGGGAGGAAGGGAGCAAGGTTAATAACCTGGTTCATTGACGTTACCCGCAGAAGAAGCACCGGCTAACTCCGTGCCAGCAGCCGCGGTAATACGGAGGGTGCAAGCGTTAATCGGAATTACTGGGCGTAAAGCGCACGCAGGCGGTCTGTCAAGTCGGATGTGAAATCCCCGGGCTCAACCCGGGAACTGCATTCGAAACTGGCAGGCTAGAGTCTTGTAGAGGGGGGTAGAATTCCAGGTGTAGCGGTGAAATGCGTAGAGATCTGGAGGAATACCGGTGGCGAAGGCGGCCCCCTGGACAAAGACTGACGCTCAGGTGCGAAAGCGTGGGGAGCAAACAGGATTAGATACCCTGGTAGTCCACGCCGTAAACGATGTCGACTTGGAGGCTGTGAGCTTGACTCGTGGCTTCCGGAGCTAACGCGTTAAGTCGACCGCCTGGGGAGTACGGCCGCAAGGTTAAAACTCAAATGAATTGACGGGGGCCCGCACAAGCGGTGGAGCATGTGGTTTAATTCGATGCAACGCGAAGAACCTTACCTGGCCTTGACATCCACGGAATTCTGCAGAGATGCGGAAGTGCCTTCGGGAACCGTGAGACAGGTGCTGCATGGCTGTCGTCAGCTCGTGTTGTGAAATGTTGGGTTAAGTCCCGCAACGAGCGCAACCCTTATCCTTTGTTGCCAGCGATTCGGTCGGGAACTCAAGGGAGACTGCCGGTGATAAACCGGAGGAAGGTGGGGATGACGTCAAGTCATCATGGCCCTTACGGCCAGGGCTACACACGTGCTACAATGGCGCATACAAAGAGAAGCGACCTCGCGAGAGCAAGCGGACCTCATAAAGTGCGTCGTAGTCCGGATCGGAGTCTGCAACTCGACTCCGTGAAGTCGGAATCGCTAGTAATCGTGGATCAGAATGCCACGGTGAATACGTTCCCGGGCCTTGTACACACCGCCCGTCACACCATGGGAGTGGGTTGCAAAAGAAGTAGGTAGCTTAACCTTCGGGAGGGCGCTTACCACTTTGTGATTCATGACTGGGGTGAAGTCGTAACAAGGTAACCGTAGGGGAACCTGCGGTTGGATCACCTCCTTACCATGCTGAATCCCGACCGTGAAGTGCTCACACAGATTGTCTGATAGAAGTAATGAGCAGTAAAACCCCGGCAGGCTTGTAGCTCAGGTGGTTAGAGCGCACCCCTGATAAGGGTGAGGTCGGTGGTTCAAGTCCACTCAGGCCTACCAAATTCTTTCTCAAGCTGCGTTATACGCCCGGTCGTTTACCACAGTAAACGTTCCCGAACGTACGCCTTGCCTGAAAAAGAATTTCGGTTCTTCGCGGGTTTTACAACACATCTGGGGCTATAGCTCAGCTGGGAGAGCGCCTGCCTTGCACGCAGGAGGTCAGCGGTTCGATCCCGCTTAGCTCCACCATCAACCGCTGGTTGATGAACACTCCAGAGTGCATTTGCGAATGTACTGTGAAGTTTTGCTCTTTAACAATCCGGAAACAAGCTGAAAATTGAAAACGGAACAACTTTATTGTTGTTCACGATTCTCTCAATTCTCGCACTCACGAGTGTCGCAAGACGCTTGCGGGTTGTGAGGTTAAGCGAATAAGCGTACACGGTGGATGCCCTGGCAGTCAGAGGCGATGAAGGGCGTGCTAATCTGCGATAAGCGCCGGTAAGGTGATATGAACCGCTATTAACCGGCGATACCCGAATGGGGAAACCCAGTGCAATCCGTTGCACTATCATGTCATGAATACATAGTGGCATGAGGCGAACCGGGGGAACTGAAACATCTAAGTACCCCGAGGAAAAGAAATCAACCGAGATTCCCTGAGTAGCGGCGAGCGAACGGGGAACAGCCCAGAGCCTGAATCAGCATGTGTGTCAGTGGAAGCGTCTGGAAAGGCGCACGGTACAGGGTGACAGTCCCGTACACGAAGATGCATGTGTTGTGAGCTCGATGAGTAGGGCGGGACACGTGGTATCCTGTCTGAATATGGGGGACCATCCTCCAAGGCTAAATACTCCTGACTGACCGATAGTGAACCAGTACCGTGAGGGAAAGGCGAAAAGAACCCCGGCGAGGGGAGTGAAACAGAACCTGAAACCGTGTACGTACAAGCAGTGGGAGCCTCTTTATGGGGTGACTGCGTACCTTTTGTATAATGGGTCAGCGACTTATATTCTGTAGCAAGGTTAACCGTATAGGGGAGCCGTAGGGAAACCGAGTCTTAACCGGGCGCTAAGTTGCAGGGTATAGACCCGAAACCCGGTGATCTAGCCATGGGCAGGTTGAAGGTTGGGTAACACTAACTGGAGGACCGAACCGACTAATGTTGAAAAATTAGCGGATGACCTGTGGCTGGGGGTGAAAGGCCAATCAAACCGGGAGATAGCTGGTTCTCCCCGAAAGCTATTTAGGTAGCGCCTCGTGAACTCATCTCCGGGGGTAGAGCACTGTTTCGGCTAGGGGGCCATCCCGGCTTACCAACCCGATGCAAACTGCGAATACCGGAGAATGTTATCACGGGAGACACACGGCGGGTGCTAACGTCCGTCGTGAAGAGGGAAACAACCCAGACCGCCAGCTAAGGTCCCAAAGTCATGGTTAAGTGGGAAACGATGTGGGAAGGCCCAGACAGCCAGGATGTTGGCTTAGAAGCAGCCATCATTTAAAGAAAGCGTAATAGCTCACTGGTCGAGTCGGCCTGCGCGGAAGATGTAACGGGGCTAAACCATGCACCGAAGCTGCGGCAGCGACACGTAAGTGTTGTTGGGTAGGGGAGCGTTCTGTAAGCCGCTGAAGGTGGACTGTGAGGTCTGCTGGAGGTATCAGAAGTGCGAATGCTGACATAAGTAACGATAAAGCGGGTGAAAAGCCCGCTCGCCGGAAGACCAAGGGTTCCTGTCCAACGTTAATCGGGGCAGGGTGAGTCGACCCCTAAGGCGAGGCCGAAAGGCGTAGTCGATGGGAAACGGGTTAATATTCCCGTACTCGGTGTTACTGCGAAGGGGGGACGGAGAAGGCTATGTTGGCCGGGCGACGGTTGTCCCGGTTTAAGCGTGTAGGCTGACTTTCCAGGCAAATCCGGAAAGTTAAGGCTGAGGCGTGATGACGAGGCACTACGGTGCTGAAGCAACAAATGCCCTGCTTCCAGGAAAAGCCTCTAAGCATCAGGTAACAACGAATCGTACCCCAAACCGACACAGGTGGTCAGGTAGAGAATACCAAGGCGCTTGAGAGAACTCGGGTGAAGGAACTAGGCAAAATGGTGCCGTAACTTCGGGAGAAGGCACGCTGGCACGTAGGTGGAGGGACTTGCTCCCCGAGCCGAAGCCAGTCGAAGATACCAGCTGGCTGCAACTGTTTATTAAAAACACAGCACTGTGCAAACACGAAAGTGGACGTATACGGTGTGACGCCTGCCCGGTGCCGGAAGGTTAATTGATGGGGTTAAGGGCAACCTGAAGCTCCTGATCGAAGCCCCGGTAAACGGCGGCCGTAACTATAACGGTCCTAAGGTAGCGAAATTCCTTGTCGGGTAAGTTCCGACCTGCACGAATGGCGTAATGATGGCCAGGCTGTCTCCACCCGAGACTCAGTGAAATTGAACTCGCTGTGAAGATGCAGTGTACCCGCGGCAAGACGGAAAGACCCCGTGAACCTTTACTACAGCTTGACACTGAACATTGAGCCTTGATGTGCAGGATAGGTGGGAGGCAGTGAAGTGCGGACGCCAGTTCGCACGGAGCCATCCTTGAAATACCACCCTTTAATGTTTGATGTTCTAACCTGGCGCCATAATCTGGCGTGGGGACAGTGTCTGGTGGGTAGTTTGACTGGGGCGGTCTCCTCCCAAAGTGTAACGGAGGAGTACGAAGGTCAGCTAATCACGGTCGGACATCGTGAGGTTAGTGCAATGGCATAAGCTGGCTTGACTGCGAGAGTGACGGTTCGAGCAGGTGCGAAAGCAGGTCATAGTGATCCGGTGGTTCTGAATGGAAGGGCCATCGCTCAACGGATAAAAGGTACTCCGGGGATAACAGGCTGATACCGCCCAAGAGTTCATATCGACGGCGGTGTTTGGCACCTCGATGTCGGCTCATCACATCCTGGGGCTGAAGTAGGTCCCAAGGGTATGGCTGTTCGCCATTTAAAGTGGTACGCGAGCTGGGTTTAGAACGTCGTGAGACAGTTCGGTCCCTATCTGCCGTGGGCGCTGGAAGACTGAGAGGGGTTGCTCCTAGTACGAGAGGACCGGAGTGAACGCACCGCTGGTGTTCGGGTTGTCATGCCAATGGCACTGCCCGGTAGCTAAGTGCGGAAGAGATAAGTGCTGAAAGCATCTAAGCACGAAACTTGCCTCGAGATGAGTCTTCCCTGGGGCCCTGAGCCCCCTGAAGGGACGTTGAAGACGACGACGTTGATAGGCCGGGTGTGTAAGCGCAGCGATGCGTTGAGCTAACCGGTACTAATGACCCGTGAGGCTTAACCTTACAACGCCGGAAGCGTTTTGGGAATTGAGAGTTTTCAGCTTTGTTGACCGGATAAGAAATTAGCGGGAACGAACGATTTTGTGCTGAAGCCAGGCGGCAAATGAGACATAACGCCGGCGCATACTGAGGTATGTAACGGGGTTATGCGAATGCAGCCAACGCCGCAGCAGCGCAAAAGAGACGTTCCGTGCACAAAGAATTTGCCTGGCGGCGAGAGCGCGGTGGTCCCACCTGACCCCATGCCGAACTCAGAAGTGAAACGCCGCAGCGCCGATGGTAGTGTGGGGCCTCCCCATGCGAGAGTAGGGAACTGCCAGGCATCAAATTAAGGTAATACCTGAAAAGGTAACACCGGTTATCAGCGAGACCCCGCTGGTAATGCAGTATTCGGTGGTGCGGTAGTTCAGTCGGTTAGAATACCGGCCTGTCACGCCGGGGGTCGCGGGTTCGAGTCCCGTCCGCACCGCCACTCTATTAGTAATAGCCCTGACAGTAATGTCAGGGCTTTTTGCTTTTTCGGTTTCAGAAAATCATCCCCTTATTCCGCTATCAGGCCACGCTCAAACACTGCTTCGCGTAACAAAAGCTGAGCCAGCTACCGCTCAGTTCAGCAAATATCCCGGAAACTGAACATGCCAGCGCTTTAACATAACTGACGACGCGGGCGATTTATGACACGTTATGAATGTTAATCCATTCGCTCAGAAAATCGATAAATGCCCGGACACGATTATTAACGGCACGATCGCTGTAATATACCGCATTAAATGGCATGGCAACCGGTAAGCGCTTCTCAGCTAACACCTCAACCAGGCTACCCGTCTCAAGTTCTTTATTGATCATATAGTCAGACAGGCAGGCAATGCCGTTGCCAGCAAGACAAAGTTGTTTCAGGGTCTCACCGCTATTAGCCGAGATCGTTGGCTGGATCGTATAGAGCTCGCCATCTGGCTGAGCGACAGGCCAACGATTAAGAGCGGGCGTTTCGATAAATCCCAGGCAGCTGTGTAACGCAAGTTCATCCACCTTTACCGGGATGCCATTACGTGCAAGATAGGCAGGGGAGGCGATCAGTTTACGGTAGCTGCTAAATAAAGGCCGCGCGCGCAGGCTGGAGTCTG